>JAYTJV010000091.1:0-151021 GCA_043730825.1 Pseudobdellovibrionaceae bacterium
ACATCTCCTGTTTGTTAGACGGCCGACTGGGTTATACGGAATTTAGTTTAAAACTTCCACTGATTTAGCTGGTAGAAAAATTCTCATTTGGTGTGATTCGTCCAAGAGCCTCTGGTTTGAGCCCAAGAGGAAAACATAAAAATAACTTTGAAAAAAATTTGTGTCGATTTTTACGACAGCTGTTGTCTATAAAATATAAGGGTACAAGACTTCCTAGCCTTTAATCCTCACATGATGGTTCCTTTGGAGCTGCCAGGCTCTGCAGGAAGGGGTATGAACTCTTGGTCGTCCCCTGGGATTTTTTTGAATTTTTCTGTCCCGGGGCCGTGACCTTTGTTCCACTGAACTTTTGCGAGTTCAATTTTGTCTTTCGAGCTAGAAACAAAATTCCAATAGATAAAGCGTTCTCCAACTGGCATTCCTCCTAACAGAATAACTTTCGATTTTTCAGTTGCTTCGAAATAGAGATCTTCTCCATTTTGGGCGACTGCCATGGTGAACGGTTCAATTTTTTGCTCGTCAATTAGCAAATTTCCTTCGATTAAATAGGCAGCTGACTGTTGACCATTGGTTGGGAAAGAAAACGTTTTTCCTTTAGGAATGATCGCTTCAAGGTAGAAAAGTTCCGAAAAAGTTTTTACAGGACTTGTTTTTCCATAAGCTGTGCCGACTAAGAGTTTGAACTCGACACCATCTACTGCAAATTTTGGAATCGTAGAGGCTGGATGATGTGTAAATGTGGGTTCTGTGTCTTCGTGTTCAGTTGGAAGCGCCACCCAGCATTGAATGCCACTCATGTTGCTCCCTGTTTCCCGTAACTCATTTGGCGTTCTTTCGGAGTAAACAATTCCATTACCTGCCGTCATCCAATTAATCGCACCAGGTTCTATTAATTGATTAGATCCCAAACTGTCTCGGTGGTGAATTTTGCCTTCGAAAAGATAAGTCACCGTTGCTAAGCCAATGTGGGGATGAGGTCTAACGTCTAAACCTTCATTAAGGTGAAAAAGTGCGGGTCCCATGTGATCAAAAAAAAATGAAAGGTCCGACCATGCGATGAGTCGTGTAGGGGAGGACTCTTCTGGCGCTAATGCCGCCGAGATCACGTTCTCTGCCAGCGATAACGAGTTCTAATTTATTCATTGAAGTACTCCGCGGTGATCAGTTGACACACACTGACGGCATTTTATAAGGTCGATTTTAAGCGGGGGCCTCATGAAAATCAATCAAGTGGTAGCGATTTTTGTATTTACATTCATTTCAACACTCGGTTGGGCCTCAGATTTCATTCTGAACCCTAACGTTAGTGCAAATAAGCTCATTGGAAACTGGCGATCACAGCGCCCAAACTTTGGTAATGGGATGACTTTCAATGTGCAAATTGGTTTCGGTGCGAATCGTGCTGGCCTTAAAATGAATTGCCAGTTTAACGATGGCGTTCAGCTTTCAACATACGTCGAAACATTTTCAACGTATAATTTCACCGATCGTTATGAAATTAATATTCAAGGTTTTGATCAAAATGAAACTGCGGCTGGTAACAATATTTGCCGCACAACTTTAAACCCAAGTCGCTGGTATGCCTATTTCGATGGCTTAAATCGATTGATTCTGAACGCTCAGACTCCGTTTTCCACGCAGTATACTTTAGTTCGTTACTAAGCGAATTTAATTAAACTAAAATTCCAGGTGAAGGATTTCGGCGTTCATTTCTCCACGCTTCAACAGGCTGTGGAGCATTGACATACTCATCGTAAATCGTGTCACACCCGAATCCTGTTGCAATATTACCTGCTTTATAATCAATTTCTGTTAAGCCAAACGCCTGAAGTAGCGCGACTAAGAGCGCATTATAAGTGCGGCCATGGCCTTGGGCATTTTTATAATTGATATATCGACCAGTTCTAATTTTACCACCAAGACCACCCGCCATGAGGCATTGCATGTCCCGGTAATTATGGCTTTTACCATCCGACATGACATTTCCCCAGAAGACTAAAGAGTTATCAAGGTAAGTGCCGGTTGTACCAGGCTCTGGAACATTTAATTGATTAATAAAATAAGAAAACTGACTTGCGAAATGCTGAGTGATCGCCAAGATCTGATCTGAAGCCATATTTCCGTGCGCATATTCAGAGTGCCATTGGCCAGGGCAGTTAACTCCATTTACAAGCCCAAAACGGGTGTTGTCGCCAAAAACTCCACTCATTGTGATAGTTCCGATGTTGACGGCGCTGCATTTGATCGCAGCAATCATAAGATCCATTTGTTGTCTTAGAACGCGATTAATATCTGCGACTGGTGCATCAGAGTATCCATCTAAACCGTTTTGCATTCCAGTTGGCTTTACGCAGCTGATAGGTTGATCAGCAACTACAGAAGTTTGAACTTGGTTTAAGGTATCGATATGTTCTTGTAAAAGGAATTTTTCAGCTTTCGCTAATTTTGGACTCGCAATAGTTCTGCGATAACTTTCCAATACCTGATCTACAACCTTTAGCTTTCTATCATTTGGAGCTTGAGTCGTTGTGGAGTTACCAAAAATAGAATTAAAGGCAGCTAAGGGACTTAAATAAGATCCTGCTGGCTGCATAAGATTAGTGGCGGCATTATATTTGTAAGATATTTCCGTTTCGCCCACGCGAAAATTCAAATGAGATTTTGGATCATTTGCAAGAGGATTTGATTTCAGATTATTTGCTAGTATAAAATCAATAGAGGGTCCACGCTTTTCAGGAGGCTCATTATCGCCGTTAGCTAAATTTCCAGCTAAAATTGAACTTGAAGCATGACCGCGATTTCTCCAAAAGCCATCAAGACCGTTAATTAACATTAATTTGTCGCGAATTGCGCCGTTGAATTGTGCGCCTAGGATTGGAGAAATATTTCCAGCGATATCTCTCATGAGCATATCTCTCATGTTTTGAACGCCAGCGACCGGTCTTGCTTTAGCATCTTCAGTTGCGTTGGGATACCAGTGCGGAGCATATCGTCCTTCATCTTGACCTAAGCAAACGAAGCGAAGAGGTACGGGTCCGGCAGCATAAGCTTTTGGCAAAAGACTTGTTAGAAATGGAATTGCGAGCAGGGTGCCCCCAGCTCCAACTAAAAACTGCCTTCGGCTCTTGCTATGATAGATCATTGTGTCCCCTTAATTTAGCGGTCCTAATTTTTTTAACAAAAAGTCTGGCGCCTTTGTGTATGCTTTTAGCATTTCAAGCATCGAACCGCCGGATTTATTAACGGCATCGTACATTGTTGAAAGAGCGCAACCATCGCTGGCAATGGCATCTCGGCCTGTATTATATTGTAACCACTGTTTAGCGAAACATGCCTGTCCTGCAGGACTTTCGGCCATCGCCGTTTGAAAAGCCGCTGCACCACTCACGGGTAAGTCATTAAGCGTGTTGATATTTGGTGAAACAGTCGAGTTGATCGGATGATTTCTATCCGTTCCGTTGAAGCTAACGGTTTCATTTAAGCGGTAGCGACCTAAACCATCGAAATTTTCAAATGCGAAACCAGCTGGATTAATTCGACTATGACAAGCCATACACTGAGGAGCGCTGGTTTTCGCAGCGACCTGATCGCGTGTACTTGCAAGTGGATCAAAAGGTGTTTCTTCATTTACAGTATCCGCAGGAGGTGCGCCCATGGGGTCACATAACATGTGGATCCGGGCATGTACGCCGCGCTTAATTGGATTTGATCTACCAGTCGAATCAAGTGCAAGCATACCGACTCTAGTTAAAAGTCCTTTTCGTGCAGGACTTGCTAAAGTCACAGGGACAGATGATGGAGCAATTCCGTAAACACTTGCGATATTCGCACCCTTGGGAATGGCAAGTGAAGTCGTCATCAAATCTTTATAGTTAGATCTTTGAGTCCAGATTAAATGATCCATAAGATCAATAACCTCTTGGCGTGATTCATTTTTGAAATTCGCAAGATTTAAACCATTTGCTTCTGCAGCACTGACAGTAATATCTGGTAGATAATCAAGTCGTAGCCACTGAGAATAAAATGCTCTTACGCCATCGCGAGCTTTTGAAAGTGTGAACAAGCGCTCAACTTGAGTTTGAAGTCCCGTTGCATTGTTAAGCGATCCAAGTCTTGCTGCTTCGAATAATTCTTGATCGGGCATAGAACCCATAATTCCAAAAGATAATCGAGAAGCGATTTCATAGGAGTTAAGCTGAAACAAATCAGCTCTGCCATTTACTGAAGTCCCATTGTCTTCCATCTTATATAAAAACTGTGGAGCTAGAATGAGAGCTTGTACAACGCGGGCCATTCTATCTGGTGATGATGTACCGCTATTATAAAGAGTCATGAAGGTTGTTTTTTCGGTCGCAGTTAATGGACGACGAAGCGCACGCATTCCGAAACTGTCTAAAAAACTTGATACGCAATCAGTTGTAACGGTTGCAGCGCTGATACAGCTCCCACCGATCGCATTCATTTTAGTCGGGTTTGCAGTGATAACATCAGCTGCTCGAGTGCTCAGATCAATATACGCATCAAGTAGCTGTCGGCTCATGGAGTTTGGATTAGTTGAATCGAATACTCTGACCGAAGGTAGCTTATTTGTAAATTCAGGTTGCAGATCCGCAAGTGTTACTGAAATATCTGCATAAGATAACTGCCCTTGAAATAAATCCAAAATCGTATTTATGTACTCGCGCTTCGTTAGACGTCTTAAAACAGAAACTCCAGTATCTCCTGGAGTACAAGCAAATGGATTTGCTAATCCCGAACTTGTTTTCACTAATGCCTTTGCAATTGCATCGACCGCACCTGGCTGAAGAGTTCTTAAAAAGTTCATTGATGCAACGTTAGTGATAGATGCTTGAATCTGCGCCGCTGTTCGGTTAATTTTTGAAGAAGAAGCTAGAGCTCCATGGCAGCCAGCGCAGTTAGCTGCGTAAAGTGCCACGCCATCGTAAACAGTTGGCATAAAATTAACTGTCCAATTGAATGAACCGATTGCCGAATTATTTCCAGCGAAGTCAATCGCACGAACTTGAAATACGTGCGCCCCTTCACTTAAGGAGGCGAGTGCGCTTGGGCTTATACATGCTGCGAATACTGCGCTATCTAAAGAACATTGATATGAAGCAACCATTGATCCTGAGTCAGTCGCAGTAAATGAGATACTTGCAGTTGTTTGAAGAGTTGGTGAGGTAACGTTTGCAGACAACACTGGAGTTGAAGGGGCAATCGTATCGACTGCCCACGTCGCTGTGATAGGAGCGCTTCTAGTTCCGACAGAATTAATTCCACGAACCGCGAAGCTGTGATTACCTTCTGATAAGGCATTTAAAACTTTAGGACTTGCGCAGGCTGCGTAAGCACCTCCATCTTGAGAACATTCGTAGCTTGGAAGCGCGACCCCGCTAGTACTTCCTTCAAAAGAAAAGGTGGCAACTTTAGAATTTGAAAACGCATTTGGCTTTGCGGTGATTGTCATGATTGGCGCGCTAAGATCAACAGTCCACATGACCATCGACTCAGCACTTGTATTACCAGCTGTATCGGTTGCTCTAACTTTGAAACTATGCATACCTGCTACAAGTCCTGTTAAGTTAGTTGGGCTGGTACAAACTGCCCAGGCACCATTATCGCGAGAACACATCACACTGCCAATTGTGCTTAATGAATCCATGGCGGTGAAAGTAATTTCAGCAGATGTGCTACCAGTTAATGTCGCAGGCGACTGCGAAATGTTAACGACAGGTGCGGTTCCATCGATTCGAAAATTAAAAATTCGTTCTTGTGCAGAATTGCCTTTATCGTCAGTAGCTGTAATTTTTAACGAGTGGTCACCATCAGTTAAGTTAGATAAATTTAACTGACGAGTTGTACAGTCTATGGCAGGCGCAGAATCTAGCTGGCAGCTGACTGATTTTAGAGAAGCTTGCGAATCTGTAATCACATTAATATTGACAGTTAAAGAACGAGAATTTGAAAGAGTAGGGATCGGAGCGACTAATGACACCTGCGGAATCGTCAAACTAGAACTACCTAACGAAGCTTGGCCGAGAAAATCCTTATCAACAGAAAATCCATTGCCCGAACAATTTTGAAAGGTGATGACAGTTACTGCACCTGATAAAACAGCAGCTGCAACTTTAACAAGCTTCATTTTTAAATCTAATTTCATGAACTTCCCCATGCCCTATAAGTGTCGGTACTTACTCAAGAATACTTCATAAGATAATGGCGATGCTGATAAAAAATGACATTGTATTATATTGGTACGACGAGGATTTAGTCGAACTCGTATAATTGATTATTGCTTGGACATACGAGTGTGATTAAGAGAACTGAATTTAATATACTGAGCGGAAAATGAAGATAATCATGAATCTTGCTTCGTAATTAGTTTCCAGCTAGTATCCTCTTGAAACACGTGGAAGCAATTATCAATTCTTTTCTTTTAGTATTCGTAAGCGAGATGGGTGACAAAACCCAGCTTCTTGCTCTTGTTTTGGCTGCTCGATTTCGAAAACCTGTACCTATTATGTTTGGAATTTTATTTGCCACACTTTTAAATCACGCACTCGCAAGTTATGTCGGAACTTTTGTAACTCACTATGTTTCCTCGGAAGTTTTAAAATGGATATTAGCCGGCGCTTTCATCGGCTTTGGACTTTGGATTTTAATTCCAGATAAAGATGAAGGGTTCGAAGACAAACACAAGTGGGGGCCATTTTTGACCACTCTCGTGGCTTTCTTTTTTGCAGAAATGGGTGATAAAACTCAACTTGCAACTGTTGCCTTGGGTGCAAATTATGCTGCTCCAATTTTAGTGACACTCGGGACTACGATAGGAATGTTAGCGGCGGATGGACTGGCCGTGATTTTTGGACATAAGTTTACAGACCGAATTCCTATGACTTGGATTCATAGGGTTGCGAGTGGGCTTTTTATTCTTTTTGGGGTCGGAATTTTGTTGGGTTTTTAGTTCTGCTCGTTGGCAAATTTTTCCGGTATTAGGTTTGCAGTCTATGTGACTCTAGGACTTTTACGGGGAGATTATGCACACTTTTCGACTCAATTTCGCTAAATTTCTATTTTTGACTGTCCCATTTTTCTCATACGCTTACGAAGTGCCAGTTTCTCCTGCGCGGTCTGCGAATCAATCTTGGGAAGCTGCTTTAAGTCAGCAATTTGAAACTTTTGGGCTACCTCCGGGGTCAACTCCAAGAATCGAAGTTCTCAACAATGTACCCACTTCAAACCAGAGCCCATTGCCTCAGTGGCATTTGGGAATAGATGCTTTAAACACTTTCACAGTCTTAGCTCGTACTTTGAGACGATATCAAAATCCTAATTCAGGAAGTTTTCAGCGTCGAGCGCCCTGGTTTTTTCCGACTGACGGTTGCTATGCGAAGGCCGCGCATATTTCATCAGTTGCAAAGGCAAGGGGCTATGTGCGCCCTGGAAAAATATTTGCCTACGGAGACTTAGAATTCAATTCCACCTATTCTCGAAACCGCAAAACCACTTACTGGTCTTATCATGTAGCAGCAGCCTACCAAGTTGGCGCGGCAGTTTACGTTATAGATCCAATGGTGAATCCGAATCGCGCAATTACTTCAGCCGATTGGGTTAGTCGTATTTCACCGAACCCAATTGCAGTTAAGGTCACACTTTGTGATGGCAGTGCATATTCTCCCTACAGCAGATGTCGAGGTGGCAACGGGAATGGCGCGTACACGGGGCACATTTCTGAAATTCTTAGGCAAGAGTGGAATCATTTAATTTTTTTGGGATTCTCGCCAGTTTCCTTGCTCGGGCCCTCTGCTCTCTAAGCTTAAACTCATCAAAACAGATAGCTGTTTAATCATTTGTATCACTTTGATAAAGCAACTCATTTTTATTTTAGTCCTTATGAGAATGTTTTAATATTGTAGCTGGATCTCAAATACTCTAGTAATGCTCAATTTGTGGATCCGCTTGAAGAATAAATGAAGTGAAGTTAAAAAATTTGGAATAAGTTATCATATTGGAGATAATATGAAGTATGTATTTGTGTGTCTTTTGTCTCTAGCTGGTTGCGCTCATCAAAACGTTTCACTTAATAGTGAAGTAGATTTAAGAGTTCCAGCAGCGTCAACAATCAAACCTAACAACATAGTTTGTGACTACGGATTCTATGTATCTGAATATGAAGATTGCAGACCAATCGAAATACTGACTGTTCCTAAGATAGTTGGTAAGACAGTTCAGTGCCCTGAAAAGTACCTCTACATAGGTTCTACTTTTGGTGCCGATGAAAAAGCATATCTAGTTTGCGATCTCGATCGCTAGATTGCGACGAAGATTTGGGGTCAAACGTTGCATCATGGTTTAATTCTAAATCGTTTTGTTTTCGGGGCGATGAATTTTTAGGTGCATGACCTGAACTCATTCTGAGTTCTCGAAATTTAAGTTTTACGTCAGCCCATTTATGGCTAGGGGCTTTGTAGCCGACAGCGCGGAAGCGGCCCGGCTTAACTACCCCTTTCTTTTCGACAAAATTTCTAAACTCTAATGTCCAATGATCAAAAGCTTCGAGAGTCGCAGAATCTTGTGCGAGATGCTCAGCTTGATTGTCGCTATACTTTCTATTTCTTCCAAACTCTTGAAACCTCCAAAGTGCATCTGGGACTTCTATTCCACCATATCGGCACTGCCAAACGAGAGGGGCATAAGCATCGCGCATTTCTTTAAAGGGCTCTTTGTCAGAATCAAAATAATTCTTATGTTGGAGAATTTTTGGTTTACCACTTGAATCAATTTCGTCGCCACCGCCGTCGCCATAACAAAAGAAGCCTGCAGTTCTTCCTTCCAAGTGATTTTGACTTAGCTCTTCCCATTCAGAAGTATGCTCCAGCTTCATAGCAAGTTCTGGATCTTTATGATTAATTAAATTTTCTTTTGGATTTCCACCACTCATGCAAACAAGTCGATCAAACATAAGCTTTAGATTACTAGTTGGACCGTACCAATTAACGGGACCGATAATTGCCCACGCATCCGCTTGATCAAGTCTTGAATATAAATCCAGATCCCACATCAAATCGGGTTCTTTCTTATTTTCAGCTTCATAACAGTTGCATGGCCACACGCAAAGTGCCATTGAAGTTGAAACGCATGCATTGCAGCTTTGAATTCTTGCACGTGCAAAAACATTCCCTAAGTCTTCAAAGTCAATATGCCAATCCGAAGGAAAAGACTTTACCATACGAAGCATTAGACTTCTAGATTTAGAGTCAACACCTGGGCAATTATATTGGCGACGATCTGAACCAGAAATAACTAAGACTCTCATTGAAGACCCCTCTTCTTATTGAATAGAAGGATCTCATTTCATTTTTGCATTATAAAGTTGATAACTGATTTTTGAGTACTAAATTGCCAACGAACATTGAAACTTTTGGTAGGCATGCAAAAAATAAATTTTTCTACTTACAATTATCTTCAAGTTCCAGCCTTGCTGCTTGCTTTCCGAAAATCGCAGTACATGATCGATGCTGATCGTGTACTCGAACAAAGTGAATACTTGCAGTTTCAGCATTTTCATCTATTTCAAGTAAAGCCCAGTGTGCGTTCCTAGGGGCTAGGTAACGAGTTTGTATTTGAACGCCGCCTTCTACATATGAAACTGGGGATTCATTTCGCACCTCTCGTCCAGCGCCTGCAACAACAACTGGAATATCTCCAAAAGTTAGAAAAGAACTCATGTGATCATGGCCAAGCAATAAAGCCGTAATTTTTGAGCCATGTGATTTTAAAACATTTCTTATAGCGATTTGGAATTCTTTTCCATGAATCCCAAACAGACGAATAACTTCCTGAATAAAGATTATCTCCTGGCATGACTAAAGATAAAACTTCCTCTCTAAGAAGTGAGGTTTTTAATTGATCAAGCTGTCTGCCACTTCGTCCGGCGTCGCCGAAGATCGCCATCTGTTCAACTAAAATTTTGGCTGAAACTGGGAAGGGAATAAGACCTATAAGAGTAATAAGGGCCATTGATGTGCGAAGAAATACTTGTGACATGAATCCTCCTTGATCCTGTTAAGTAAATTATGTTTACCAACATCACATCAAGAGGAAGAGATCGGGTACAGTCAGGCTTCAGTCAGAGTTTGGTTAGACGGTTAAGTCTTTTCGAAAAAGTATATTTCCATCAATGCCGTAGCTGATAACTGAAAAGCTTGCTCCCGTTCCAGCAGCAGTCGAATCTATCAACACATAATTTCTTTTGCCTGTGCCAATCATTCTTCTTTTGTTTGGAATCACATCAGGCGCACCAGGAATATTTTTACTATGCATTGAGCTTGAGGTGACTTCATACGTCTGATAGCCAAGCATCTCTTTTTCAATTTTCGAAATCTCGCTGTAGTGAACATCACCAGATGCAAAAATAATCTTCGAAGAAAGTTTTCTGATACCTGCAATTAAGCCTTTAAATTGTTCGCTGTGGTCCCCAGAAACGGACTCTTTCCAAAATATAGCCGGAACTATTTGCGAACCGTTTATAAACCAAGTGGGTCCGCTCTGCTTGTGCATCAGTTCGAACATCCATTTTTCTTGGAGTTCGCCC
The DNA here is from genome assembly GCA_043730825.1 of Pseudobdellovibrionaceae bacterium. Lineage (GTDB taxonomy): Bacteria > Bdellovibrionota > Bdellovibrionia > Bdellovibrionales > Bdellovibrionaceae. The sequence continues at coordinate 10,598 of JAYTJV010000091.1, forward strand.
CAATGAGCATAAATATCTTTCGAACCTTTAGGCTTGCGAAAACTGCGGTCGTCCAATAAAAGAACCAACTGAGATTTACATTGGAACGCGGTGCTGATTCCAGGGCCACGAACAAGAAAGTCACAATACTTTTCTTCCTGCGCGAAGAACGCGGTGAAATTTTCCTGAGACTCTTTAACATACGGATAATTTTCAGAGTGTGCATCGTTTAAACCAAAATCATGATCATCCCATACGGCAATGATGGGGATAAGCTTTTCGCTATAAAATATTTCTAAAATCATCCGGGCTTCACAGAATCTTTTCCAAAGGTGAGCAGGGTTAGCGCCCGTACTTGGAGCACCACTATCAGCATATACATGATCACCGGTAAAAAAGATGACTTGTGGATTTTGTTTAACAAGGTTTTGCCAAATTTCTGGTCTATGTTCATTTTCGGCCATACAAGAGCACATTGCGAAACGCAAATTTTCAGCTGTTGTATCAAGCGTGCGAAATTCTCGCTTATCTAATTGAGTTTGATTATCTAAATTTAAGACGATGAGTGAATACTTGTCTTCCACTGAGAGATTAGAAAAATAGGCTTTTGTAATTTTAAAAGGTTGGCCGGGCATCGAAATTACTTCTAGATCTTCGGGCGACCATTTTTGGCCCATCGAATCGATCGCAAAAATTTCTAGATTGATTTCGGAATTATAGACAACCGAAAATTGAGTTTTCGAATTGTCGGTAGCGCCCTGTAAAATTGATGGAGTACTACGTTTTTCGATTTGTGGAGGTGTTTTGAACTCCTCGTCACCCTGAATAAGATCTTTTGCTTCTGCTTTAGAAGCTATGATTCCAACGACTGCTTGAACTAGGCCGATCTTCAATATATTCCTGCGATAGATTTTCAACCCAACCTCCATGTTGCGTGACAATAGCTCAGCACGAATCGTAAAATAGCTTGAGTCAATATTACGTCACGAAATGCAGTTTTTGGTTATGAATTAATCAAGGTCGATGTAAAAACTCGACTGCGAGTCAATGGAACTAAAATTAGTTTGGGCAAGGCATATTCAGCTGCCAAAAGGCTTTTGTTAAGATTTGTAAAGGGGCTTGTAGATTAGCCGCGTCTTTAATAGAGCCTTCTTCTATAAGCCAGATAATCGTTCCACCTAATCCAATGCGATTTGCATACTGACCTTTAGCTGTAATTGAGGCTTCATCTTCGTAAGTCATGCAAGTGCAGTTATACGGTACTTTTGGATTTGAAAAAGAAAGATTATAAAATTCCTAAATTCAATAAAGATCCTCGGTAAAAATATTGAACTATGCTTACCGAGAATCTTAATTAAAATATTTTGTAGTTACTTAATACTTAAACGGAATTCTTCTGTGGCCAGGTGAGTGAGCGGGATCTTGCGCTACCATCGGATTTGGTGTGCCACGATTTTGAGCTGATTTTGTTTCCATTACAGCTACTGTTGGTGCTTTTTTAGCTTTCACTTTTGATGACGCCTTTGAAGTCGAAGTTGCTTTAACTTTCGCTTGGCTTTTTGGCTTTACGTTAGACTTAGCTTTCGCGCTAACTGTCGCTTTCTTAGCAGAGCGAGCTTTTACGTTTGGCTTAACAACAGCTTTTACGGCTGCTGATACGTTTGCCTTAGCTTTAACTTTAGTTTTAGCTTTCTTTGAACCTGACTTTGCTTTTTTAGAGCTAGGTTCTTTTAAAATACCTTCAATTGCAGTGATGGCACCATTTGTATGTTTTGTAAGATTTGTTGTGACTTGTGAAGTTGTCATTTTTTCTCCTTAACCAGATAAGTTGCTTTGTTAGACATTAAAATTGCAATCCACATACCATCCGAAAACTAGCTATTTCAGATGGAAAATGCTCTTGATGCGGAAATATGACCCATTCCTCTGAAAAATATTTCGGATTTATGGGACATTAAGATTTAAAAAAAATTATGGATGATACAAAATCTCGTCTGGAAAAAAAGAAAAAGCCCGATTTTTTAAACCGGTCTTTTTTTGAGCAACTTTAAATTTTCTTAACTAACTTACCATTTAGCACTGGCCGCCATGTCACAAGCATACTGTGGCAGGAATTGTCCAGCGCGAGGCCAGCCAGTTCCACACTCACCATCGGCGTCTTCTGGAGGTTTTCCCCAGATGTAGGCATCCAATCGAAGTTGATTAATTCAGTAAAGTGTCACGTTTGGAGAACATTAAAAGACTGAAAAAATAGTAGTCATATTTAAGGTCGCATTATTCCAGGATAAGTATTGCGGGTAAAATCCAACATAAGGATTCAAGTAAATATCACGTGTGTAGGCGTAGCCCAAGCCTAGCTTTTGACTAACCGATCTTCTAAGCAAAGCATACTGATCATCCTTAGATCTTGGATTCCAAAGTGAAAAACTTGAAGCAAAAATGACATTAAGTTTATCTGTAAAATTATATTTTACATTGGGATTAAATTCGAAGCTGTAGCGAGGCGCCTTTTTATCCCGCGGTTCATATCTTCTGTTATAAGCAAAAACACCGACGGCAGAATCAGCACCGAAAGAAAAACCCGTTGTTCCGTATTCATAAACCAATGAATAGTTATTATAAAGCATTCCGACTTGGCCAATTTTAACGAACTCAGGAATGGTTCGGATGACAAGGCCCGGAGTATTTTTCATTTGAATGCCGTTTATTCGTGAGGCCCAATCGTAAGTTAAAGAAGGGTTACTAGTATCAAATCGTTCTGCGCCATGAAGAGGATGAATAACTTTTAAGCCCGATGAGACCCCAACAGTTGAAGTTTTACTCAGTCTGTAGCGAGCGCCGAAGGACCCACCTAAGGAAGTCTGATAACTTCCAACTGTTCCGTCAGGATTGGGTTGATCTTTTGCTTCAAAATCACCGATCGTTGGACCTAAGTAAGTTAAGTTAAATTTTAAGCTGTAACGAGATCGAGATCCAGAATCGGCACGAAGTTTTGGATCGACTATTTCGGTATTCTCTTCAAATTTTTCAGGTTTGCCCGTGGTTGATCCTTTGGTCGATAAAGTCGACTTGTTAACTTGAGCCGATTCTGATGTTTGAGCAAAAGCGTAAAAAGAAAAAGTTAAAGAGAAGATGACAAGTTTAAGCATATATTAATTCCTTTGGCGTAAGCGAGAGAATTTTTGGAGACAGACGATTAGCTTGAATATGATCATGAGTAATAATGACCAGGCGATGATCCTCGGATTTTACCCATTCGTTAATTAGACGTTCAAATAAAAGGACTTTGTATGAATCAAGCGCGGAGCTAGGTTCATCTAAAAGAAGAATTTGAGGTTTAAGTATTAAGCTTCTAATGAGGTGCACTAATTGAGCCTCACCACCGGAAAGTGTGGATGCATTTTTCTGCAAAGTCCCTGAAGGTAGCTCTAGCTTTTGAAGAAGGGAGTCTACGATCTCTGGTCGATACTTGATAAGTTGGTGAGCTTTGAATTCAAAGATCCATTTTAAGTTTTCTTCAACAGTGCCTGGAAGAAAAAATGCTTTTTGATGATGATAAAGAACCTTTGCATCGGCATGCTCGTGGATTTTATAATCTGGACTAAACCGGATGCTATCTCGAAAATTCGCCTCATCAAGCCCAGTCATTGATTTCAGAAGACGACTTTTCCCAGTACCTGATGGACCAGTCAGAATAAGAATCTCGCCACTGTTCATAGGAAAAGTCCAGGGCTTAGCAGAAGCCTTAATCCAATTCGGTATAAAAAAGAAATGGTTAATCCCAGTCGCAGATACCGCTCCCAAGATGGAAGCGAGCAGAATCAGAAACATCATGAAGATCTGGAATTGAGCCGCAACGAGCGGATCGACTCCGCCTAAGAGCTGGCCTGCCATTACGCCTGGAAGACTGACGAGCCCAACAATTGTCATTCCATTAAAAATTGGAGTTAACGCATTTCGAATTAAATCCCGGTAAAGACGATGACTGGCTTCAAGTGGAGAAGCGCCCAATGCCTTAAAAGTTTCAATTTCAAAAATATTTTCTTTAACGATTCTTTCAAAGCCGACGAAAGTTAAAGAGATTGCAGACAATGCATTCCCGACAAGTACACCCATGAAGGGAATAAAGAATGCACTTAAATTTAGAGTTTGAGGCTGAAAGAAAATTGAAATGGCAAGTAGGCCAAGCGGCCAAACGCTGACTACGAGGGCGGCGAAGGCGCACAAAAAGACTTTTAGGTTCTTTGTCTTAAGCCGGGCTGTTACTGCCTGAGCAGCGACTAAGCTCATAACAAAGAGAATCAAAAGATTCATGGGTCCAGAGTCGATCTTGAGAACCATACGAAGGATATAGCCGACGGCAATCAATTGAATAGTTGTTCGAATGGAGGCAGTAAAAATATCTGTTCCTAAGTTAAGTTTTAAGAATCGAGATATCCCCAAAGCAAATACAACCAAAAGAATAATCAGACCGATCTGAAAATGACTCAAATTAAAAGAATAAATAGATTGGAGGGGACTCATTTATCACCCAACAATTTTTCTAAGTGAATTGACTTAGAGCCTTTTAGATAAATTGCATCAAAATCCAAACGCCAAAAGTTAACGAAGTCTTTTGCTTCCAGTGTGCTGTCAAAACTTTGGATCTGTTTTTGATGAAGTCCTAAGATTTGTAATTCATCGGCAATGAATTGAGCTTCCCTGCCTATTGTTGCAACTCCTAAAGTTGTTTTGTTAAAAGCTTCCGCAAATAAGCTTTTTATTTTGCCTGCAATATGCCGATGAGATTTTTCAGTCTCGGGACCTAGTTCAAGCATGGATCCCAGAATAAGGAGAGGTTTCTTATTCGATACCATCGTTGAAAATTTTTGTAAGCCTTCTTCCATACTTTCCGGGCTGGCATTATAAGCATCATCGACGGCAAGCGTAGTTCCCCATTGAAAAATTTGAAAACGGCGTGGAGTGCCAGTAAAATTGTTCAAACCTTTTCGAATAGCCTCGATTGGGATATCTAATGCTTGGGCAACTCCAAAGGCGGCCGCAACATTCAATCCTTTTGCGGATCCAACAAATGCGCAGTTGAAAGTGTACTCGTAGCCCTGAAAAATAAGTTTTACTTGAGAATCAGTTTCTTCTAACAGGCGAACATCACTTTTTTCTGAGCGCCCAAAACTAAGGACTTTTTTCCCTAACTTCAAGGCATGTTCGAAAATTTCGAGATCATCTCGGTAAACGACTAAAGTTTTTGCAGTCGGTGCATTTAATAGAGAAAGCTTTTCTTTTCTCAGATTATCCATAGACCCAAATTCGCCAACATGGGCTGAACCAATATTAAGAAGAACAGAAACCTCTGGTTGTAGAAGCATGATTGGAATTTTTAAATCAGAGACTTTGCGGGCTCCAGTTTCAAAAACCGCCCACTTGCAATCGGAAGGCATTCGTAGAACTTGCGATGCCAAAGCAATTTTTGTATTTAAATTATGCGGGCTGTAAAAGCTGTTGAAAGGTAACCACGCATTTAAAATCGAACCGACAAGTTCTTTAACGCTGGTTTTTCCAACACTTCCCGTAATTGCCGCGACTTTAAATAGAGATTCATTTCGCTTTTGAATAGCAAGAGCAAACAAATAATCTCTTAAGTTTGGAACTTTAAAACTTGGAACTGTTGTGCTGGGTATGCTTTGACCGTCTTCATAAGTAAAGCCAACTGCGCCACGTTCGATTGCTTCAGAAATGAAAGCGTGCTGATCAACTCCCTTGACGGTCATCGGTAAAAACCAATCTCCTTTTTGGATTTGGCTGTAGTCCGTTTGAATAGTTGAAAGTGTTGGATTCTGCATTCGCTTTATACTTTGAACTGACTGCGTTCTCTTAACACATCTTCCATCGATGATTTTTGGAACATCTCGATCATATCATCTGCAGGAGTTCGCCCAGAGATGACTCTTTCTTTGAACACAACCAACGCAGAAGGATCAAATCCCCATTCTTTTAAGACAGCCGGTGCACGTTCTAATAATTCGGTCGCACGGGTTGACATATCTTCAGCTTGTAATCCGTGTCGAGCCACCTGGCCTAAATCATAGATCCGAGTTTGTTTCGATGAGCGTCCCATTAAGCCAGTATCTAAAACAAGGGCCAAGAAAGTTAGAAACTGAGCCTCAATTTCTTGAATTGAATTTGGCATATCAAAAACTTTAAATTCATAACGATTATTTTCATCTGGATGAAATTCAATCGGGGGCGCGATGTAACTTCTTTTGTGCATTCGAAAGCTTTTGCCAAAACCTTCTCGAAGATTCCAGGGGGCGCCGTCGCAAAACGGTGAAGCGACACTTAAAGCAGCTAGGGCGGGCCCGTAGTAATTAATTTTATCTTCAAGATCTGCTTCGCTAACAAGTTTAGCCAAAGATTCCGGAAGGCTGACATTGATGTCAGGCCCATAAGTCGTCATGACCTCCATAGACCATTGCCAGTAATCGTGACGGCGCTTATTTTGGGGACCAGAAAATTTCGAATAAGTCGGGTGATGAGATAAGCAAACTAAATCATATCCATTTTCGTTCATTTTACTTTTTAATCGGAAAAACAAAGTCTTATGCACTTCCAAAACTTCGCTTAAAGAATTGCAAACGGGCGTTCGAATCTCGACTCCCTTAGGGAGTAGTTCTTTTGCGCCTGCATCCATATCAGGTAAGTGGTAACCTTCAACAACATAAGGCATCAGCTTCGTTTGAGGAGGTTCCAGATCCAAGCCCTCACATGAAGGAATACCTTCCAAAGAAATACTTTCAAAAATTCCGTTGAGCAGTTCAAAAGTTAGATCATGATGCCAAAGGGGTTTAAAACCATCAGACTTCACAACTAAATATTCAGATTCCAGTCCAAATCGAAATTCTTTCGCTAACTGTTTTTTTTGTTCAGCTGAAAAAGCGTTGAAAGTCATGACTTAGTCCTTGTTTCAAGGTTTTTGGATTTCTTCAAGTAAGGGGAAATATAAATAATAATTCCTGAGATAAGTAAAAAGAAAACACCAAGAGCGCTTGGGAAGAATATCCCGTAGCGAACTAAATCCCCGAAGTAAGCACCTTCATGAAGTTGCACAAGAAATGAAAAGCGGCGAATGCCACTACCAACAACTTGTCCGGTCATGCTATCGATCTGAACTTCCCACATATTTTTTGATCTAACGCGAATGTTACCTTTAGCAGGTCTAATGTCGATTTGCGAAACATCATTCCAGGTTTTGATTTCAGCTTCTGGAATGTTTTGGGCAGCCGCAAGAATTTTATCAAACGAAGGATCCATTTTCGAATTCATGGCAGGGTAGTCAGGCTGAACCCAAGTATTGAACGCTCTTGTTGAAAGTATAATTCCGGTGACTACGGTTAGCGTAAATGGAATCGCAATCACGACAGAAATCCAACGATGCCATTTACGAAAGTTACGAAACATATACAGAGCCTGTTTTTCAGCTTAAATTTAAGAGACAGGAATTAAAAATCAATTCCTGTCTGGAGCTTATACCTCTTGGGATTACTTCAATCCTTGCTCGGTTGCAATTTCAAGTGCTCTAGCTTTCAAATCAGCAATGCGATTGAGGTCAAAAGTTGTATTTTCTTTAAAAGATCCAAACATCTTAGATAAAGCAGCCGATGTAACGGCTGGATTTGCCGGATGCTTATCTGTGATAGAGCTTAATAGCGCTTGTGGTTCTTGAGTTAAAAGCCAACTAGCAAATACCTGAGCTTGTGGTTTTTTCGTACTCGTTGCGAAAACCGCAACACCATCAACGGTTACATGAGCACCCATATCGTTTTGATTTGGAATCGACGGCTTTACTTTGGTATTCGGGAAAGCTTTGACATGTCTCATGTAGTAGTAAGTGTTCGCGATACCTACTAGGCAATTTCCGTTTTCAATATTTGAGATGACACCTTCAAGATCTTTTTCAATTATTGGTAAAGCGGCACTGTTAACTGACCAACCTTTTAAAACTTCAGTCGTCTTTTGTTCTCCCCACATTCCAAGTAGGAAAGCATTCAAGCTCATGGTGTATTGAGCTTTTTTCTGGCGAAGGCAAAGTTTACCTTCAAATTTCGGATTCGTTAAACTTTCGTAAGTTTTAACTTCTTCAGCTGATACTAAGTTTGAATCATAATAAATAATTCGCGAGCGCTTCAAAATACCAACCCAATTATTTTGAGAATCTTTTAAATGTGCTGGCCAAGATTTCAAAACTTCTGCAGTTAATTGAGTTGTCAGATTATTTCTTGTAACAGCCGTCAACATATCTGCGTCTTTTAAATGAACGAGATCAAAACTTGGGTCAACGTTTCCGCTCAGGATATTTGTAATTGAAGCCTCGTCGGAATTGTAAGCAACAGTAAATCCGGCTTGATCAGCATACTTTGCATTAAACAACTCAACGATAGGCAAAGCTTGTTCTTTTGGGAACTGACCAACCCAGGTTATCATTTGGTTTGCAGTTGCGATTGAAAGGAAACTCGTTACGAATAGGAACAAAACAGATTTTTTCATAGTTCTCTCCGATTTAAAGATGTCCTATCGATAAATCGGATCAAGCTTACACGCAAACAGAGTTCAGATTAAACTAGGTAATGAAAACAAGTTGATACTACCGAGATGCTCGAGCCGCCATGTCGCATGTATACTTTGACATAAACGCGCCAGCCCGGGGAGCTCCATTGCAAGATCCATCAGACTCGCCAGTAGGCACAAGCAAGACAGAAAATCAAAACTGATCTTCTGCAATTTAAAGAAAGGATGAATTGTAAATTTATGAACCTAGCCGTTAGTCCATTAATCAAATCTTAAAATAAGTCGATATAACTGAATGAGACTTTTGTTTTCTGTTTTACTCATCTCTATTTTGAGTTTCGCTTCTGAAATAGCGATGCAAAATCTCCCTAATGGTTTTATTTCGACTGCTGGCGATCCAGAACAGATAAAAATTTCAGTCATAAGTGAAAGGGACGCGGCTTCATTATTTCAATCTTTCGCAAAAGATTCAGACATCCCATTTAAGTATCCATTCGATGGATGTTATGCCCGCGCCACGGTGATGGCTCAAACAGCTGAAAAGCAAAAAATTATAATGGGTAAAATATTTGTTGAAGGGACACTGATCGCAAAAACCAATCTGCCTGAATATTCAATTGTTAATTGGGGATGGCATGTTGCTCCGGTAAGTTATGTGAAAGAGGAAAATGGTGAGGTTGAGCTTCAAGTTTTTGACCCTGGACTATTTGAGGGTCCAGTGTCTGTAGCGACCTGGAAAAATAAGATGCTTGATAAATATCCTGATAGACCCGAGTTAAAAGCTGAAATTAAGAATGAATACTATGGGTCCCGCTTTCAATATTTTACTCGACATAAAATTCCAGAAATCACTCACTCTGAAAAATTTCCAAGCTACCGTGAGGGTTTTAAATCTGATTGGGATATAAAAGATTTTGAAGAAAAAGACTGGGGTGTTAAAGCAGTTTTCGAAAGATACAGACCCTATCAAGACTTCTCTGCTTTTTTAGGAAAACGGCTTGTTCCAAATAAACACGAAAATTTTAATAACTTTCTCATACAAAGAATAAATGGCAACCGATGAGAAAGTTACTAAATTATTTTTTGAGCTCCTTGTTTTTTATTTTCGTCGTGCAGGCTGCACAGGGGGCAAAATTTAAAGGACATACCAAGGTCCAGGGAACAAAAGCCATGCAGTTTGATGAGCAAGTCGAACGATTCATAGAAACGAAAAATGAGTTTTTGATTTTATTTTCTCATCATCCCGCATTCTATTCATTTCCAAAAAGTAAAAATTCCGCATTGGAATTTATGGATTTTTTAGAGACCCGGATAACAAGTCAGAAAAAGCTTTTGGTTACCTTCGATCCTAAAACAGTGAAGATATTGTCACTTGAAGACAGTAAATAGAAAATTTCCTAGGCCTTGTCACTGGGTCTATTTGCTAGACAGTACATTGCGTAAAAGTCATCAAGACTTGAAAAAATCTGCAATTAAAGTTTAAGTTGATTGATCACTTTGGAAAGGGAGATCCGATGAAGCGATTTATTTTTATTTTACTCGCACTCTGTTTCGAAGCTTATGCAGATACATCAGTTATTGCAGTAAGCGGAACTGCGGAAAAATTAGTTGATCCTAATATAGTAGTTCTTCAGGTCGAGGTTTGGGGGAAAGCCACCCAAGCAAAAGTAGCACAGGAAAATGTCGCAAAAGAATACCAGCGGATAAAATCAATATCTGACAAGTTTAAAATTAAAAAAGAAGATTTTCAGACTCAAGGGTATAATTTAGCGCCGGAATATAACTATGATAAAGGAACGCAAAAAGTTGTCGGTCAGCGGGCAACTCATTTGATTGGTCTGACATTACGTAAAACCGATGATGCAGGCGCATTAATCGACGCCTTAAGTTCGAATTTGAAAATGGATGTTGGTGGAGTCAGCATTCAGTCTATTAACTGGGATTTCGATAAGCGCGGGCCGATTGAACTCAGTCTCTTAAGTGATGCCGTGAAAAATGCAAAGCTTGAAGCGGACGAACTTGCGAAAGCATCGAATTCAAAGATAAAAGGTGTTTATAAATTATCCCGAGTCGCAGACATGAATATGCCAGTTCCAGTGATGAGTCGAAGTATGAAAACTACGGCAGATTCTCAAGAAATGGCATCGGCCAGCGAAGTTTCGGCGGGACCAGTGAAGATAAAAGTTCAAGTTTATGTTGAGTACGCTATTCAGTAATTATTTTGAGTACCAATAGTTTTTAACTATCGATCGATAGCAATTTAATAAATTTACAATGCGAACAAAATAAACGAAAGTTGAATGAGTTAAAACATTTACTAAGGAAGATATATGAAGATCGAAAAAGTCGTTTATCGCGCCACTGCAAAAGCTACTGGAGGAAGAGACGGGTCAGCTTCGAGCTCTGACGGTTCTTTAAATGTGCAGCTATCAACTCCTAAAGAATTAGGCGGCGCAGGTGGTGATGGCACAAATCCTGAGCAACTATTCGCAGCTGGATACTCTGCATGTTTTGTTGGAGCATTAAAGTTTGTGGCGGGCCAGGAAAAGCTTATTCTACCAGATAATCTTTCAATCACAGGTCGTGTTGGGATTGGTCCGATTCCCAAAGGTTTTGGTATTGAGGCAGACCTCGAAATTTCAATTCCAGGAATGGAAAGAGAAGCTGCATTAGCCCTCATCGAGAAAGCTCATCAAGTTTGCCCGTACTCAAACGCAACTCGTGGAAATATCACAGTCAATTTAAAATTAGTATAAACAAAGTTTCATCAACTTTGAGGGACTAATTCGTAATTTGGTCCCTCAATTTCTCTGCCGCAGCTAAAATTTTCTTTTTTCTAGTAGAATCCATTTTATCAAAAGTTTTAACCATCATCGACAAGCGGGGATTTTTAGAGAAAAACTTCCGGTTACGGTCGATGAAGCCCCAGTACAAGCCATCAACGCCTTCCTGCCAATCACCTTTTTTGTAAGGGCCCATTTTTTTATAATAATTAGAACCACAAAAATATGGTTTCGTCGCGAATATGCCACCGTCGCTGAAAATAGCCATACCGTAAACATTAGGACCCATAACCCAATCGGAAGAATCAATAAACAATTCCATAAACCAGCGGTGAGCTTCGTGAGGATGAACTTCGAGTAGTAACATAAGTGAACCCACCACCATCAATCGTTCGATATGATGGGCATAGCCATACTTTTCAACTTTTTTGATTACATCATCTAAAGGCTCGATACCTGTGTTGCCTTGATACCAACTTGGCTTTAATTTTCTTTGGTGGTTCCAAAAATTAGACGCGTCCTGCTTTTCGCTAAAATTCTGATAGATCCCCCTAACGAATTCCCGCCATCCAATGATTTGTCGGACGAATCCTTCAATTGAATTAATTGAAAGCTTTTTCTCTTTCGCAATTACAAGCGTTTTTCTGATGACTTCTTCAGGCGTAAGCAAGCCGACGTTTAAAAATGGTGTTAAAACGGAATGATTAATAAATGGAAAATCTTTTGATAATGCATCTTCGTAGGGCCCAAAAAATGCCATACGTTCTTCAAGAAATTTTTGAAGCCACTTATGAGCTGACTTTCGGTCAGTTGGGAGCCAAAATCCAGAACTTTGACCCATATGATCTTTGAAGTACTTATCGACAATCTTCCCTACTTCAATGTCGATCTTATCCATCTTATATGTTGCAATACTAGGGGCCACATAGTTTTTTGGAAGGCTCAAACGATTTTCGTCGTCAAAGCTCCACCTGCCACCAACAGGGTCGCCGTCAGCATCAATTAGAATTTTAAGCCGCTTTCTTTGAGCTTCGTAAAATGTCCTCATAAACGGCTTTTTGGAATTTTTTAAATAATCTGCGAACCTTCCACGAGAAGTTAAAAACATCGGTGACGGGATTTGTTCGGTTTTAATTTCTGGTAAATTTTTAAGGGTATCCGTTATGGTTGTCTCAAAAAACTTGTCTTCAATCTCAAAAAAATGAAAATTCTGTGCTTTTTTAGACTTCAAAAAATTTACTAAAGATTTCTCGTAAGTATTTTTATCTTCGTTCAATGTCTCGTAGTGAACTTCATAACCTTCATCTCTTAACTCATCAGCGTATTTCCGCATTGCTGAAAGAAAGAAGATAATTTTGTGTTTGTGGTATTTGAAGTGAGTGCACAAAGCAGCGTCTTCACGCATGAAGAAAAATGTCTTTTTCTTGTCAAGTTTTGGAAAATGTTTTGGAGAGAAAAGTTGGTTACCCAAAATTAAAAATACGTTCATATACGCTCCGACTTCTGGCGATGATTTAATTGTTTAGAGATATGCTCTGCTGCTAAGCGGCCAGACCTCAAAGCCCCATTGATGGAAGGCGAAGCCCATTGGTCACCGCAGTGAAGAACTCCATCAATTTCTCCGAACCCGGATGTCTCTTCGGTTATGTTAGGTAAGGCTTTAGGTACCGAATGGCTAATGACAAACTTAAGCTTTAAATCTTGTTTTGCAAGCTTGTTCACTTCTTTCATTACTTGATCGATTGAGACATTCTTTTGGCCGACGACGCTGACGCTTAAAAGTGGCTGACCATTTCCATATTTTTCAGAAACAGAGCTTATAAGGCTTAAGTGATCAATCCCTAGCCCAAATTTCTGGGGAACAAGGACAAGCCATTTTCCCCAATTTGTTTCATTCAGTCCTTCACCAGTAAAATAATGAGTCGTAACCATTCGAAATTTATTTTGCAGCTTTTCTGATTTCAAGGACTGGCTATCAAAAGCGCAGATAACCTTTGTAGCGTTTATTTTTTCTCCGTTTGATAAGACTACATGATCAAATGCCCATGACTTAACCGACTGATTAAATAAAAGAGATTCTTTAGGAAGTTGGTGAGCCATTTGAAGTGGTAATTCAGACATGCCATTTTCTGGAACTGATACTTTTCCAGTACAAAAACATCTCATTAGAAATCTAAAAAAATGTTCTCCGGCCTCAAGTTCAGAATCTAAATAAATGCCGGTTAAAAATGGTCGCCAAAAGAGTTCAACAAAATTTTCGCTGAAACCAAAATCTTTTAAAAATGCGGCTGTCGACCTTTGGCCCATCGGTGAATCGCTTCGCTGAAATTGTGAACCTGCTACCAGTTTCAAAACAAGGGCCTTATCTTTCGTTGTCAGCAACTTTTCAAAAAAAGAAGAAACTAAAGTTTCAGGGTGGGCAAGCGGGTTCGCCAAAAGCCCTAAATTTTCGCCATCAAAAACGAGTGCTCCTGAATTGAATTTTTTTAAGCCTAATTTAGATAGGTCCACAAATTTTTCAAGTTCGGGGTATGAGCTGAGAATAACTTGGAACCCAACATCTGTTAGGAAGCCATCTTGTGTTTTGTGTGTCTTAACCCTACCGCCTGGAACTTCTGCGGCTTCAATCAATAAGAAGTTCAGCCGATTTTTCTTCAGCGTAATGGCAGCGGCCAAGCCTGAAAGGCCCGCGCCGATGATGATACAGTCGGTCTTTATCACAGTGTCGCCCAATCTGCAGAAATAGTCTTAAAATATGCGTTGAAAAGTAGTTTAGTCTGCATTAAACTACTTTTCAATATTTATCTTGATCTGCAATTACCAGGAGAATTATGGCTCAGAAATTGGTGAAAAAATTAAGTAAAAAAGAAACCGCTCGGCCCGCTGCAAAGTTAGGTTCAAAACTGAGTTCGAAAAGTCCAGCTGAGCTTTTCGACCTCGAAATTGTTGTAGGGCAATTCATGGAGTATTGGGGATTTAAAAGAATCCACGGTCGAATTTGGACTCATCTCTTCACTTCAAAGCTCCCGCTAGATTCGATCGAATTAATGGCTCGACTTAAAGTTTCCAAAGGTCTAATGAGCCTCGCGATCCGGGATCTTCTTGATTACGGGGTCATAAAAACTGATCATGTTGGTCGGCATGGTTCGGCTTTCTACATTGCCAATCCTGACCTGATGACGGTGATATCAAACGTCTTAAAAAAGCGCGAATTGAAAATGCTATCGGACGCCAAAAAAGCCAGCGAAAATTTAATGAAAATTAAACCTGAAAAGTTAAAGGGATTTAATCTCGATATCGAAAAAATACAGAGCGTGCTCGAACTTACTAATTCCGGTCAGTTGTTATTACAAATGTTTTTGGAGCAAGACCAGAGTCAGGCAACGTCTTTGATGCCTAACAACCTACTAAAGTCATTTTAGTATGAATAAAAGAGCTCTCCTTTGGTTTACCCGAGATTTGCGAATTCAAGATAATGCCATGATTCACTGGGCAGCAGCAAACTCGCTAGAAATAATCGCACTTGCATTTGAACCTGCCGGAAGATCTTTTTTTCAAAAGGAGTATTACTTACGATCTGCTTTTGAAATTGAATTAGAGTTTCGCAAAAATAAAATTCCTTTTTACATTCTAAAAGGCAAGCCCGAGCAAGAAATTCCGAAATGGGTTCAGGATAACTCAATCGATGTGGTGCTGACGCAAGATTCTTTCAACACACGCGACCGTAATTCTTTAGCTCGCATCGAGAATAAGTTGGGATCTGAGCGAGTAAAAACGTTTTTTAACCAAACCTTGATAGACTTTGCAAAACTACCGTTTGAAGTCGAAAATTTACCGAACGTCTTCACGCAATTTCGAAAATCAGTGGAAAAATCAGATTGTATTGGTGCAGTCGTGTCGTCTGAGCTTAACTCTGTAACCGGGTTTTCGCCGAAAATTCCAAATGGCGCCGATCTCTTGCCCCTTATTCTAAACCCGACTATAGAATCTTTCCCTTTCGATCTGAAAGCTGGGGAATCCGGGGCTCAAGATCAAATTAACGAATTTTTCTGGCAGACAAATGCAATCGCCAGTTACAAAGAAACTCGTAATGGAATGTTAGCAAAAGATGATTCGTCAAAGCTCTCTGTTGGGTTGGGCTCTGGTTGCATTTCGGCTAGAACCATTTATCAAGAAGTGAAAAAATTCGAAGACCTGCACGGACCCAATGAATCGACCGAATGGTTCGTATTCGAACTTCTATGGCGAGATTACTTCAAGTTTTTAGCTCTGAAAATTGGCGACAAGCTTTTTTCAAGAGGTGGCATCGCTCAAAAAGTGAAATCTTGGAAATCAGATCCCGAAGCTTTCAACAACTGGTGCAATGGCGAAACCGGAGCTGACTTCATTGATGCCAACATGATTGAAATTAAAAAAACTGGATGGATGTCCAATCGGGGACGACAGAATGTCGCTAGTTATTTGGCTAAAACTTTGCAAATTGATTGGACGCTTGGGGCGCAGTATTTTGAAGATTCACTGATCGATTTCGATACTGAAAGCAATTGGGGAAATTGGCTTTACGTGGCGGGTGTCGGTACGGATCCTCGGGACCGAATTTTTAATTATAAAAGACAAGCTGAGATGTATGATCCGGATTTTGCCTATCGAAAAACCTGGCTACCAACAAAATAGAAATTTAAAAAAGATTTGAGCTCATTATGAAAACTTGTATCGTTTGCGGAAGAGAAATCGAACCACGGAAAAAATGGGCCAAAAATTGGGACGAAATTAAATATTGCAGTGACAAGTGCCGAAGAAATAAAAAGACGACGCAATACGAAAGTCAGATTCTCGAGCTTCTACAAAAACGTGGTGCCGGGAAAACGATTTGCCCATCGGAAGTTTTACCTGACGATCAGAAAACTGATAATACAATCATGGAGAAAGTCAGATCCTCTGCCAGATTGTTGGTTTCTCAAGGCAAAATAGAGATTACCCAAAATGGACAAGTCGTTGATCCATCGACGGCCAAAGGTCCCATCCGATTAAAGCTTGTCAGGAAAGATTGATTTGAAAAAGTGGATTTATTTGGGAATTGATCAAACAGGTGCAGTAGATCGTAAGGGTAGACCTCGTCCACTGCCAGGTTGTTTTATAAGAAATAAACGCGTCGTCTTCGTTTCCCTTGCCGAGTTTTCTAAAAAAGAGATTTTAGCCAAAGTGCAACCAGCTGAAGATGAAGAAGTGATTATTTGTGTGGATTGCGTTCTGGGTCTACCAAAAAGACTTAAACTTACCTGGCGGAATGCTTTAAAACTGCTTAAAAAGTTTGATGGCTACGGCATGCAAGTTGCGCGAAATTACTTTCGAGAAATTGGAAAAGGAAAAGTCTTAAGAAGAGGGATCGAGATATCTTGCAATGCGAATTCAGTTTTTAAAGAAAAACCTTTTCAAAAAAATATTCAGACGGGAACTTACAGAATATGGAAAGATATTTCGGTAAGTGAAGCTGATTTTTTTGCCCCCGCTTTAGAAAAGCACCAAAGACCAGCTCAAATAAAAATTTTTGAAGGCTATCCTTCATTGTCTTGGCGTATTCTATTCAACTCACCAACAAGGCAGCCTAGGGAACTATCGAAATTTATTAAGATTCAAAAAACACCGATTATTTGGACCGAAGAGCATCAGGAAAAAGTGAATCACGATCCTAATTACGCAGATGCTTTTGTCTTAGCAATGACAATGAAAAAATTTAGAACAGCCGCACTTTTAACTAAAGCTGATACCGAAGGTTGGATTTTAGGGTACCGAAAGTAAATCACTTGAAAGTTGCTCTGCCGATCTTATAGCGCCGATGATCGAGCCCCCGCCAAAAGCATCGCCGAAAAGATAAATATTTTCATGAGAAGTTAATCGTGCAAACGGCGAACTGTGGGTTGTTAAAGGATGGCTGTATCGCCATTTTTTCAATTGGGCTTTGCGAATGACATATCTGTCGGACCTCTTGCTCAAAAAATCGACGAATGTTTGCTGAATAAAACTGAGTGTCACCGAATCTTCATTTTCGAAATGTCGCTGGCTCCATTCAGGAGACATTGTGACGGTAAAGGCGGGGACTAGACTTACTTTTTTAGAAAGTTGATTGCTAACCGAAAATAAATCTTCATGAATGTTTTGTTCGTATTGAAATTCTATAATATTTTTATCACGACTCTCGATCTCAAAGAGTCCCACTAATGCATTTGCGTACTGGATACTATCGAGATTTTGCTGATACGATATTTGGGAAGCATTTAAAATAGCTAGGCTTTGAGGTAGGGGCGAAGATAAGAAAATATTTTTACCTAAAAAATTATTGCCAGATTCACATCGCACACGAAGGACCGACGTATTTTCTTGCTTCAAAAGTATAACTTTTTCGTTGAAAGAAACTTGTAATTTGGTTGATAAGTATTTTGGTATTTCAGTCATACCTCTGGTGGCTACTCTAAAGAACTTATCTTCACTTTTAAACCAAGTGTGAACTATTCCAGATTTAGTTAAATTTAGGTCAAAAGTGGAGTGTTCAGAATCTTTGACACTGTAGAATTGCGCTCCATGATCATAAGCTGCATCGCCATCTCTTCGGGTCGCGATTCTTCCACCCACAGACTTTGATTTTTCGATCACTAAAATATTTTGGTTTTGGGTTGCTAGTTGATCCGCCAAATACAGCCCGGAAATTCCTGCGCCGACAATGATCGCATCGAATGTTACATTTTCGTTTTGACTTAAAATCTCATTTTCTTTCATGCTGGAATTTTATTTCCAGCCTTTGGTAATCCCATCGACAGATTGGCGGGAGCATTTAAATTTTGTCGTTTTGAAACCCCGAAGTTCTTCATTTTTAAGTCGACCTTGTTCGAAAACTCTTCTTCTCCAGCGCGTGAAAGCTTTTTTATCAAGGAAGTGTCTCATGACTTTGACGAATTCATTGGGACTGATTTTAAATTGCTTTTCGATAGCTTCAAAAGTTGAGCGATCTTCCCAACCCATGCGAACAAGTCTATCGACATCATCATCGCTTAGACCGTCTAGTTTATCTTTTAGCTCTCTTGAAAGGCCCATAGAGTTAATCCTTTTACTAAAAGTAGTTTAACACGTATTAAACTACTTTTCAATAACTATATAGGCCGTCAGCTTAAGTCCCCCGAATTTTCGCCAAGATCGCGTGCTTCCAATCGTGTAAAATCAAGAATCCTGCTGGCACCCAAATTAAAGTTAATACTGTACCGATTATCATTCCCCACGAAAGTGCTAGGGTAATATCAACCAAGATCGCATCGTAGCCGCCCCAGCCAAAGGCTGTTGGTAAAAGTCCCACGACGGTGGTTAACCCAGTTGCAAGGATAGCACGAAGTCGTTTTCCCGAGGCTTCAACTAATAACTCTTTTAGGTTTACCTCAGTACCGCGTTCGGACTGAAGTTCGCGAATGTAATCGACCAAGATAATAGCCGAATTAATGACGACTCCAGTTAATCCTACGACTCCAATGAAAGCTAAAAAGCTTAAGGGTCTTTGAATGACGGTAAATGAATAAAAAACACCGACAAGGCCAAGCGGAATTGTTGAAAGAACTAAAAGTGAGTGTGAATAGCTTCCAAAAGTAAATACCAGCGTCGCGAAGATTCCAAATAGCGCCAAAATCAAAGCAATTTGCAAAGACTGAAGAGATTCATTTGTGCTTTCCTCTTCGCCACCAAATATAGCGCCGACCAAAGGATATTTCGGATTCACTTTTAAGAAAATTTCACGTGCTAGTTCATTTGCTGATTTTGAATTTACTTTTACGTTATCAACTTCTGAAGTAATGGTAATTGAATTTTTATACTCATATTTCTTCTTGGTTGTCGGAGCTTGTCCTTTTGTAAATTTCCCAAGAGAAGTCAATGGTATAAGATTCCCCTTTGGGGAAAAAATTTCCATTTTCTTCAGATCGTCAATGCTATTTCGGCTATTTTCATCGAAGCGTACAACCAAATCAAAATCTTTTCCGAACTCGGTTAGCTTTGCGGCAGTTGAACCTTCCAATGCTGTTCGTAAATTAAGACCGATCAAGTCAGTTGTTAATCCGGCGTAGGCTCGAGCTTCATCGTTTGGATTAAACAAATATTCTGAACCAGTTGTTTGTTCATCATCTTCTAAATCAATTAAACCTTCTATCTTCTGAAGCTCAGCTAGCATGTCTGTTCGAGCTTGACTGAGCTGTTCGTAATCGGAAGAGCGTAAAGTCATTGTAAGTGGTTTTCCAATTGGGGGACCACTTTCAATAGGTTCAAAAGTTAGCTTTTCTAATCCTTCTGGTTTTTTTATTGATTTCAACGACGCCAAAGTTTGTTTTACATTTAAGTTCGGTGCTTCTTCGGGCTTAATTGCCACAAGTATAATACCAACATTCGTTCCTACTTTTGATCTTGGATCAGCAGGATCTGTTTGCGAAACCCCCGTACGAGATATCACCGATTGAACAACAGCGGGATCCATCACCTTGATAATAGCTCTTGAAACTTCAGCCGCTAATTCATCGGTTTTGTAAATACTTGTTTCAGGTTTTGCTTCAATCCGCGAGACATAGTATTCAACACCATCAGCTGGAAATAATTCAAACCGATTAAATAAGCCAGTCACAAGTCCGCCCGAAACTATTAAGCCAAAGAGTGATAACAACGTTAAATATTTTCGATCTAATGTCCAGCGCACTAACTTTTCAAATCGAGCTTCAATTCTTTGAAACCAATCAGATGAATTCGCTTTTTTTACACGAGGCTTTAAAAATTGAAGTCTAGCAGGTAGTAAGGTCAGAGATTCAATCAAACTGACTGACAGAGCAATCGTCACGATGATGGGAATCCACATGATAAATTGTCCCATAACCCCTTTTGTAACAAGCATCGGTACAAATGCTGAGATGATGGTAATCGTTGAAGCAGTAAATGGGATCCAAAACTGGCTGGCAGATTTAATTGCAGCGTCCCTGCCTGACATGCCTTTTTCAATTAAGCTTGTGTAGTTCTCGGAAACAACAACCGAGTTATCCACAAGATTTCCTAAACAGATAATCAAAGCAATCATTGTGATAATATTAAAGTTAGCACCGAATAAAACCATTAAGGCAATTGTGGCAACTCCGCAGATAGGTAAACTTAAGCTACTTAAAAGTCCTGCCTTGCCGGGTAGAAATACAAACAAGACAAGTAAAACAATAGCCATTCCGGTCAGCGCATTAAATGTTACAATATCGAGACGATTTCTAATGCGGGCACCTTCGTCATTATAGACCAAGACTTTATATGATTTATCTAAAGTCTTTTCAAAATCGGCGACTTTAATTGCAACTTCATCTAATACTTTTAAAGCATCAGAATCAGCTTTTTTCGTCGTGACTAGAATCGTCGCTTCCTCACCGTTGATTCGTGCTAGAAGTGTTGGTTTTTTTCCAGCATCGACAACACGTGCGATGTCGCGAATTTGAACCGTTTGACCCGCATCATTTGATCGAACAATTGCCTTTTCTAAATCTTGAATTTTAATTTTTTTACCGAATACGCGTACGAGCGTAATGCCCTGGCGGTCATCTATGTATCCTGAAGGAATATTTTTAATCTGCTGTGAAAGTGCAGAAAAAACTTCAGCCAAACCAATTCCATAACTTCGTAATTTTTTTTGGTCTAGCAGAACTTGAAGTTCGCGGTCTAGATATCCACTTAGCCGCACCGAAGAAATTCCCTTTACATCTTCGATCTCGTCCTGCAGCTGGTCTGCTAAAATATCTCGTTTGCGATTCTTATTGTCCCCAATCAACGCTAATTCCAGAACTGGAATTTCCTTCGCATCAACTTCGATAACTAAAGGCTCTTCAGTTACTTCTGGAGGTAATTTTCCAGATGCTCGTTGAACGGCTTTTTGGATATCAGAAACAACGCTATCTGAATCAACACCATCAATATCGATTCGCACAGTAATATTACTTAAATCACTTTGAGAAACTGAACGAACATCTTTAATACCTGCTATCCCTCGAAGTTCTTCTTCGATAACTTGTGTGACTTTATCTTGGACCTCTTCTGGCGACGCCCCCGGGAAAACGGTAGATACGGCAACAACAGCAAAATTCACGGGGGGAAATGATTCGCGCTGCAAAAGGCTAAAGCTCAAAATTCCGATTATAAAAACGAATGCTGTGGTTAAAAAAGAAAACTTCCAGTTGTCGACGAAAAATGCAAAGAGTCTATTCATAAGTTGTGTACCGATACTGTGAAAGTTGTTGCTGCGATTTTTCTAATTCGAGTGCTAATGAAAACTTTCCGGCCTGAGCCCGCGCCAAGTCGAGTTCGAATTGCAGAACTTGGTAGATAGACGATCTTCCCTGATTTAGAAGTTGCCGCTCGTTCTTTAGTTTTTCGAATTGAGTTTTTTCTAATTTTAAATTGAGTTCCAACATATCGACCATTTGATTGTATTGAGACACGAGATCTTGCAATGCGGCTTCTCTCTGTTCGGTTTGGTAATAAGCTTTTTTAGCTTGTGAGGTTCTAGCCAAAACTGATTGGCGTTCAAGAGACCGTCCCGTAATGCCTTGGTCAAGAGGCACCACCCATTCGATTCCAACAAACTGAGTCGGGTAGCGACTCTTTTGTGCCCTGGTTAAAGATTCATTCCATTCTGGATCACGACCACTGAGTGCAAATGAAGCAATCAAATCTAAACGAGAACGACTGACTTCAGTTGTGACGATAGCGGATTGATTTTCTAGGTCCTCTGATAGACTGATAATTTTTTCTTGCGCTGTCAATTTACTCTTATAATTTTGCAACTCTACTTTTTTAAATTTTTTAAAATCGTAAGTTGGCACTTGCAGCGTTGTAATTTTCTTTAAGACTAGTTGAAGGAGTCTTTCGAACTTGCTGTATCTTAGCTGCGCATTTTTTAAATCTAAATCTGCTAATTCCAGTGCGGATCGGGTTTGTAAAAAGTTAGAAGAGGCTTCTAAATTCTGCGCTGCTTTCCGGCGAACAATATCGTAGATTTTTTGAATACGATTTAAGGTCTCTGTTTGGGACGCTAAAAGCTCTTTTTGTAATACTGTGGACCATAACAAAGTCTTCGCATCGTTTAATTTATTATCGTAGGCAGTCTCTGCTTCGAGGGCGCTTATTTTTTTTCGTGATACTTCAAGTTGATAATCAGCCTTGATCTTTCGCCCAAAACCACCGCCTAGTAATGGTAATTTTAAGTCTAAAATAGGTTGGGTTTCCCACTCGTCATAATTAAAAGTGGCGCCACCGGCTCTGCCGTTATTAATTTCAGTTTGAACCGACTTCAGCGAAAGTTTACTTTCTAAACCAAAGCTAAACTGTTTTTGTAAACCAAGTTGGGCGTTTGTCACATCAATAGAGTCATAACTGAAGCTGGGGTCGATTGGTGATCGCTTATCGTGGGTTTTACCCAGTCCGCCGAATGCTTGCCACCCATAGATAAGTTCAGCTTCTTCTTCACTCGATCGTAAGGCTTGTTTTCTTTCGTAAAGCGCATTGAGTTCAGCATTATCAGTACGCACCAAAGTTTCAAAATCTGATTCGGTGAAAGAGTAGGACAAGGTCGGGACTAAAATTCCCATTAAAAAATATAAAAAGCCAACACGCGCAGTTTTCATAGATTTCCTTACTTCAGTTTCAACGGGAGTTCGTAGATTACGGCCATACCTTTTTGGTTTTCTCTTTCGGCTATGACACTCAAGTAGCCTTTTTTTGTTAGATCAACACTTTTAGGAAACTGACAAACATAATAGCTAGACTCAGCTTTACAAACTTTTGTGATTTTGGATTCCTTATGAGTCACCTTAACAGAAGAACTATTCACGGTTGGGTTCCCCCAATTAATATCGAGAAGGTAAACTTTCAAGCTTTGCGGACTTGTCGGAATTAGTTCAGTATGAAAAGCTCCAGGCATTCGAATAAACCCGCCATTAGGTCCTGGCTTATCTTCTCCATGGGCCAACGCGATATGCGACCCTAGAAATACAGCAGCCAAAGCTAAAATTAAAAGCAAACTAAGCATGTTGCCTGTTCGTTTAATAGTCAGAAAAAATAAAATCGAATGCAAGTTCATACGAAGTCCTTTCGAAGCTTTGACTAAACAATAAACATGGCACAAAAATCGCAATCTGACAGCGGGTCGGTGAACTATAAATTAGATTCTTTTAAGGGAAAACTATGAAAACTTTGATGTTATCTGTCATTTTAGCTGTATCGGCTCGAGCGCATGTAGACAGTAAAGATCCGCGGAACAGCACCTATTAGCTCAATCAAACATTCGGCGATGTAATGCTGAGATGATTTCTTTGCCTTCTGTTGTAGCGAAGCTAGCAGGAAAAGGCTCTAAGCAAAAAAATAGTGTGGTTAAAAAAATCACGTTTAAGATTAGATACCATCTTAATAACTTTATTCTTTTTTAAACGACCCAAAGCTCATTATGAGCCACTTCCTATTCAAAATAGGACCTAAAATTTCGCCATAATTGATCACAAAAAATATTTATAAAATAAAATTATCATATTGAAACAATCATAAATAATTGATACTACTAAGCAAAGTAGTTAAACTTACTTTTAAGTGATCACAAATGTGATTTTTTCAGAAAGGGTGGTATTCTATATTTGGTTGATGACGAGGTCAGAAAGAAGCTCACGGATCGAGCCCCACTGAATGGAATCAGCCCACAACAAAAGGACGTATATGAAAAATTTAAAGTTGTATTCAATGTTAGTAGCGGTAGCAACACTTAGCACTCTTAATACAAGTTGCGCGCCGAAAAAAGGAAAGCAAGTTGCGGCATCATTTAAGATGACAAGTTCTTCTTCAACTTCAACAGTTGCAGCGAACGAAAAGCCGGGTTTTTTAAGAATGCTGATGCAGGAAGCGCAAGCTTTTATGCCATCTGCTTTGCGAGACTCTTCAGGTCTGACAATTACGCTAACTGACGCCTGGACAGTTTTAAAAGAAGTGCAGTTCAAGACGGAAGAAGTGAACGGTGTTGAAGACAGTGAAATTGAAGTTGAGTTTACAGGCCCTTATGTCATCAACTTACTATCAACTGCGCCACTTGTTTTAGATACGCAGATGATATCAGAAAAGCCAATTAGAAGAATTAAGATGAAGTTTCACAAAGCTGAATCTTTACCAACTGGCTCGCCAGCAGGGCTCATCAACAATAGTATTTACCTAGCGGGAACTGTTGGAGCAAATAGCTTTGTCTTTCAATTGGACGATGGCACGGAAGTTCAGATCGCTGGACCAAATGGATTTTCGCCAGGTCAGGGATCTACTTTACTGGTTGAACTTCAGCTTGCTAACATTTTCAAGCAGATTAACTTTTCATCGGTAACGAATGGAATGGTTATCAGCAGCGCAACTCGACGTGCAGGAGCTAACTTATGCCCATCGATCGATACAAGTGCAGCTGACTTATATACATGCATGCGTAAAGGTCTAGAGAAGCACGCCAATTTTGGAATGGATAATGACGGCGATAATGATCTAGATAGCGTTGACAGCAAAGTAAAGTAATAGAATAGTTTTTCAAGGGAGTGCGAAATGCACTCCCTTCTCTTTTTTCAAATTGAGAGACGCAAATGAAAACGCCAGCTAAGCCAGACATTTTTACTTATCACGATCACATCGGCTTTCTGCGCGATTGGCTTCAGCATCTTGAAAAAACGAAAAATGATTTCTCTTTAAGAACTCTCGCAAGCAAATCAAATGTGGCAACTGGTTATCTGCCGATGGTTCTAGCAAACAAACGTAAGCTAACTGAAAAAGGTTTCCTTAAACTTCTTCCACACTTGGAACTAGACGCTCAAGAAAAGAAGTTTTTAAGTTTGCTAAGGCTAATAGGCGAATCTTCTAGCAGCCACACGCGAATAGACGCCGTAAATCAGATGTCCCATATGAAGCGCTTCCTAGACAATAATAAGAAAGAAATCCGCGTATACGAATATCTCACTAAGTGGTTCTATGTTGCGATCAGAGAATTAGTCGCACTTAATGATTTTAAATATGATTACGAGTGGATTCGAAATAAACTAAACGGAAAACTAACATTAGCGGAAATCGAAGATGCTCTGGATTTTTTAATTGCGAATGGATTTCTTATTAAAAGTTCAGATGGAAAGCTGTCTCAAGCTGAGACAGCTTTAGATTGCCGAGAAGGCATCTTCAAGCTGAGCTTGGGCCAGTTTCATCGCCAAATGCTTGGGCTGGCTGCTGACTCAATAGAAAGTGTGCCACGAGATCAAAGGTATATAATGGGGCATACGGTTGCGATATCAGAATCTGATTTCAAAAAGATTAAAGAAATAATCGACGAATCTGTGCAAAAAATCACGCAGCTGGGCAACGAAGCGAAGCAAAAAGAACACGTTTATCATATTGAGATTGCCGCTTTCCCTTTAACGAAAAATGAGAGAAAATAAAGATGAAGATGAAAATATTATCTAGTTTAATTTTAGTTCTAAGCCTTTTAACTTTCGCAACTGGTTGCAAAGATAAATCTGGAAGCACGACGACGGGTAATCCGTTCGTATCATTTGGTATGACAAGTGCGTCCTCTGTCGCTACTGTTGCAAAAAAACTCTGGCAACAAATTTGGGTACAGATGTTTTCAAGTGCTCACGCATTGCCACCACCTGGAACAATGATGGACTCGGCAGCAAACACTGTGGTCATCAATAATATTTGGCTTACAGTAGGGGAAGTAGAATTTAAGAGCGACGAAATCGCAGGCGGAACAGAAGTCAACGGTTCAGATATTGATTTTACCGGCCCTTATAGCGTCGATATGTTAGCTGTAAATCCGCCACCACTTGTATCGGGTCGAATTTCAACCACAGCTTTAAGGCGCGTGAAGGTTAAATTAATTAGAACATTAATTCTGCCAACAGGTGCACCTGCAGGCTTTATGAGCAGAAGTATTTTTATTGGAGGGACTGTTAATGGATTTAACTTTAGTTACTCAACTCAAGAAGAGACCATTTTAGAAATAGCTGGACCCAACTTAGTTGCGGCACTTGAAAACAGTAATCTGCTACTCGAATTGAGAATTGCAAATTTGATTAAACGAATAAAGCTTTCAGCTATTACCTCGAATACAGCAATCCATGATGGGAATCGAGTTCTAGTAACGAACCCTTGCCCTAATATTGATGCTAGTGCAGTTGATCTATTTACATGTTTTCGAAAAGGCCTTCAGACTGAGTCTACAATTGGTCGAGACGATGATGGCGATGATCAGCTGGATATCGGAGAAGACACCGTAGATTAGTTGCTCGATGCTATCGACTTCATTAAATTATTTTAAACTCATTTTTGCTAGATGAACGTACTACTTGCACAAGTCGTCTGTCGTTCCTACTTGAATAACACTGAACCTTAGATCAACATGAATGGACTCTAATTAGTAGGTTCATATGTTTAAATGGATTTTTTCGCTCCTATTGATAGTGGCTTCAAGCTTAATTGGCTACAAGGTCTTTTATCTTGGTTACACGCCCGAACTTATGCTTCCAGAAAAAGGTTATCGGGTTCGTTATATTCTTTCGGGAGAGTCCGATAAAACAAATATTAATTTAAAGGCGTTTATACCCACTGAAGATTTTCGCCAGCGAATTTTTGACGAAACATTTTCGAATGATCGTTTTGCGCTTCAAATTGAGGGTGAAGGCTTTTTGAGACAGGCAGTTTGGGCAGGAGCTGAAGTTGAAGGTCCTTTCAAGGTCGAATACCGATTTTCAGTTTTAGGTAAGGCTGTATCGTGGAATATTGATCCATCTCTTACGGTAAGTGAAAACCCAACCAACGATTTAGAACTTTACCTGCAGGAGACTGATTTAATTCAGGTGCAAAGCCCACAAATCGCAGAACTTTTGAAACAAGTTGTTGGATCGCAATCCAATGTTTTAGAGATCGTGCAAAAATCTTACGACCATATTGCTGCATACGAAACGTTAGCTTTTAAAGGCAGCACAAGTGCTTTAACTGCTTTGGCGCTTCGAAAGGCATCTTGTAATGGTAAAAGCCGATTGCTTGTTGCTCTGCTAAGGCGAGCTGGAATTCCAGCACGGGTAGTAGGCGGTTTGGTTATGGAAGATGACCGCAAGCGGACTAGCCATCAATGGGTAGAAGTTTTTATTCAAGGGCACTGGGTCAGCTTTGATCCGACTAATAAACACTTTGCGAGCATTCCCTACAATTACCTCAAAATTTACGAATCTGATCAGGTCTTATTTTCCCATACAAGTGATATCGCATTTGATTGGTCATTCAATATTAATTCGTTTGTTGCGCCTTCTGCCAATCTTCACCGGTTGAAAGAAACTGAACTCAATGCCTTGGATCTTTTCAAATGGCTCGATAAGACCGGCGTTCCGCTAGGCATAATCAATATATTACTTGTGATTCCTATTGGCGCATTAGTCGCAACCTTCTTCCGAAATGTCGTAGGTTTGCAAAGTTTTGGAACTTTTTTGCCGGCACTGATAGCTGCCGCAGCCCAAGAGACCGGTGTTTGGTGGGGACTGTTGGGCTTTACAAGTGTGATCCTTGTACTTTCAATTATTCGGGCGGCTTTTGAAAAACTAAATCTTCTTCATACTCCGAAGCTTTCAGCCATGTTAACCGTCGTGGTTATTTTGCTTTTGATGTTTAGCGTTCTTTCGGTGAAATTCAATTTTACAGATTTAAGTCGATTGACGCTTTTTCCAATCGCCATTTTGACCTTAACTACAGAAAGATTTTCCCTCACGATTGAGGAAAAAGGCATGTTTAAAGCCTTTTTAATTCTTTTTCAAACGCTACTTGTTACGGCCATTTGTTATGCGTTCATGAGCAACTTATTTTTGCAGACAGCTTTTCTAGCTTTTCCAGAATTAACTCTTTTTGTTATTGCATTGAACCTTTGGCTTGGGCGCTGGATGGGACTACGAGTATCGGAGCTTTGGAGATTTAGAAGAATTCTTTTTAAGAGCACCACATGAAATTCAGACAATTTTTCCAAACTATAATGAATGCGGAAAATGAAATCCTTGGGATGAATAGACGTAACTTGGAATTCGTACGTAAGTATAATAAACGCTGCGATTTCCCCTTGGCTGACGATAAAGTCATTGCAAAAGAGTTCTTCGGTCGGATAGGAATTCCGACAGCAAGAACTATTAAAGTTTACACGAGTATGTTTGAGCTAAGAACTTTTGATAAAGATGTTGGTGAATCTGAATTTGTAATTAAGCCTGCCTGCGGTAGTCAGGGTAAAGGTATTACTGTTGTTTGTTCCCGAAGCGAACAAACTTACCAAACTGCAGGTGGTCGTTCGTTAACAGTCGAAGAGCTCAAGCGTGAAATAGTTGCTGTTTTATTTGGAAAGTACAGTCTTGGGCATCCCGATGCAGCTTTAATTGAAGAGCGTCTTGTTCCAGCTCCTGAGCTAGAGCTTCTTAGCCCAGCTGGACTTTTTGACTTGCGTATCATCGTTGTGAATGGTGTCCCCGAAATTTCGATGTTGCGTTTGCCAACTCGAAAATCAGGCGGAAAGGCAAATTTGCATCAAGGTGGTATTGGTGTTGGAGTAAATTTGGCGACTGGAGTGACTCAATGCGCTTATTTTTCGGGAAGCCTGATCCAAAAGCATCCTGATACTAAAGCAGAGTTGATTGGTTTCCAAATTCCCTTTTGGAAAGATCTTTTGGATATTTCTCGGCGGATCGGAGAGCATTCGCCACTTAAGTACATTGGTGTTGATTTGACGATCGACCGAAAGCAGGGGCCTGTGGTTTTGGAATTTAACGCCCGCCCTGGTTTGGAAATACAGAATGCGAATCAAAAAGGTCTTCGCCTTTTGATGAGTGGGAAGAAAACTGGATGAAGCAAGATTTGATGTGGTTCAGAGATTCTTTTTTCCCCTTAGTTCTTATTTTCTTAGGAGCAAGTGTGTGCTTAGTGTGGGCTGAATTTTCGATAGATTGGAAATCACAAGGATATGTGATTGTCCAAGTTGGCCGGGAGGCTGCGGCAGAGGACGGTAAACGAGAATCTGAAGACGATTCGACAGAAAGCACGACGACAGCGGCGGAATTAAATATTTTGGGCCCACAGCTGATTGTGAAAAATGAAAGTGAACCTCTGGGCATCCAGAACGCTAGCGAGTTATTAGAAAGAGCTCAGCAGGTAGAGATAGTCTTGCAAACCCAGCCCCAAAACTTAGTTTTGCTGAATGAATCATTCGTCTTAGCGATGGAGAAACGCGAAATTGAAATCATAAAAATGAAGCGAACCACAATTCTCGAGCAGTTAGAGCGTGGTTCTCCGGTAACTGCGACAATTGCTATGGTTCTTTATAATAATATTGCCATGAGCTTAGCAAAAGAGCGCCAGTTTGAAACATCATCAAAGTTTTACAATAAGGCTATTGCTACAAAAACAAACTGGTTTAGTCATTTTGGACTTAGTCAAAATGCTTTTGACGAGGGGAAGGTAGCAAACGGGCGTAGCTTTTTGAATTTTGCACTTCAAAGCTCGCCTTCAGAACTCCATCATCTTTTATATTTTTCAGCGGGCTCAGCTCTTTCGGATCTTGATAAGTTAGAACTAAGTCATGAATTTTACAAAAAGAGCGCAGATTTAAAATCAGATTTTCTTCCTGCAAAATTAAATGATGCAGTGATTTTGCGTAAACTCGAACGTATGGAAGCCGCCGAAAAAGTTTACAACCAAATACTTTTAGCAAAACCTGATTATTTCAAAGCTCGTTACAACTATGCCTTTTTCTTGCGTCGACTAGGGCGATCCGCTGACGCCATTACCGAACTCAAGGCAGCGCTGCTTATAAACTCTAATCACATGGGTGCAAGAAAAAGCCTGGCGACGATTTACTTTCAAGAAAAAGATTATACACAAGCTCTTGTGCATTTTAAATGGCTAGAGAAAAAAGCTCGTTCGAATTCAAATTATCAGTACTGGCTTGGTAAAGTTCAAATGGAACTAAAAAATAATATTCAAGCAGCTCAGCACTTACAGCGTGCTATTGAATTTAAAGGCGGAGACTATCCCGAAGCCTGGGTCAAGCTCGGAGAACTTTATCTCTCTGAGGGGAAAAGGGATCTGGCAAAAAAAGCATTTGAAGATGCGATTAAGTTAAGGCCAGACTCGCACTCTGCCTATTACGAATTATCTCAGTATCACAAAAATGCGGGTGATAAAGTTTTAGCACTATCAACTCTTAGAGCTGCAGTTGAACGCAATCCAAAATCAGCGCTTTATCGTCGCCGTCTTGCTGAAACTTTGACTGATCAAGGTATGATTGGAGAAGCATTACAGGAATTGACCATTGCTCTTCAAACTGATTCTTCTAACATTAATACGAGAATTCGTCTTGGGGAACTATTTACAAAACTGGATCAGCCGCGCGAGGCAAATGTTCATTTTCAATTTGTTTTACGGTCCAGACCTAAGAAAAGTGCAGTTTGGTATAATTTGGGAAACAATCTTTACCAACTAGCGGACTACCCCCAGGCCCTCGAGGCCTTGTCCCAAGCCCTTGCGTTCGCAGATGCGGGTGATGCTAAGTTTCGCGCGAAAGCTTTGAAGCGAAGAGCTCTCGTACATAAAAAAATGAAAAACCTTGATAGTGCTATGGCCGACTTAAAAGAGGTTCTTGAGCTTGACGAAGATTCTGTTTCTGCGCGAGTTGATTTAGCAGGAATCCTTCACGAACGTGGTGATCGCGAAAACGCCAAAGACACTTTAGAAACGGCGCTTCGTTTAAAAGCAGATAGCTGTCGAGCTTTGGACTTAGCCGTAGAATTTGGAATGAACAAATATTTAGAGACTCAAAAACAACGTTGCTTGAAGGAAAAGGAACCGAAACGATGATGAAGTATATGAACGTAATGGGGATCAGTCTTTTTATGGTTCTGTCAAATTTATCACCTGCGCTTGCGCAAGAAGATAATGAAGGGTCGTCCGTAAAAAGACAGAAAAATATAAAAAAAGTGACTCAAGTTCAAAAAAAGAAAAAGAGCAACTATCGTATTGAAACCGATACGCGTGTTGGGTGGAGCAGTAACGTTTATCGAACTCCCGATAGCTTTTACAAGGACCCTGAAACGGGCGCGATGCGAAAAAGCTCTGCGACCGAAGCTTTCTTTGTTAATCCAGATATTGAATTCGCCTACATTCCGCACGAAGGAAAAAGTTCGAAACTTGAATTTGAATACTCTTGGGAAGGAATCTTTTTTCCGGGAGGGGGAACTCTTAAAAATGCAGAGGGCTATCATCACAAGTTCCTGTCGGAATTTGAATACGATTTCGTAGATGGAAATTCAAAAACTCCATCGAATAATTCTGTCGTCCAAAAATCTTCTATGAGGGTTCAGATTTATAGCCAGGAGGTCGACTATAATTACTTACATCGTGGAACAGGTAAGCTTCGAAATACGAAAGTCGCAAAAGTTGATGAAGAAAATAGATATCAGCACACAGAAAGCGGAGCCTATCTCGATTTTAAAAATCGATTTTCTAGTGGAACAAGTTTTGGACTATCGGTGGGAACCTATGAACGAGATTATAAAGATGTTGTAACGCTACAGTCCTATGATCGCGAAGGCTTTGAAACGGAAATTAAAGGTGAGCAAGAGTTAGGATCGGAATGGGCTGTCTTTGCCAAGTGGAACGAAGAAAAAATGGAATATGATCGTCATAGAGCAAGCAACACTGTAGGTAACTCTGTGAACGGGACCAAGCGAAAATTCACTGACACTGAAACTGCTGCCGGTTTGGAGTACGACGGCGATGACTTGCAATCTAGGCTCGAATTTTCAAATTTGAAAAGAGATGATCTTTTTGTTGGATATTGGACTTATGATCAAGAAGAAGTGTCACTTTCGGTGGCGAAAGAGTGGAAATCTTTTGGCCGGCTGAAGTTGGAAGGATCTTCGGGCAAACGCGACTACAAGCTTGAAACGAATTCTTTTGGCAAAATTCGGGATCGAAAAGTAGAATCGCTCGAGTTTGGATGGGATCGCGAATACAAATGGGGAACGCTCTCTGCAAAAATATCTCAGTTGGATCAGGACGATACAGATTCATACTATCAGTATAAAAGCACCGTCGCCTATGTTGGTTTAGAAAAAGAATTTTAAAAAAATTAAGTGTTCGTCAGGGACAATTTGTCAGTCACCGCAAGGCCCTACTTGAGACATCTTGTCTCAAGTACAACTCTTAATTTGTCTAAGCGGTGTTAGAACGCAGCACCTTGTTTGCATTGGTAAGGGGGCATGCAGACATCATTTAGTTATCTCGACGACATTTCGTTCCGCAGCTTGTACTGCCCCGAGCTGTCTCCAAGACGGATGAAATTTTACGTTGAAGGTATTCGATGTTCTAAGTGTGTCGCGAAAATAGAAAATCTCACAATTCAGAATTCGCGGCTTATGTCTTTAGAAGTTGATCTAGCTTATCAGACTGCGGTTGTTGAACTTAAAACAGAGACAGATTCTTTCGCAAAAGTAGCAGAAGCTATTCAGGCACTTGGCTACAAGGCAATTCCACTCCAATTTCAAGATGATTCATCAGAGGTGTGGAAAAAAGAATCCAGAAAAGATCTGATCAGAATTGCTATCGGTGGATTTTGTGCAGGCAATATCATGCTGCTTTCATTCGGTGTTTATTTTGGTTTAGAAGGCGAGCTCAAAACAATTTTCGAATGGCTTCAATTTCTTCTTTATTTACCGATTGTAAGCTTTGTTGCGTTTCCCTTTTACAAAGGATTTTACCAAGGATTAAAGGAAAAAAATTTTTCTATAGATGGTCCTATGGCGGTGGCATCATTTTTAGGTTTTTCATTTTCCACTTTTAATTTAGTGCGTGGTCAGGGATCAGTTTATTTTGACTCAACCAGTGGCTTTTTATTTCTAATTTTAGCGACCAGATATTTTCAGAAACGGACTCGCTTTGAATACCTAAGATTCCTGAAGCCCCAATCACTGATGGAAACATTCAAGGCCCGAGTTAAAGTTTTGGATGATTGGATTTGGGTTCCATCTAACCAGCTTCAAAAAAATCAGATTGTTTTAGTCAAAAAGGATGAATGGATCCCGGCTGACGGGTTCATTATCAGTGACAAAGCGGTTTTAGACTTGTCAGTTCTAGATGGGGAAAGCCGGCCATGTCAGGTACAGAATGGGTTTCCGATTAAAGCCGGAGCAAGACTCATTTCGGACTCGGTCGAAATGAAGGTTGAAAAATCTGGATCTGAAACTGTTTTAGGTCAGCTACTTGCAACTTTAAAAGTTTCGACCATTGATGATACCGAATCATCAATAATTTCAAATAAAGCATCACAATGGCTATTAGGAATTGTTCTAATCTTTGCAAGCCTGCTTTTAGTTTTTGGTGCTTTTGTGAATTTTGAAAATTATTTTGAGAGGGCATTTGCGCTATTAGTTTTAGCTTGTCCTTGTGCTATGGCCTTTGGAACTCCATTGGCTTTTTCATTTTCTATGAGAAAAGCGCAAGAAAAGGGAATTTTAGTAAAATCAGGCCGGGTGTTTGAAAATTTAAAAGAACTTCACACAGTATTTCTTGATAAGACGGGTACCCTAACAAGTCGACTTTGGGAAATATCTGATTCTTCGCTTAATGAAGTTCCTGATTTTTATAAGCAAGTCATCTTATCGCTAGAAGCATCTTCACAGCATCCAGTTGCCTTCGCCTTAAGGGAAATTTGGAGTTCAGCTGTCCTTTGCCCAATTCTTGCAAATGAACTGCCGCTTGTTGCAGCAAATGGGGTTAGTGGAAGAATCAACGGGCAAATTTGGAAATTTATTTCAATTAGCGGTAATGAACAGAAATGGTTTGGTCTCTATCAAGATGAGGCTTTGGTTTGGAAATTTCAATTGCGCTCTCAAATTAGAACAGGGGTTCAGAGTTTAGTTCAATATTTTAAAAATTTAGGATTGAAAGTTGTTCTTTTGTCTGGGGATAGCAAGCAAGAAACTAAACGTATTGCTGGAATGATCGGAATCAGCAAGAGAAATGTTTTTGCCGAACTTAGTGCGATTGAAAAAGCTGAATTTATCAAAATAACACCAAACTCAATTATGATCGGAGACGGTGCTAATGATTCTTTGGCTTTACAGTCTGCAAAAGTGGGCGTTGCTGTTCTGGGTGGCGTTGATTTAGCGCTGAAATCAGCGGATGTTTTGCTTTTGAACGAAGATATCAGTTCAATCAAATCACTTTTTGAAATTTCATTTTTAGCGCGTCGGCAGATTAAACGCAATTTACTAATGGCACTAGCTTATAATTCTATCGGCGGACTTGCTGCCATATTTGGCTTCATAAATCCTTTTATCGCGGCACTTCTTATGCCTATCAGCTCGATTTGTATTTTAGCTTTTACCTGGTGGGGGATCAGACGATGAATATTCTTTTACTCATGATTCCATTAGCGCTGATTTTAAGTGGATTTTTTGTTGGAGTTTTTATTTGGTCGGTTCTTAATGGCCAGTTTGATGATTCGGTCACCCCCGCCCATAGAATTTTGAACGATGAACAGGAGAACTCTTAATTGAAAACTGAAAAACAATTCGATGAATTTAGATATGATGACGACATCGTTAAAAAATTTCTACTTGCTACTTTGATATGGGGCGGGGTTGCCTTTACTCTTGGTCTTCTTATAGCATTACAAATGGCCTATTGGCCGCTGAATTTAAATTTGGAATGGCTGACTTTTGGAAGACTTAGACCCCTGCATACAAATGCAGCTATCTTTGCATTTGCTGGAAATGCGATATTTGCGGGAATTTATCACTCAACTCAACGATTGCTGAAGACAAGACTTTTTTCAGATAACTTAAGTAAAATTCACTTTTGGGGTTGGCAAATTATTATTTTAGCAGCTGCGGTGACACTTCCTTTAGGCTACAGCCAAGCGAAAGAATACGCAGAACTGGAATGGCCAATTGATATTGCGATTACACTTATCTGGGTTGTTTTCGCAGTTAATTTTTTTGGGACGTTAACAAAAAGAAGAGTCAGACATATGTACGTTGCGATTTGGTTTTACATCGCAACGATCATTACCGTGGGACTTTTGCATATTGTTAATTCAATTGAAATTCCAGTAAGCCTTTTTCAGAGCTACCCGGTGTACGCAGGCATTCAAGATGCACTTGTTCAGTGGTGGTATGGCCATAATGCCGTTGCCTTTTTTCTGACAACTCCATTTTTAGGTCTGATGTACTATTACTTACCTAAAGCTGCGAACCGTCCTGTGTATTCCTACCGACTTTCAATCATCCATTTTTGGTCTTTAGTTTTTATTTATATTTGGGCGGGACCACATCATCTTCTCTATACGTCACTCCCTGAATGGGCGCAGACTTTGGGAATGGTCTTTAGTTTAATGTTATGGGCGCCAAGCTGGGGCGGAATGATTAATGGACTTTTAACCTTAAGAGGAGCCTGGCATCTACTTCGAACTGATCCCGTCATTAAATTCTTTGTAACCGCTATCACATTCTATGGAATGGCAACTTTTGAGGGTCCGTTGTTATCAATTAAATCAGTCAGTTCTCTTGCTCATTATACGGATTGGATTGTGGCCCACGTTCACAGCGGAGCATTAGGTTGGAACGGGTTTCTAACTTTTGCGATGATTTATTATCTTGTTCCAAGACTTTGGAATACAAAACTTTATAGCGTAAAGCTTGCGACCGTTCACTTCTGGATCGGTCTGATGGGAATTCTTCTATATTATATTTCCATGATGGCTTCAGGAATTACTCAAGGACTAATGTGGAGAGCAATCGATGAAAAAGGCCGCTTGATGTATCCCGACTTTATAGAAACTGTAACCAGAATAGTACCCCTTTATTGGGGAAGAGCTGCAGGTGGTGCGCTATTTATCGCGGGCTTTGCAGTCATGGTTTACAATATCTGGAAAACAATTAAATCAGCACCAAAGAATCAGGAAAGTCCGTTAATTCAGGCACCAAGTTTAAATTTGGTTCAAAAGTCCTCTAAGGAAAAAGGGCATCATAAACTTGAGGGCATGGCGACACTCTTTACGATTTGGGTGGTGATCGCAGTCCTCGCAGGAACTGTTATAGAAATTTATCCAACACTTTTTCTTCAGAGGTATTTACCAAACGATTCTTCAATAAGACCTTACACATCCCTTGAACTAGCAGGTCGTGATATTTACGTTAAAGAAGGTTGCTACACCTGCCACTCGCAACAAATCAGAGCCTTAAGTGCTGAAGTATTAAGATATGGTAAAGCTTCTACGATGGAAGAGTCGATGTATGATCGACCTCATCAGTGGGGGTCGAAACGAACCGGACCTGATTTATCAAGAGTTGGAACCAAGTATCCGAACCTTTGGCATTATCGCCACATGATGGATCCAAGATCGATCACACCACAATCGATCATGCCTAATTACCCATGGCTTGCAGAAAAGAATGTTGATTTTCTTCTTTTAAGAAAAAAATTGTCGATTATGAAAAATCTTGGGGTTCCGTATTCTTCGCAAGAAGTAGCAAATGCCGACATCGATGCAGAAAAACAAGCCAAGATTATTTCAGAAGATCTGAAATCTCAGGGCGTGACAGAAAATTTAGAAAGAAAAGAGATCGTAGCACTGATCGCTTATTTGCAAGCCTTAGGAAAAATGAATCAAGGAGTTTTAAAATGAAAAGTGTAGGACTTGCTTTTTTTACTGATATTCATTGGACGCTTATCGGTCTTCTACTGTTTTTCTCTTCATTTTTTATTCTTCTTGTCATTCATTTCAAAATTTATCCGAAAGAAGACGCAGATAAAATGGCCCAAATTCCATTTGATGGAGATTCCTATGAGTCATGATTCTGACAAACCAAATAATGAAAACGAACAGGAACCCAAGTTAACGGATCATAATTATGACGGTATTCAAGAATATGATAATCCGCTTCCTAATTGGTGGGTGATGATTTTCGCAGGTACCGTTATATTTTCATTCATTTATTTCATTCACTACACTGTGGGCGGAGGCGCGACCCAAAATCAGGAGTTGGCGACTGACTTAAGCTTGCTTCCAAAATCAGTCGATAAAGAATGGAATGAAAGTGAACTCATGGGAAAAATTGATCAACCTGAATCTGTTAAGACTGGTATGTCAGTTTTCCAATCTAAATGTAACGCCTGTCACGGTCTCGAAGGTCAGGGTGTCATCGGCCCCAACTTAACAGATCGTTTTTGGCTTTACGGCAAAGGTTTGAGAAAAGATATTATTCAAGCAATTGCAAAAGGAGTTCTAGAAAAAGGAATGCCAGCTTGGGCAGAGTCCCTTTCAGAAAATGAACTTCTTGCGGTAACAGGTTACGTTTATTCACTAAAAGATTCAAAGCCAGATAACCCAAAAGAACCCCAAGGACAAGAAGTACAATAGTGGAAAAAAAACCGACTGACTTTCGAACTAGTTTATCGATGATCGATAGTGTCGGAAACCGTCGATTCATCATTCCAGCGGAAGTTAAAGGCTATTTCCAATCGAAAAAAAAATGGGTTCATGTCATTCTTCTTTTTATTTTCATTAGCCTTCCTTGGATCCAAATCAATGGTGAACAAGCAGTCCTTCTAAATTTGAGTGCAAGAAAGTTTTATTTTTTTGGGCTGCAACTTTTAGCTCATGATGCGCCACTTATTTTTTTCGTTTTTTTGGCACTGACGTTAGGACTTGCGCTAGTAACTGCGTTATTTGGAAGGGCCTGGTGTGGATGGGCTTGCCCACAAACTGTTTTTATTGAAAGCCTATTTCGCCGTATCGAAATTTGGACTGAGGGAACCTACATAAAAAGAAGACGTCTTCAAGTCGAAGAATGGAAAGGCAGTGATTATTTTCGTGCTGCTGCCAAGTGGACCCTTTATTTTGTTGCATCAGTTATTATTTCTCATAGTTTTTTAGCTTATTGGACAGGCGGTCTGGAATTATTCGAGATGATGGGCTCAAACCCTAAGGAAAATAGATTTTACTTTCTTCTAGTCATGGGAATGACGGGTCTTGTTCTTTTTAATTTTGGTTGGTTTCGGGAACAATTTTGTTTAATCGTTTGTCCTTACGGAAAAATTCAGTCAGTTCTTATGGACTCAAATTCTGTAACAGTCATGTATGACGAAAAAAGGGGAGAACCCCGCAAAGGAGAAGTTTCCAAAGGCGGGGACTGTGTTTCCTGTAATAGATGCGTGCAGGTATGTCCAACTGGTATCGATATTCGAAATGGAATTCAAATGGAATGTATTGGCTGCACCGCCTGCATAGATGCTTGTGATGAAATTATGGTAAAAGTTAAAAAGCCCAAAGGCCTTATTCGTTACAAAGCATTAACGGACAAACCTGTAAAATGGTTCCGACTGCGTGTGCTACTTTACTCGGCCGTTCTAGTTTTTTCAATTTTAGGACTTACTGTTTCACTATTAAACAGAACGCCGTTTCGGGTTGAAGTTTTACGGGCCCGGGACTTGCCGTACATACTTCGAATTGAAAGTGGAATAAACCTAGTTCAGAATCATTTTTTAATTCGGTTAGAAAACGACAGACAAGAAGATACAGCTTTTTCGGTGGGTGCTAGTTACCCTCAACTGAAGCTGATCCTACCTGAAAATCCAATATTGATAAAAGGAAAGACTAAAAGAGACATTCCAATTTTTATTGAAGTTCCCCAAGGAACGTTAAAAAATCAATCGGTAGATCTTATAATTCAGACAGGTGAAAACAAAATTCGAAAAACGATTAAAATTTTAGAACCTTAGGAAAAATTAATTTTCACCCAAAGAGTCTTCGGCAGGATCAGTTACAAATCCGTAATCTTTTTCTTTGCGATAAAGTGTACGACGATTAATTCCCAAAATTTGTGCGGCCTTTTCTTTTTTGCCGCCAGCTTTTTCAAGAATAAGTTCGATGTATCTTTTCTCAAGTTGTTCCAAAGTTGGAAAGTCATTTGTTGCATTACCAAAAAATTGTTCAGATGACGATTGATCTGAATCGGGAATGTCGCCTGAATCAATTTGTGTCGATCGAGCCATCACAACAACTCTTTCGATCATATTTTCAAGTTCACGAACGTTTCCGGGCCAGGTGAAGCTCATCAGCTTTCGCAAGGCCTCTTGAGTAAGCGATACATTCTTTCCATTATTTAAAGCAGAATACTTTCGTAAAAAGTGATGAGCTAAGAGTGGGATATCTTCCGGTCGATGTCTTAACGGCGGAATGACAATTGGAATAACGGATAAGCGGTAATAAAGATCCTCTCGGAAAGTTTGATTAGCTATCGCTTTTTTAAGATCTTTGTGTGTAGCTGCAATGACCCGGACATCAATCGTTTTAAATTGGTTACTGCCTACTGGTTTAATCGTTCTTTCTTGTAAGACCCGTAAAAGCTTGGCTTGTAAGCCCATGTCCATATCGCCAATTTCATCTAGAAAAATAGTTCCACCTTGAGCTTCTTCAAAAAGACCTTTTTTATCTGAAGTAGCACCGGTGAATGAACCTTTAGCGTGACCAAAAAGTTCAGACTCCATCAGGCTTTCAGGAATAGCAGTGCAATTAATCGCAATAAATGATTTGCCCGAACGCGGACTGCAATTATGTAAAGCTCTTGCGACGACTTCTTTGCCAGTACCGCTTTCGCCGGTAATTAAAATATTTGCTGAAGAAGGGCCCACGCGGTCAATAATATCAAAAACATTTTGAATTGCTGAACTTTTGCCAACAATATTTTGGCGGTTCCAAGTTTTTTTAATTTCTGAAGTAAGTGCCTGAT
This sequence comes from Pseudobdellovibrionaceae bacterium, assembly GCA_043730825.1. GTDB lineage: Bacteria > Bdellovibrionota > Bdellovibrionia > Bdellovibrionales > Bdellovibrionaceae. Next base: position 50,799 of record JAYTJV010000091.1, read on the forward strand.
TTTGAATTTTTAGGCGATAGAAAGCGAGGGCTCTTTCAATTGTTAGGGTAAGCTCGGCAAGTTTAAAGGGCTTGGTTAAATAATCGAATGCACCTTTTCTTAAGCCCTCAACGGCAGTATCCACTGTTGCAAAGGCTGTCATGATGATCACAGGAAAGTGATTTGGTAATCTTTTTATTTGTTGAAGTACGTCAATCCCATCTAGCTCTGGCATTCTTAAATCAGTCAGGACAAGCTCGGTACTTAAAGCTTCAAGATCTTGCGACGATAGAAACTTTATTGCTTCTAAGCTGCTACCGAAATTTTTAACCTGATAACCTTCGCGTTTAAGGTGATCAGTTACCATCGAACGCATTTCTGTATCGTCGTCGATAACGACTATTGAGCCTAATGACATATTCCATGTTTCTAACACATACTTTGACGTGTACAAAGAATCTTAGCAAAAGTAGAATAAAGTTGGGCCATTTTGTCTCAAGTTGTCTAAATTGCAGACTATTTTCTAAAAGGAATGCCTTCAAATGCAGATGAATGAAGAGCTTTTAAAACAGCTATCCGATCAGAAGTATGCTCTGGATCAAGCTGCAATCGTTGCAGCAACGGATGCTAACGGCACCATCACCTATGTAAATGATAAATTTTGTGAAGTATCTGGATATAACCGCGAAGAACTTATTGGAAAGACACATAAAATTATTAATTCAGGACTCCATCCTAAAGAATTTTTTCGTGATCTTTGGAAAACCATTTCAAGCGGAAAAGTATGGCGAGGGGAAATCTGTAACCAGAACAAAGATGGAAATTTGTACTGGGTTTTTACAACGATTGTGCCTTTTCTAGACGAAAAGGCAATTCCAGTTCAGTTTCTGTCAATTCGGCATGAGATCACTGAACTTAAAGAAGCCCAAAGAGTTATCATAGAACAGCAAGAAAAATTAGTTTCAGCATCCAGACTTTCAGCTATTGGGGAAATGGCCGCTGCTATTACTCATGAAATAAACAATCCATTAAGCGTTATCTTAGGCCGAGTTGAGATGCTCAAATCAATGCTAGCAGAAAAAACACTTAATCTGGATGAAGTCCAATTAGTTGCAGATACAATTGAAGTCACTGGTCTTAGAATCGCTAAAATTATTAAAAGTATGAAAACGATGGCTCATCATCAGGAAGATGAACCGACCGAAAAAGTGCAACTTAATGGGATTCTGACTGACGCCATTGACCTATGTCTTCATCGTTTCAAAAACCACGGAATTGAATTTCAATTTAAACCTATTTTTGAAAACTTGACCGTGGAATGTCGAAGCCATCAAATTGTCCAAGTGCTAGTGAATCTTTTTAATAATTCTTTTGATGCGATTTCTCATGAAAAGGAAAAATGGGTCAAAGTTGAAGTGAATGAATTGAAGGAAAAAGTTGAAATCATTGTCTCTGACAGCGGGCCCGAAATTCCCAAGGAAACTCAAATCAAAATGTTTAATCCTTTCTTTTCGACAAAAGCGGTGCAGTATGGAACAGGCCTCGGGCTCAGCATCTCCCAGGGTCTCTTAATCAAAAACGGTGGAACTCTTACGTATGATTCGAAAAGTCCCTGTACTCGGTTCATCCTATGCTTATCGAAGACTAAAACTAGATTAACATAGTTAAGAAAATTTGGGCTCATTTGTCCTTTTAGACTAAGCCCTTATTTGAGATTTTTTGTCTCAATCTTCTAATGGGATTATGCTGAATCACCTAGGTCGATGGCTCGGGAATTGCTCTATATAGTCTCACTAGGAGATTATAATGTCGGCACTTATCATTTGGATAGATTCGGTTGAAGCTAAGCTTTTTGAAATAGAAAAAGACAGCATCAAGGCAGAAAGACTCTTATTTCACGGGCCTTCTCATCATAAAGAAGTCATGGAAGAAAATCACAATAAACATGATTCTGATGAAGAAGTTTTCTTCAGACAACTTCTTGAAAAATTAAAACCTAAAGATGCCAAGCAAATACTACTGATGGGGCCAAGTCTGGCAGCGACTCATTTCAAAGTATTTTTAGCACGGGCTGCAACTGAAATTTTCCACCGAGTTATCGGTACCGAAAAAGTAGACAGAATGCCAGACAGCGAAATACTTTCGGTCGGGCGCAAACATCTTCAAAAATACTATTTATATCACGCAGTGTAGTTGAAACAAATCCTTTGAAAGGAATTCCAATGAACAAAGCAATACCAGTCGTTCAAAAATATATGACTCACGTTCCAAAAAGTATTGGGTTTGACAGACCACTATCCCAAGCAATTGAATTGATGCAAGAGATGCAGATTCGTCACTTGCCTGTGTTAAATGCCGGGAAACTTGTTGGAGTTTTAACAGATCGCGATATTAAACTTGTGACAAGTTTTGCAAGCACCGATACTAAAAAAATGCTGGTTGAAGAAGCCTGTACTTTTGATCCCTATTCAACATCGCCTGAAACTCCGCTTAACGAAGTTGTCAGTTATATGGCCCGAAAGAAGTATGGTTGTGCTGTGGTAGTCGATAACGGCAAGCTTGTCGGTATCTTAACAGAGATTGATGTATATAAGGCTTTTTCAGAGCTTCTCGAAACCAGGCTTAAGAACTAGTCTCTTAAATGTAACCTTATAGGAGAATTCTATGGCCACTAATCAAATTACAGTAAAAGTTGTATCAAAAAAAATTACACCGCAGTTAGAAAAATTAATTGCCCCCGCAGTATGGGCCATAGACTCGGCCCAGGTGAATGAACTAGAAGTTAAAAAATTTCAAGATGTGCTTGGTGCTCTTCAATTTACGAGTGATCAAATTCTATCAACAACAATTTTTTCTCCGTTTGACTTGGGCTGGCTTTTGCCTGTCGATAAGGCACTTAAGAAAAAAACATATGACAGAATTTCAGCAATTGTTAAGTTGCAATGGAGCAAGTTGTCTCTACAGTTCAAAAAAAATGGTGTTTTGATTGCGGAATCGGGCTCGAATCGCGAAAAAGTGATGACACTAATCGAGTATGCAAAAAAAACTAAAGCACGACTGATTGCGGTTGGCTCGGGAGTTACGTCACGATCTAAACTTACAGGCATTGGTAGCTTTTCCGAAGCTCTTATTACGATGTCTCCTATTCCTGTGTTAGTAATGAGCGAAATAGTAAAACCAATCCGCCAGGTTAAGAAGATTCTCTATCCAACTGATTTTTCAGAAGTTTCTTATGCAAACTTTAAAAAAGTTGTTCAGTTTGCAAAGATTTATGATGCCGAAGTTATTCTTTACCATTTTATGAATGTCGAAATGGGCCCGCAAATTTATGGGATTCCATGGGGATATGAAGTGAAATGGCTTGATGACTACTGGCGTGCGCAAGAAGAGCAGAAGAAAGCTGAAGGCGATAAATGGAAAGCCTGGGCCGAAAAGAAAAATATTAAGTGCCAATTCATAGCGGACAGAAAACTAGGTGATTTTAAAGATAGAATTTTAGAAAACATAGTAGAGAATCAAATAGACATCTTGTCCTTAGGGATTAAGCGCGGTCCATTGAGCCAGGTCATATTAGGCCGAAATGTCAGAGAACTAATGGCAACTTCGCCCTGCCCAGTATTAGCGCTTCATACTAATATCGAAAAGAAGCAGCTTCATAGCTAATTTCGAACAGATATTACTTCACTGAAATGGACATCGAATCGGTGTCCATTTTTTGCGTCTTGAAAACGCTTAGTAAAAAATTTGTTTGTTAATCAGCAGTTATTAGACAGTGCACATTTGTCCCAAGTAGTTTTATTAAAGTGAGAAATTTTTTCTCACTTTGAATCTCAACTCGGATCTGTTTGTTTTCGGAACTGGACCACTCTTTGCTTTTACATCTGGTATCGGACAACGACGTCTGAAAAAACATTCGGGGGAATGATGAAAAAAGAAAATTTGTACAAAGCCATAGTAACAGTAATTCTAATGACAGGAAGTTTTTCTGGAAGTTTGAGTCTCGCAACTGAAGGGCAGCTACCGCCGCGCGAGGTTGTAATTGGATTAAATGATGTCTACGTACCAGCAGGCTTTGATTCTGAGGCGGATTCTTATGTGATTGTAAACGGAATTTTTCCTAACGGTTGCTACCGCTGGAGCAAAGCCGAAGTTAAAAGTGATGGACCATTTAATCATGAAGTAAAGTCTAAAGCTTTAGTCAGCCAAGGAATGTGTATTATGGTCTTAATCCCATTCACAAAAGAGGTTCGCTTAGGGAAATTGGCTAGTGGCAGCCATAAGCTAAAATTTACGAACGGTGATGGCACTTGGATTGAAAAAACTTTGAAAGTTGAATAGCCTATGAAAAATCTGAACTTTGTTTTGTTAATTGCCTTACAGTCAACGTTAACAATCGGCTGTTCAGAAAATCTGAGATTCGAAGATACCAGGTGGAGCCGAATGATTTCGGCTCCAGTTGATAATTCGAATCTAGATTCTCAAAATCTAAAGCTGAAGATTGGCAAAAAGGATATTCAGTTCGTGCAGCAATTCATTCAGGGAGTTGAAGTTGAAGATTCTTTTGAAAAAAAAGTATATGATAACGAAATTAAATTTTTTTCCGCACACTGGATAAAAGATGTCCCAATCGCAATCCGCTTAAGAATTCTTTTGATGAAACTTCAATCAAATCTGGTTGAGACACGCATTCAAAAGAGGTATGCGAACATCGATATGAAGCGTATATATGAAAAGCCAAAGCTTATTATTCAAGATGGTGAAGTTAGATGGAAGCTAGTGGTAACTCGCCCAAATGGTGAGCTTGAAGGAATATTTTTAGATTCCAAGCTGAACACAAAGAAGACTATTATTTTAGGTTCTCGTTTTGCAACAGCTGAAGCTACATTATTTCCGGAGGGGCCTCTGAAAAGCAAGCTTCAAAACATAGTGCTGCACGAGCTTGCGCAAAATAGAACGCTAGATACAAAAGCAATAAAAGTTTCAACCCAATCTGCTGAAAAAGCCTATTCTGAAAATTTTCAGTTTAACTATTCAGTTGAAGACCAGCGCTTTGCTCAAGTCCAGGTATTTTACTATTTAACGAAAACCATAGGTTGGGCTGAAAGTGAATTACAATTTAGACTACCTTACCAGTTAGAAGCAGAAACTTTCGTTGGATTTCCGGAAAAAACTAATACAGCTTTTTACTACCAACGCAAAATCAGACTTGGTGAAGGTGATGGTGTCATTTTTTCGAATATACCGCTGGATCCTACTCTTGTTATTCATGAAACCTTTCACGCATTAATTGATGCCGTGGCACGGTTGCCCTTCCAAGGCGAAGGTGGATCAATCAATGAAGGCTTCGCAGATTTCTTAACTGCAATGACGCTAAAAAACCCCAATTTAGGAGAAGTCGCTTACAAAAAGGGACCTTTTAAAAGAACGATTGAGAATTCTCTAAGGCTGCAAGATCAAAATGGAGGGCTTTATCATGATTCAGGAATTGTATCGGGATTGCTGTGGAATTTGTCCCAAAAGTTAGGTTATGAAACCGGTTTGAAAATTGGCTGGGAAATTTTAATAAGACTTAATCCTACCACAAATTTAAATGATTTTTCTATCGAGCTAAATGAAATTCTAAAGCAATTGCCATCAGGGCAACAAGAAGTAGCCAGAAAAATTTTGGATCAAAGAGGATGGACTCATTAGATGGCATTTATCTTAACATTGATTTTTCTTTTTCCCGCCTTTGGATTTGATAACAAGGATGTTATCGGTCATTGGAAATTTAGCGAGTTGATTTATCGTGGCGAAAGGTTGCCACTTCCCAATCCAGATCTGAATTTAAATTGGACATTTTTTAAGAATGGGACAGAACGATTGTATTGGGATCGCGGCGGGACAGCTGTTTTCTGCGAAAGATTTTCTTTTTACAGTGTGATCGAAAATGGAATTGAACTAGAAACAAATTTCGTGAATCCACGTAATGCTTCAGATTGCGCTAAAGATCCAGATATGCAATTAGGAAAAAAAGCGAAAATAAAGATAGATGTTTTAGTAGGCGAACTTCACTTTTATTTTCAACTCGGCGAAGAAGAGCTCATTTACGTACTGAAACTACAGTAAATTCCTAATCTGTTTGATAAAGTCAGTATGAGGAGCTTTCAATCCCTCTTTTTGGGCAAGGACTTCGCCTTTGGCATTCAAGAAGTAGATGACGTTAGAGTGGATAATGTCGCCATTCTTGAGCCTTTTGTAGCGTATACCAAGCGCTGCTGCTAATTCTGCAACTGACTCGTCCTTTGAACTAGTGAAAAGTCTCCAGTTCTCTGGAACTTTTCGTTTTATTGCGAATGCCTTCAGGGATTCTGGAGTTTCCCTGCGTGAATCAAGGGAGAATATTGAGACATTTATTTGACCGGTTCCAAACAAACTAAGTTCAGTGGCAATTCCTTTTAGATCTTCGATTATCAAAGGGCACGACGTTTCACATTTAGTGAATAACATCACGAGCAACTGAGGCTTTCCCCGAAGTTCGGAAAGTTTAATTGTCTTAGCCGTTTGATCTTTCCAACGTGAATCCAATTGAAATATTGAAGAGCCGGGTAGGACTGCATCAGTTTTCATCGATTCATGATTTTCGTGGGAGAATGCCTGAAAAACGAAAATGTGAATTAAGATCGGTAATAAAAGCCTACGGCTTATTTTCATTTTGAAATTCCTTTGAGATCTCTAACGCATCTAAATCCTAGATTCGCGGAAGTATATTTTGAGTTGAGACTACTTCGAAATGCAAAACGTATGAAGGCAGCATACCGGCGGGGATCTTTCGCCTTTAGTGCGGCACCACCACAAAACATTGAATCAGTTGTAGATCCACCGCGCGAATCGCCCGACATAATAACTTCGCTAAAGTTATCAACCCATTCCCACACAAGACCATGGGTATCTTTGAGGCCAAACACATTACTGGCAGTCTTTCCAACTTCTCTTAGGCTGGTTCCCGGATTGCTATACCAGGTTAAAATTTCTGTCTCGTGCTTTAGATTTTTTGAATCACTAGCCACTTCCCATTCTGCAATCGTCGGAAGTCGTTTGCCTTTTGATTCGCAAAATCTTCGGGCAACAAACCATGAAACATAAGTTACCGGGAAATGGGCATGATGTTTCAAAAATGAAGTGTCACTAATCCAATGTGCTAGATAACCTACGTCGGCAAAAAGACTAGCAACTTTGGACCGCGTAAATTGGGGGTGGGCTTGTACAAAAATTAAGAACTCTTGATTAGTGACAGGAGTCTTATCAAATAGCAGCGGACCAACTATCGAATCAGCTTCGCCTGGATCTTTGAATAGAGGCTGATAAATTAACCTTGGTAATTTAATCTCAACTGCCATTACTACAGCTGAAGTTGAAAAAAGTAAGAAGAATACAAAAAGTCTCATTTACTTTATTTTTTTCACTTCAGCTGCAGTTACGGCATCGCCTTTGTTGCCAAAACTATTTCGAACAAAAGTTAATACGCTTGCAATATCTTCATCAGAAAGTCCTAGCGCTGGCATAACGCTTGTATAAGTTTTGCCATTTACTGTGATGGCACCTTCAAGACCATGCTTAATCACTTTAATAGAACGGTTTTTATCTGCCATTAAATAATCAGATTTGGCCACTGGTGGAAATGCATTGGGGATTCCTTGCCCATTTGGCTGATGGCAAGCCGCACAGTTCGTATTATAAACGATAGCGCCCACTTTCATTCGTTCTTCAAAATTAACTGGGGCCGGGTCCGTTTTTTGTTCCATCGAAATAGGCTTAAGGGCTTGGCCTTCAGGAAGATAAATCGCATCAACTGTTTTTCCAGTATAGATTCGATGATTTTCTTTGCCATCTACTTTTAACATTCCGATCGCACCTTTATTAAAGGCTCTGAACAAAGAATGATCCACGAGAATAAAATTTCCGGGCACATCGGCTTTAAAATCAACGATGGCTGCGCCACCTACTGGAATTATCGTGGTCTGTACATTTTTTTGGTTCGCTATCGTGCCGCCTTCTTGATAAACGTGGTCGAAAACTTCACCAATCACATGGAATGACGAAATAAGTCCAGGTCCACCATTACCGGCAAAAATTCGAATGGTTTGTCCCGCATCTGCTTTAAGTGATTTATCGCCAGCTATTGCTCCTACAGAACCATTAAATACAACATAGTCAGGCTGTTCACGAATTGCTTTTTCCATATCGAAAGATTGTAGGCCACGTTCACCAAATTTTCCTTTAGTATAAAACTCGCCTTGAACGACATAATATTCACGGTCTACTTTTGGAAGACCTTCTTTTGGTTCCACTAAAATTAAACCATACATTCCATTGGCTACGTGCATACCCACTGGGGCCGTAGCACAATGATAGATATAGAGGCCTGCGTTTAGCGCCCGAAACGAGAAGGTTGATTTGTGACCAGGGGCCGTAAAAGAACCTTCTGCTCCGCCACCTTGTCCTGTTACAGCGTGGAGATCAATATTATGAGGAAGTTTGTTAGAGGGGTGATTCGCTAAAGTGAAATCTACGTAATCACCCTCACGAATTCTAAGCATGGGGCCTGGGACTGTCCCACCAAAAGTCCAAAACGTATAGTCAACTCCATCAGAAAGTTTTTTAATTTCTTCTCGGACTTCAAGTTCGATTGTTACTCGTGCTGAATTCTTTCGAGTAATCGGAGGCGGTGCAAGCGGCGGAAGCACCAACACATGAGATTCTTTTGGTAGCTTTTCAATATAGGTATCATCTGCTGCAATATGTGCAGAAGGAGCATCCCACTTATCAGCTGTCGACGATTTTTCAAAGCACGCAGTAAGGATAATGGCGGCTGCAGAGCTAGCGGCTAGGTATAAAAATTTTTTTAAACTAAAATTTTGATTTTTCATTTTATTCCTTTTAGGATTTATTTTTTCTGTTTGTCTTTTTATTTTCCAATTTATTTTTAGATCTAATCCTTAAACTTAACAGCTTGGTTTGGATTGGTTTCCAGGTTTAAGAATTTTCAAAAAGAACGTCCATCCCCAGCTAACAATTGCGAAAATCCAGAATGTAGCGGCTAAGTGTAGAAAGCTAACTCTTGATATGCCATCTGTAAATCCGTACATAATCCGAGAGATAAGACCTAAAGTCATAAAAATGACGAGCCACCAAAGAGCTCGCGATGTTGTCTCCAGCACTATAGGATATGAACCATGAGCCAATGTCACGCGTGTTGCGACAGCAAATGTGATGAGTCCAAAACAACCGATAAATAAAAGATGAATCCAAGTAATAAACATATGAGGTTGTATCCACGACAGGAAAAAACTGATTGGAATCATTAAGGCTACGATTCTAACGCCATACTTTAAGGCAGACGGTCGATTTGACGGGCGTTGAACTTTCCAGACTCCAAATAAGTACACAAGAGAAACGATTCCCAACGCAAGATAAGCACTTTTATGCCCCCGCCCTCCGAAGAAGAGCAAAAATCCTGTTAGAATGCCGAGTCCATGAAATATCCTCCGCCGCCATGGAGCAGTAGTTTCTTCAAATACTGAAGGAAGCCCAGAGATGAAAGAAAAAAAACGAGTTCCGATACCTAAGACTAAAAGTAAAATAGCGCCGACATGATAGAGATGAATTCCCATTATCGAGTTTCCTTGAAAATGAAATACAGCACCCAAAAGAGCAAGTAGCATCGCCATTCCCACATGAGAGATGAACACAGGAATAGGCTTTGTCATTCTTAAGATTCTACGTCCACCAAAAAAAATTAGAAAAATGACCAAAAGGATTTGGCTTGCATAAAAATATCTCGCATCGATTTTCCAAGAAAAAAAGATAAGTGATGAAATAACAAATAAGGCGGCCGTTAATTCAAATTTATGGGCCTTTATTGTACCGGTCATTTTTGGAATTGCCGTCATTAAAAATCCGACAATAAAGCTCCATAAGAAGCCGCCCATAATAAGCTTAGAATGGATCAGTATGACGGGAGTATTAAACCAACCTAGATTTTGAGTAAACCAAATACCGACCGCTAGTATAGCACTTAAAAATCCAATTGGAAAAAATATTTGATAAGGTGCCATGGTAAGTCTTTCTGGGTAGGTAAAAGCTACCCGCTCAAATGCACTGGTCTATGGCTTTTGCATATTAATTTTAAAAGTAACGTCTTCTTTTTTGCCTTTAACCGCAGTTGTAACAGAAAGTTCATAAGGCGTTTCGCGTTTACGAAGTCCGTGCACTTCATAATAGTCACCTCGATTGTTGATCCGAAGCTCTTCTAAATGATCGTCACTTTTCAAAAATACGGAAAGAACTTTCGCATCTTTTTTCAAATCAAGTTCAGCCGCTTTTTTTCCGACTATAAAAAGCTTAGTCACTTTATCACCTGGGATAATTCGTAGGATTACAAGATTTCCTTGGGCACTGTATTCTGCGATCCCATTTCCAGAAACTTGCGCGTTCGCAAACGATATTACAAAAGTAAGAAAAGAAAGTACGGTCCAATTTTTCATATAACCTCTTTAAAAAAGCTCTGGTCTTGCCTCGGAATTGAATTGGTTTTCTCTTATTATTTTTTCATTCATTTTTTTAAGAAAGTTTTGTAAAAGGGATTCAACATCATTCCAGTTAGTTAACTCATGCTCTTGTTTTGTATCAATTGGTCCACCTTCAGATTTCGAAATCCATCTCATCAGGAAGCGAATGATGGGATTGTACGCAGGGTAATGCAGTGCACCCGCAATACTTTTTGAAACTGCTGGGACCAAGCCAGTTTTATTTGTAAAATCTTGAATTAACATTTCGTTTGTCGTCTGTGCCCTTAGCCCCAAATTCGCGGCATTCAAGCTGACAGTGTAAAGGCCTGTTGTGACACTGTTAAGAAATGTTTTATTTTTCCTAACCCATTTGACTAGTGAAGGATCTGATCGACCCATGTAAATGGGTGTTCCGATCAACACGCCTGTGTAATCCTCTAATGGTAAGGGCAGTGCTTTACTAATATCAACTGCCTCAGCAAAGATTCCTATCGCATGAGCATCCTGCGCCAATCGATTAGCTATCTTGCAGGTTTGTCCATAGCGACTTGAGTATATGATTAATAAGCGTGACATATACTATATCCCCGCTGCCGCAAGGCTATTTGCAAATGCGCCAATGGTTTGAACATCGGGAACATTAGATTTCCATGATCTATGCTGACTTTCATTTGAAAGAAGGTGAGCCAAGTGCCAAAGAAGATCATCCGTCGTTACGATTCCGACAACCTTGCCCGCGGAGTCCGCAATCAAGATACTTGAAATCTTCTTTTCCAACATCATTAGAATCACGCTTCGAAGGGGAGTATTATAATCAACAAATTGAACAGAGGATGACATCAAAATTTCGACAGATAAATTTTTGGAATCTTCGACGAGATTAATATCCCGATTAGAAATGATTCCAATAACCTTATCATCTATGTCAATAACAGGTAGGTGTCTGAGCTTCTTTTGCTTCATCAATTGATGGGCTTCATAAAGATTTGTGCCTACTGGAACCGAAACTACATTTTCCGTCATGACTCTCGTGATAGGTGTGACCATTTTGAACCTTCTTTGCAGCTGTGTTGTCCTTATAAAAGCTGCAAAGTTAGAGCCTGCGTTACAGGCTAGGTAATTCGGCTTTTGGGCTATTTTGTCTCAATAATTTTTTGCGTGGTGCTGAAATGTCCCAAGTATTGAGCGCTTCTAATCATGGGTAAATTTCCTTACTAATTGAGATGGTAATGAAAAATGAATGGAAGATCGAATTAAATTAGAGATCCTCACGCAAGGCAAACAAAGTCTTAACCATTTGGTTGCATGCGTAGAATTAGATGAAGTTATGGCGAAGTTGTTTTCGATAACATGCCCTTAGCTTTTTCCAAAAAGTTCTGAGATTCGACCGTATTTCCTAAGGCGGCCTCAATTGAGCTTGCTAGGTAAAAGAAATCGATATTTTCGGCGCCTGTTTCAAGGGCAGTATAAATGGCGGATCTAGCTTCAGTAAAAAGCTGAGCCGTGAAGTAGACTTCTGCAAGTAGCGCAAAACTTTCTGCAGTCTGCCTTGTTTTAACATCTTTTTTTGCTTCGGCTATCGCTTCAGGAAGATCAATGACGTTTCCGCGATCAATAAGCAGTTGGGCTAATTCGTTGTGATGGCCGTAAGGGCCTGAAGTCATTTCATCGCGAATCAGTTTTTCAGCACGGCGGCGAAGCTGTTCCGCGCCGATAGTGTCGTTAAGCTGAGTTTTAAGTTTAGCATAACGAAGCATATAGGGAGGTTCTTCCCTGGCTTCAATTGCCTTAATAAAGTCTTGTTCAGCTCCTGCAAAATCATGATTTTTTAGTTTAAGATCAGCTGACAGTGCTAGGGCTAAATGACAATCGGGTAAGATCCGAAGCGCTTCGTCAAAGTATGCTTTTGCTAATTCATGCCGGCCATAATTCATCAATAGGCGTCCCAAAAAAGTCCTAGTCCAGGCGGAATCCTCATATTGGCCGAATTCTTCCGAACGAATCGCGTTTTCAAAAGTCTTGAAAGCTTTATCTTCATTCCCTTGAGCTTCTAGAACTAGTGCCTGCAATGTTAAAGAATTTATCGTCGGTTTTGCAGACGCATATTGATTAGCATAGAGCGCTGCTTGTTCATTTTTCCCGAATCCTAAATGGGCTGTGATAAGAATTGAAACGGCACCAAAATTTGTCGAATTATTTTTATGAATTTCCCCTGCAACTTTAATGGCTGTTGGAAAATCATGCCTGGCTTCTGCAACGCTTGAAAGCACTAGTGAAGCCATAGTATTTGAATGAGGTAGGAGTTTTAAGGATTTCTTAGCCAGCGCTTCAGCTTGATCGAAAAACTTCATTTCGCCGGTGAAATGGGCTTTTTGAGAATAAACTGCGGCCAGGAGGGATCTTATTAGTGCGCTTTGCGGTTCTTCTCGCAATTTCTTTTTATAAAGTTTTTCTGCTCGTTCTATATCTTCAGCTTGCGATGAACTTTGGATTTGATAGGGATAGCGCAATACTTGACCCGAAACTGCATTATCATTTTTGTCATTTGCCTTTGAAAAACAACCCGATAACCCTAGGAAAAATCCTAGAGTTACCGGCAAAATGCTGAACATAAGAACAATATTTTTCATATTTAATTTGGCGTTGCTAAAAATGGAAATTGCGCAGGTCCGCGAGCTCTACGTTGACCATGTAAAGGTTGATGTCCAGTCTGAGCTCTGTTCCCCGGGACGCCCCAGTAAGAGACATTATCCTTTACAGCTTTTCCTGTTGGATCTTTTGCTACTAAAAGACTTAACGTGATGTCGATCACATCGTCTTCAATTTTACGGCCACCAATCAATATTCCCTTATCTCCACTAAACGCTGCATTGTAGGCCGTTTTACCAACTGGAATATTCAGACGTGTATCGATACGCATAACATCGGGCAAAAATCCTGTGACGACTTCAGTCACCGTAATATCTTCTTTACCGTCAACCGCATCAAACGCATCCAGTACGCTTGCGGCTTGCGCAAGTATTGGTGCGGCGGCGTCTGTTGTATCAACGGTCGGAGGTACAGTGTTAAAAAGATTAAGCAGGTCATTGTCTAAGATAAGACCTTCATTGATTGCAGGTCTAGCTAATCGATCAACCTGTCCGCCGCCGCCAGTACCTGCAGCAGTTTCCTCTCCAACCGGAGTGTTAGCGACAGGGTCATCATTGTCATTATCATCTGCGCAGCCCGCAACTAAGACAGATAAAAGAATTGCAGCTATAAAAGATATCGGTTTCAGCGTTTTTTTGAATAGAATTGATTTCATAATGATTCTCCTAAATTTTAAAATTATTTAATTGAAATAGTTTCCCAAATGTCGAACAAGGGTTCCATAGCGTCACCTTGAAGAAACTTGATTGGAACACGTACGACTATTGTATTAATATTTTCATTACGAAAATAATCAGCTGCTTGCTTCCTAGATTGGAATCCTACCGGTGCACTAAGGCCTGCAGCGCCTGCTCTCACTTTCACAAATTGCTCGAAATCAAAGAAAAACGGATCTTCTCTAAGGCCTGCAAATACTGTAATTGCGGAATTTTCAATTTTGAACTTATTTCTTCTCAAGTAACCTGATTTGCTATCAGCAAGTGATGTTGTCAGAATCTCGTTTGCGCTACTATCAATCATTGGCATAGCTGCCGTAGACTCACCATCTTTAATAACTGTCATCGTAATGGCCTGACGTTGATTGGCATTGGGTTCTCCAAATTCAAAACGTAGAACCATGTCTTCTGCACCCGTTGGTGTAGCGTTCATATTCTGGCTTGTTACGCGAGTAATATGGAAATCATAAAACCCACGAGTACTGAAAAAATCTTGTTGGCCGCCGGGAGTATGAGGATTGCTATTCATAATGAGAATTAAATTGTCGCGATCTTTTGAATTTCCTGTTTGATTGTCTTCACGAAAAACAAACAAATCCGTTAAATTAAGATTTCTTTCTTTAGCTGCACTAACTCCATCATCATGGTCTGAAGAGTTAGCGAGATGAAAAGAGCCAAGACTGACTGCTAATGCCAGCCCACAGTATAAAACATTTCTTTTTATTTTCATGAGACCTCCAAGGGTAAAATTATGACTGATTATTCGTTTAGATTAAGAAACGCTAGAACTGCAATTGCAAGCCACATGCCGGGGTTAACTTTTGTTAACATGTTATGGAGCAGTTAGAATTTGAGAGAGAAAACTAATAAGATATTTGAATTGTTTTGCAAGTGAGAAAAGTATTGGATCAGTACACATCATGATTAATTAAGAATTTGTTTTGAACTTTCAGTCGACATAATACAGTCGGCGACAATTATAGTGTCCTCGTAAAAAAACGCCCCATCATAAGAATCAGCAAATGGCAGAATGGCGTCTATGTAAAGTGTTGCACCACAATTTATTTATTATTTATTACGTGTGGCATCAGATACACACCAATTTGGACAATACTATCTACTTCGTTTTCATCCTGAAGCCATCCCAAAATTTGGTCTTGAAAAATTCGCATTTTTTCCTTGAGCTCAGGAAGCTTAGAGGCGGGCAAAGATAGATTTAAAACTCCCATCTCGAGATCTGTAGAACTTGCCGTCTTAATTTGTTCACTCCAAACGCGCAAAGTTTTCGAGTGGTATTTCTTGATTAGATCATCAGTGAAAATTGTATCACCGGTATCAATGACGGGGTCGACAATCTTCCATTCTGATTTTTCTTGTTTAAGAAAGCCAGTTTCCATCAGAACGCGGAGAGCTTTTTCGCCTTCTAAAATAGAAACTAGATTCTTCAGTTTCAGCGCGACGTATTCGCCCGTCGGTTCGAAATCTGGTAAGGCAACAAGTTCACGAACCAAAAGATAATGCCAATCGCTTAGAACCTCGCCTTTATTTTGCTGCATATATTTAGAAACAAGCTTCTTTAAAGCCACAAGCGAAGCTTCTTTCGCTTTGGAAAGTTCGTCATCGGTCTTCGCATTTTCCTGGCGAACAAGTGAAACAAAATATTTCTTTTGCGAAATCGAGAGCTCCATTGCGCCAGCAACATTCAGGGCCATCTCTTCTGAAAGGTTGCGATCACCGCGCATCACGAGCTGCAAATAATTCGGAGACTTCAGTCCCGCTTTCGATGCGAACTGCCGAAACGAAAAACCTGTACGGTGGCTTTTCTTAAAAGCGTAGTAGTCGCTTAAAAATCGCCGGTAGTCCCGGTACTTTTCAATTAAAGGAAGGGACTGCTTTATTTCCACTGACAACCCTTATCATAGGGACGAGTCGACTGGATCACGTCATGAAGAGCTTGTTTTGTTACTGAAGTATTATCTGTCGTCGCGACGTAACCTTCATCTTGACCCCAAGCTACGATTGCCGTCACGGTGCCCGAGTTCTCGATCGTGTGCACTTTTAAACAAGAATTACCGGTTTTGACGTCTTGCCATTTATTTTTCTCGAAATAGCTTTTAAATTCCGCTGCCGTTATATTCACAAGATCGGGACGTTCCTTGCGAAGTTTCATAACATTTATTTTTTGAATATTGAAAGTGGGTTGTCTTCCAAACAAAGACCCTTCCATTTTAACTTGAGGAAGTCCTTCCGCTCGTAAACCATCGCCGAATTCATTGATATTCGTGAATGGGACGGGAAATTCAATATCGTAACTCTTATCAATTGAAATTCGCTTACCAGTGCTGCCATTGCCATTTCCGACACGGGATCCACCAGCGTGAGAAAGTGAGGCTGCGAAAAGCAGCCCCACAATTAAATTTAAAACGGGGAGTTTAAATTTAAACATTGGTTATTTACCCTGCATAATAATTTGAGCTCTTATCGTGTAGCGAAGCGCGCAAAACTTTTCACTTTTGTTAGCCTCAAGGTCACAGTATTTTTGAGAAGGTCTAATCTCATTCAACAAAAACACTGGCGTCGTCACGCGTCCTGGTAAAGTCGCTACTTGAGTCGAAGCCTCTCCTAACTTTGCATTCAGTTTAAAATATGTTTCCGATTCTTCTGCGGTCATCATTTTATTACTGTTGTCCTTGTCCCAGTTTTTTGGAACAACATACATAGCACTCATAAATGCGGTGTAGTCTCCGTTTGCTTGCTTGATAGAGGACTGGAGCCATTGCGGTAACTCTGCTCCCGTATTACCTCCTCCGCCCAAGAGATGTTTCATGATCTCTTTCATCGGTAACTTAGAGTTTTTAGTTTCGAAAATATAAGGACTTGCGATTACAGAGGCCTCTAAACCATCGATATTCACTACACATTTCTTAAAATCTTGCACGGGAAGGTTTGACTCCATTTCGGTATCTTCGCCACTAGGTCGGTAGACGGGAACAAAAATTTCGCCTGAACACAAAGGCGTATAAACATTCTTGTAAGCGCCATTGGTCGATTTTTCTTCAGTTTGAATCGTCATAGCGACAAACGCTTTTCTGTAACCGATAGGCTGTTCCTTTATGCGTTCAGTTTTTGAAACCTCAGCTGCTGCTGAACACATGATTGCTGCCAAGAGAGCCGAACATAATACTAGTTTTTTCATTTTCATTTCCTTTTTTTCTGACGAAGCTTTTAGCTCGCGTCTTTAGTTTTTGTTTTCTAACTGCTGTGCTTGCAC
This sequence comes from Pseudobdellovibrionaceae bacterium, assembly GCA_043730825.1. Taxonomy (GTDB): domain Bacteria; phylum Bdellovibrionota; class Bdellovibrionia; order Bdellovibrionales; family Bdellovibrionaceae. The sequence goes on from JAYTJV010000091.1 coordinate 67,964, forward strand.
GAACCGGAAGATATGCGTTCGCCCCCAAAATAGCGAGGGGGGTAGAATACAAAACCGAAGACATCGAGAATACAGATTAAGAAACTTGCATGGGCTAAGCCAGAGGCATGTCTATGCGAAAGCTATGAGATTTGAGCTAAAGGTTGGTATGTAAATCTTTGCTGTAAAAGATTTGGACACTGCCCGCAGACTGGCCCTATTCATGCCCGGAACATCTTTAAGGAACACCTTTAGTCCTTCTTACAATTGGCGATGCTCTATTTTGCAACGGGACTTGAAAAAATGTCGGCTTGACGTTGCAGTTTCAGCATATGAATAAATTCGAAATATTCAAAGAAATCTCAATCGGCGGAATTACCAAAGAGGAATTGCTTAGCAAATTAACTGGCGCCGGAATTCGGTTTAACAAATACGCAGAGATTCTATTTGATCACACACAATTTTCTCCAAACGAAAAAAATGAAAAAGTAAAGCTCGTCAAAGTAAAATCATCCGATTTCAATTTAGACAATCCTTGCTCATTCCAAGAAATGGTAAAACGAGCTACCGCTTCAGGATTAAAGTTATGTCCAATTTATTTGGCTGCATTTTTGAGACTCGAATACTTAGAACAACCAGCAGGTCTTTACCTAACCATCGCATCAGCTAAACTAGAGAATGATGAAGATTATCCTAGCGGATTTTATTTAAGAAATATTGAAAACTCGCTGTGGCTAAGAGGTTATCGAGCCGATGATTTCTGCGAATGGCCTGCGGAAAATGAATTCATTTTCACTCTTTAAAAGATAATGAGATGAGCGCACTAGTCTTACTTTGCAATCGTCGCAACCATGTCAATTACCGCATATTAAAAAATCATGGTCGTGGTACGGATAGTGCAGTCTCAATATAAAAAAAGGAGAAAAATATGAGACTCAATAATTCACTTTTAAAAAAAGTTGTAGGTCTATACATCATTTCGATTTTGTTCGCCGCGAGTTCAGGATTTGCGCAAGTTAGTAAAGGCAAGGCTGATGCCGGTAAGCAAAGTCTGTACGATAGACTCGGTGGTATTTTTAGTATTGCAGCAGTTGTTGATCATTTCAGTGATGCAGTTGTTAAAAACCCCGTCGTTGGACAAAATTCTAAAAACTTAGCTCTCAGAGAGTGGCATACGAAAAATTTAGATAGATTACCAGGTCTCAAATATATGCGAACTACTTGGGTTGCTGAAGCTACAGGTGGACCTATGAGGTTTGTTGCAACAAAGCCAGGAAAAGCCAAGTTGGGTCTGGAAGAAGCACATCGTGATTTTAAGATATCGCCAGAAGAATTCGATGAAGTCGCGGCCGAGCTTGGTAGAACCCTTGATCATTTCAAAGTACCGAAGACCGAAAAAAACGAAGTGTTAGCTGCGTTTGCTGCACACAAAAATGAAGTCACTGTCGGTTACAAAAAAAGTACAATAAGTAAACGGGGTGATTAGCCACAAAGGCATGGGGCTCTGGACCTAAGCAAGACGGTGGCAGAAAACAAATTGGTGACCCCGGCCGCCGATCAGGTCAGTCATTCCGGAAAGCCGAAGAGCCACTCAAATAAAAGGTGATAAAATTATCATCGAGTTACTTAAAGTGGCTCTTCAAAATACGTCGGAAGTAATTCTAGCTTCTAACAATGTGGTATATAAAATGCACATTAGTGTCGAGATACCAGCAGCTAAAATCCTTTAATTACAGAGTGAAGCTGTTCATCAATTGGAGGAAAAATGGTACAAGCTTTAGGTTATGCAACTGCATCTGCAACAGGGAAACTGAAGCCCTATGAATTTAAAAGAAAAGATCCTGCTGAAAATGAAGTTCAGATTTCCGTAAAGTATTGCGGCGTCTGCCACTCTGACGTTCACCAAGCCCGTAATGAGTGGAGCAATACAAATTATCCCTGCATGCCTGGACACGAAATCATTGGGGTCGTTGAAAAAAGGGAGCCAAAGTTAAAAACTTAAAAGTGGGCGAGCTGGTTGGCGTGGGATGTATGATTGGATCTTGCCAGAACTGCGAAAGCTGCAAAGAGGGTCTTGAGCAATACTGCATCCGAGGTGCAACAGCCACCTACAACGGAAATATCCGTGAACCTAAAAAATCTAAAAACACTTTTGGCGGCTATTCGGATAAAATTGTCGTGCGCCAAGATTTCGTGTTAAAAATTCCGAAAAAATTAGCGCCCGAGGCGGTCGCTCCCATTCTTTGTGCGGGCGTCACCACCTACTCGCCATTGAGGTATTGGAAAGTCGGACCCGGCCATAAGGTTGCCATTGTCGGCTTTGGCGGACTAGGGAATATGGCCGTAAAGCTAGCAAAAGCGATGGGCGCTGAAGTCACCGTAATTACGGCTCATAAAGAAAAAATGGCAGATGCAAAAAAAATGGGGAAAAGCGCCATTCTATCTACTGACAAACAGGCTATGAAAAAAGCCGAAAGTTCTTTTGATTTTATTTTAAGTACGATCCCGCAGCCACATGACGCTAATCCATTTATTGCGCTTCTAAAGCGAGATGGAGTTTTGACTGTCGTCGGCTGTATTGCCCCACTGACTAAACCGCTCGATTTAAGCAAAATGATAATGGATCGTCGAATCTTGGCTACTTCATTGATCGGTAGCATTGCCGAAACACAAGAGGTTTTAGATTTTTGCGCGAAACACGATATTCTGCCAGATACGAAATTAATCGAGATCGATGAAATCAACAAAGCGTTTGATGATTTAGACAAAGGCGAAGTTGATTATCGTTACGTGATCGATATGAGTTCATTAGCGGGACAACATGAAAATAAACGTTTACTGGAAAAGATTGGCATCACGCCAAGCTTTAAACAAAAGTCCCACTAGCTTACTAAGTTTCTTTTCTTTTTTGAATGTATCGATGTTTATGCGGATTCAAAAAAATCAAAAGTGCTAGCATCGGATGTTCTATTAGATGCTAGCACTTTCGTTAAAGTCGTTAGCGGTGCATATACCGGAACATCCAAAGTGGAGTTGACCTACCTACAGACAAAGATTTTGTCCAAAGCCCTTTAAATTTCTCCAAAGCTAGGTCTCCGGGACCGCTCTCGACTATTGCATCATGTTGCATTAACTATTTACTAATACCACATGATGCAATAGTATAAATTTATGCTTTATGGGAATGAGTCGATCTCTCACTACAGTCGGGGAAATATAACGATCTGGATGTCGATGGCGTTTCAGGCTGGACTCATTAACATCGGTGGTTTTATGGCTGTTCACCGATTCGTGTCGCACGTCACTGGATTTGCAACCTTTTTTGGCTATGAAATAAATCAAGCCGACAATAGCCATGCATTTGGAATGTTGGCTGTTCCATTATTTTTTCTTCTAGGTTGTATGATTAGCGGGCAGCTTGTGGACATCCGCCTGAAGCTACATAAACGCCCGAAATACTATATCACTTTCGGGCTCATTTTTTTTCTACTTTGCATTGTTTTCGGATTAGGAATGATGGGGTACTTTGGAAATTTTGGCGAACCCCTAGAGATTTCTCGTGATTACACATTGCTTATTTTGCTGTGCCTGATTTGCGGAATTCAAAATGGCACAATAACTACAGTCTCGAAATCTGTAATTCGCACGACTCACTTAACGGGCGTGACCACAGATCTTGGCCTTGGAATTATTCGGTTTTTAAATCGGCATAAGCTCAAAGGTGAAATTGGCAACGAAGTTGAAGCCAATCTTATGCGGGCCGGGATCATCTTCTTTTTTGGTTTTGGTTCTGTCTTTGGTGGTTTTGTTTTCAACAAACTCGGATACGCGGGCTTCTTTGTTCCCGTTTTAACATCGGGTCTTTTGTTTGTTGCAATGCTTTACTTCCAAGTTGTAAAGCACCGATCTGCTCCGATAACTTCAGCCTACGTTCGTGAGGAGCAAAAATGAGTTTCTATACATCTGATGAGTTCTTCTATTCGCAGAATTGTGAATGGCTGCCAGCAAGCATATAGAGAACGGTGATCTCATGATTTGGATCAAGGAGTAACAGTGAAGAAGCGCAAGGATTTAATAGCTTATCTGAAATCAAAAGGGCTTCGCATGACACCGCTGAAAGAACTGTTAATCCAGTTTTTTCTCGACAACCAAACTCGACACATACCAAGCAAAGAGCTGCAAGAGCATGTGGCAAAGGGCCTTCCAAATGTAAACCGCACTTCCATCTACAGAAATATCGAAAAGCTAATTGTACTTGAACTGATTCAGGAACTTGACCTTCCGAAAACGGGAAAGGCTTATCAATTTATTTTCGACAGTAAAGTCCATCACTATTACATTTGCAAAGTCTGTGGAAAAGTCAAAAAAGGTGATCAAAGGCTTTTTAGCCGAATCGAAAAAGCTTTAAAGGATATTCATGATTTTTCAAAAGCACATCTCTCCGTAGTGTTTTATGGATACTGTTCTGACTGCGGCACCGAAAATTTAAATGAGGCCAGTTTATGAGCATAGAGCTTGTTCTCGGGGGTCTGTTCTTTTTTTTGGCATCGCATTTATTGGCGGCATGCTGCTGCTCCCAGAACTTTTTGGCATTTCTAAAAATGAAGAAACAGATGAACCCAAGAGTGATGAGGAAACTGAAAAATGAAAGGGCAATATGGCGGATTATAGAAATCAAAAAGGAGTTCTGTCTTTTCGAAGTTATCTTCAGACTAAGATAGCTCCCTTTGTTGCTGATTTTCAACAAACTGAAAAGGCCTCGGACTTACTTGCCGAATTCATCGTTGTTTTGTCGATGTACAGAGAAGAGGGTACGGATCTCTTTCCTGCTGTTTTCATCGGTGAAGATGTCAAAGAAGTCATCTCGATTACTCAAGGCCTCAAACAAATTGCCCATTGGAAGAATTGGTGATCCAAGCGCATCAATATCCAAACGAATGCAACCTATTGGAATCACTCAAATCTGTATCTCAGAAAGGGTCGATTATTCCAAGGAAATAGTCGAAAAGTACCTTTCTGGCAGTTCAGCAATGGACGTCGCGAGCCTCTATTCCTGTTCAAAACAGAAGATTTTAAAGATCCTAAAAAAGAGCAAAGTTAAAATGAGACCTGCCCGTACTGTGACAACACGGATGGCAGTGTTGCAACAGAAAGCTAAATCCGGCGCTAGGCCGTTTTATGGATTCTGTTACTTCGAAGGTGCTTTGACTAAACATCCAACTGAATTTCCTGTGTTGCTCAAGATTCATCGGATGTGGGTTCAGGAGCGCACTATTCATCAAATCAATCAAGAGTTGGACAAACAAAAAATCAAATCCCGTGAAGGTAAAAAATGGAGCTGGGCTGCGATTCGAAATATCGTCCAGCGGTTTGAACAGAAAATTTTAATTATCAAAAATGGAGGTCAGTATGAACTTAGATAAACTTTTTGCATGGGTTGTTGGTGTGGTCCTTGTATTCGCGGCTACCGGACGACTTGAGGTTCTACAGAATTGGATATGGAGGGCTCAAGCCAAGGTTGTGTATGAATTACGCACTTCGACTTGGGGAAGTCCGAGGTTTTTTAATAAGGCAGAGTCCTCCATCCCATCTAGCCCAAAGTCAGGCCTGTCTCAAAATGAGACTCTTGACAGGTTGTACGCTATAGAGTACAGTTATTCGTGAGTATGTCGATAATGACTACACCACCACAGAAGCGCATCCATGCAAGGTTTTACGCCAGTGATTCTGGTAACGAGCCTGTGAAAGAAGCGTTGCTAGAATTGGGGCGTCCAACAAAAACGGTCGTTGGTGAAGATATTCGTTTTGTAGAGATAAACTGGCGAGTTGATAGGCTCTATGTTGATCGCCTGAGAACAGGCAAAGGGCGTTTTGAAGAAACATTATTTGAAGTTCGGCACACAGTTGATGATATCGAATACAGAACATTATTTTTCGTTTTTGGGTCGAATATGATTTTAGTCCACTTTTTTAAGAAGACTTCAAAAAAGACTCCGAAGTCAGATTTGGATCTTGGTTGGGATCGAATGAAAAAATGGATACACAATCAACGAGACATCGAAAACAAAGCTAAGAAAGCAAAGAGGTAAATTCATGGGACTGAAAAAAAATATGCATACAGGTTCTAGTTTTGCTGATTTTCTTGAAGCTGAAGGACTTGAAGCCGATGTTGCAGCAAAAGCGACAAAAAGAACTTTTGTTCACCAACTTGAAAAGCGAATGACAAAAGCTAAAGCGACAAAAAGTAAGCTGCGTAAAATTTTTGGTAGTCCCACTACCACGACGCGGGTCTTTGATGAGGAGTATACGGCATTATCATTAGATACCATGAGTAAGGCTGCATCTGCGGTTGGTTGTGATTTGCAGATTGCATTAGTGCCTCGGAAGCTTGCGAAATAGCATTAAAATGCGTTCAAAAAAGTCACTAGCTATCGATTGATATTTCACTGACCAACATTTTGGCTGCGATGGAACCAGACATTGTTGGGTGATAGACCATGATCTGATCCAAAACTCGCGTCTTTGTATCAATATTAATTTTTCTGACTGGATGTAGCTTCTCGATTGTGATCCCGTAATTCTCTGGTAGTGGAACTATGGCGTGACCGCTCAGTAAAATTTGGAGTGCACCACTTAAATTATTACTGAAAGCAAAGAACTTCATTTTGTATTTCAGATTTTCAACGAAAATATTGTTTTCTAAATCGGATCGTTTTCTATTTTGATTATCGAGCCAAGTTGTCTTTTGCCCAAAAAGATCTTCCTTCTGCATTTTCTTTTTCTTCCACAGGGCATGCTTGTTCGAAATGTAGTAGAGAAGAGTCTCCTCGCCAATTTTTATGTATTTTAATCGAGGTGATTTTTGGTTGAAGACACCAAACCCTAATTCAATTTCACCTTCGAGGAGTAGTTTGTTGATAGTGTCCGAATCATAGGACTGAATATTGAGTTTTAAGAGAGGAAACGTTTTAACCACTTTCTCTAAAGCGGCTTGAAGTTTTAAATTTTCAAAGTGGTCAAGCACTCCGATATTCAGAGTTCCATCAAATTGGGTTTCGTCCGCGCGATTAATTGTGAAAGCCTCTAGCTCCTTAAAAATACTTTGGGTTAGCTGATAGAGATTTGCTCCTTCTTGAGTTAACTGGAATAGCGCTCGCGTCCGAATACAAAGCGCACCGCCAAGGCTGCTTTCAAGATTATTAAGTGAGTGTGTGACGGCAGGCGCTGAAAGATGAAGCTCTTCAGCCGCCTGACTGAGGCTTCGGTGCTTTGCAATCACATGAAAGTGGAGCAATGCATTGAGATTGATGTCCTGAATCTTTAATTTCATATTATTAAATCATTACTTTAATTAGTTTCATTTTACTAAATCGTAGAAGTAGCATAAAAAAAATGCCTTGAGAAGGTGAATATGAACGCAAAAGACGTAGTCGAGCAATTTAAGAAGACGTGGTTTTACAACCGCCAAATTACGACCGATTTCTTAGATGCAATTCCAGAAGACAAATGGGATTTCACACATCATCCGAAGTATGGCTCCCTGTCGAAACAGTTTCGTCACATGGCTTGCGTGTATGGCGTTTATATCGATGGCTTTCGTCATCAAGCGGTGGACTTTTCGAAGAAACATTCTCATTACACGGGTCCACTTACAAAAGTTGATATTCGAGCGGACTTACAAAAGAAGGACGAAGAACTAAAGAGCCTTTTAGAGGATTTTAATCCCGATATGGTTGAGAAGTTTCGGCTCGATTTTTTCGGAGTTAATATGAGTTTCACTGAATACACTCATGTTTTGATTCAGCATGAATGCATGCACATCGGGATTTGGTCTAATGCTGCTATTTTTGCGGGATTCGAACTGCCAAAAAGTTGGAAATCTGATTGGGGTTTTTCCTAATGGGAAGATGCAAGTACGAAAAACTGGAAAACCTGGAGCTAGCTCTAGCTGAGTTTCGGAAGCTACCTGATCTCAAAGAGCCGAAGCCGGGGATTTTCTATCTTAAGAGTGAGGGTTTCATGCATTTTCACGAAAAAGACTCTAAGATTTGGGCTGATGTTAAGGATGGCGATTCTTGGGGTGAGCCACTCGATATTCCAGTGAAAGTTACTAAGACCTTTTCTAAAAAGTTCATAAAAGAAGTTTTTAATCGGTACTCAAGATCGGGCGGAAAAATCTAAGTGCGGCACTGTTTTAATCGTGAAAACTAAAATAAAAAGAGAATCCAAAACACTTAAAAATTTAGTCTTCTGCTATTCACTACTTCTTACGATAGCGCGATAAAACTTCGATAAGAATATTTTTAGTCAATGGCTTGGTGAGATAATCTGTACAGCCAGATTCAAAACATCGATCGCGCTCCTCCTTCATGGCATGCGCTGTAAGCGCAATTATAGGTTTTGAAAAGCGATCACTTCGTAGACGTCGAATAGCTTCATGTCCATCCATCACCGGCATTTGAATATCCATCAAAATGACATCCGGATTTTTCTCTTTGGCAGCCTGAATGGCTTCAGCCCCATTTTCAACCATCAAAACTTCAGCTCCCGTTTTAGCGAGGTATATACCTATCAGCATCCGATTGTCCTGCAAGTCTTCGGCTATCAGAATTTTCATTCCGCTTAATGGTGCCCGTGAAATGAAACCGTCTATTATAGCACCGGTCTCAATTTTAATTTCATCCGGTCCAACGAGTTTAGCGTTTTCAACGGGCAAGTAGCGAATTCGCATAACAAAGCGGCTTCCCTTCCCTGGCTCGCTCCAAGCAAGCGACACATCGCCACCCAGGGCTTCACTTAAGCGTTTGCACAGCACTAAGCCAAGCCCAGTACCCCCAAATTTACGGGTCATCGAAACATCGGCTTGTGCAAATGGCTGAAATAATCTTTCTCTCTCTTCTTGTGAAATTCCAAGCCCGGTATCTTCAACGATGAATTCGAGAATGTTATCCGCAAGATTGCGAACACTGACGCTGACTTTACCTTTTTCGGTAAACTTGATAGCGTTACCAATCAGATTTATCAAAATTTGGCGCAGTCGTGTTGGATCCGTGCATATAAAATTTGGAATCTTAGCTTCCAAGAGAAGCTCGAAAAGGATTCCTTTTTCCTGGGCTTTAAACGCTTTTAGACTACTTAATTCACATAAAAATTCTGGTAATTGAAATTCCATTTTTTCGAGCGCGAGCTTCCCCGCTTCGATTTTAGAAAGGTCCAATATGTCATCAATGAGTCTAAGAAGCTGCGAAGAGTTACGTTCAATTATCTGCAGGTATTTACTACGATCAGCTTCTAAAGTCGCCGGATTATTAACCAAATCACTAAAGCCCATAATTGCACCCAGCGGAGTTCTAATCTCATGGCTCATATTTGCCAGAAACTGGGTTTTGGCCTGATTTGCTCGTTCCGCCGTTTCTTTAGCGCGTTCTGCATCTTCCTTTGCGAGCTTGAGTTCGCTCTCATGTTTTCGCTTCTCGGTGACATCTTCTGATATGACAACGCCAGCAATAACTTTTCCAGCAGCATTTCGCACGGGAGATGCAATGATTCGAAGCCAGCCACGAGTGCCATCACCCAGAAGAACATCACATTCTTCACTCACCAATCGGTTTTCAATTAAAGCTTTGGCTAAAGGCCAATCCTTTCCCTCGTATCGCCGGCCATCCGGATGAAAACCAATATATTCGCGGTAGCCTTCAATATTTTGAGCTTGAATAAACTTATGTCGCCAAATTTTTTCAAGCTGGCTATTTGCAAAAATGAGTTCACCCTTTTTGGCATCGGCAAAAACAACGGCCATGGGCATCTGCTCAATCATGGTTTCAAGAAAAGCTGTTTTCTCTTCAAGAGCCCCAACGCTTCTCTCTTTTTCTTCTGTTGCAAGCCGAGCTAGCCGTGTAGTTGATTTCAATTTCCCACACAAGCCAGAAATTATCGCGCAATCAACAACATATAAAAGCAATTTAAAATCTTGATGCCAGTTGTCTTTAATAAAAGTCATGGTTGGTGGAAGAAAGAAATAGTTCGCTAAACCCGCAGAGAGAAATGTTGCATAGAGGCCAACCGCGAATCCACCATAAACCCCGCTAATGACCACAGCCGAGAAAAAAATTAAAAAAGGAATTTCCGACAACAGCTGATGTGGTGTAATTAGCTTAAATAAAAACGCCAAGACGACTACAAAGGTCGAAACCAGATACGGCTTAATTAATTCGAACTGCCAAAAGCCTTTGAGTTTGCTCACCACACCACCACCTGCGTGCAGGGAACTTATCCGAGTTCAGCGGTTGATGGAAGTGACAAAATTATTACGCATTGGGGAGTTAAGACTTTTTAAGACTGAGTCTGGGCTGCACGAAATTTTCCAAACCATGATTTTCGAATAAAAATCTAGTCTTTTGCTATTCTACATCCAACGTCGTCGATTTTGTAAGTAGGATGACTTCGACGACGATTCGAGGCAATGCAACCCCGCTCTGGATCGCTGGGTTTATGTTGTGTACCTTACGACTCTAAATACGGCAGTGAGGTCTGGAGAACTCTGGGGACTTAAACCGATTGATTTATCTGAAGACGGTTTAAAGATCGTTGTGCGGAGGCAATTTAATCTGGTCACGAGTGCTATGAGTCCAACAAAAGGCAACAAGAGTCGAACTGTTCCTTGTAATGCAGATCTTGAGAGAGAACTTAGGGCTTGGATAAGTTCTAATAATATTCGATCTGATGAAACTATTTTTATGAACGAAAACCGCAAACCAATTGATCACGTTAATTTCGTTAAAAGGAAATTTGAGGTTGATCAGGAAGAGTGGTCGAAGTGTTCACAGGGTAAAAAGATTCGGTTTCACGATCTAAGACACACTTCTACAACGCTATTGATAGCAGGGGGCGTAGATATCAAGACTGTAAAGGAAATCTGCGGTCATCAAGATATTAAGACCACGATGAAGTATGTGCATATGGTAGCGGGCACAGTAGAAAAAGTTGCGATGAATTTTTCTGTTCGAGCAGCAACAAGTAATGCGAAGAAGGAGGTAAAACAGAAAAAATCTGCTTAGCGTTTCCTGCGAGTTCCCGAGTTGGTTGACTATCGGAGGTAGAAATCAATCACACTTCAGAGTTGTATGAGTACTTAAATGATTGATTTTAAAGGGAGAAATTTGGTGATCCTAGCGCCTCAATATCCAAACGAATGCAACCCCTCGGAATCACTCAAATCTGTATCTCAGAAAGGGTCGATTATTCCAAGGAAATAGTCGAAAAGTACCTTTCTGGCAGTTCAGCAATGGACATCGCGGGCCTCTATTCTTGTTCAAAACAGAAGATTTTGAAGATCCTAAAAAAGAGCAAAATTAACATGCGACCCGCCCGAACTGTGACAACACGGATAGCCGTGTTGCAACAGAAAGCCAAATCTGGTGCTAGGCCGTTTTATGGATTTTGTTACTTCGAAGGCGCTTTGACTAAACATCCAATCGAGTTTCCCGTGTTGCTCAAGATCCATCGGATGTGGGCTCAGGGACGCACGATCCGTCAAATCAATCAAGAATTGGACAAACATAAAATCAAATCCCGTGAAGGTAAGAAGTGGAGCTGGGCTGCTATCAGAAATATCGTCCAGCGTTTCGAACAGAAAATTTTAATTATCAAAAATGGAGGTCAGTATGAACTTAGATAAACTTTTTGCGTGGGTTGTTGGGGTAGTTCTTGTGTGCGCGGCCAGCGGGCGACTTGATACTTTGCAGAATTGGATTTGGCGGGCTCAGGCCAGAGTCGTGTATGAATCACGCACTTCGACGTGGGGAAGTCCTAGATTTTTTAATAAAGTAGTGCCTCGGACTCCATCTAGCCCGAAGTCAGGCAAAACCAAGACTGTCGCAAAATGAGATTGTTGACAAATGGTACGCTATAGAGTACAGTTATTTTTGAGTATGGCGATAAAGCCATCAACACCACAGAAACGCATCCATGCAAGGTTTTACGCCAGTGATTCTGGTAACGAGCCTGTGAAGGAAGCGTTGTTAGAGTTAGGGCGACCAACAAAGACGGTCGTTGGTGAAGATATTCGTTTTGTGGAGTTGAACTGGCGAGTTGATAGGCCCTATGTAGATCGACTGAGGTCTGGTAAGGGGCGTTTTGAGGAAACACTTTTTGAAGTTCGGCATACTGTTGAAGATATCGAATACAGAACGCTATTTTTTGTTTTTGGATCAGATATGATTTTAGTCCACTTTTTTAAGAAGACTTCAAAAAAGACCCCGAAGTCAGATTTAGATCTTGGTTGGGATCGAATGAAAAAATGGATGCACAACCAAAGAGATATCGAAAATAAAATTAAGAAAGCAAAGAGGTAAATTCATGGGACTGAAAAAAAATATTCATACAGGTTCTAGTTTTGCTGATTTTCTTGCAGATGAAGGACTTGAAGCTGAAGTGGCAGCGAAAGCCACAAAAAGAACTTTTGTTCACCAACTTGAAAAGCGAATGACAAAAGCGAAAGCCACAAAAAGTAAGCTTCGTAAAATTTTTGGAAGCCCCACAACTACGACACGCGTTTTTGATGAGGAATACACAGCTCTATCGTTAGATACGATGAGTAAGGCAGCATCTGCTGTAGGTTGTGATTTGCAGATTGCGCTCGTGCCAAGGAAGCTTGCGAAGTAGACAAAGTCTGGATGATAATCTTAAAATTTTATTGTACATGAGTCGTTTCTGTTTAAATACAGCCGTTGCTACTTTAAGCCGACACGCGTATCACTTCACGCTTTGAACAATACTTTTAAAATAGTCTGGCATGTTTTGCCTTGGATACCAGGCCAGTGCTTTTGGGTCCTCATCGCTTTGCTTAGAGTTGAGGGCAACGAAATCGCCATTCTCTAAATGAGGAGCCGCAATTTCTTCAGTTAATGTTCCATAACCAAGTCCGGCTTTGAACATACTGATAATGGCAAAATTTGTATTTGCGTAGAGACGATCTTTTCGCGCGTGTTCAAACAGCTCATATTTTTTGAGGTAGCGAATTGTGGTTTCATCTTTTTCATGAAAATCAATAATTCTTTCCTTTTGCACAAGATCGACGAGGCGGCGTCCCTTCCACTTTGAGGTCGCAACAAGAAGGTACTTATCGGGCTTCAAAATTTTCGAATCCATTTCAAGCGACACTTCATCAGGAGATAAAATAGCAAAATCAACAAGTCCCTTTTTAAGCAACTCGACTCGATTCTCTTCGTCGTAGAGTCTGTAGTGGAGTAGTAAATTGGGAAACTTTTGGTATAACTCAAAACACCTTGGAATGATGCGAGCACTCATGATACTTGTGGGCCCAGCAATGGTGACACTGACTGACTTTTTATTTTCAAGATTGTTATCGCCAAGGCCCGTTTGGGATTCTAACTCAAGAGCGCCCAGGCAATAGCGTTGTAGTTTTTCTCCCTCTTGAGTTTTACGCATTCCCTTTCTTGAGCGAGTAAAGAGTGTCACGCCAAGTTTGCTTTCAAGTGATCTTATTCTTTGAGTGACCCCAGTTTGAGTGAGACCTAAGCGATCACTGGCTCCATGAACAGTGCCGGATTCTGCAATAGCTAAAAAGGCTTCTAATCTGGCATCTAGTAAACTCATAATTTGTCATCGATATCTCATATTAATGAATTATTCAAACTATAAATTTTTGACTAATCAATAACAATACAAAGGAGAAAAAGATATGAGATTAGGGGTCGTCGTTCATTGTTTAGTACTTTTGTTTTGTTTTAAGGTTTCAGCTGGAAATGTTAATGCCTCAAAGTGGACAGTCGCACATTGGGGCGAGTGTTTAATGCACGAAATAGCCTATGGTTTTCAAACAGGAATGCGTTGGTATAATGCAGGTCATGCTGGACCAGAATTGCGAGTCGTTTGTTTAAAGCCTACCGACAGGGCTTCAATTGCGAGATCAGAATCTATTCATCATTCCGATAAATTTGCGATTGGTTGCCTACTTGCAAAAGGTGCTGCGGGAGTACCTGCAACCATAAATGAATCTAATCAGTGGTCGAGCGTTGAAAGCAGCAATGGGCATGATGAGAGAAGTTGGAGTATTAAATGCGAACGCCAGTATAGCAATCCAAGATTTATTTCGTTGGCGACAATCGAAGATATGCAATATCGAGGTTGTGCTGCTTATGATGTTGCAACTAAACGATATCGAAAAGAGATAGTAGACCGATTTATCCAAAATGAATCGTTACAATTTCGAGCCTGCATAAAAACTGCACTTTCCAATTTGCAGCGTGCAGGGACATTTGTCACTAATCGGGGGATTCGGAGCAAATAGACGTCTGAATGCTTACTCATTAAATAATGGGGTAGTACATCAAAAAAATTAAAGTAGCGAGAATATCCAAAACGCTTCGAGAGATCAAAGAAATCAAAGTTTACTATGTGCCCGACGACGATTTGACAGGTCATCGGCAAGAAGAAATTGTCGAAATTTTATATCAAATGATGTTGCCAGTTTATTTGAAATCTAAGACTTCAAATCGAAATAAACGCAAAAAAAGAGTTTGAGTCGTGCATGGTCTCAGCATTTTTCTGAAATATTTTTAGGTTGAAATGTACTTAAATTTGATTTGAAGGGGGTTAAGATTGGTGACCTCAGCTTGCAGTTACGCAATGTTGGGTGAACCTCATGATTTCATACAGTTAGCGATTCGTAATAATGATAATTATCTAGCTCAAGTCGCCGAACTTTATACACAAGGGTTATCTTTGCGGGAAATTACTAGAATCGTAGATCTTTCGAAAACGAAGGTTCGAGATCTTGTTTTGCGTGCTGGAATTCCTTTGAGATCGATGCGTAATGAAAAAGGTCAGCTTGTTCTGGGAACTCGGGGTAAGCGAAATATGAAACCTTCTTATGGATATTGGTTCCTTAATGGTGAGGTTCAGAGGCATCCGAAAGAGTATCCGTTAGTACTTGAAATTGTTGAGCGATGGAAATCGGGTCAGTCTATGAATTCCATTGCGACTTGGTTGAATCGGCGAGGAATCAAGTCGCCAATGAATAAGCAGTGGAGCTGGAATTCTATAAACAATATAATCAAGAGGCAAAAATAGACAAAGGTTATTTCATTTTACGAACCCTTTCCATTTTTCTTGAGCCAAGTTAGAACTGCAGATTTTAATTCTTTGCAGAAATCTAATAGCTCGATGACTTCATCTTCGCTAACGTTCCCTGCAAATTCGTATTCGGTTTCATTACGTTTTTTGCGGCAAGTATCTAAGTAATCAGCGTCTGACTTGTATTTATCACCAAGAATCAAAGGCAGCGATTGAAGCGCTCGATAGTGGGCTAGATTTTTTTTCTGGTCGGTAACCAGAGCTATGAAGAAGTATAGTGCAAAGTTTAAGAGCTGCATTATAAGCAATTCCAAATTTCCAATCGTCGGAAAGCCCTTTTGCGGAAGCATCTTTTAAATCACGCTCAACAATTTCTAAAAGATTTGCTATTTCTTCTTTGGATGTTTTATGCGGGCGAAGCCAGCCATTTTTTGCCCAATCAGCTAAAGACATCTTCATCTCCAATCAGTAATACTTTTTTTCCGCTAAGAACACTTTTTATGAAGTGGTCTTTTTTCTTTAATTTTTCTTTCCATGATTTGGCAGAATAAACGTGTGGATTAATTTCTCTTTCAGTTTGCTCGGTTAGCTCTTTAAATTTGGATGAAAGAGTTCTTTGTCCGACCTTGCCAATAATAATAAGATCGATATCGCTATGTGATTTCTCTTCACCTTTTGCGAATGAGCCGAAAATAAAAGCAAGCTCGATTCCTTCGACGGTACTTAATGTCTCTTTAAGTTTTTCAACGACACCAGATGTCTTTTCAACAAGACCGCAAATGACTTTATACAAAGGATGACTAGTGTTAGCCGTATAATAAAGTCGATTGCCGTCTTTTTCGGGCACAACAAGATCTAGATTTTTAAGGTGTCCAATTTCTTTTTGAATTGTACCAATTGATAATTGCGATCTTCTTTGTAGATCACGCAAATGAATAGCCGTTTTGTTTCCGTTAAATAATAAACGAAATATTTCGGCGCGAACCTGACTTGAAAGAAGCTGTGCTAATATGTTCATATGTATGTTTATAGCATACAATTGTATGTCTATGGCGTACATATCGGAGTTTGACTTTGCGAAGAATACTGGACAAAAGATGGGTTCTAAACTGGAGGTCACCAAGTTCATCATTGATGAACTTGGTGACCTCAGCTTGCAGATACGCAATGTTGGGTGAACCCCATGATTTCATATACTTAACAATTTTTAATACAATAGATCACTCCTCGAAAATGGCTGATTTATACAAAAAAGGCAATTCTTTTCGTGATATTGAAAAGCTCCTTGGTATTTCTAAAACCAAGATTAGAGCTACTTTGCTTCGTCTTAAGATTCCAATCAGACCAGTTTTACAGGATAGTCGTAGAGCTACACAAAGAATCACTGGAAAGAGAAATGTGAAGCCGCCGTATGGCTTCGCGTACTTTGAAGGCAGTGTGGTAAAGCACCCGAAAGAGTATCCGACTTTACTTCAGATCATAGGCTTGTGGAAATCGGGCCAGTCACTGAATTCCATAGCCACCAAGTTGAATGGAAAGCGGGTCCCATCACCGATGGGTAAAACTTGGTCTTGGAATTCCATAGATAACATAATCAAAAGGATTAAAAACGGACATCTTGTCCAGAGTGGAGATCAATATGAACTTCGATAAATTAACGGACTTTGCCATTACGATTGTTTTGGCTGCGGCATTGGCTGGAAACCTGGATTCATTCACCAAGTGGGTTTATGTGGCCAGAGCGAAGCTTTTATATGAATCAAGGACCTCAACATGGGGAAGCCCTGATTTTTTTTCTAAGCAACCAGTTAGGGGCTCTGCAAAGAGATAGTTTAGATTGGGCTGCCAATTATAAAATCGGCAGCCCTTTTCGATTAGCTCAAAGATCTTAGCTCAAAATGGTTTTTTTGAATGAAGACCTATATCTTCAGGGTTGGCTACATAGATTAAATGATCGACCCACTTGCCAAATTCAAACCAGTAACGTTTTTTGAGTCCTTCTTTACGCATACCGATGGCTTTAACCAAGCGTATTGATTTTTTGTTATCTAAGTTGATGGCCGCTTCGAGGCGGTTTAGCTTGAGCTGGCTAAAACCTATTTTTAAGCCTGCTTTTGCGGCCTCTTGACCATAACCCTTTCCCCAGTATCGGTTATAAATAACATAACCAAAATTTGCGAACTGATGTGTGCTTCGCAAAAAAATATCAAAATCAACTGCGCCGACTAATTGGCCCGTCTTCTTTTCAAAAACACCAAACCAATAGCAGTCATCGCGCTTTGCATCTTGATGGTGAGCATCTATTATTTTTTTCAATCGTCTTTTTGAACATTTTCGTTTGGGTTGAGGCCCTTTGTCCCATCTATTCTGCGCGGGCAAACTATTTGTTATAATTTCTAGCCAAACGGGGTAATCGCTTATTTTGAGCGGTCTCAAAATAAGTCTACGCGTGCGTACTTCTTTTCTTTTCATTAATTTCCTAAGTAAAATAGTTGAGGTCCAAAAATTGAACCAAAGTTAAACTTAGAACAGCTGCGTGCTAATCAGATTATATTTTTTATTAAGCTAACTTAGGGCGGAGGCTGTTCTTGCAAATAATTTTAGTTTCCATAGAGCCTCCCGTTAGCAATGGTCTGTGTGAACCGTGAATCTATTGTCATTTTTTAAGTATGTCAAGTTGGCTAATATTGACTAAGAATTCTCTTCGCACGGCTGCTTTAAAAAACCAAGGACAAGAGTCGAGATATGGGGAAGTACTAATTTTTTTATAGTGGCCCCCCGAATATCAAATCGAACTCGATAGCTGAAGAAACCACGTTGGTAAGCTCGACGAAAGAGAAGACTCTAATAATTTATCAAAACCTGTTAACATCATAATTCCTACGAGTGCAATTGAACCTCCAAGACATTGCATTCCAATTTGGTTCCATTTCATTAGACCGGCTCTTTTGGATTGGATGAATCCTCGAAAACCGTATGCAATTGCAAGAAGCGGAATACTTAAACCAATTCCAAACAGTGTCATCATGAGTGCCGCATCACCCATTCCCTCTTGAGTTCCAGCTAAACCAAGGGCAATGCCAAGCGTTGGTCCGACACAAGGACTCCATGCGGCCCCAAGTAGAAATCCAATTCCAAACTGTCCGAAACGCTTTTTAGAATCAAAGGTGCGGCTCTGTTTGAAAGCCGCATTACCTAATTTTTGAAATTTTGAATTCAGTCCATCTTTTAATTTGGGAATCATCAAAATAACTCCAAAAATCACAAGTAAGGATGCTGAAATCCACCGGATTTTTTCTTCGCTTAAACCTAAAATGCTAACGACCGAACTAAATACTAGGCCCATAATCACAAGTGAAAAAATCATTCCTGCTGCGAGATAAATAGGGCCGGATTTTCTTTCACTCATCGAGCTGCCAGCCATAATCGGCAAAACTGGCAGTATACAGGGCGATAAGGCCGTCAGCGTCCCAGCGCCGAAACTGAGTAAATAGGTCATCATAAGTTTCTCCAAAAGTTTTTATTAGTTTATAGCGATACTTTTCAAAATTGATTCGCGAATTTTATCTTTATTGGTTTCACCTAAAATTCGTCCGACTTCTTTTCCATTTTTGAAAACTAAAATTGTTGAAGGTCCACGAACAGGCTTATCTAGTTTCTTTCTAAATTCGGCAGTAGCTTCGAAATTTGCCATAAATCCTGATGTTGCTTTAAGGGATTCTTCTTGCAGAGCAGCTTCAAGATTGGGTTTCTGAACCTTGCATGATCCACATGAGTCAGAGTGGAATGCGACAACAAAAGCTTCATTGCTTTTAAGCGCCGAATTAAACGCAGATTCTGAAAATACTGTGCTGGCCGCGGCGATTGCAGAGTTAGCTGCAAAAATACCAAAAGCTAAAGTAAATAAAACATTTTTCAAATTCATAAAGTTCTCCCTTTTTTAATATATTTCGTTCTTATTAAAAATAGGCGTGAAATTTAAAAACGTGACAGAAATGACTTAATTTTTATTTTCGAGCATAGAAACGGCTCGAGCCAATTGCTGAAATAACTAAACTCAAAACTAATCCTGATACCGCAGCGACACCCAGTGAGGCGCATCCCAAAGAAGCGGTCAATCCCGAGATGATTAATCCAAAACCTAAAATTTTGCTTCGATTTTCTTTTTGATTTGCGATGAGTTTTCCTAAAATAGCGCCGCCAACAAGGCCACTTGCTACACAGAAAAATAATTCGAGATTATTGCGGCAGCAAATTTCAAGAACATGCATCACTAGAGGTATTGCGAAGGCAACTCCTCCTGCAATGAGACCTGGAACCACAGCTTTGCCGTAATCAAGTCCGCGCCACTTAAAGTAAATAACAATCGATAGTAAAATCCCACCAACGAGCAAAGGAAATGTGTCCGCTCCACAGGTTAGACAAGAAAGCACGATAAGTGGAATGACAATCAAGCCATAATAAGAAGCCATCTTCAATCGGGCGAATTCATAAGCCCTTTTAGCTTGAGATTTTATTGAATGATCATTCATGTCGATCTCTCCATTTATCCTTTAGTCGATCCATTGCTCTTTGCAGACGTTTTCGATACGTTGCGCCTGCCAACTTTGGACGAGCGATCTCGCCGAAAGAGACAAGAATGGCTTCTTGGTCCTGAGGGCTCAGTTCAGAAATTAATTCTCGGACGCTATGTTCAAGGTTATTTTGCAATATTTCATCTTCAGCAGAAAGTTTTGAGTCAGCAATTTGATTGAAGTTTTCTTCAGAGGTAAAGTTTTCCTTCCGTCTACGATATTTCTGTTTAAGCGTACGGCACTCGAAAGCGGTAATTCCTAAAATCCAAGAAAGAGCATCACGACCTTTTTCAAATTCTTGCGCGCGACTAAAAACCTTAAGAAGCGCCTGCTGGGCAATGTCTTCTGCGTCAGCTCCTGCACCTATCATTTTTATTGCTAGTCGGTGAACTAAGGGCCACGAATTATCAAAGACGAATTCAAACGCACCACGGTCTCCGTCTACAAGACGATCCATATACTGATCAAGCTCAGTTCTTAATTGTGGATTCATGCGTTTAGTCCCAAAAAAATCGCCTCTTGCCTTATATAGGCACTTAAATTCGGTGTGTGACATTTAAATTCTAGATTGTTGAGACTTAGATGCCAAGTCAGAACCAGCCCTGGATGGGCCGGCTTAAAGCTAGAGATCCCTTAAAAGGTAATTATTTAAGGTGACTACACAGCTATCACTTTTGCATTGAAGCTCCATACTAGGTAATTGTTCTGTTTCGCCACCAAATTTATTGATGGTCACCTCAGACTCAGAACGCCATTCCGATTTACCATCTAGAAACTCCTTTAGCAGCGATAGGTCAGCAGATGATTTAAATTCAAGCCGAACAAAATCAAGCCCGGTATGTATTCCCATATTATCGGTGTCTATCCCTTTAATACCTACCAACAATTGCCTTTCATCCGTCCAAATTTTTGGCAAAATTTGAGCCGTACATTTCGTGCTAGAATTTTCCATTTCGCAGTTAAGTTCGAAAAGTCCCTCTCCAGTTTTTAAAGAGGCGGTTTTACCGATGCCTCCGGTTACTTGTTGTATTGATTTCATTATTTTTTCAGCCTCGCCAGCGTATGCAAAATCATAAAGTACAAGTGCCTGTTGCTGCAGTGGCGGGTTGGCTTCACAGCGAACGAGAAATTGATTGCCGCTGAAATCTTTAACTTCAGCTTCTGCGCCAGACTGCTGTGCGCCTTTTAATGTCGTGTTAATAACAAACTGATTTTGGCCGTCATAGCTACATCTGACGCCTTCGTATGTTTGGACCATATTTGCGTAATATCTTCCAACTCCACAGCTAAGTGCTGAGCCTTTGGTTTCTGGCAATACGGCCATCGAAACATAGGTAGAACCAGAGGGCTTCAAGGAAAGTCCTTCGGTTTTTAGAAGGTCCCAGGAGTTGCCATCAAAACTTCTGTAAATCGAGCAATAGATATCTGATTTTTCGGCTGTACTTTGGGCGTAGCCTGGCTGAAGTGTAAGGATCAAAACGAATAGTGGAAGTATACTTTTTAACATGGAGTCTCCTATTTATGGTCAGCTCGAAGATTGATTCTTCGAACTGAAATAGGCAGATGGAGTTATCGTGTGACTATCTTTTTATATTTTTAAAAAATAAAAACAAATTTTCAGTAATTATTTCGTTTTGTGAAACATCTGTTTCCCCCAGTTTCAGGAAAGATGTCGCATGAGTTAGAAAATGACTGGGAGCGAGATTTGAGCAAGAAGTGGGACAGCGTCAGAAATATTCAAGAGAGTTCAGGGATGCAATCACTGCCAAGATCCTGAATCGAGGCAATCGTTCGATAGCTGAAGTCTGTGAAGAAGAAGGTGTTGGCTTGAGTGCAGCTACGATTGATCCAGCCACCCATTGGGAGTGCTTTGTAATGAAAGCCAAAGCGTTGCCAAAGTTCTTCCTTTTAAGGGCCGTGGAACTCGTAATGGGGATTTGAAACTAGATTCTAAATTGAGGGTCCAAAATTGCGTATCTGCAAGATTGGTGACCCGGGCCGCTCAACAGGCAATGTGGCCAAAGTCACATGATTTCATACATTTAACTTTTTCTAATTCAACGGCCTGTGACAAAAAAGTAGCTGAATTATATAAAAATGGCAATTCATTTCGCGATATCGAAAAGGTGACTGGAATCTCAAAAACCAAGATCAGAACCACTTTACGTCGACTTCAAATTCCCTCTAGGCCCTTATATCAGGAAAATCACAAGGCAACTCAAAGGCTTGTGGGTAAGAAAAATGTGAAGCCTCCATTCGGCTTTACTTACTTTGAAGGTAGGGTTGTGAAGCATCCCAAAGAATACCCAACGTTACTTCAAATCATTAATCTGTGGAAAAAAGGTCAGTCTTTGAATTCCATAGCTACGATGCTCAATGGAAAACGGGTGCCTTCACCACTAGGCAAAACTTGGTCCTTTAATTCTATAGATAATATTATAAGAAGAATCAAAAACGGACATCTTGTCCAAACTGGAGATCATTATGAACTTAAATAAAATCGGACTTTGGGTAATGGGAATTATCATGAGTGCTGTTGCAATCGGACAGCTAGGTCCACTGCAGCACTGGATCTGGAAAGCACAAGCCAAATTAATTTACGAATCGAGGACGTCAGCCTGGGGTTCGCCAAGATTTTTTCCAAAGAGCTCAAAAAATTTCTCAAAAGAAAAGTCTAAAACTCAGATTCATTAAGAGTTTGCAAAATTTAATTATTTTCACGCTTAGGGGACTTTTAAATATGAAAGATGATATAGGGTAGCCATTTCAGCAGCAGAGTGTTATAAAATATCATGCTCATAATTCGGCCTACAGCAAGTCTTGCCAAAAGAATGAAAGAACGGCTTCAACCCTCTGAGACTCAATCCACCACTGTATTAGGTGACTGGTATGCTAACGACATCATTCTTGATCGAAAGCAGTTTATTTTGTGCATAAGCTCGCTCTCTCGGTTGGCCGTCGTAATGGACGCTGCACCTTATTCTACCTTTCCTCATCGGTTGGCAGGCGCAGTTTCGGAGATACTTAGGGCCATTGGAGTGAATGAAGCTAAGATTCAAGAAGAGCAAGTCCAGATGCAAGAGTTCAAGTTGGCGAAAACGGTTAACAAATCGATTCTAGGATCACTCAATGAAAATAAGTTTCAGATCGAGGCCTTTTATCAAATGGGTCGACTGAACCTTAAAAGCACTTTTGAAATGTCACTTTATTTAAGCAAAGCAATTTCCTTGGTTATCCCTGAGGGTTTTCCAAAGGATGCAGCTCTCAATTTATTTGGTCAGTCGCCCAAAAACGCTCAGCCGAACTATGAAGCGATTGCTCAAAGACCGAAACTATACCTCATTAAGTAAAGTTTTTTTCAGAGAACTCAAAAGAATTCTCAAAGAACAAACCTCAATCTAAGGTTCATTGACCTCCTTCATTGAATTTGACGTTTCGGCTTTCGAAATTCTCTGTTTCAGTCCTCCGCATGGATCGCGCCAGTCCTTTTAGGCCTGTCACGACACTCATGCCGCATACGCGGTCGGACTGGAGAATTTCAAAGCCTCCACTCATGGCAGCACCTCACCACCCCCACGGTTTGTGTAGGGTGGCTCGATCAAGTGCCGCCAAGCAAATAAAAGGAGGCTTTACCATGAACCAAGAAATAAATGAAAAATTACAGAAACTGGCTTTTGAACGCTCAACACCTTTTTGTTATCAGTGCTACCATGAATGTCCAACTGGACGGTGTGAATCGTGTGGTTGTGATGACCTTATGAGAAGTGTGAGTGGCGTTGGCTGCGAGTATGAAACTGACTGGGTTATTCAGCATATTCTTGGCACAGAACTTGAGCCTGTGGACCTAGAAGAGAATTTTGAGAAAATGATTCGTGAGTGCTATCCAGAGACTACAAAAGTCGGTTGGCTTAATTTTGATACAGTTACTCTTCTTAAAGAACAAGATCCAGTGAGTTGGGGATGTGCTCTTAGCGAGTATGAATCTAAAGAGGAGTCAGAAGGGCAGATTATATCTTTTGATAACGGATCAACTTACTATAGAGCTGATGATTTAGAAGAATTGGTCAATCGATGACCTTTTCTTAAAATCGTTCGATCTTTAGGGCATTATAATTTTTCAGCAATCATTTTAAATTCAGTTTCCGAAGGTCGCATCTGGTAAAGAGGAATAATTTTTTTATTAGCAATACGGGCAACCTTTTGCTTCTCCTCGTTTGTCATTTTCGATCCTAAGTAAATCGCGCACGGTGTTGGCATTTTGTAATCTTGATCGAGAAAACTTTCTCCCATGGGTAAGACAAATCGCCATTCTTTTTCATAAGACCAATCCGAAGACTTATAGAGAGCTGCCAGGATTCCAAAAAAATTATTTAAAGATCTTTCTTCTTCAGAAGCACTTAAAAAGTATTTGCTAGCATCAAATTGATTGTCCGAGTAAATAACAGGATGAAGAATTCGACGTCGTATATCATCGGTAGTTAAATTTTCAAAACTATACTCGAGACAATATCCTCTATGGTTTTCAGAATAATGCGCCCACATTGCGGGGGACGTGTGATTCGTGGAGAATGAACAGATTTTCATTCCTTTGCGCATAGAACCACTAAAGCGTGAAACTAATTCGTTAGAGTTTTTAATTAGAAAGTCCTTAATAATTTGAGTCATTTTTAAAAGGTGTTCATCTGAATAGTTCTTATCACTTTTTAGGGCAAACGGAAGTAACGCGATTAAGGGATCTTCTGATTTCCTTGCCAATTCAATTTCTTCAGCCGAAATGAAATTTTTAAGACCAGATTCTGATATGATATCGTCGAACTCTTTCTTCGTTTTATTAATTCTCAGTTTCTCAGCAGAAAACGTTACTGAGCAGTCATAAGGGTCGTTATACTGGTCAGCAGAACAAAGCCAAACGGTGTCGGACTCTAGGTTTTTGAGAGAGGTCGTACTAGGTTTACGGTACTTAAAGAGTGATTTAGGTAAATTCTTGTTCTTCAGTAGCATGGCTTTTTCAATTTGAAGATCTTTAGCAGAGTCAGTGCCCACATAAGCTAGAAATTCAACAATCCACGAAATTGTGCCATTCTTTGAATCATCCATGTATCAACATTTCTCCCATTTTTTTAAAAGTAATTTGAGTATTTTCTGCTAAATACAAAACTCAAAATTAGAATAAAGAAAATTCCCACATAAGCTTCAAAAGCACTCAGCATATTTAATATTATACTTTTGCTTACATCATTTGGTGGATTGCCGCTAAAAGAAAAAAAGCTATTTAAGAAAGCAGAGACAAAGGTTTCTTCAGGGAAACAAAAGAAAATGGCGCTAAATGCCAAAACCAATATTAGGCTAAGTATAATCCAAGGTGTAATAGCGTAAAAATTCCTGAAAAAACCATAAATAATCCAAGCCTGAATCTTTTGTGGAAAAGATGGGTAGCTCAATTTTGAGTAATGTGTACAGAGGCCCTCATTTAGTTGAATAAACTTACTACCTTCTTTTTTTGAGGAGAGGACCTCAAGGAGCATTCTTATAGAAGTATTAAACATGGAATTTTGATTTGACTTTGCAACGGTGGATGCCAGATTTGCGACACTTACCTCGTCAACATCAACAAAGGGAATGCACAAGTTAAGCTTTTCGCGGAACCAAAATGAATTGCATGAAAAATTAGTAAGCCACAGTTCTTTACCCTCATATTCAACAAATTGTAAGTTCGAATAACTACCCGAAATTCGCAATGTTTGAAATTTACAGTTAGATATTGTTAGCCCCAACGGAGTTGCAAAATCTGGTTTGACCTGTACATCATCAAAATGTCCCGTAATTTGAATCGTAGGTAACCATGGAAAGGATTTGCCCGGAAATTCTGTGGACTGGAACTCTTTAAACATGCAATTTGTGATAAAAAGATTCGGTCCGCTTAGCAATTCAGAATTTCCAACAAGCCCTTTGAAGCAGATCCCTATTTTAAAAATGCAATTTTCAAAACGTAAACCTTGCATGGAGTAGAGAAGAGATGAAACGCCAGTATAGTTTGGTGCGTGTATGAATTCGCAGTTTTCAAAAGTAAAAGCATGCTGGATTGTATAAGCATTAACCTCAAGCTCAATTCGCGTATTTTTAATAAAGTATAGTTGTTGTCCAGGTATATTAGATGATGCCAATATTTGTGAGAAAAGCATATAATCTCCTAATTAATGTATGCTCTTTCAAAATAGTAAATTAGAATATATTTATATTTTGCGAATTATCATTTCTCGACTTACGAATGGTATTTTTATTTAATGTGATTCTTTAAATCCACTTTTGTCTGAATTAGACTTACGATCTCTTGTTGCCTTCCCTTTGTGACGACTCCTAAGAAATTATTTCCAGTAAGATTCGGTAGTTCCACGGCTGATGTGTACAAAATGAATGGCGGTGGGTTTTCAAGATTTTGCAAAAATTCGAAAACACTTTTGCCATTTCCATTCGGCATATGAAGATCGCAAATAATCAGATCAAAAACAAATCCAAGCTTGATGATATTAATTGCATCACTTCCGGATTTTGCCAGAGTGATTGTAGACTTAAAATGTTTTAAAAGATTTTGCTGAAGCAAAAACAATATATCGCTACTATCATCAATAATTAAAAATTGGCAAGTTGTAGACACAAACTTTAGGTCACGCGCTTAAAGCCGAATGCAAATCCAAGTGCATCAGCGTTCACAGATGTAGGTTTTATTTTAAGATTTCGTTTAATCTTAAAAATTTTAACTGAGGATTCTAAATGGTATAGAGCCGCTCTTTCCAATGCAGACTTTCCTATAATGTTGATCGCAGTATAATACTGATGTGCTACTGGTGATTTGAATCCCAATTCGATTGCACGCAAGTAACTTTGTGGTAGATGCATTTTATGAGCTAATGTTTCTAAAGTAATTCCAGACTTTTCACGTTCTTCTAAAAGAATTTTGCCATACCCTTCACGAGTAATTTTAATCTCTGTTGCTAAATAGCTCATTTCTTTTCTCCATTCTTTTGCAATCGCTCAGCTTCAAATCGCTCTGTTAATTTTTTTAGACCGGGTCCGCGTAAAAGTGATGTTAGAAGAGTCAAAGCAAGGATATGTGAAGCTCTTTTTGTGTGATCAAAAGTTGCAAGTAAAGTGAGACGCCTTTTTTCTTGTCTTCTCCGGTCTCGCCCTCAATAAGTGGTGCATAGATAACATTAGTTTTTTGCCCGATTATATTCTCTGTATAGATGCAATCTGTTCTATCCGTAAATTTAACGGTATGTCTCAGAGTCACAAAACCAAACATATTAGGCTCATCAGAAGAGCTTTCTCGATAGTAACGATAAAACTCATTAATGAGGGCATCATAAGACTTTGCAAGATCTGAAAAGGAATCAAAAGAAGGCTCTCTGATGGTGGGTTCCAGTAGGGAAATGTCTGAACTGTGGCTTCGAAGTTTGGCTTTCTTTGGCCCGGCTAGCCCTTGCTTCTTCTTACTTCGTGACCCTGCATTTCCGAGCTTCATAAATCTCCCGACGTAGTAATAATTACTATTATAAAGTAACTAATACTATATTGAGTTCTTACTTGCAAGCGCAGAAGAACAAATTTTTGCTCCGGTACTAGGTGCTGTTAGACTTTTAAATAAGCATTAGATAGTCTTGAGGAGATGGCTAAGAAAAAATCCAACAGTAAGACTGCTGAAATTGCTGCACCTATTCGTGAGTACTTGAGGCAGGCTATAAAACAAAAGATCAGAACAAAGCAGGATCAAGAAGCTTTAGCGAAGTTTTTGGGCCAAGCACCCACGTCAGTAACCAATCTTTTGAAAGGCGAAGGCGGCTTAGATACTTGGGTCGCAGCTCTTTCTTATTGCTATAATTTAAAGCCCGAAAGTCTACTAGATTTAGTTAAGGATTATCAAGTTCTTGTAAGAAAACACAAACCATCTGAATCTGATAGAATTGCGGCGCAGATAAACTTACCGGAATCTAAAAGAAAAATACTATTTAGCGCACTTCTCACTTCGCTTACAATTAGCGAGGACGTTAAGGATTAGAAAA
The DNA here is from genome assembly GCA_043730825.1 of Pseudobdellovibrionaceae bacterium. Taxonomy (GTDB): domain Bacteria; phylum Bdellovibrionota; class Bdellovibrionia; order Bdellovibrionales; family Bdellovibrionaceae. Next base: position 95,673 of record JAYTJV010000091.1, read on the forward strand.
GAATTTTTTGTTTGTCTGAAGTTTGTTCAAAAGTGTTAACAATTTGTCTAAATCACTAAATAAAATAGAAGTTTCAGGGGCTTAGTTTGAAAATCCCGATAAAATTCTATTTATGCACATCTAAATTTATAAATTGGAATTTAGTCGGTTATATATTTACTTTCAGGAATGCTAAATAAGCTCAATGAGTTAGGTAATATTTTTGGAATTTCGCTAAGTTGGCTTCTAGCTTGCTTATATACTTTGCACTTACACATGGGGGAATGGTGGGGCATCGTATTCTTTTAGTTGATGATGAATTAGCTACGGTTAATTTTTATCAGCGACAAATTTTGGACAATACTGACTTCGAAGTCGATATTTGTATCGATGCCACAAAAGTAATCGGCTTAATCAAGTCAAATCCCCACAAATATAGTGTCGTAGTCATAGATTATTTGATGCCGGTCATAAATGGCGCAGAGCTAACCAGAGAAATTTTAAAAATTAATAATCATCAAGTAATCGCTATTCTTTCAGGTGATTTAGAGCGAGAAACTATCAAGAAAAGTTTCGAATCTGGAGCAACTGCTTTTTTAGACAAGGGTGAAGGCGCAAGTAACTTTCTGATTTCGTTGAGCGCACTCTGTAAAAAATTTGAAGAAACAGCTCAAATTCTAAATTTAGATTCAGAAAAAAGTACCAATGAAGAAATTATTAATTCAGTTGGAATGATTGGTAAATCAAAATCATTGGCTGATGTTGCTCAAAAAATCTTACTTTATTCCAAGTCTTCGTCAAATGTAGTAATCGAAGGTGAAACGGGCACAGGAAAAGAGCTTGTAGCTAAAGCCCTGCACCATCTTTCAAACAGAAAGAACCGGCCCTTTGTAGCAGTGAATGTTGGAACCATTCCGTCCGAGCTTTTTGAGAGTGAAATGTTTGGTCACAAAAAGGGAGCATTCACAGGGGCAATTACGGATAAAATTGGTAAGTTTAAGCTTGCTCATGGTGGCACGCTTTTCCTCGACGAAATAGGCGATCTTAAAAAAGATCATCAAGTTAAATTACTTCGCGTTCTTCAGGAGGGCGAGTTCTATCCAGTTGGCGCAAACCAACAGGAAAAAGTAGATGTACGGATAATTGCAGCCTCGCACACCAACTTGGAAAAATCAGTTAAATTAGAAAATTTCCGACAGGATTTATTTTATCGTCTGAATATTCTAAAAATTATGGTTCCGGCTTTAAGAGAGCGTTCTGATGATGTCCGGCTTTTAGTCAATTTCTATCAAAAGAAGTATGGAATCACTTCTAAAGTATTTTTAATGAAATCAATCAAGTATTTTGAAGCCTACAAATGGCCTGGCAATATTCGGGAACTAGATGCGGAAATGCAAAGGCTTGCTACGATCGTACAAGGGGACCGAGTTGAACCCCTGCATCTAGATGCAAAGTTCTTTCTTGAAGAAAATCAATATGGTTCAAATTCACAGATTAAAAATTACGAAGAACTTGAAGGCTGTATTAAAAATATGGAGCGAAACTTAATTCAATCGGTTTATGCCAAAGTACGCTCTTTGAAAGTAGCTTCTGAAGTTTTAGGAATTGGGTATTCAACATTAAAATTAAAAGTAAAAAACTTAAACATTGATTTAGAAGAGGGGATTTATGAGGAAATTATCTAAGCTGAGCATTTTATTTTTATCATTCATCGGAGTAGCAAAAGCAAATAACTCAGATTGGCTTTTGATTCCTAATGAAAAGGGTGAAAAAAGTCAGTCGCCGTTTACTAAAAAAGAGTTAAATGCGCTCGCTCGCATGGGCTATATTCAATATGATCCGAAATTCAACCAGATTATCGTTCTGAATAATGAGATCAAGAAGGATTTCTGGCTTCAGTCGGATGACGATCTTGTAAAATCAATTAGAGCACATGTAGGCAGTGATATTAAAATTAAACTAAATTCGGCCATGGAGATGAGTAATCCTACGCAGGACAGAGACTAGTGAATATAGCATATGATAAAATTAAAAAAGTGGATTGCAATAAGCATTTTATTTTTTTCTAATCTGTCCGTTTTTGCACAGGAGTTGAGGATGAAAAGATATATAATTACAGAGACCGGAAAATATACGTCTCTAGATCCGTTAGACGCAGATCAAACTCATAATTTACCTGTAGCAAGAATGATATATTCAACACCTCTTGAAATATCCATCAATAACGAGCTTACCAGTACTGTTCTCGAATCATTTAAAACTCATGATGACGGTAAAGGTATCGAATTTAATGTAAAGAAAGATGCCCAGTTCTCTGATAATACGCCCCTCACAGCGGAAGATATTGTTTTTTCAATTACAAGAATGACTTGGAAAAGACCAAAATTTCCGGTTCTTGAAGACATTGATGGGGCTGCAAAGTGGTTAGAAGAAAAAAATCCTTTAAAATCATTTCCGAAGGGAATTAAAATTGAAGGCAGGAAGATAACGATTTTGTTTTCTAAAAAAGTTCATAAGCCACTTTTTCGGTTTTGCTTGGAGCTTTTTTCAGTAATACCTAAGTCTTGTGTAAACTTAGAAACGGGTAAAATTTCATGCGATGATATCCGATCCAGCGGCCATTACAAGATCGAAACTCAAGATGCAGACTGGATGCAGTTTGGTCGCACAAGCCTTGGAGGGGAATCATTTAAAGGGCCTAGACAAATTAGATTTGAATACTGGCATTCGGCTACACTTTCGGATCGGTTATCCGAAATCAAAGATGACGATGTTATAGCTGGAAATGAATCCATGTTCTCTTATAAGCAAATGGATAAATTTACTTCTGATCATAAGGTACTATTTCTTCCAGCTGCACGCTTTACAGATTTAGATTTGAATCCGGACGTGGACTTTTTCAAGGACAAAAAATGTCGACAGGTTTTTGCTGACATATTTCGAAAGTCTTTTGGAACAGTTTCGAAAAAATATACCCAAGTGGAAGCTAGCATTTTCACGCGTCTAATTCCTGGTTTTATGACGGCCGAAGAACTTAGGGCTAAAGAGTTTTCAAAAATTAAAAGCACTGATTTAGAGAATTGTAAAAAGAAGTTAGCACTTAAACCATTCCTGTGGGGCTACGTAGATTCGGAAAAGAATTCTGCTTTTGTCGAAGCACTTGAGATGACTTTAAATGAACTAAAGTATTCAGGTCCCGCACCGATTATAGCGAAAACTAGAAAAGAGCTTTATACACTTTTTGGCGAAGGCAAATTGGGTATTGTAAATGGCGGCTCTGGATTTTGGGCGCATGATCCAGTTGGTGATCTTCAAATGCTTTTCACGCCAAATCTTCATAAATCTCTCGATTTTATAACAAAAGACCAAACGCTTCAATCGCTTATAAGAGATTTACGAGACGATCCATCCAATAAAAGCAAAATGTTAAAAGTTAATCAATATATTCATGATGAAGCACTATTTAACGTTTATTCATTTGTTCGTCGTTTCTATATAATCAGAAAAAATAATAAGACCGTTGATTTACCTATGGCTGTTACGTCTCCTACCCCATGGCAAGTGTTTGGGATGTAAGAGATGACAAACTTAAATAAGCTACAGCATATACAAGCCGATCTAAACGAAGCCGCTATCCCGCCTGAGGAAATTGAAGTAGCTCGTTTAGGTAACTATTTTTTTTCCAATCTAAAAATCGGCAATCCTAGGGGAGTTATATCTGAAAAAGTGGTGGGTGGCTTTGATCGCGATTTGGAAACGTCCATAATGAAGGCATTTTCTGAATACGTTGAAGCGAAGTCATTTCATCGCGGACGTAAAGATAATCTAGAATCTTGTCTAACTGAAAGATCTGACGGGTTTGCTGCGTTCCCGGTTCAAGCTGATAACTACAAGCAGCGGGGACGTGATAACGCTTTAGCGGAGGCTATAGAAAGATATGTGTGGGCCACATGGTGGGATAATCAAAGTATTCAATTTGTCACTGAAGAAGCGTCGTCGTGTCATTCGAGTATGGAACTGCTAGAAGAATTGAGCAAGCTGATTCCCCTTAGAAAAATCGTCAAAGTCAGTCCACGTGTTAATTCAGAATTTAAATTAGTCATCTTTATAGCGTTTCTTAAAAATGGTGGCGTTATTTCAGGTGGAGCCTGTGGTAAAAATGAGGAGAAAGAAACGAGAGCAATGGGTGAACTTATTCGTCATGGTATTGCTGCCTTAAAATTTAAAAACGGCGCAGAGCCGACAAGCTTCTATGAAAAAAGACTAAGTTATTTCTTGTCTGCGCAAGGTGAGCATGAAGTAAGTTCTCGTCTGAAAATAGAAGGCAATGAAAATATCGAATTGCCATTATTAAAGTTTGATTGTGAAGTGCCGAGCGTCGCTCCAAATTCAGTTTATGTTCATCGTTGTTTGTTCCATGATCAACCGGTATTTATCGGTGGCAACGTTGAAAGATTCTGTTTATGAATACAGTTCTAGGCCGTATTCGCTCTACGGCTCTGATTCCAATTTCATTTACCATCCTAGTTGGATCTGCTTACTACGTTACACACCTCTATCTATCCATGGCGAGCTACGAGGCTATGATGAATTGGTATTCTTCACAAGCTTTAGAAATCGAAGAAGGCAACCTGCTGAATGCTGTAACTAAGATTCAAAAAATGAAGAATAATTCAGAATTTATTAAAGGCGTAATTTTATTAGACAGTGGTCTAGGTCAGCAATCTGCATTAATTCAATTCGGTGAAGCTTTCGATGTTAACAATAAAGATACAGACCAAGAGATCGCAGTTAAAGATACAGGATTTTTTAAACAACAAGTCATGATGAGGATTCCAAAGCGACCTGAGCTTCTGCTTGTCTTTTCTGTTTCATCAGCTTATCTCAGAAATATCTTTTTAAGCTTAAGTGGCTCATTGCTTTTACTTTTCACGATATTTAGATTTTTGATCCTAAAAAATCGTAATGGCGAGGTTAAGCGAAGAGAAAATCTAGTTCAGGAATCATTAAACCAACTTCTTAGCAAGGGGTCCTCTTCTGAAATTCTTGAAAAAGAACATCCTAATCTTGTTTCCTGGTGGAATGTTAAAAAGCTTGAGTTTGATCAGGCCCAGCTCGAACTATCAGAGAGCCGAACTCAGGTTATGTTTGCAGAAATGGCAGCGAGAGTCGCTCATGATATCCGAAGCCCACTAGGAATTTTAAAAAGTGCGATAGAACATTTAAGTGAAGGTAAGAAGTTAGACGAAACCAGTTTGATTTTCGCTTCATCACGTTTAAGTAAGATTACTAAAGATTTGGTGGACTGGCGTACACTTGGTATCACTTCTGAACAAGGACAGAAAAGAATCAATCTAAAAATAGAAAAAGAAATTTCAATTCAAAATTTAATAAACATGCTAAATTCTTTAATTGACGAGAAAAAACTTCTCTATGTTCATCTCTCTGGTATTTTATTTGAACTTAAAAATGAATTAGACATGAATCAAAGTATCATTATAGATACAGATAATTTTTTTCGACATATTTCAAATTTAATAGATAATTCCGTAGAAGCTATAGGTTTAAGTGGTCTTGTGCGTCTTTCGATAAAAAACATTGAGTCTGGAATCGTTTTAGTTATTGAAGATAATGGACCCGGAATTTCTTCTGAGATTCTACATTCTATAGGACAAATCGGTGTAACTACCAAAAGCAATGGTAGTGGAATGGGCGTCTATTACGCAAAGAAATTTGTAAGTAAGAATAATGGGAAGTTTAGTATAACGTCTGAACAAGGGAGTGGTACTATCGTTGAAATGAGTTTTCCGCTTTTTTTGCCTAAGTTAAGATTGATAAAAGACTTTAAAATTGCATTTTTAGACGATGATCCCCTAGTTCACTATTTATGGTCAAATTTTGCCGTCAGAAACAATGTAGTCGCAACTGCATTTTTTGTAGCTGAAGATTATAATAAGTGGGCTATTAAAAATCCTTTTCACTATTTGTTCTGTGATCATGACCTAAAATCTAGCAAAACTGGACTGGAAGTTCTAAGGAATAGTCTATGGAAAGGCACTAGCTTCTTAGTAACCAATTCTTATGATGATTCAATTTTAATTGAAGGTGCGAAGCAGGCGGGCATTCCAGTTGTTTCGAAAGACCAATTTTGGAAAACGAATATTGAATTTATCTAGTGCGGAATGCTGGCGAAATACTTTGGTTATTTATTGGTGTCATCTTTTAAAATATATTCTATCTTCTTTTTGTACGAGTTTTTTATAGACTTTCGATTGAATATTTAAGAAAGATTCTTTTGGCGTAGTATTAACAAGGAAAGTCAAAAATTGATTTTCCGGCGATGAGGGGTTGCCAGATATGATTGACGACACGGATTTCCCAGCAGTAAACAGATCGCTTCTTTTAATTCAGATGAAACAACCCTATGTGAATTGGGCAAATAATATTTCTGACCGTAGCAAGTCAGAAAAAGAAACAACTCACACTCTTGAAAATATAAATCTTGAACCACAATCTTATTTAATTCCCGAAATTTCTGATTTTGAGGACTTTGAATCCTTTATTGATCACTCGTGGAGATTGTTGTTTGAACTTCAGCTCTCAGGATGGTCCACTGATGAAAAATTGTGGCCGCAAAAAAGAACAAAAAAAATGTTTAACGAGTGGTTTGATATAAAATCCAGCTCTTTAGTAATTGATCTTTGGGGAAAAGATGCTCTGGGCTACACCAGAGATTGACTGTCAATAACACTGCCTATGCCCAGCGTACGATCGCAAAGGTTGAAGTTCTTCCACAAGTATGAAATTGGGGCGGTCACAGTTCATTTCACTTTATCTAAAGCTTTAGATTTTGTTAAGGTTCACACATAGGACGGAATAATATTATATTTCGTTGAATTAAAACAGAACTTATTCCCCGCCGAAATGATAACCAATTCCAAGCTGCCATAAAAAACTAGTATCAAATTCATCTCCAGAATAACGAGTGCCATCTAAGGTAAAATCTCTGACTGTTCCTTTTGATACCCCGCCGCCGCCTATAATAACAAATCGCTCATTTTTTATTAGGAAAGGCGCAAAAATTCTGATGTCCAATGCTTGGTATTGCACGTTTTTTAGGTTTATTTTTGAGCCACCTTTTCTTTTAAAATCTGTATTGCCATTTCCCAAACTAAAGGCAGCTTCAACACTTTCATTTACATTCGAAGTCGGAGCTACATAACGATATCCAACTTGCGCAAAATAGAAATTATATTCTCCTTCGAAGCTCTCGTATGGGGTAGTACTTGTTTTTAGTACAGATGCTTTACTCGCTTCGCTACCGATACCGACCGATGCGAAATAGGGACTTTTGGCAGTTGGTAAATATGTTAGCTCTAATTTTCCGCTGCCGATTGTGTAATGCTTTAGGGTTGCTGATGGCGATGCGGACCCACCAAAATTAGGGGTGCCTAAAACATAAGAGAGCCTAATATCGCTAGCGAAGGAATGAGCGGAAGCCATTAGTATTAAAAGGAAAATAGATTTTTGTAAAAAGCGTTTCATTTTGCTAACATCACCTTCTTAAAACTCAGCGATCAAGGATGAGCCATAAGTTAAACCTAGGTCATCCCGATATGCCGAAGGAGTTGTTTCAGATAAAAGTTTTATTTTAGACACTTCACTATGGCCTATAAAAATCTGAACTCTACCGCTCCCAGAGCTGTTCTTAGGGCCAAGTCTATTTTTCATTTGAATACCGATCTGATAATCTAAAACCTCTTCGCGTACGTGTACCTCGTTCACTTCGGTCCGGGTAGTTTCCAAGTCATAACTATTAAATCTTCTTTGAAGTTGCCTGTATTGAAAGGAGGCAAAAGGTACGAACTTGTCATGAATGTTTTTAAAGGCAAAACTTGTTTGCGCGCCAAAATTGCCTAAGGTTGAAATTCCAGCATTCCAATCTAAGTACGAGGACTTAAAAATTCTATATTGGGCCAAAGCGGCCCACGATGTCACCGTGGTTGATATGCCGATTGCAAGATCAGGTGTGACCTTCCGCCAGCCTCCAAAAATAAAGTGATCGTTATCTGAATCCTCTTTTGAAATAATGCCAGTTTTTGTCAAAATTTGTTGCTCTTGTTTTTGGAAGTTATAGCCTATTACAGTAATCCACTTTAACTTTGTTTCGTCAGTCAGAATGACATTAGGCATAGGATGTCTTTTAGTGTTTGTCCTTACGCGGGGACAACCAGTAATTAGTGTCATAATTGTAATCAATAAGAGAATTTTCACCAGTAATATCATGGCGTGAGTATATAAGAAATTATTTTCTTCATGTAGCCATTTTTTGGAAAGCTAGACCTAGTAGAGTTGCCAGAATTACCACTTGGAAATATAGTACTTAGATGAAATCGAAAAAATGCCACTGGCTTTCTTTAGTTGTCCTGATTATCTATGCAGTGGGTTGCGCTAGTGACAAAGTGCGCGACGCAAATTCTAGTTACCCGGTCAAATCATTAAGCGATGATTCTAAAAGTGTTCATAGAACCGATAAACCTCTCGCGCTAAACCCTTCGCTTCGAGACAAGATAGATAATTCAGGTGTATTGGCGGCAGCTAGTGTTGGAGGCTTTGCCGGTATTGCACTGCTTGGGTTATTGGCGGGTCGTAGTGCTACCATGCCACTATCTCCACAATACGGGCCGGAATTATATGGGAGGTGTGTTTATGGCGAACCTTCAAATCCTATTTCAAGCCCTTGCGTAAACATAACTGTTAACTTATTAGGAAATGAAAAAGAAGTTTTAGCTACTGCTTCAACAGATCGGCACGGAGATTTTAGATTTTATATTCCGCAAGGGCAAACTTATTACGTTCAAGTCATAGATCGTAAAGGTCGAAGTTCTTCCACAAGTATCAAAGTTGGGCGGTCACAGTTCATTTCACTTTATCTCAAACCTTAATCTCAATTTTCCCAGCATTCTTTTAAATTTGGGTCTGTCTTCGTATACATTCTTATGCTCTTTACTATTTGTCTGTTTGATCTATCCCAATGTGGGCCGAATATCTGCTCTTTATTTTCAACTAGCATGTTTAGAAATTTATCTTTGCTCTCGATAGGGCATCCCATTCTTTTCACAAACACTTCAAATTCGTTATTTATTTGGCCACTTTCGATAGCTCTATAAACAGAGGTCCTGTATTCCCTTATTTCTACACCTGTTTCAATACGGAAAGCTTCTATTGAGGTGCATGGGCTTACTTGAAAAACATTTCCAATAAAAACATTTGGTAAGGGTAATAAAAAATCTGCTTCCTGGCAGGCTCTTTGATTTGAAGCAAAGCTTGCGCAACCTCCTGAAATTATAAAAAGTCCTAATAGAAGAACGGCTCTGATTATCATTTATCCTTTATTCTACAGGTCACTTCTTCTTAAGTCTCGAAATTATTACGCTTATCGGAGCTGCAACCAGAAACGCACTGATGGGAAGGAATATAACTCCTGTCTCGCTAGTTGGAAAAATGAGTCCTCGGCCTTGAGTGAAAAAAAATAAATAAATACCGGACAAAAACATCAAGGGTAAGACAATCATTTCCCATTTTTTTAATTTCAATTTAGCTAGCATTCCTATTTCTTGTACTTTCTCATTAGTCCTTTTTAAAAACTAAAACATGATTTTTCTAAAATCCGCAGTTAAGCAGGATCTTACCGAATTAGCTGTGACCAAAGTTCCGTGTCGATTATTTTAATGACAATCATATCTAGGCAAGTGGCAAGCACTACAGGCGCATTGTCAGTGACATCAAGTCCAGGAATCTCAACTCTTGCAGTGGCATCAAGTGTGAGTCCTTGAATTCCTTGTTTATTACCTACAAGAAAACTAAGATCGGCATCGCATATGCCATGTTCAGTAATAAAAGTAGATTTTTCGCTGAATTGTAGTGTTTTTACTTTTACCCGAATCCTGTAATCGGCAGTCGATTTTTTATCAGTTAGTTGAAAACCTCGAGCATTCATTCTTTGACTAAGAAGCTCATATACGGCGGCTTCAAAGCTTTGATTAAAAAGCATGGGAGTTTCTTGATTAAAGAGGCCAGTTTGTCCAGTCCCAATTTTATTTCCCGCTCCTTCCTTCCTTCCTAATATCAAGTACGCGGTCGAGATAAAATTTCTCTTTGTATTTAAATTTTATGGTGTTTGAAGCGGTCATTTCATGTGGATTTGCACTGTTAAAGTCTACAATAACCTGCTTCGAAGCGCATCCAGTTAGGATTAGAAATCCCAAGAGCATTTTCATAGTAATAGTGAAGTGCTTTGAGGCAACTGGGCTTACGGATAGTGATTTGTTCCATTTCATCTGGTCCCTCGTTCGAGCGATATGTTGACTTAACTAAATAATCTTATGACTATTCTAGATTGCGGTGACAAAATATTACAAACCCTTTTCTATAATTTTACTGAGTGCATGGTTATTAACTCGACCTGCAAATGCATCAGAGTCACTGAGTAAAGAAAAACTGAAATTTGCTACGGTATCGTACTCTGAAATCCGGTTTCAGCCGTATTCAACCGCCCTAGGAGATGTTAAAAGCAGGGGATATGATCTCGGCTATGGACAAGAACTTTATTCTGCTGGTGATTGGTTCGCCACTTCGGAGTTTCTTTTAAAACTTACGAATGATAACTAATTAGGTGATTCGCTAACATTCGACATTACAAATCGATTTCATCTATACCAAGTTTAAATGGTTTTTCACTCGATTGGTGGAGCATATTCAAAAACAGGGGATAGTTCAAAAGGTGGTGTGACATTTGGAGGTGGATTAGTTGTGAATCATAAAAATATCTTGGAAGTTCTAAGAATCTTTAACCCATTTAATTTTGAGCCTTTTTCGCAAGATCTTTTTAAAAATAAATATGATGTGGTATTTGATGTAAAGGCTTTGCTGTACAGTCATCTGAAGGCACATGCGATACTTTATAATGATGTCGCTCTTCGAATTTATTTTTGATTAGTTTTTTCACCACTAAAGTGATACCCGAAGCCAAGCTGCCAAAAAGAATTACGTTTAAAGTCATTTCCAGAATATGTGACGCCGTCTAAGCTAAAGTCTCGGGCCGATTCTTTTGATACAGTAAAACCAACCATAAGATCGATTCTCTTTTGCCATAATAGTTGCGGGAACACGAATTTTAAATCCATAGATTCATACCTAACATTTTTTAGATTTTTACTAGAGCCCCCCTTCCTTTTGAAAACAATATCACCGTTACCTAAGCTAAAACCTGGTTCAAGAAATAAATTCGGAAATGAATCAAATGTAAATCGATAGCCCACTCGAGCAAAGTAGAATCTAAATTTCGATTCAAACTCCTCGTTTGAAGTCGGAGCCGCTTGTGGCAAAAAATAACTACTATACTCTGTTCCTAGGCCTATTGATGCTGTGAAACTGTTGCTCGCACTTGATGCATATGTGAGAGCAAACTGACTGCTGAGCGTAGCTCTATGATTTAAGTTCGTCGCTTTTTCTGGCGAACTTTCTGAATCGGGAATGCCTAATATGTAGGATAGTCTTAGATCCCCTGCATGGGAGTATGTGGAAGTTAAAAGAAACAATGCAAGAATATACCTATGCAACAAATTACTCATAAAATCTCTTTAGTGAAAAAGTCGAATTCGAATGATGAAATACAATTTATTCCCCACCAAAGTTATATCCAACGCCAAGGTGCCAGAAAAAAGCTGTTTTGAAATCACTTGCAGAATAACGAGTACTATCTAAAGTAAAATCCTTGACTGTTCCTTTTGATACCCCAATGCCTAAAATGACATCCAAGCTTTTTCCTACCGCTAGCATGGGAGCAACATATCTTATGTCTAAGGCTTGATATTTTACATTCTTTAAATTAATTTTGGAGCCGCCTTTTCTTTTGAAATTCATATTGCCAGTTCCCAAACTTAAAGCACCTTCGACGTGGGATTTTGTAGATGTGCCGGATAGCTCAAATCTGTAGCCGACTTGAGCGAAGTAAAAATCGTAATCCGATTCGAAATCGTCGTATGGAGTTGGTGCTATTTGTGGTAGATAGTAACTCGCTGCCTGTTCACCAAAGCCGGTCGATGCCAAGAAGCCACTTTGCTTGTTTGACAAATACGTCATCTCAAACTTACTACTAACAGTTGCTTCTTGTTTTAGGGTCGCTGTCTTTGATGGCGAACCTCCAAAATTTGGAATCCCTAAAACATAAGATAGTCTGATATCGCCAGCAAAAGATTGAGCGGAACTAATAAACACAGCGAAAAAAATAAATTTAGCTAACAAAAATTTCATCAAAACTTCCATCCGAGATTAAATACATCATTTAGCATGTTCGGAATAATCGCAATAAAGGTCAATGCTATATCAAAAATTATATTAATAGCTGCGAAATGTGCTATCGCGTAGCCAGTAAGAGGACTTTTCTCCATGTGCAGCAATCCCTCTTTGAGTAGATGTACATCCGATTCTAATTTAGCTCCAAGTGACTGCGGGTCGAGTCTTAGATAATCATCTGGGCCCCAAGCTTCGTCATGGTCAGCACAAGCTTGGTCAAGGTCATCTCTCGGTGCAAGTCTTCCCTTATTACCATTTGCCCTGCCTCCGCAATAATTTCCATGAACATTTGGAATTAAATCGAGTAATGGGTTTTTGCCTGTTGGATCACTGTACTTTACGGGACTATTGTATGAATAAGAAAATCTATTTATAAAGCTTAATGGGCTCATTAGGAAACCAACGTCTGGATCTTGCTGTAAGAAGCGACCTATACTTGGGTCGTAGTAGCGAGCTCGGTAATAATATAACCCAGACTCTTCTTCCCATTCTCTTCCTGTAAATGTAAATGCTGTTTTAAAAGGTGCCGTGAGCGTAACATCCTGTCCGGATTCATCACGTATCGAGTTGATTTTTCCAAAGCTTGAGTAATCGTAGCTCTGAACTATCGCTCCAGCATTATCCGCAATATCAATAGTCGTACCTTTTTCGTCTTTATAATAATAAAAGTTACCGGCATACTGACTGACCCCTGCTTCTACTCCGGCAGATGTTACATTGGAACTCAAAATATCATCTGAATTCAGCTGAGAATGAGTATGTCGAACGAGTAGCCTATTTGATTCGTCAAACTCTCCGACAATTGTTTCACTATCATAAACATAACGGCGAGAAGTAGTTTTGGAGTTGAGATAATCAATAATTGTTTTCTCCATTCTTCTGCCTAATGCATCGTATTCAAAGTTAATTTTCTTTTCTGCAACTCCCGTGGCGATCTGATAAATCCCAATTTCAATGAGCTGGTTTTTGGCAGAATATTTGTACATATAACTTTTCGAAGAAGTATCTTTTGATGTTTTAGATATAAGGTTACCATTGTTATCATAGCTATAATAAAACTTGGCATCTTCGGTAAGCCTTTGCCCAGTGCTGTCATATGAGTAACTTCCACTATTATCAGTCGTCCGGTTCCCAAGAGAATCGTAGCTAAAGTTTTCACCTCCTGTACTGACACTAATTAATTGGCCATTTAGATCATAGCCGAAATTAGACGCGACATTGCGAGTTGTGCGCTGAACGGGAAAATTATTTGCATCATACAAATAGTGTACAAATGACTTTGTTACCGTTCCTGAAAGGTGATTAATCTCAGAAACTTCACTTGAATCAGTATAAGAATATTGTGACTTACTTCCAGGGCGGCTCGTTTCAACCAAGCGATTCGCAGTATCAAAAGAGAAATTGAAGCTGTCCCCCCAAGTGTTTGATACATTTACTTGCCTATCAAGGTCGTCAAATGCAGAAGTGAATTTTCCTAAACCAGAAATATCAATTACTGTTCGATTACCATTCAGATCAAACTGCTGTTCAATTGCTTGCAAAGGATAAGACGACATTCTGTTTAGCCCTTGAACTTGAATATTATTAATCCAGCCAAGATGGTTTCTATCGTATGCAATGCTTGAGACACTATTTGATATTTTAGAAATTGCGCCTCTGGAATTATATTCGTAACTTACGAAATCATCTGCATACTTTGTCGATTTAAGCTTGTTTAATTCATCGTAGCTATGAATTCGTGATTGGTTGTTCGGATCTTTTTCCGTTTGTAGATTCCTATTTTTATCATAGGAGTATTCGGCAATTAGACCAAGTTGATTAATTCTCTTAACCATATTTCCGACTTCATCATAATCATAGGTTATTGTTTTATTTTTAGGGTCTATAATCTCAGAAAGTTCTCCAGTCGGTAAATATTTGTATGAAGTTATTTCACCATTTGGGCTCGTCACTTTAGTAAGTTTATTATTTGTGTTCCATTCGTAATGTGTAATGGCTGTACCAGCCATAGTTTGTTTAATTTCTTTAAGACGGTTTCCTGCAGAATCATTTTCGTAAATGGTAACATTGCCATCAGGCTTGATTGTTTTTGCGAGGTTACCATTAAGATCGTACTCATAAAATTCAGTGAGCGGCCGACCACTTACGTAGGTCACTTTCGTTTTTAGTTGTCCCTTAGGGTTATAACTATACTCAGTTCTTTGACCATTATGAAAAATATCCGCTAACTTAAGTCCCGATATTGGATCATAGAGGAATGTGCTGATTTTCCCTCTGTAATTTGCTTTTGAAGTTACTTGTCCAAAGGAATTATAGCTGATCTTTTCCTCTGCACCTAGTGTGATATCTTTCGTTATTAAGACGTCATCGGTAATGGGGTCACGAACTATTTCTGTAATACTGTTATCTGGATAAATTATCTTAAAAATATTTCCTTCAGTATCTCTACGTAATTCTGTGATATTTCCTTTTGCATCCTTCATTTTAGAAATAAAGCCATTAAAGTCTTTAGCAACTTCTGTTACTTGTCCAAGTGGGCTGATCAGCTGGTCTCGTCCTTGTCCCTGTTCAAACCCTGTTGAGGCTGGCTCGTTAATTACAGATGTGTTATAACTCGCTAGTGTGCCAGATGTTTGATCGTTTACTGTTACAATGCTTCCCTTGGAGTCTATTATTTTTTCGATCCTATTTTGGGAATTATAAAGATACGAAGTACGTATGCCTCTTTGGTTTATTTCTGCACTTAGAAAATCTACGTTATTATACTCAAATAATTTAGAAGTTCCGTCTTGGAATTTCACGTTCGTGAGCTTTCCGTGCCAATCATAATCAAAAATTGTAACTCTTCCTGCAGGATCTTTAATCGAAAAAAGTCTATCTCCACGATAAGAGTAATTCATCGCCTGACCGTTTGAAAATGTAATAGTGCTTAGTCTTTTCAGAGAATCATATTCATAGTTTGTTGTGAGCCCTATGCGGTCTTGGGTCGCATATTGAATTCCTTCTTGAGTGAAAAGCGCTTTTAATCCGTTTCTATAAGCGCGCTCCCAAGTCCCATCTTCTCTTTTCGTCAATACTGAATTGTCTTTAGCTGTAGGGTTGAAGGCAAGGGTTCCAACGGAAGTCGTCTGGAAAATAACTCTGCGAATCTTATTATTACCACTGTCTAGGATTAATAAATTTTGCTGACTGTCTAAGCCAAGAAGAGTAGGTGACGAGATGCTTGCCTCTAGTGCTGACTTTCCATCACCTGAAAACCCTTGCTGTCCGGTGCCAGCAACTGTCGAAGCTGTTCCTTCAAACAAATTAATTCTGACGACACGGTTATGGCCCGTATCAGCGATGTAAAGGAAACCACTCGTGTTATCAACAACAAGTCCATAGGGCTTATTTAACAGCATCGTTCTGGCTGGACCCTCATTCGATAGAACTCCGTTGACAGGATCTCCTGCGATCGTTGCAATGATTCCGTTAGGGTCAACCCTTTTAATCAGTCCATTTTCTGTAGAAATGTATAAGTTCCCATTTCGATCGTAGGCAGCCCCTCTCGGGTGGAAGAGACTGGCGTCCGTTGCGAGCTCCCCATTTCCTGTATCTGAAGTCTGTCCATTCCCGGCAATCACCCAGCTTTGGTTGGTAACTGTATTTAGCCCCCGTACTCGATGATTTCCAGTATCTAGCACAATGACTGTGTTTGGATAAAAGCTAGGTGCAAGTCCCATTGGGGTATTCAGAGACTGATCTTGATTATTCACAAGACTGTCGCCTTTAACTGGCACCTCTCCTTTGCTTACTGGGCCTTGCGTGGGGCATCCGTTAAAGTAAGCGTAAGTGTTCGAACTGCTAGTAACAGTTGAACAACTTGATCCCGAGGTGTCACGGCAAAAACCCTCGATTTCCGTTTTGTTATCATCCACATTTTGCTGATAATAATTTGGGAAATTGGGTGTGGGTTGAGTGGCACCTAAAACAGACTCGGTGATTCCGCCGGCTGAGCGAAAAACAGAATGGCGATAACTATCTGCTCCAATTACTTCACCATCTTGACTCATCAAAAGCTGTGTAGGATTTGAACCTACTGTAAAGTTAGCAGCCCCTTGAGAACAATAGGAGTTTGGATGATCAGTTGCAATTGTCGTGTACACGTAACGTGTACATTGTCTAAAAATATTTCTTTTTGTGCAGGTTCTTTGAGTGGTGAATGACTGCGTTGTGAAGCTGTAATAATCAAAACCCGCTACTGTTCCAGTCATATTATATTGGCTTGCAATTTCTGATTTTGATAAATTTTGTGAGTAGGTAGCCGTAAAAATTTTCTTTCCATCAGAAGAGCCAAATGCAAGTCGAGGCCATGCATTCAGGGCTACTCCCTTGGCTGCATCGCCGCCCTGAGCTGCGAGGTCAAGCACCGTGGAAATGTTGTTGCCAATTGAGTAAGTTGATATTCCTCCGTTGGCCTCTTCGATCATAATCTTATTTCCGTTGGGATTTACTAATCTTTGAACTCCACCAATTTTCCAACCTGTTCCAGCTTCTGAATTCCTATAGTTCTGTACAAAAATAGAGTCAGTTAAATCGCTTGTAAATACTCCATTATTTTCCTGCTTAAAGCTCTCCGGACTTTGCACTTGAGCATCCATTGATGTAGTCCAGGTTGTGAGCTGACTAGTTCCCATAATCAGTTCTTTGTAATGCACATCATAGTGAGCTTGATAAGGATAAAGACCTGTTGGTAAGTATTCGTCGGAATCGGCACTACTTTTAAGTTCAAGACCAAAAGAAATGTTAGCCATGTGCGGAATATTTTTAAATTCGCGCTTAGGTACTGCGATATTTGCAGTACGTAACGAAGCTTCCACTTTTAAGGGCTGAATTTCACTTGTTACGCCAGAATATACCTCATCATATTGAACATTCGTGTAAAAAGTTTTTGGATCGCTATAACATTTCTTGGAACCAGAAGCTCCTAACGTACAGTTCGTTAGTACAGCCTGATAAGATGCTACTTTGGCGCCAGATCTTTTTTCCAAAGTAAGTTCTGCTTTTCTATTTGGAATATCAAAAAGATTTGTGATTACAGCATTCGGTTTTGCCCAATTGCTATTATAATAAAGAGTCGGGGAAATAGAAGAATCTAAGATTTTAAAACCTGGTAATTGTATTTGTGTTGTTAGGGCACCGTTCATTGTGTCAGCGCCTGGTCGATCTTTAGCGCCAATCTGGCGAACTATAGGGCCTGCTATCGTAGCGTACACAAGCGAAAAGTGCCTAATTCCAAATCCAGTCTTCGTTACAACCGAACTGCCATTTTCAGAGACAGTAGCGGCACCGCCTACTTCCCACTTGCCAGTCCCAGAATTCATGAGCATCAAAATCATTTCCGTTCCGGGAGGAAACTCATTAACATTTGGAAGGGTTAAGCTTACAGGCTGTGAAAAAGTTGTTCCTGATGGCTCAAGTGCTACAACAGTTTTTGGCCTAGCTTCAGGGATCGCGGGAATTGTTGCTCGCTCAACGGGAATTGTTTGCATTGATATTAGTTCTGATCGTGTACCATTTGGAAAGATTGCAGCACCCGCTGGAATTTCTAAAGCGACACCTGGGGCGTGAATATCAGTGGCCAATCCGCCTGATGCAGCCTGAATTTGCGTTGCAGACCCATCTAAGTAAGTTGGTGCAAGATAGATCGGTGTCTGAAGTACGTTACTTTGTCGAATTCCAATTGTTATCGCGACACTCGTTACAGAATATTTTTTAATGGCGGCTGTATCGACGGGCAGAATTGCAGTTCTGCCATCGACGATCAGCTGCTGGTCGCCCAACACTCCAATCCCAGGATTACGACTGCGTAAGAATGTAAACACACCGTTACTGTCTGTTTCGGTAACAAGAGTTGTATTGGCAACTGAGACCTTCACTCCGACAAGTGGTTGGTCATCAATGTCTCGAACAGTTCCCGACAATATAACATCTGATTCCTGGCCAAAAATAATTGTAGCTGCGAATGTATCTTGTAGTTCTGGATCGTAGACGCTGACTTCGTACTGAGTGGCAATATCCATTAAGACTTGAAAGCTTCCGCGGTCAGAAGCAATAATTTCTGTAGAATTAAAAAAACCTCCCGACACTCTTACTTTGAGTCCAGGCCGCACGGTTCCAACGGCACCAGCTACAACCATCTTTTGAGAAGATTCATCGAATCGTAGACCTAAGAGGCTTTTATTTAAACCATTAAGCATTGATATAACATTGATCGTTTTTGTTCCAACGTTTCCAACTACGTCTGTAGCTTGAGCTACTAATTGAATCTTGCCTTCTGACGACACTGAATAAAAGAGTTCAAAAAAGCTTGGCGAATTTTGTAAAGGGATGATGCGATCGTTTAATTGAGCAGTTGATAAGGGCTCGTTAGCTGAAACATTTACTTTAAATCTTCTGCCGCTAACGAATCCGTCGTCTAGTGGAGTAACAAAAGCTAATACTGGCGGAGTTGTATCGCGGACGACTGTTTCTGCAAACGTGATCCCTACGTTTCCGGCAGCATCTTGAGTTTTAATTTCAATTAAGTTACCGCCTTCGGTATTGAGTGGGGCATTAAAAGTAAAATCTATCGCGGCCGTACCAAACACTTTGACATTATTAACCCAAACTTCGGTCCAAGTAGGTGAGAGATCGCTTACAGAAACCTCAACGGGAAAAGTGGTTTTTTTAGTTCGAATTCCTGGAAGTAAATCAGAAGCTAAAACTGGGGCTATATCATCAAAGACGACGTCAACTTCCGTAGTAAACGTCGAGCTATTTCCAACTAAGTCACTCGCCGCATAATCAATTTGAAAAATACCGACGTCGTCTACTTGAAGACTTCCACTAAAATTTATTTTATTCACTTCCAGTGCTCCGGTAAATCCTCCTACAGACACCTTGCTCAATGGTTCGTTGCTTAGCCCATAAGACATAAAACTGAAGGGGAATTTATTAGTGTAGAGTTTGCTTCCGGTTGTTGGAGAAAGCTGACTTAAAACAGGCGGGGTAGTATCGTACCGAATATCAGATAAAATCACGATATCAGCTGAGTTTCCTGCCGAGTCCGTCGCTTTAAACGTAAAAGTATTCACGCCCTCAGAAAGTGTCGCAATGACATTAATAACATTTGAGCTGGTTGAAAAAATCTTTACACCATTTAGATAAATATCCGAGTTAACTTTTGAAACGTCATCGACGAAGCCGTATAAATAGAATTGATTAAATTTTGTTACAATATGATCTTCAGTGAAACTTACAAATCTAGGTGCTATTTTATCAACAAAAATTACGGAGCCGGAACCTTCGTAACCCTCTGTCGTCATGTTGTTAATATCTTCTGAGTCAAAAATTGATTTATAAAAACTTATATCTCGAGAACTTTTTTTATTTTTTCGACCATTGTTATTATAAATCACGTTGTCAATTAAAGTGATCTTTCTTGATCCCATTTTGAGATTCTTATCATCATCATCGTCGTCGCTGTCATCACCACCGCCGTGCCTTTTAATTCCGTAGCCGTCTTTGTGGCTGCCATCTTTGCTGTTGTCATCATCATCTGATTTATTTTTTCCGACTTTGGTTGCAGCTGGTGCGCGAATGCCGTTATAGGTAATACGGTTACCTTTTATGAGGACAGTTTGCTGTTTCGCTATAACGATACCGTTTCGACCGTTATAAGAAATCTGATTTTGTTCGATTAAATGGCTGCCGCCTTTACTTGAATCAGAAAATGAAATTCCATTTCGCTTGTTATCATGAATGAAATTCTTAAATATTTTGACCGAGTTTTGACTACCAACGTAAATAGCGTCATATTCGTTTGAGATTCCCGCGATCTCGTTTTTTGAAATTTCAATATTTGTATTTCCCTTGCTTCCGCCTTTAAGGTAAAATCCAGCGCTGCCACTTTCCAACTCATCATCAT
This sequence comes from Pseudobdellovibrionaceae bacterium, assembly GCA_043730825.1. Taxonomy (GTDB): domain Bacteria; phylum Bdellovibrionota; class Bdellovibrionia; order Bdellovibrionales; family Bdellovibrionaceae. Next base: position 115,957 of record JAYTJV010000091.1, read on the forward strand.
CTTGATCGTCGTTCTCATCATTATCGTCTTCGCGATCTTCTTTTTCAGGATTTTTTGAAGCAGAAATAATGACGGGTTTACCTAAGACTTTAAAACCCGAAATTTTAAGATTTTTAGACTTTGAAATTTCAAAACCGTAAATGCTCGGAAAACATTGACTTGAGATTTCCACATTTTCTTTTGAAACAATTGATACCAGCTCTTTCCAATCACCGCGCGGAACATGAATCACCTGTCCAATTTGGGCTGCATTGACGGCAAGTTGAATGGAAGCATATTCGGTTATTACGCCGCCAATTTTGATTGTGACCTTATTACTTTCGCAAGGACTACTGGTAGTGACTATAATAGGAGCCGGTTGGCTTGGCACTTGACCAGAGGGTGAAGACGTCCCGTTTTCCTCTAAGCAGCCCGCTGCAATCGTCAAAAGTAAACAACAAGCGGATAGCTTAAGTGTTGTTGAAAATGTTCGGTTCATTTAAATGGCCCCCGTTAACGTTCAAAAAGATTACAAAGAAAAAGCAGAATCAGTTTCACCTCATACTTAACGGTTTATTCGAACAAGACTTAAGACCAAAGGGATTTATATTTTGTGCTCTATTTTGGGATTTAATGAGTTTCCAGAACAAAATCGAAACCTTATCGACAGATTCCCATCTAGAGAATAAATTATTAGTAGATTTATTTAGGCAGATAAATAAGTAAAAAACTGTTTGGTTTGTGTTTAAAGGTCTTAATCTTGAACTTGCGCTTGAAAAACCTTTCTAACAAACCGATCTCTATAATGAAGCTTAAGAACTACAGAATCGAAATTTAGATAACATGGGGTTACCTTATGCATAAGTATAAATTCAAATCAACGGGTGAACTACTGAGAGCAGCTCGAATTTCAATGAACTTTTCTCAAAGTGACTTATCAGAGATTATTAGAATTCATCTAGGAGAAAAGGTGCACTCTCAATTTGTTAGCAATTGGGAGCGAGGGCTGTGTCATCCCCCAGAACATTACTTATTAAAGTTGCTAGATTTAATGCGAATTAATAAACAAGAATACTTAAGTCGTATGGTAAATGATTTTATCGAAGAAAAATCTACGGCTTTAAAGATTTCTAAAGCGAAACCTTTTCCTTCTAAACGATCCAAGAGTGGAACGAAGTTCCTTAGAGCTGCATAGCAACTTAGTTCGCGAGAAACCTCTGTTAACTTTTTCGAAAGTAGTTCCATAGCTACAGGGCTAAGTTTTTAGCCCTGTTTAAGTATTTGAAATCACACAATCCCACCAATTTCAGAGCTCATTTCTTAGCCTTTTTCATGGATTTCTAAACCACTCAATAAAATCTAAATTTTTAGATTTCTCAATACAAGCTAGTAGTTAGATCTACTTTGGCTCGTATGGTGCCAACATTGAAATGTACCCCGTCTGCGAATCAACGCGAAACCTAACGGGGGATACAGTGAGCACAACAGCCGCAATTCTTAAGCCTTGGCTAAATTCTGCAGGCGAAATTAAAAGCGAAAACGAACTAAAAGAAATATCCAAATCCTGGGATCAGGCAATTTGGAATGAATATCTCAGAAACTATGAAGGCTCTCAGAGTGAACTTCTTTTTTCAGAAATGGCTATAAAGCTTAACCGTGAAGACATAGTCGAAACTGCTTTCGGCCTAACGAGCAATTATCAACTCAAAAGTGAGCATCGAAGACTGGTCCGTCGAGTCCTCAAAAGTCTCACAAAAATGCAAAGAAAAATCTTACGAAAATATATTTTTGACGATTTTCATCAGACAGAAATCGCTTCAAAGCTTCGTATAAGCGAGCCCGCAGTTTTCTATCACAAGGAAGCGGCCCTGAAAAGGCTATCCGAGCACCCTGAACTACTTAATTTTCTCCATCTTATGAAGGAGGAAAAGGATCGGGCAAGTTTAAGGCCCTCAAAAAAGAAGAGTCAGATTCTGGAAGTCTACAATGCAGAACTCAATCGCCAATTTTAAGACCCTGATAGGAGGATATATGAACAATTTAAAAAGTAATCAAATTTCATCTATAGCAAGAACGACAGTCGCCTATGTTTTGAAACGCATTTCTAAACCCAAGACCGATCTCGACTGGAATCAGTATGAAAAACTGGAGTGCCAAGTCAAGAGACCCAAGCGTTCTTACGAACTCAGAGGGTTCAATGGCTAGAACCTACAAAGATCAAAAAAATGAGAGATCAATTAGAAAAACAGAAACATCTTCAGAGCCGAATAAAAAGAAAAATTATTTAAGTCAGAAGCGCTATGGAGCAAATGATGACTATGAACTTTGTCCTGACTGCGGAGGACTCACTAATTTCCAAAGTGGATTTCTAGTCTGTACTGAATGTGGGTGGGTCGATGCTTGCCACACTCTTTTTCTAGATCAAGTCATTACCAGTTACTAAATAAAAAATTTCAAAAGGAGGCAAATCAATGAATGAAAATGTAGTTCCATTTAAAAAGTCTGAACGTCTAGGCGTTTTTAGTTCTGAAATCACAGTTAAAGATGAACAGATGGAAAACCAGCAATTAGGCTTCGCTTACATGAAGCCCCATTCGCGGTTGCTGCGACTAAAACTCTGGATGTTTCCAAACGAACAATACTTCATCGCACCCTATGAAGATGATCCAACAAAGTACACGGTCTTATCACTAGAAGAGTATCAACCTACAGGACAAGAAGCTCGAACAGTTTGGAATAAAGTCGGATCAGGTGAACTTATGGACAGTTTCATTCGTCTTACTCTGAATTTCCCTCAGCAAGAAATCTACGTCTCGCTGTTTCCAGATAAAGACGAGCCCAAGGAGCAATATGCGGCTTCTTAAATACAGCTATAAAGGAGGATTCAATATGAATAAAAATATTGCACTGATTTTTTTAGTTTCAGTTTTTGCCATGGTTTTAGTGCCAGAGATTGGCCTTGCTGATGTCGACTCCTCATTGAAGGGTATCCAAAGTAAGTTAACTAATATCGTGCTCCCGACAGTTTCTATGATTTCTGTCGGTTGGGCCGCTATTTCATTGATGTCAGGAAATGAACGGGCGAAAGCCCATATCTTGTACAGTATCATCGCCTGTGCAATTGGCTTTGGAGCAAAATCAATCGTAGATTTCATTCAGCAGACGGTACGCTAATGGAAGATTCACTTCTTGTGTCAACCGTCCCGCGGACTCTGGATACTAAAAGTAAGATTTTGGGTCTTGAGCTCGCAGATGTTCTTATTTTGCTTTTAAATCTATCGGTTCAAAATCTCATTTTCGGTTCAACAAGTCTCAAAATTCCAATGGTCTTTGGGACAAGTTTTGCAGTTGGGTTGCTCTTATTCTTTGTAAAAAGCGGGAAACCAGATAACTACCTCCAGCATTACTTTGAACATTTAACTTCACCGACAGTAAAATTCGCAAATGCTACTGACCAGAAATATCAGTTGTTTCCTAAGGGGATCAAATGAGCGCCTCAGATTCGGTTTTAGCCCATGACCTACCTTATTGGGCCTTTGAAGATTCGCCATTGCCGCATCTTATTTTATGGGATGGAAGCTTGTCGTCAGCATTTGAACTGCTGCCGCTTGATATTGAATGCTTTAATGAAACAAAAGTAAATCAACTTACTCATGGTCTAAGAGCATTTATTAACTCGTTGTCAGACGGTTTAACTGCGCAGTTCTTTGTCAAAGTTGAAACAGATTTCTCTGCGACTATCGAGCGACATAAAAACCTTATAACAACGAAGAATGACTTTCTACTTAATCTTGATAGCGAAAGGATTAATCAAATTAGTCTACTGCAAGAACAAGATGCCATCTTTAGACCTAGATTGTATTTTTCGATAAAAACAGAACCGCCATCAGGTCCACCTAAATTTTCTCTTTCATCGGTTCAAAAATTTTCAAAAGACTTCGCTAAAGGCTATGATGATCGACTGCAAATTCTGTCGCAGGCATTAGAAGGTGCCAAGAGTATGCTTTCCGGTCTTGGCTTTGAAGTCTCGATGCAGTCCAAAGAGCAGCTAATCGAAATTATATATAAGCACCTTAACCCGAAAAGATCACAAACTTTAGCCACTCCTGAAATTTCAGAAAGGGAGGCCATTGAGGGCAATTCACCGCGTGAACAGACGGTTTTCGGCGATTTGATTTTAGATCAGGAAGACTTCGTACTAGATCAAACCAGAACAAAAGTTTTAACTTTAAAGACGTTACCAGAAGTGACGTTCGCGGGAATGATGAGTGGATTTCTATCATTCCCATTTAAGTATGAACTCTTTTTTTCGTTTCACATTCCTAATCAAGCCAAAGAGATTAAATCTTTAGAGCAAAAACGCAGGATGGCTCATTCACTAGCGAGTTCAAATTCAAATCGAGTCAGTGATTTAGAAAGCGAATCTCGTTTATCTCAAACCACTAATCTAATCCGTGAAATCATTGAGACAGGGCAAAAGATTTTTCAAGCTGAACTAGTTATTGTGTTGAGAGATGAAAATACGATTCAAGGTCAGAAGAATTTGTCGTTTAAGACAAGAGAGGTACTTTCAAAATTTAGAACTTTAAGTGGCTCTGAAGGACTACAAGAAACTGTTGGAAGCTGGAAAGTATTTAAGAACGACCTGCCACTAGCGCCTCAGAATCTTATTCGGTTAAAAAGAATGAAAACTAACAATCTAGTCGATTTCCTACCTCTGTATGGGGCTAGCTTAGGCGATGAAAACCCTGTGGTTATTCTCAAAACGAGAAGCGGCTCTCTATTTTCTCATGATCCTTATGATTCGAAAAAGGCCGTCAACTTTAATGTCTTAGTAACTGGAAGCTCTGGAGCCGGAAAAAGTTTTGCAAATAATTTTCTCATGCTTCAACAGATTGCGAGAGGAACAAAGGTTTTTATCATCGATATCGGAGGTTCTTATCAGAAAATGACCAAAGTTTTAAATGGTCAATATTTTGAAATCAATTTAGCCGGCAACTATGCAATCAATCCTTTTGATTTGAAAGATCCAAGTCTGCCTCCATCAAGTGAAAAACTTAAAGCCCTTGTAAGTATTGTTGAACAAATGGTCGTAGACTCAAATGAAAGGTTAACCCGATTTGAGCGTGTGCAGGTTGAAAGTGCTTTAGTTTCAGTATTCGAAAAAGCTCGATCTTTAGAAACGCCTCGGTCTCCGATTCTTTCAGACTTGGCAAAATATTGTCTTAATAACACTGACGAGTCTTTGCGAAGAATCGGGAAGCTTCTTTTTCCCTGGACCGGAAATTCTCCATTTGGACAGCTTTTAGATCGCCAAGGTACTATTGAAACTGATCGTGCGATTGTGGCATTTGATTTAAAAGGTCTTCAAGATCCAGATCTTCAATCTGTTATGATTTTGATTCTAACAAACTTTATTCTAGAGCAAGTTGAACTGGATCGAACAGTTCCCAAAAGGGTTCTAGTAGACGAAGCTTGGTCTCTCTTAAAAGGACCTGCAACAATTTCTTTCATGGAATATGCGGCAAGAACATTTCGTAAAACAGGAAGCGGGATCACTTTCATCACTCAAGGTGTTAGCGAGATAATATCAAGTGGAATTGGTTCGGCCATTCTAAATAATACAGCAACAAAGCTCATCATGTTGCAAAAGGGGGATACAAAGGTTTTGCAAGAAGCGCTCAACCTCAATTCGCAGGAACTTAAACTCATTCAAAGTCTAGAGCAGAAAAAAGGAGTTTACAGTGAAGGTTTTCTAATCTCTGGTGAGTCGCGACAAGTTATTAGAATTCAACCATCACCTCTTGAGTATTGGATTTCCACCAGTGATTCAAGAGACAATCAGTATATTTCAAAACTCATAGATAAAGGTTTTACGTTAGAGGGCGCACTGATGGAAGCCGCAAAGGTGGCACCATATGGAGTCGCGGCATTTAAGATGGAGATGGCCGCGTGAAGAAAAAAATCATTGCAGCCATTTTCTGTACGTTTTTAATTTATCCAAAATCTGCCAAAGCAGATCTCTTTGGTGGCGATGTGGTAATTCTAGCCCAAATTTTAGCACAAGCCATTCAAACTGTTATTCAACTTAAAAGCATACTTTCGACTGGAGCAGACACTTTAGATTTACTGAGAGATGTAAATTCCGGAGTCAGATCGGGCCTTGATTTGATTCGGATTATCTACCCCAAATTTAATCCAGGAGTCTATGGCAATCTTCGTGACCCTGAGAATGTTTTAAGAGCATTGGAAGGCCTGTATGGGGCAAACCCGAACGGAATGGATCAAGAGCTCATTCAATCTCAAGATCAAAGTGTAGCAGAAGTTATATCAATGAATCGTAATTTGTATGATTACGCTGAGCAGGTGGATCGAGAAAGAGATCGAATTGTTTATCATGCTCAAGTTGTCAGTCCTCAAGGGGCGGCAAAACTGCAGGGACAAGCACTTGGGGTTTTAATTGGAGTTACGACCCAGCTTTTGCGAACGCAATCTCAAATGCTTAAGATAATGGCTCAAAATATGGCAATGGAGACGAGAAAGGAAAAATTAACGACAAAAAGTTTCCAAGAAAACTATCAAGGACTTTCAAACGGATTTAAGTCTCTTCCTAAAACAATCAAACTGCCTACCGTTGGAGGTGGAAATTGATGCCAAATTTTGAAGTCTTAGGCACTTTAGTTCGTGATCTCCACCAAGGATTATCCCATCTCTTTTATATCATGCTGCCAGTAGCAATTTTAATTTCAACTGTGATTGGATATTTTCGCTTTGGAGATTTGAATCAATCAGACATTGTAAAACGCGCCTTTGTTGCGGCACTGTTGCTTGCTGCATTCCCTGAAACTTCAAATTTAATACTCGATATCTGTGACGGAATCGCGTTGAAGATCGATGATATGTCAGGGCTTGAAACATTTTTAAAAATGGCACAGCAAAAAGTTACGAGTTTTTCTTTTGCTAAAAACGTCCTGCTATTAAAATTTGATGATCTTATTATTGCGGCATTAAGTTTTATAAGTTTCGTACTGCTCTACTTTGCACGTTTTCTAACAATCGCTCTTTACTACTTTTATTGGACATTACTTTCAATTCTTTCCCCCCTTATGATTTTAGCCTATGTGTTTCCGGGGACTGCTAATATAACGAAAGGTCTTTACCAAGGACTTATCGAAGTCGCATCTTGGAAGATTCTGTGGGCAGTCATGTCAGCCATGTTGAAGTCCTTGGCATTTGGCGAAGCCTACGCAGCTCAAGGAGATTATCTCACGCTGATCGTAATGAATTTTATTATAGCTGCTGCCATGCTCGGCACCCCATCCATAGTTAGATCTCTGGTAGGTGGTGGAGTTCATTCGACAGCGAAAGCACTAGGTGCCTCAGCTATTTCCGTTGCGGCCGCTATCCCAGCTAAAATGGCGTCTGCTAGAAATCTATATAATCACTCTCTAAGAGGAGGACAACAAGGTGATTCAAATTCTTTAAAAAATAACTCTCAAAAAAGGAGAACATAAAGCATGAAAGAAAGTATAAAGTTGAAACTTCACAACTATCCGAAAATGATTCAAAACTTCGCTGAAGAAAATTTTAATCTTAAAGCCCTTCTTAGTCTAACATTAGGATTACTCTTTCTTAGTTTTGTCTTGGTAATTTATTTGGTGAAAAAAGGGCCACTTGTAATTGCAATGAATAGCACAGGCGCTGTCGTGCAAGTCGAAACTAAAGTGACTGACTTGCAAGTTGAGATGGCCTTAAAAGAATACATTAAACACAGGTACTCTTGGGATGAAAAGTCGATAGCAAGAGAGGTCAAATCAGCTCAACACTTTGTACGAGCTGATTTAGCTTCTTCCTTTGAAAAATCAATGGCAGAAACCATTAAATATGTTCGTGAAAAAAAGGTGAGTCAAAGGGTTTACGTCAAGACGATTACACTTAATTACAAGGAAAGAAAGGCACTTGTTCATTTAGATAGAATCACAGAGTTTGAAAATTTAAAAGCCGCTACTGAAATGCGGTTGGAACTATTCTTCGAAGTCAGTGATAGAACACTCATAAATCCCTGGGGTGTCTATGTAACTAAGGAGTTAGAAGGAGTGCAAAAGTGAGATTAATTTTTTTGATTCACTTTTTTGCGCTTTTGTTAGCTTCCTATTCATTTGCTGGAATTCGAACATTGCATCCTAAAAACGATGAAATTATTCAGATTAGAACTTCTCTCGGCATGGCAACTTTAGTTTATCCACCCAGCTCTTTATTGCCTTCTATAGTGGGTGATCAATCTGCTTTTCGTATTGATCTTTTTCCCAGCGGTTTATCTATTAAGCCACTTAGATACAACGCAAGAACTAATCTTTTCATCATGACCGAAGCCAGGCGATTTAATCTCCGTCTCATCACAGTGCCGAATGGAAACTTCGATGATGTGGTTTACATAAGAGAATTCACAGTTTTGCCCAAAGTTCGCTGGATAATGTTTTTCAAAGAAGCTGTTCGTGAGGATCTAAAACTGTCGATTACGAAGGTGGGGATTTCGCCGCAAGATATGCTACTTGTCGAAGCCTTTCTTACGCATAAAGCAACAGCACGGGTTAAGCCTGAAAATTTTTGGATATCTCAAGGTAAGGAGCCAAAAACTATAAATTCCCTTTTTCTATCATCCGTTAAAGCTGAGAAAAATAAGCCTCTTAAAATCTTAATCTCATTTTCGAAATCTGATTTAGACCTGAAAAAACCGATTATATTCGAATATAGGCAAAGAAAATCACTTTCAATTCAATTAATGGGATCTGTATGGAAGTAAAAAATTCTTTCGGCAATTTCATTCAAACGCTTTCGAAAAAAGCTAAGTCAATTATATTTGGAAAGTCTGCGTTTAGCGAAAAGCAGGAAGTTAATTTCGAGCACCTAAAAATAGTAAGCTTTATTATGTTTTTACTTTTTATTTCAATTGTCCTTTTACTGCCCGATGAGTCAACCGTCGAGTTTACGGAGGCACTTGAAACTCATGAAAAGGAAGTGGTGAATGAGTCATTAGATAAACCTGATAATCCGCGAAACCAGCTAAATACTTCAGAGACTTTGTGGGGGTCTCCTAAAGTCAACTATCAGAGAAATAATAGCTCAAGTGCTTCTACTGATTACAATAAGACGACACTTTTGGGTTTTAAAAACGGAAACTCTAAAACTCAGTTACGAGCAGGAGAAAAGCTTCCACTTAGAATCGTTGATAAATTTATAGTGTCAGATTCGCCGGTCCCAATTTTAGCGGAGCTGATATTAAATGTAACGACGGACTCTGGGTTATCTCTACCAGCAGGTACACGATTTTATGGAGAAGCTTCCTTTCAACGAGGCGCTAATCGAGCCCGAATTCAATTCACACAGGTATCTTTACCAAATGGTGAAATCAAATCCATTTCTGGATTTGCAATTGGCAAAGATGGACAACCTGGCCTCCCAGGACGAGTTTACTCGGATGGTATGAGAAACACTGCGGGACAGGTTATCACTACCTTTGTAGGTGGTCTCGCATCTGGAAGCATGGAAACAGATATTCTGGGGAGATCCAAAGGAGGGTTACAAAACGGATTACTTTCAGCCGTTGCAGTCGCATCCAAGGAACGAGCGCAAGCCTACGGTGAAAAAATGAAAGCTGAACGGGAATGGATCGAGGTGACTCATGGTTTTGAATGTGACGCAATTTTAAACGAATCAATGAATCTTCAAAATGGCGGTGATAATAATGAATGAAAAAAATGAAATGTCCGATCAATCATTCCTGACTGCCATTCTTCTGTTTTTTTCAAGTATTTTTCTAGTTAAGCACAAGTCAGCGATTTTAAAACTTTATTTTGAACACCGTATTTTAGTTGCAGCTTTGTTAACCTTCTCTCTTGCCATTTTGTATTGGTTAGTAAAAAAGAAGGTTACTTCGCATCTTGATAAGAAAAACCTAGAGAAAAGAATCACATCTGCGATTGAAGGCGAAGATGCCACACTAGCGGGGTTTAAAAAAGACGGAGATCCGGTTTATATCAAGCATAAGTTTCGAAGAATGCATACTCAAATAGTTGGAACAACAAATGCGGGAAAGACTGAATCGGTTATAATTCCTTGGGCAGTTGATGATATAAAACGAGGAAGGGGTCTCATCATGATCGATGGCAAATCAGACCGCATTTTGATGAACAAACTTTATGCATACGCAAAAAGATACGGTCGCGAAGAAGATGTAAGAGTCCTGTCGCTATGTGACGTTGGTATAAGCCACTCCTTCAATCCGTTGGCTGGGGGCTCGCCCCTTGAGGTAACTGAAAGAGTATTTAAGGCGTTATCGTTTGAAAACGAATATTTTAAAGGTCTCCAATATGAAGCTTTTCTTCAGACTCTCATAATTTTTGAAGCATGTAATATCGTCGCAACGCCTCTCAAAGTAGTCGAATTTTTAAGAAGTCCGGTCCAAGTAAAAAGTCTTGCACTCAAAAGTGAAAAGAAATCTCAAGTCGATTGGGCCATGGAGTTTACGAGGTTAACTAGAGAAGAAAGGGAGCAAAGGACATCAGGACTTACAAGCCAGCTCCAAGTTTTTTCAGTGGGTGAAACGGCTATGGTCTTTAACCCGGAGAAATCAGATATTGATTTAAATATAGCGCTAAAAGAAAACCATATAATTTACTGCCAGCTACCGGTTTTAAAAATTCCAACTTTAGGAAAAATCACTGGGAAATTAGTACTTCAAAGTCTACAAAGCGCTATTGCTTCAAGGCATCTGGGTCAAACAACGGACAAAAAGGAGTTTTTTTCAGTTTACCTTGATGATTTCACTGAGTATCTGACGGAAGGCTTTGTAAGTCTTTTAAATAAGTCCAGAAGCGCGCATGTGCTTATTGTATTCGCCCATCAAGCTCTTGGGGATTTAGCGGCATTGGGTGAAGATATTAAAAACTCAATTTTGACTAATGCGAATTTAAAAGTATTTATGCGCACCAATGAGCCTACTTCAGCTGATTATTTCTCAAAAGTAATTGGTACGGCTGAGTCCGAAAAACTCACTGAGCGTCAAAAATCTGGAATATTCGGAGCTACCAAAACCGGTGATGGATCGGTTCGAGAAGTTGAACAATATAAGTTTCATCCGAATCTTTTTAAACAGGGACTGGGCGTTGGAGAAGCAGTCATTGTGATCCCTCATGAAAAGGGCTCCTTACCAATGCAGTTACAGTTCAGAATGTTGCCTGACTTGGAAGCGCCAATAATGCCCCTACATATCAAGCAAGAACCCTTGAATTTACAGTTAGATCAAAGCGTTGAAGGAATGAACAAGGGAAATAGAAAGCTTCAAGCTAGCGGAGTTTTAGAATCTATAATGTCTCAAAACGTAGACCAAGACATAAAGGCGGTAGCATGAAGTATATTTTTTATCTGATGAGTCTTGGGCTTGTAGGATGCACAATAAGCCCAAAGTGCGGCAATCCTGAAGGTGCTTCAATCGTTTATCTTGAAAAGACCTGCAAAGTAAGAATTCGTCAGGTCGTAATCGGTGATGAAATGCATGTGCCAGAAAGCCTTAAAGGTTCAGGCTTTGCAGGTTATGAGGTAGGTTGGCAAGACTCTGTTCTTCAAGATGGGCGTATTATTTTAGGCCACTTTATTTTTTACCCTAAGCGTTCCGGTGAAAATCATGAGAAGTAAAGACCCTCAGATTCTAAAATCATCACTTGAGTTTGCAGCTAAATTTGGATTTTTATCGAAAGCTATTTTCTACGATTTCTTATGTCCGCGTGGAGACACTCAGAAGTACATGAACTGGAAGGGGCTGACGGAGGATGGTTACTTTAGACGGTCTAAGCAAAATGGAGACCTGCTATATTTATCGCCAAAAGGACTGAAAGTATGTGGTACGCACGCTGTGAGAAGCCGATTCTATTATTATCTTAATCACGATACCCATGTTGCAAGAGTCTTGTTTGCAATTCAAAGTACGGGGCTATGCATTCGTTTTTGGACAGAGGCAGAACTACAAATGCTTCCGTGGGATGCGCTTTCGATTTTGGGATCTGGCAACTTAAACAAAATTCCAGATTTGGTAGTGGATCTTAAAAGCTCAACTGGAATTATGCGTTTCGCAATCGAAATTGAAGCCTCTCGAAAGTCTAACCACAAATATGACCAAATTGCTCTTGCGTATTTAACGATGAAGAAAGTGAATCTTGTTATCTTCTTTTGCGAAACTGATATAATTGAAATGCAGATCCATCGGGCTTTTCACGATGACATTTTTTTAAAAGCAGAGAAAAGTCCAGCGACTGTAATTCTATCTGAGTTTCAGGTTGATAATTTAAAATCAAAAACAAAATTGCTTGATAGAACTTTCCAGTTAGCTGAATTTCTTGCTAAGGCGTTAGGCGCTCCGCACAATTCAGGAAATTTAAAGCCGAATCAAAACCGAAAACCTATTCGGTTATCAACTTCTGAAGATTTGGAGAGCGCTTGAAAATTAATATGACAAAACAATTAGATAGCGCCCACCCAACCCTGGCCCCCTCGACTTTGTCGTTCGTGATCACCCCCACCCAACGAGTACATTGGTTGAAGGTGATCACGAACCGGGGACCAGGGTTGGGTGGGATTGGTTATTGAATAAAAATTAAGATAGGGAGGGGAAATACAAAAAACAAAATCAGAAATAGAAATAGACAGGTGAAAGAAAATCTATGGCTTATAGAAGTGTTAAGTTGTGCGAAGTCTGTAAATATAAAACTTATACAAGCATTTCCTGTCTATTCCTATTTCTGACTAAGCTAATGAATAATAATTTAATATGGAGGAAGTGCGGACATTAACTAACTACAAGGGGGTATGATTGGGTAAGGAAGAAATTGGAGAGCAAAAACTAGAACAGGAAAATAGTATTAAAATTACAGTCACCAAGGAAGCAGGAGAAATTCTCGCTGACCTCGTCGGAAAAGCAAACGAGGGCTTTGAGGGCGGCAGAATAAATCGTCAAAACCTCGCGAGTTTTATTATTGAGAAATTCAAGGCAAGTCTCTCGGATAAAGATCTAATTCAGTTAAGGCAGATACATTATGATGACGCATCTATGCTGGAAGCTATGTATCGCAAGATGAAAGAGACCGGCGAAGTCCCTGAATTCCTTCGCGATGCTTTGCGGAAACAGTTTCAAGTTACAGATGAACCGCTTAAAAAGTCTAAGAAGGCGTTGACTAGAGAGTCTATCAATGATGGACTCTTAAAGCATGAGGACTCAATATGAAGGGCGCAGAATTCAAAGCCATAAGGGAACAGCTCGACTTAACTCAGGAAGAGTTAGCCGAAGTTCTTTGTCTTTCAGGAAAAAAAGTCGTCAGCAATATCGAAAGAGAAGTAAGAAATCCAAGTTTGCTAACTGTTGTTTTGATGCGGTTCTTGTTAAGTCTTCCTCGAAAGAAGTCGAAGGAATTGCAAAACTTATTGGTTTCCATATATCACCAAGAGAAAAGTACCAAAAGGCGGAAACAATGAGCCGCCGAAGAGAATATTTGAACGCTACGCAATTTGATTCGAATTCGACACAAGTGAAGTGCGTAGCTACTCGAAACGAAAATGTGAATGCTGATATAACAAGTTCCGAGATCATTGATTTTGTAGCCAAGTTAGTTCATTTAGCGGCTAAACGAGGCCCCGTGAAATCTATAGATGCGGAGGTCTTCGATGAAGCAGTTTAAAATCGGTGGGTATTGTCGGGTTTCTACAGACGAACAAGCTGCATTAGTAGATGGATCTTTAGACAATCAAAAGTATCGCTTAAATGCCTTTATTGATTTAAAAAATGTTCAAGAAAAAAATTGGGGACAGATTGTTGATTTTTATGTCGATGAAGGATTCTCAGCAAAAGACACCCGCCGACCTGCCTTTCAAAGAATGATCGCTGATCTTAGGCGGGGGAAAATAGACCTTATTTTAGTGAATGATCTGTCACGACTTTCAAGAAGTATTTCAGATTTTTGTGGAATTTTAGATCTATTAAAAAGTCACGATTCATCTTTTCTATCAATTAAAGAACAGTTTGATTCAAGTACGCCAGCCGGAAAGATGATGCTCTATAATATGATTAATTTGGCCCAGTTTGAGCGGGAGCAGACCGCTGAAAGGGTTGCGCTCGGATGTCATGCGCGTGCCATGCGCGGACTTTTGAATGGTGGACAAGCTTTACTAGGATTTGACAAAAGTCCTGAAAAGAAAAACACATACACCGTCAATGAAGATGAAGCTGTCATCGTTAGAAAAATTTTTAAATCATTCTTAAGCTGCGGCACATTGAGTAGAACGGCTTCTAGACTTGAGGAAATTGGAATTCATCCAAAGGTAAACTCAAAGAAAAAGACCAGACTTATTCAGAAAGGTATTTGGTCTACAACTACTCTTAGAGATCTTCTCAAGAACTATTCGTATATCGGAATGCGTGAAGTTAATAAAAAGAAAAGGTGTGCCGATCTAAAGTCATTAAAATCACATGAACAATATCAAATTGTTAAAGCCTCTTGGCCCGCAATTGTAGATCGAAAAGTCTTTGAGTCTGTTCAGAACCTACTTCTAGAAAACTTTCAAAAGGAAAGAAGAAGACTTCATGGGGCTCAGAGGCGTGTATTCTTAGTTTCGGGAATCATTCAATGCAAAGAATGTGGACGGGCAATGGTTGGACAATCGTCTCACGGGGCAGTGAATGTACATAGATATTATAAGCACGCGGCCTCTAAGGGTGATGTTATTACTTGTAGTGTAAAGAGAATTCGTGCGGAAAATATTGAAGAAGCTATTTCTCAGCATTTGTTCAAACTTTTAGACGACGGTGGATATCTTACTGATGTTTCTGAAAGAATCGCATCCATTGAGAAAGAAAAGTTTGGCTCGGCGAGAGTTCTCAGGGCTCAATTTGAAAAAGAACTTAGAAACTTTGAAAAGGAAATGGAAGCCGCTTTTAGATTACAAATGAATTCACCAGTTGAGTCCCAAGCGTCTAAGTTCTGTGTTGAAAAAATCGAATCTCTAGGAACTAAGAAAAAAGATTTGATGAAACAACTTGGAGCTTTAAAGGAAATAGATACCAATGTGATTTCCATGACCGAGGCTAAGAAGAATCTTTATGAGCGTACTCAGGCGGTCACGCACGGGTGGACAAAAATACCTGAAATTCAAAAAAGAAAGGCGTTAAGACGTCTAATTCAGAAAATTTTGATTGGTCCTGAGGGAATGGATATTTATTACTATTATAATTCACTGGCTGAAGAAAGGTCTTTTGGAGTGCTTTCCATTGAAACCAAAAGCGTTGCCAAAGTCTTTTCGCTTAGTACTCATGGAACTGGATTGGCAGCTTTTAGAATTGGTTCTAAACAGTGGGTCGAAAATTGCCTAATGGGCGAATTGGTGATGCCACTTCGATTCGAACGAAGGACCTACGCCTTAGAAGCATTTTTTTAAGTGTTTTGGCGATTTTCATGAGTTCAAATATAAGTGGCAAACGACGATAAAAGTTTAATAATTACAACAACATGTATCTTAAGAACACTTCCTTGCACTTCCCTCGCTTTAACGGCTCTTCCAGATGCCGTTGACTATCGGTTGACTATCGGAGCCTAAAAAATAGGCACCGACTGCCATTCGAAAATCACTTAACAAACCTAAGTCTAAATTTCTTTCTTATTCAGATAGCCGTTCATCTACGGGAACGAAGGAAAAGTTTTGGCCCGCCCATAACTTCCTGAGAATCCTCAAGATGAAAGATCGGGGACTGCCCATAAGACTCCTGACCACCCGCCCTCTACGAGAGCAGGTGGTCAGGAGTCTTATGGGCAACAAAGTACAAAAATAAAAAGTAGAGAAGTTATGGGCGGGCCAAAACTTTTGAAGGATGGGAAATGCAATTAGAATTAATAAATGAAGTTAGTACGAGAAATGAAAAAGTAACTAAGGTTTCAGGATTTATATTAACGAAAAGGGATCATGAGATATGTAAATTTATATCTGATATGAAGTTTGCTTCTATAGAAGAATTGCATGCTAAATTCTTCTTTATAACTCCGGAAGGACTTGAGAGTAAGACTGACCGAGCTGTTCAAAGAAGGCTTCGAAATTTAGAGAGTAACGGGTATTTGGTTGGAAAAACATACTTCCATCAAAGAAAAAAGTTTTTCTTTCCTACATTAAAAGCATACAGAATGCTTAAAGCAATGAACCCAAGCGTTCTCATTCCGTATCCGACTCAAAAAGCGGATATCAGAACATTCGAGCATGACTTTGATGTTTTGCAACTAAGACTTTATCTCGAATCGAAATCAGGTGTGACTGACTGGCAAAGTGATAAGACTTTAAGATCCAATGAGAGTTTAAGAGGGGATCTTCCAGAGGCTATGGTGCCCGATGCGATATTTAAAAATAAATCTGGAGAGAAAGTTGCTCTTGAATATGAAAGATCTCAAAAAGCAAAAATCAGGTATAAAACGAAAATTAAGCTATATGTAAACCTGATCCGTTCAGATGAGGCATTGAAGCCTTTTAATAAAGTTATCTATTTTTGCGAAAACGCTAATGTCTTTAAAATATTATCTGAAGAGATCAAAGTTTACGGAAAGTATTTCGAAGTACTCATGTTCCCTGCAGAAGCATCAAAAAGAAATCAAATTTTTTGTGGGAAAGTATCATGAGCGAAAACAGAATAAGACTTGGGAAAATTAAACAGAAATATTTTTTTAGTTCGCCTGAATACCTAACTGATAAGGAAGCTAACCATCATGTGCATATTGTGGGAGCTTCTGGTTACGGGAAGACTGTTCTTTTATCCCACATTATTAATTATCAGATAAGATCGGGTAGAGGTTTATTATATATAGATTTAAAAGGAGATCTAGAAACTGTAACAAAATTAAAAAGATCTGCGCTACTTTCAGGTCGAGAAAAAGATGTTAAAATATTCTCAATTTCTGACCAGTCAGTATCAAGTTCTTATAATCTTATTGGAGAGGGAAGCTATACTCAAATTAGGGACCGAATTATGCAATCACTCATTTGGAGTGAAGAGTATTATAAGAACGTAAGTTCCAGTTTTTTGCTTAAACTTGTTAGTGTCTTGTGCTTTGTTAGAGATAAAAATTCTAAAATGTTTGATCTGAAAACGATTCTAGATATTATCGAAGATAAGGAAGTACTGATAAAGTTAGCTGAGCTTATCCCAGAAACCTTGCCTGATATGCACAAGAACTTAGAGTCTTGTTATGAGTTCTTAAGATACCCAGATAATCTTAAATCACTGCAGGGTTTAAAAGCTCAATTGGAAAGTATTGTATTGAGCGAGTTCGGCAGGTTAGTTTGCGCGAATGATGATTCGATTAATCTTTTCGATGCAGTTAAATCTGGAAAACTCATTTTTGTTTTTTTAGACACAAGAAGGTACGGAGAGACTGCAAAGGCAGTTGGCCGATTCATTTTACAAGATTTAAAAGCCACATCTGCAAAAATAGATTCCGAGTTAATGGCAAATGAACGAAATGAATTCAAAGTAGTAATCGATGAGTTTGCAGATTTAGCCCAAGAAGATTTCATAGGCTTTCTAGACCGCGCAAGAAGTTCTAAGATGTCCATCATTGTAGCTCACCAGGAGATCTGTGATTTACTCCGCATAAGCCCTGAGTTCGCAGGGAGGTTGATGGGTAACACTTCAACACTCTACGCGTTCCTACAGAAGCGTCCGGAGAGTGCAGAGATGATTTCATCCATGGCGGGTACTCGGAAGGCGTGGAAGGAGACTGTGCAGTCCCAGAAGCTATTCTTTATCGATATACCGACAGGTGGAAAGTCCTTAAGAGAAGTGGAAGAGTTCAACATCCATCCGAACGTGATAAAGTCACTCACGGTCGGCAAATGTGTTGTCGTTAAGAAATACCCGCGGTCGCGGGCTTATTTAGTCGCTATAGCGCCTGAGGAACGGGTTTAGTATGGCAAAGGATAGATTGCAAAAGCTTACCGGATCTGGTAAGGTTAGAGAAATCAACTGGCACCCAAAGGCGCTTGATGCAATACGGACCTTTCCAGAGCTCGTGAGACGTAAAGTTGGATATTTACTGCAGCAACTAGAGCATGGAGATACTTTAGGAATGCCTCATGCTCGTCCCATGTCAGTTGTAGGACCTGGTGTGATTGAGCTTCGGGTCAGTAATCTAAATGGAGCGTTTAGGGTGTTTTACCTCATAAAAATTGAGGAAAAGATAATGGTCTTTCATGCGTTCCAAAAGAAAACTCAAAAGACAAGCCAATCTGACCTGGCTGTAGGGAAAAAGCGGCTACGTGAGCTTATAGGAGAATGAAATGAAGAAAATTAAAAAGAGAATAAAAGCTATTGTTACTCGAACTCCAGAGGAGCTAGCGAAGGTATTGGGGCTTGATGAGTCGGCAGCAATTGAGTGGAAAGTTCGCCGGGAAGTTACGATTCGAATTAAAGAAGTTTTCGATGCGAAGAGCCTTACAATGACGGATCTAGCAAAGCGAGCTGAAACATCATTAGCGCGTATTAGTCGAATCTTAAAAGGAGATACGAGCGACATCTCTTTAGATGTTCTATTTAGAGTTCTGGGGTCGCTGGGGCAAAAGGTAGAATTGAAGTTTCAGAAAGTAAGTTAGAAATTTTCAATTATTTAATCAAAACGAGTAGAGTCAAGTTTGCTACTCCGTCAAATGCGTTTAATTCGAAAAGGACTGCCTTTATGATCTGTACCCCATTTTAAGGACACATTAAAGGCAGTCCTTTCTTGTTATGGGAGACTCAAAATCATTTGGTTATGTTCACTACATTTAAAGAGACAAGCTTACCGAAGATTAGCAACCTTTATCAGATTCAAAGTAACTAACTTCCCACCTGGTCTACCAATGCTTCCAATTATATTTCCCCGGTAACGAATTTGGTACTGGAAACGACGATTGCTAAACGGCTCTAAGAAAGCAGGCTGATATAAAGGGCAAGGCAGTGTTTCAGAAGAAAGCCAATCCGAACTCATATATGAAATAATTTGATCTTCATTCATCAAATCTAGAATTTCAGAAAGTAAATTCCTGTCTTGCCCATCCGGCCTCAATTTTTTCTTAAGACTTACATCAAACGAAGAAGGGACCGGAATCTCGTATATCGCATCAGTTACGATATTGATAACTTGGGTTTGACCTGGATTATGTATGATAGAAGCGCGAATAGCGTTGCAAAGGCACTGAGTAAAATTGCCGCCGGCAAAT
Source organism: Pseudobdellovibrionaceae bacterium (assembly GCA_043730825.1). GTDB lineage: Bacteria > Bdellovibrionota > Bdellovibrionia > Bdellovibrionales > Bdellovibrionaceae. The sequence continues at coordinate 135,214 of JAYTJV010000091.1, forward strand.
GTTATAGTATCATTTGTCTGATAGAAGTGGCTGTCGCCCTCAAACGCGAACGACTTTTGCTTTTGCTCTGATGTCATTTCTTTCAGTTCGTCTTGCGAAGCAAGATAAATAAAAGAAATATCCCTTCGCAAGGCATATTCTTGTAGCGATTTAAGCGCTGGCGCGATCAGTGCTTTTTGATCCCAGTATTTAGTTGAATGAACTGAGAAGATGACGCTACCTCGAAACCTCCGAACCGGATATTCAAATGTTTCTATCTTTCTCCAGGTTAACTGTTCTGAGAATGGAGCGGCAGACTGCGTTTTTAATAACGAAAGTTCAATAGCCTGAGCAAATGTCGAATCTATTGACAGAAGAGTAATAGATACAAAAATACACAATCGATATAAGAGGTGACAGAATCTGATCGCCATCGACATAATCAAAGCAAATTGGGTACCAAATTAGAGCCGACAAAAACCACTGGTTTCTAATTCACATGTTTGGTCATAAGGGGTTGTCTTAAAGTAGACGGCCCTTTTTATTTCTTAAATCACCAATCCAAAACATTCCTAGATTTCTCCAGAGACACAGAAGTGGAAGTGTTTAATATCCATCCGAACGTGATTCAAGTCCCTCACTGAATCGTCATCAAGTCGTCGTTATGAAATACCTTCGAAATCACGGGCTTACTTAGTCGCTATCGCGCCTGAGGGGGCGGAAGCGAAAAAGCCTTTTATCAGCCTTAGCCTCAGTCAGGCACCGTCTGCATCTGAGAACTATGAAGCTGTTAGTTCAAAGGTTTGGTGACTTCACATTTGCAGTGGACGAAAGCAACCGCGGTTTAGAGAAGAGGGATGCTTGGCTGCCTGGCCGCAAATATTCATTAGTTGATCCAGCGATGTTTAACTCATTCCCACCCAATGAGCTCGTTGAGTGCGGTATGCTCCATTTTTTTGACAATTATAATTGTGATGAGCCATTTCTCAATTCTCTTAGAAATTGAAACCAAAACGGCACATTCTAGGCAAAACGCTAGTTTAGGGAAGGAGCAAGCTTTGCAAACATTCTTACTGGAGCATACTATAATTCGGCATTCAATGGTTGAAGATGATAACCACATGGCTTTTTAGTTAATCTTATCTTGCTAAGAATTGAATGAAACCAATTAGAAACATTAGGCACCGAACAATGACTTTTTAGAGTGACTTCAATGTGGAATCGAAATCAAACTAGTTCTGAGAGATTTTTCACAAAGGCTTGAGTGAGAGTGCTTACAAATATTCCGGAAGATAAAATAGAATCACTTAGCTTTGCTGACACGAGCAAGGCTGGAGCTCGATTCAACGACCTATCAGAGACGTTTAAAGGCTATTTGTTTATTCTTGGGCCTTCTCGATCCATCAGGAAAAATGGCGAAAAGTTGTGGCTGTTCTACTCATGGTGTTTAGCTTGCGGATCATTGTGTGAACGCCAAGGTAAGTTATTGAACAGGCCTCGAACTGTGAGTTGTGGTTGCGTCCGACTGAAATCAAAGCAGAAAAAAGAAGGCTCTGCCGTTCTTAACTTGGTATTTAAAAAATATCTATACCATGCGAGAATGAGAAAAATTCCATTTAGGTTAAGTAAACTCTTTTTTACCAGGCTCGTAGAGGCCGATTGTTACTACTGTGGCAGTCCACCTGAGCTGATTAAGGCATACTACGGAGGAAAGCATAAAATTTCTCTTGGTGGAATTGATCGAAAAGACAACTCCAAGGCCTATACTAAAGAAAATGTAGTCTCATGTTGTCGTCATTGTAACAGAATGAAAACAAATCTAAGTTCTGTAGACTTTATTTCTCAAATGATTAAAATTTTTTATCATCGGTGCAAATGAATAAGATTAAGTCAGGCAAAAAAATGATTCTAGATCTGACGGGCCTACGATTTGGGAAGCTCATTGTCATAGAGCGACTAAATAAAGAGGCTCTTTGGCGCGTGAGGTGCGATTGTGGAGCGTACAAACGCTTTGAACACTCCAGCCTTGTCCGTGGCAAACGTCGAGCTTGCGGAACAAATGTATGCAGAGCCAAGTATACAGAACAAGAAGTTGCATTTACAAATTACAAACATCATTTGAAAAAGGGAGCCCGGACTAGGGGTTTGAAATATCAAATCAGTGACAAGAAACTCAAAGAGTTGATCAACGGTCCTTGTTATTACTGTGGAAGCCCGCCAGAAGAGCGAGTTGTAAGACTTCGGGAAAAAGAATTTGTTTGGAGAATTAATGGAGTCGACCGTGTAGACAACAAAGTTGGATACAAATTTCATAATGTAGTAAGCTGCTGTCGTTTATGTAACCGAATTAAATTGGATTATTTAGTCCGTGATTTCTTAAGGCATGCAGAGGCGATTCATTTGAAACAGATGAAGCTTTCGGCCTAGCGTTAGTGTCGTCGTAAAGAAATACCCGCGGTCGCGGGTTTATTTAGTCGCTATCGCGCCTGAGGGAAGGGGAAGTCATGAGGAAGGTATAAAAGAATAATTATTCCATTATACGTATTGGACCTCTAAAATTAGTTTGCTGGACACATCTCTGTCCCTTTGATACTTCTATTTAAATGAAACATATATTTGTTTTGCTCCTATCGATTGGTTTTATTAATTCTGCCAACGCTGAAAACATCTGTCATAAGAAACCTGTCGGAGAGTGTGAAGACTGTTGTCAGAAATCCAATGAAGCTAGATTTCGTGAAGCTGCTCAAAAATCTTGCGCTCGTATTAAGGGTGAATTCAATATTCAGAAGGCACCTATTAATTCCGAAGCCACTGCATATACCATTGCAACAGCTTCGCGCTCTGGAGAAAGTGATCCCGCTTTATTCAAAAACTATCTATTGCAGTATTGTTCGACGAAAACGGGAACCATAGAGCTTGCAGCGATAGAGATGAATTTTGCTGACTGTGCGAAAGGCTGTCCTCCGCCAAAAAAGAAGGAAAAACATAAATGAAGTATAAATGGTTAATAGAATTAGTCGGCCTCGCAGTTGCTTTAGTTGCCCTGATTATTTCTTGCCAGTCAAATGAGATGACAAAGGCTAATCAAAGTAAACTAGAGCGGCTTGAGTGCTTTGATAAAGTTGAACAAAAGAGTAATGATCTAGTCTCATCCTATCGAAAAGCCCTTTCCAGTGCGACTGTTATCCATAATAATTATCCTAAAAGGGTTGATGTCACAAACATACACACCGAGTTCCAGTCAGATATGATTAAAACCTTGAAAAGTGTAAAAGACCTCTCCCATACAGTTAAGCGATATGACTTTAAGTGCAATTCTGAAGTCGATCGAATCTTTGATGAGGTAAATAAAATGGGTGAGATGGTAAAAGGAACCGATACTTACGAGCAATTTGGCGGCTTTAACTCAAAGCTGCAAAATCATCATCATGACAACATTACTTTGCTATCTGAAAATGACGTTGCGGACGCCTGCTGTTCAAGGCGCTAATTCAAAAATATGCTAGGAGTAATATTTCATGCATTTCGAAAATGACTCTATTGAAGAACTTCAAAAATTTATTAATTCTCCGGAGTTTAAAACAATCGAAATTTCCCGTTCCCTAGCAGAGGTACTTATCAAGAGATTCGAAGAGCATGGGCTTTTAGGCGAAATTAAAATAATCGAGTCTGTGACGCTAAAATCTGTGAAACATTGATGTTGTAAAATCCATCAAAATTTACCAAATCCTGAACAGTCGGGAGATGTGTCGTCATTTAAAGATACCTGCAGTCGCCCGCTTTCTTAGTCGCGGTCGCGCCTGAGGGGAGGGAAAACCACCGAAGTTAAAACATGGGCTTTGCAGGACTACATGTGGCCTCTACATTATGTGATTTTGAGCAGGCATCGCAAACTTTCTTGTATTCAGATGATAAGACATGAAAATCCGTGCCATTTTGAGAATTAGCAAGATCTTATTTAGCTTCAAAAGATTTTCGTCGATAAAGAGATATGAATCTATTGTTTAGAAAAATTTCGGTTCTATGCATGATATTAGCTTGTCCTTTCGCTTATGGTGAAGGGAACTACACCATAAAAGTAGAGAACATTTATACAAAAGAAGAAACTACTTACAAAACAAAAGAAGACTTCGAGATTCCACTCGATTTAGAAGATATGAAGTGCTCATTAAGTCTCAATGATGGAATGTGGAAAACAAAAAGTGGAGTTAGGTGCGTTGCAAAAGACACTTTTCTTGCGCACCACGTATCCTGTGATCATGAGAGCAACTCCACTGTGTTTCAAATTGGTGTTAAAAAATCTGTTGCAATATCGCATCTAAAAAAACTTGGGAAATATAAGAATCTAACTAAGAAAGATAGAGATTTTCTTAACAGTGGCATTAAGTCCGTGGAATTTGTTAATTATTTTTACATCCGGATTGGCTGCGGAGTTCTTTTTGAATGAGTTCCTCGTTCGCAGGTATTTATTGAAATCACTTAACAAGTTTGCTGTTACATTGACTCGAGGTTGAAGTGGGGTCTAGGTCTTTATTTTATCTGAGCAAAAATAGGCTTAGCAAAAATCACTATAGTGGATTCAGTAAGGTCGTGATTTTAACAGGAATCATACTCTGTATCTTTACTCAAGCTAGTGCGGCTACGAAAGTCCATGCAAATTTGAGAAAAGATGGAATTAAGAAATCAGTTCAGATCTTAGGTGTTTTTGAAACGCAAAAAAACAAATATAAACCAATTAAAATCGATAAGAAAATTAGGGAAACTAATTTTGAAAAACTAAGGCAGATGGTGGGTCCTGAGTACAAAGTATTCACAGGTATTACGCTGCCAAATATTGAAGGTTATAATTATGGATGGGCAATTAAATTAAACTCGAAAGAAAAATTAAAGAGTATCAAAATAAAACAAGTTATTACTGCTCCAAAAGAAATAACATGGAATACGTACTCAAAATCTGGAGATTTGATAAAAAGTGACTTTTCGAAAATCTACATAACTGAGAAGGAACTCGAAGTTGATGGTGGATGGGTTTATAGTGGTTTGTCTCTTGGCCCAGGCGAGCCATCAGGCCCATACAATTTTAAGCTTTCTTATGAAAACGAAACGGTCGTTGAGTTCGATTTTTTTATTCTAGATGAAGCTGAATTTATAGCAGCTACTTGATGCGTCTAATAGAAGCAATTAAACTAAGGTTGTTCATTTTTATAAGGGCGAACGTATTTCGTTAGGAAGGGGCCCAGGAGAGTGTTCCCATGCACATAGTATATCATCATTGAAATCATTAAAAGGGGGCCAACATGCATCAGCACATTTGTGCTAAAAAAATTCATTGCCCAGTCACTATCGCTATCCCCATGCAAGAACCCTAGGATCAGAATAATTAAGTGAGACAGGGGCATGGAGAGCGTAAGCCACCCTATTTGAAAAAGAAGACCTAAAATTCCAAGAGTGTATAAAATTGCATGTATGGTCATCATACTAACGGGATTTGTGCCCTTTTGGATCGCAATTAGGCACCCCCAAAGCCAAATCGACGCATATATTAAAACTATGCATGAAATAAATATGACAACATACTTTGCTTTTATTACCACGAAATCATCCTATGTAGATTAGCTAGCAACCGAACTCCACTTTACAATGTGTATAAGAAAAAATCTATTGCAAAACAAATACCTATTGAGTCAAATTGAGACAAAAAAAGGGCCTATCCACCTTCGTGTGAAGAAGGAAGAATACTGTTAATCAAATTTCACTTTATGACGATAAGAGTATGTGCAAAGCCGAAATAAAATTGCCTGTAAATTTTGGGAGAATCAATGATTTTTTTTAAACCTAAAATAGCAATCGTACTGATGGCAATTGCTATTTCCCATCCGGTTTTGGGATTCAAGAACGAAATTATCTATACAGAGATGGGTATGGAGGAATTTGATAATGGTAAATCAAATAGTGTTGTCGGCATTTGGAAGTTTGAATGCACATCGCATCAAAGCTGCAAGCTTACCCAAATAGCTTTTTTTTGTGGTAAAGGTGACTCCGAAAATGTTAGACCTATGTCAGAATTTTATTCGAGTGAACTAGGTACTATTCAAAAATTAAAAATCGATGGTAATCCGAAAATTATCTCGTTTCAGTTCCGACAACCAGCAGGTCCTTTGATGACATGTGAGATACAAATGAATAAAAGTCGACCAACCAATGTTGAGACGGCCAGCTGCACCGGCAGCGACAAATGGTCTGGCGGCACCCCCTACACTAGAAAGAATAAGTTAGTTAAAAATGGGCCGATTCTATTGAAAGAATTTTGCAAGAAAGAAATAGAAATTCCATAGTCGAAAAATATCAAGTTAGCGCTCGACTTACAGCACGTTACCTAGACCGATTTGATTTCTTTTTAAAAACTTTGGCTTCGATAGTTATTCTTGAATCCGCAAGCATCACCTCAACTAATCCTTCTCGATTGAGTTTTAGGACTTCAATTATTTTTTCAAAGGCATGGGACGGGGGAGCGCAGAGTCCTCTTTCCCAGTTGGACACAAACTGGGAGTCCATATTGTCTAATTTAGTAGCGAGCTCCCTTTGGGTAAACTTTGATTCAAAACGCTTACTTTGCAGAAACTTTCCAAGATTTGTGAATTCTCTCATAGCTTAGTGTAGTTTTCGGTCATTCATAAATCAACTAAATCTAGTTCTAAACCCAGGTCGGTTTGGACCCAATATAATCAACCTAAGGCATAAGCCTCGAGAATATCATTACAAATTTTATAAATTCGTAATGATAAGAGATAAAATTAATGGTCAATTAACTGATTTAAATTATCTATCAGTTTAGCGGGTACATAAAAATATATATAATATTCAATCTATTTACTATATACTCTTAAGGTTAATCGTTCGCGATCAGATTATTACTGTTCAAGAAAGTTTGGAGTTCTTTTGCGTAAAAATGAGTTTTCACGTTTAGATATTAAGTTTTTAGGCCGCTTTTTTCACCCTAACGGGAAAGAAGTAGGCAGGACGTATTCAGTAGAAAATCTAGTGGAATTGCTTGAGTTGGAAATCGCCGCTGTAAGGAAATTTGAAGATAGCTGGATTGAGTTAAGTTCAAGTAGTAAGAAGTATCAAAAGGTAGGTGTACAAAGTATAAAACGCGTAGCTGATTCTGGTAATATTTTTTATCACTTCGAAGTTGGATTTATCTTTCGCGATCAGGAGACGTTGGAAACTTATGACTTTGACCTTTCCACAATTGAGGAGTTGGTAATAGACGGGAAAAAATATAGGCATGTTAGGCTTCACTTTTCCATTCTTCCTAACGAAAATATTATTATACTTGATAATAAATGCCATTCCACCCCCGTTTGTTTTCTTTTGAAGGATCTTTTGTCTAAGCATATTGATGCTACAAAGTACAATTCTTTAGCAACTGAAGCATCTCAGAATCTCCGAGTCAAAATAACGCCGATACCCAAAACTGATTTTGAACAACTGTTGAATCAGAAATTTAGGCAGTTGAAAGAGTTCAGCTTCACTTTTGCTAAGCCTGGTAAATTAAAAATGAGTCAAGTTCTGAAAGATGAAGACATTGATATTGAAAAGGAAAATAGTATATTTGCAGAACTTGTCGAATCTGTTATGGAAAAGACAATGTCCCTCAACAAAAATCAGATTGTTTTAGAAAGTTTGCCGATCAAATCCTTTCGTTTTACAGTAGCATTCGATGACAAAGCAGCAGATGCTGAACTGCGCACAGCGATGAAGACTAAAACTAAAGAGTTTTTGAAAAATCATCAAGATAGTCTCTATACTGATGAAGCTTCGTTTAAGTACAAAGGAGCGGAAGGTGAAATTGAGCAGGCGCTTCTCAATTCTGCGAAACTAACCGCTGAATGCGAAGTAAAAGCAAAAAACTTTAATGATTGTGATAAGATGTGGAAGCAGCAGAGAGTTTCCTTTAAAACTTTAAAGAATCAGGGTAAATTTGAAGCATAAGATGATTATTTTTATAGGTGTATTGCCCTTACTGATTGCAAGCCCGCTTGCTTATTTCAAATTTTATTTCAATACCTCGGAATTTTTGGGCCTTACTGTTCAGTTAATTTGGGGTATTCTATTTTCATTAGGAGGCGGACTGGTTTACCTTTCTAATATTAAGTATGATCTTACAAATGTGAATCACATTTACAGGAAAGCGGGCTCTGATAAAATTCAGTCGCTTTGCTTCCCTCTAATTATTCACACACTTTGCTTTATTGGAATTTGTTTAGTTTTCCCTGCGAGAGAAATATTTATAAAAAATTTGCAGACATCAAGGTATGTAGCCATGGCAGATTTGGCGGACAGTTTGTTTTTTGGATTTATGGTTGTGCCTTCTATCGCATCCATTCTGGTTGGTGCATGGTGTGTTTATATGGCGTTATACCATAAAGCCATATAACCCATTATTTCAATTTAAATTCTTCAACCTAAATGTCTCGATTATGTTTTTGACCGTATTGAAGGGAGCTTGGTCATGATCCACCTTTATCAGCGGAAAGATTAGGCAAGTTTGAGAATTGGGGCGATCACAGTTTATTTCACTTTATCTCAAACCTTAAGCTCAATTTTCCCAGCATTCCTTTAAATTTGGGTCTGTCTTAGTAAATAATCGTATGCTCTTTACTATTTGTCTGTTTGATCTATCCCAATGTGGGCCGAATATCTGCTCTTCATTTTTAACTAGCATGTTTAGAAATTTTTCTTTGCTCTCGATAGGGCATCCCATTCTTTTCACAAACACTTCAAATTCGTTATTGATTTGGCCACTTTCAACGGCTCTATAAACAGACGATTTGTATTGCTTTAATTCTACTCCTGTTTCAATGCGGAAAGCTTCTATGGAAGTGCATGGGCTTACTTGAAAAACATTTCCGATAAAAACATTTGGTAGTGGTAATAAAAAATCCGTTTCCTGGCAGGCTCTTTGATTCGAAGCAAAGCTTGCGCAACCTACTGCAATAATTATAAATCCAAATAGAAGAACGGCTCTAATCATCATTGACCTTTGTAGTTGAATCTTCAATTTGCTGCTTCTAAAAATTGTATAATGTTTTTGGTCATATTGGGAAGATGTTCTACGGTATCGTCAATTGGATTGTCTTTTCGTTACGCCCAGTTGATTCATCATCCCAGCTAACTACCATGACTTGTTTGGCTTTAGTTCCAAGAGGGATAGTAGTTAAGAAGTCGACGATGCAATGAGGTTCCAGAGAAGCGATTGGAGTTTTAGACAAGATTTCGTTTGAATGGATTATGAAATTATCCTCTGGAAAGTGAACCGTTACATTTCTTGCTGTAGATTTTCCTTTGTTCCACACTTTTAATTGGTAAGGACCTTTAAATCCAATTTTGGAAATAGTAGCTCCGACGTCTGCTTTTTTTTCCTTTAAGGAGGATTGAATTCCTCTTTTAAGAATTAAATTATTTAGTTTTTCTTGGCTTTCGGTAAGAGACTTTTGCCGCCGGCTAAAGTTATGTGTTATTAAGATGGCCAGACCTGAAGCAACGAGAGCAAAGCTTGAAATTATGATAACAACTGTAACTGGTTCCATTAGTTAATTAATTTCTGTAATGTTTTATTAATTTTTTCCATAAGATCCTCAATTACTGTTTTAATGAAGTTTCCACAAGAATAGCACGTTGTAGCAATAAATCTATTTATAAATTAGAGACTAACTAATATATTGTCGATCCCTGATCCCTTTATATCCCTCATTATATGTTCAATTCAGAGGCCAAAGAAACTGAGCTTAAACCTTCCCACAATCCATTACTTATTAACATAAAATTAATTTTACTAATGCTAGCGTTGACTGGCTGTAATTCAACGCCAGGAGTAACTCCAATTGGAGATAATACGTATTCAGTTATATATTCTGGGAAGAGTGGATTTGTTTCGTTAGGTGGAATTAAGGCAGATGCTTAAGTTGACGTTCTAAGATTTTGATCATCTCATGGGAAATTGTTAAAAGAAGTTTCATTTAACTCAGCACACGCTGGATTTGCAATATCGCCACAAGTTGAGCTTAAACTTCAATGTATTGCTGAAGGGAACGGCCAGTAGTCCATCATCACTGTAGCGCGGCGAGTGCCTACTTCCTTATTTTCTTTTAATTACTAGCTTGTTTAAAAGTAAGTGACATTGGTTTTATATTATAAGTCAGAGCAAATTATGAATATCATTTAAATTACTAAAACCGGTCAGTCTGGAAAAAAATGGTAATTTATTAACTATAAACAATAACGCGTCTAGGTAATTATCTGTTTATATTTTAGGCAGCCTCCAATCAAACTAGAGCAAGGTCTTTGTTGAAAAAAGAAAAGAAAATAGTTATTTGTTGAATAATAAAAATATATTTATAAACATAATCTCATTAACGAGTAGGGATGTGTTTAGTGAAAATTATATTATTTATATTTGTTGTCGTATTAGTAAGAATTCAAGCATTCGCGAATTGTGCTCAGTTCCTTGCCGGTCGCGACATCACTATTAGTGATGCGAACCGAGTTTGTTCAACCCTTTACGGAGGCTACTGTTCCGGGAGGGTCGATTTCAAGCCGATAGCCACCAGGTTTGATGGGACAACGTATGTTGAAGTGAGATGTTACCAAAAAACATGTCCGGAGAATCCCCCTGAAGTAGAAGTTGCTATGTATGAGGGAAATTATGACACTTGTGGACCAGAGGGTTCAACTTCTGTTCCAGGCGGAGCCCCCTCTGCGAATGGTGGCGGCGGTACCGGCGGCGGCTCTGCTGGTGGCGGTACAGGCGGTGGTCCAGGCGGCGGCAGCAGTGGGCCACCTTGCGAAAATAGTTGCTGTCCAGGGTCTGGCGGGACAGGTGGTGGAGAATTAAAAGCAGGCTCTCAGATTGGAGTTGATTTCCAAACCCTGGGTGAAACAATTCCGCTAATTGGTGTTCCATTATCTCTAATGTACAACACAACTTATTCGAGAGATCGATTAAGTTCTTACCGAGTGAATGCAGTTATTTCCGGCAATGAAATTTCTCCTAATGCGACTGGTTTCAATCTCAAAATTTACAATGAAATTAATTCCTTAATTATAAATCAAAATTTTCCAGCAGCAATTAATCAAAATTATACATGGACGTGGGATGGAAATTTAGCTAACGGCGCGCCAGCTAAAGCCTCAGTTAATTTTCGATTTATCATAACGGAGTCTAATTCAACTGTTGGCAACATTCCAATTGAAACTATTTTGCCAGTAGGCCAATTCAGAGCTAACGAAATCGGATTAGGTCATTGGTACCCCAGTTTATTTAAATATTATGATCATGGTACAAATAGAGTTTATAATCCTGATGGTTCCATTCGGAAAGTCGTCGCTAAGATTGATTCTACTAATAGCTTGTATCGAGTGGCATCGATTGATGCCAGTGAAGTCTATGAATTTGATTTAAGTGGACGAATTAAATTCATTCGAACTGGTGTTACGGGTCAAGTTCAGTACCAGTTTTTTTATAATGTTGACGGGCATTTGACACAAATCCAAAATGCATTTGGAAAAGTGACAAGTTTTAACCGTAACGGGCTAAATGTTTGGACTTCGATAACTACCCCTTACAATAAAACAATTTCTATTAATACAGACACTAATTCCAGGCTTACAAAAGTAATCCAACCTAATCTCGACGCTTATGAAATGACCTATCAGGGTAGTGGAAGTTTACTTGCGAGTTTTAAAAAACCTAATCTTGCTACGAGCACATTTACCTATGATCTTCTAGGTGACCTTACGCAAGACGCGCACAGCGGCGGTTTCGTTCAGAATTTAGCAAAACTAGTTTCATCAAGTCCGGTGGAAAAGAAAGTCAGATACTCTCAGTCGGGTGTATTAACTGATGAAGTCGTAACAAATAACCTTGCAAGTGAGAGTCGTTCTGTTTTGAATACTCTAGGCACTTCAAAACAAGTCACATTTAAACCCAACGAGTATTCCTATTCTAGCGAGGGATACTCATTTAATTCTCAAAAACAAAATGATTTACGGTTTGGACTACAGGCTAAAAGAATTGTGAGTCAGTCGGGCGGAGCGCTAGGAGCAACTTATCAATCAACTTCTTTCGCTGAAGGTGTGACGTTAAGTAACGTTGACGATCCTTTTTCAATTACTTCGTGGACTAAGACAGATCAAATGGGGACCTTTCAAGTTTCTCATCAATTTGATCCTAATCTTAAAAAATGGAATAGCACGACAAGCTTAGGGAACACTTCGAACTATACAATTGACCAGCACGAGCGAAAAATTCAAACTCAAGTCGGCAATTTAACAGGCACTAACTATACATATACCGGAGAAAAGTTAACTGCGATTTTGCAAGGAACTAGGTCAACTAGTTTTACATATTCCCCAACAACGGGTTTGTTAACAAGTTTCACAAATCCAAGCAATCAAACGACAAGTTATGCATACGATGCTAACGAGCGAATCGCTGCCATAACAAGACCAGATGCCAATAGCATCAATATGGCTTATAATTCTGTGGGACAGCTGACCGCGATTCAGCCTGTGGGGCGACCGCAGCATATTTTTACATTTAATACGAGTGAGCTTATGGCATCGTATGTGCCACCAAGTTTAGCTTCTGTTCCGACACCGCAGACAACTTTTGCGTATCAGAACAAAAAGCTAACTACTGTTACGAGACCGGATGGAAAAACAATTTCCTACGGGTATGATAGCAATACAGGAAAACTGTCTACTATTTCAACTATCGAGTCGACTACTACTGTGGCTTACGATCCAACGTCACTTCTGCCTTCGAGTTTAACTAGTAACCAGCTGGCTCATGTTTATCTAACTTACTCAGGTCGTGTTCCGATAACACAGCAGGTTTACGACTTAACAGGCTCGCGAGTGTATTCACTAAGTCCTAATGCAAATGGTACTTTGTTCTCAGATACTGTGAATACAAGTATAGCCAACGCACTCATTTACTATGGGTATGACATTGATTTAAACATGACAAGTGCCGGTGACGCTACGATGACTTATTCCACTCCTAATAGTCTTATACAAACCGTAACTACAGGTAACCAGGTCACAACAAATACCTACAACTCTTTTGGCGAAGTCCTAACTCAGTCTACAAAGGTGAACACCGTAGACGCTCATAATTTAACACTCACTTATGATGGAATGGGAAGAGTTGCGACAAAAAAAGATACGATCCCAAGCGTCCCAACACCAAACTACAAATACACTTACGACCTTTTAGGCAGACTAACAGTCGTCGAGGATGGATCAACAGTTTTGGCCACGTACTCCTATGACCTGAATGGAAACAGAACTCAAAAAATAGCGGGTCCAACCGCAACTAACTATACTTACGATGATCAAGATCGAATTTTAACGGCTGGAGTTTTCACATTTGCCTATAATGCGCATGGTGAGATGGTTTCAAAAACAAACACGTTGCTTAGCCAAACTACGAGCTACGCATATGATAGTTTTGGAACTCTTGTACAAGTGACGTTGCCAAATTCAAGCGTAATCAATTATGGACTTGATACGTTGGGGAGAAGAGTGAGCAGGTCGGTTAACTCAATCTTAGATGTCCAATATGTTTATGCCGACCAAGTGAGAATCGTTGCGGAAATAAATCCTGATCAATCTATAAAGCGAAGATACGTATACGGCTCTAAATCTAATATTCCCGATTACTACATCGAAGGTCTGGATAAGTTTCGCGTAATATCAGATCAGCTGGGAACTCCAAGAATCGTAATGAATATTACAACAGGCGCTGTGATCGCTAGCTTCGATCATGATGAGTTTGGAAATATTGTTGCAAACACAAATTCAAACCTTAAACTTCCATTTGATTTTGCTGGTGGATTAAGAGATTGGGATACTGGATTAATTCATTTCGGTGCGAGAGAATATGATCCGAGCACTGGGCGATGGTTGAGTAAGGATCCGATTTTATTTAGCGCAGGCGATCCCAATTTATATGGGTATGTTGCAAGTGATCCTGTGAATGCAATAGATCCATCTGGGTTATATGAAGTATGTAAAAGGCCAATTGAAGGCTTTGAAAACATCTATCCTGGTTGGAATCATTCATATTTATGCGCCAATGGAGTTTGTGGTGGCCTAACGACGAATGACGGTACCTCTGGTGCTGGGGGCGGGACTACTGATGACCCAGGGCCAGGTAGTGATGGGGTAACCTGTAAAAATGGTCCTGCAGATAATCAAAAATGTATGGACGAATGTATTAAGGCTCAAATTCTAGGTCCGAAGCCATCTTACAATATAACTACTATCGGTGGCTCGAACTGTCACTCTTGGAAAGATGATACCATAGCAAAATGTGCTGCTAAATGTGGTAAATAGAAATATCATATGTTTGGTTTTTGAAAAAGCGACTTATTCAAAAACCATAACTTAGCACGCTACTGGAGTTGGAATGAATGAATTAAAGAAAATTAATTTAGTTAATAGAATAAAGTTTTGGATATTATTATTTTGGATTGGTAGTTGTACCTTAATTGCAATTTATGGGCTCTCGCAATCATTTGGGGGAAAGCCAGAGATGGGACTTGCTCCAGTTGTACTGCTATTTGGACTTACATCTCCCCTAGGTTTTATAGCCCAAGTTGTAATAGTTTACTTGATCCAAGTTATTTCTGATGCAGATATAGGTCTCACGGGCCACATTTTTATTTACAGTACGATGATTTTAGTCGGATATCTCCAGTGGTTTGTTCTTGTTCCAAAAATATATAGGAGTACTAAAAATCGACTCATGAAAATGCGTAAAGAAAGCTAATGAATATCAATCAATAAAAATGACAAAAAATTAATGAGCGAATTGAATTAATCGAGCCTTGAGGACTCGAGGAAACCGAACTCCCAAAAGGGCCTGGCTCTAATTAACTGGGCAAGTAAGCGCGGTTATGAGGACGCAGAAAAATTTCTTGCTGAAAATTGATAGTAGCTGTTTTAAAAGAACAGCTTCGCCACAAATTCTACGGCGAAGCTCCAACGTAATCTGCTGTTTAATCAACAATTGTGTTTCCAGTTTCAATAGGAAGTACTCTCGACCAATTGTTCGTCGATTTAGATTTCTCTAGAGCATCCAAAACAACTTTATTTAATAAATCTGTTTTCTTATTCACTTTAAATTGTTCGATTGCCCAGTCTTTTCCTTGAGGTTTTCCAAACTTAAAATAAATATCGTTCGTCGTTTCACCTTGGTAAAATAGAATGGCCGTACGATTTTTCGATTTTGATACTGCCTGAGCGGAGGATTTACCCTTGTCTACAGACATCGTTCCTGTGCCATTTCCACCAGCCCAAACAAAGCAGCTCAAGAATGATAAACTAATAATTAAGGCTTTCATTGAGCACCTACTTCTGTAGTGCCAGTTAATTGAACAAACGAAACTTGTGCAGCAATGACTTCATTGCACTTACTGACTTCGGCTTCTTTCATCATTTCTCTGAATAAAGTCATGAATTTTGGAGAATACTTTTTTATCAATTGCTTATCGCCGACGAAAAACTGACAGGTGTAAGCATCATCTACTTGTAGCTTACTGAGTATTTGAGGAGCTATTCGAGTTTGTGCATTTAGTAGATGTTCACTTGAGAGTTCCATAGGCGTAACTTGTAACCAGTCGTGAACTGGAATGAACGATGCATTTAGTTTTTGAATGCATCCCAGTCTTTCTAGACCCTCAATGGCGTCAACAGCCTTTTCGATCGTAATATTAAGGCGACTCGCAATCCATTTAGGAGATGGATTGAAGTCTGGTAG
>JAYTJV010000092.1:0-33460 GCA_043730825.1 Pseudobdellovibrionaceae bacterium
CTTGCATTGGCACTGGTTATTTCGATTGTCGTCGACGATGCGATTATGGTTTTGGAAAATATCATCCGGCACTACAAAATGAAAAAGAGTGCAGCACAAGCAGCTTACGATGGAACTCATGAAGTCTTAGGTGCCGCCGTTGCTTCTACTTTAGCGGTCGTGGCAGTATTTGCCCCGGTTATTTTCATGGAAGGAGTGATCGGAAAGTTTTTCTTGCAATTCGGTATCGTGATGTCAGCCGCAGTGATGCTGTCACTCGTTGAATCTATGACGATCACTCCGATGCGCGCTTCCCAGTTTCTTAAATTTAGTAACAAACCGAATAAATTTGAAGAATGGCTAGATTACAAATTTGAAATCTTAGGTCACGTTTATCAAAAATCATTAGCTTACGTATTCAAGTTTAAATGGATTTCACTCAGCATTAGCATGGCGATTTTTTTGGTTTCGCTTTCGTTATTCAAGTTCGTAAAACGAGAATTTGTTCCAGCGCAAGATCAGAATTTCGTTGTCTTAACAATGACTGCCAGTCTTGATTCCGCAATTGAGTCCACTTTAAAAAAAGGCCTCGAAGTTGAACAAGTTCTAAACAGCATTCCTGAAATTGAAGGCTACTTTCTAAACGTCGGCTCTGGCGGTCCTTCAAGTGGTTCAAATCAGGCTTTTATTCCCATCACTTTAATCGACAGTACAAAGCGAGAATTAAATCATTTAAAAGTCATGGAAAAAATCCGATCTGCACTCAAAGTCGTAAAAGATGTAAAATTTCAAATCCGAGACGTTTCCACTCGAAACTTGAGTTCCGGTCGAACGTTTCCGGTCTCATTCAACTTACGCGGTCCAGACTATGATGTTTTAAGTGCGAAAGCCGCAGAGATTACAAAGCGTCTAGAGGATACAAATCTTGCGCAAGATTTAGATACAGATTACAAAAAAGGAACGCGCGAAATCAGAATCTATCCAAAACGTGAATCGCTCACGACCAATGGTGTTGCGATGGAAGCTGTTACTAGAACCATCAATTCTGCCGTTGCTGGATCAAGAGAAGGCCAATTCACTCAAGATGGAAGACGTTACGACATCCGAGTAAAATTCGAACAGGGCGCGATCACTTCGAAAGAAGATATTAAAAAAATTTACGTCAGAAACATCACCGGTAATTTAATTTCGCTAGCAAACTTAGTCAGCGTCGAAGAAGTTCCAGTCATTCAAACAATTACCCGCATCAATCGCCAAAGGAGTATTTCAGTGTTCGGAAGCGTGGCCCCCGGGCAATCTCAAGGAAAAGTTGTTAGCGAAGCAGAAAAAATCGCTAACGAAGTTTTACCCCCTGGTTACAGTTTCAACTTAGAAGGCGCTGCTGCAGGTTTTGACGAAACTTTTAAAAGTATTTATTTCGCACTGCTGTTAGGTATCGTCGTCGCTTACATGATTCTCGCAATTCAATATAATAGCTTCCTCCATCCCGTTGCAGTCTTGATGGCCTTACCATTCGGCTTATCGGGCGCTCTACTTGCGCTATGGATTACCGGACAATCATTAAATCTTTTCAGTTTGATTGGCGTGATCGTCTTAATGGGTATAGCGAAAAAGAATTCCATCATGCTCGTGGAATTCACGAACCAAGTCAGGGAAACACAGAATCCCAATGCCCGTGAAGCTTTGCTGATCGCTTGTCCTGTGCGCTTAAGACCTATTTTAATGACATCAATTGCGACGATTTTAGCTGCCCTTCCACTTCTTCTCAAAACAGGAATTGGGAAAGAGACAAGTTCCGCACTCGCTCTGACCGTATTGGGTGGTACGGCTGTATCAACGTTGTTTACGCTTTATGTGATTCCGTTGATCTATGAGATCTTGAGTCCACTCGAGAGATCTAAGAAGATTGAGATAAAGACTTTATAAATTCTAAAAATTTTAAATCAAGATTTTTTCTATATTTAGTATCAGAAGAATATCTTGATTTAAAATTCCTAAAATTTATCTTACTTCAATCTGGGTAGGATCACATAAAACTGGTTTACCGTGCTGTATAATAGTTTGAGGCTCAAGAATTGTCCCAGAGCCAGAAACAGCGCTTCGTACCATTGTGACTTGCCTTCTAGATCCATCAATACTTGAAACAGTCTGGACTGAGGTGTTGAATCTAACGGCTTCGCCCCTCACCAAATTCTCTGTGAACTCGGAAAGTGCAAATTGTGGCTTGCAGCTCACGTAAATATTATCGCCTACGAATTCTGTAAGAACTCCACCACAGTTGAATTTTGCTGTTACATTCGTAAGAAATCCTTCTTCGGTCTCCATTTCACTAGAAATGTAGTTGCACGAAAGAGTTTTTGCATTGGCTGCTAAGCTCGCTATCGATAAAAGTATAATTGCTAATTTTCCCATTACTTGCTCCTTGTGATGGACGAAATATTTCGCCCTGAAAGCAATATAATAGATCCATCCAGTAGCTGGATAGATCTATCCAGGACTAGCAGGTAGTCCTAAATGGAATATAATTAAATTTTACTGGATCATTGCATTTAGACAATTTCTTTATTGGTTCCTACAGTATGAGCATAATGTTTCTTAGCGCCCCTTTTGCTTCTACTGAGACTGGCAAAATTTAATTCTAATTCCTTAATAAAGGCGAAAGACTAAATAAAACTCTGACAATATTAGGATCTTGCTTGTGAACCGAATCTTTTTTTTCCATATGCTTCTCAACAAGTGCCTTATAGTCTTCTCCAAAGGCTTTAATATCGCGAGAGTGTATCGAAAAAGTTTTGACAGAGTACAAGCAACGACCCGCCGCTGAATCTTTTCCTATTTGCGATGCAGTTTCGGAGAATACCTGCTTGATATAATTCAATTGCCCGATAGAAGAGACTAGTTTATCAAAAATCAGATGTGTTTGAGGAGAACTCTCCTTTAACATATCACTTTTTTCAAGCTCCGATAAAGTTGCTTTTAATACCGTTGTGGTGAGTCCGATTTTTTTTGCCATTTCAACTATGTTGTCTTCAGTGAGTTTAGAAATTTCAAGTTTCCTATCCATTAAGTAAACTAACAACGTTGGCAAAATAGGATTGCTCAATACCAATGTGTGACTGATGCGGATCGATTTGAGTTTATGTTTATGATTAAACTGTTTCAATTTCCTAGTGTAATACTCTCGTTCGTGAACTGAGCTTGCTTGATCGCGCAGTACAATCGTTTCAAACAACTCAGTTTGAGAAAAAGATAACTTCAAAGCTTTTGCAATTACAAAAATATTTGAAATCGTAAGATTTCGTTTTCCAGCTAGTATCATCCGTAGTGATGAATCCGAGAATCCGATTTTCTCAGCAAACGATTTGATCGAAAGAAACCCTTTATGGGCCGCCATCTCTGATTCATAACAGGCGGCCAAAAAAGAGCGATAATTTGCAAACTCGCGGATATCTTTCAAGGTTTCAATTCCTCAACAGTATTAGTTAAAGTTATCGACTGAAACACCGCTAAATGAAGCAGCTCCTGAAATAGACTTTAAACGGAAGTAAGTTGTCGGAACTTGCGCAGGGATTGGCAATACAACTGATTCAGTTATCCAATTAGTCTCATGAAAGTTACAATGAGAAGAAACTTGTCTGACAGTCACAGCAATCCCAATTCTGTTCACAGCTGACTGCTTCATCCAAGCCTGAGAAAAAGCTTCTGTGCAATGACGTACATATTGAACCGTAACGAGTTCAGTAGGGAAACTACCGTTACCTTTTAAGAATGTAATACGAGCCATCGAATCAGCAAGCGCTAAATTTCCAAGCATTAGAAGGCCAGTTACTAGTATCAAAGTCATTTTTTTCATAAAAAGTTTCCTTTTTGTTAACGGTTATTTCAAATCGGCTTCGTTAACAGTTCTAGATCAATAACCAAAAACTGTAAATCCATCGGATCTACATATAGCGCACAAAATGTGCGGTAGGTCTAATTTGGTAAAATCTATAGGCTTTTAAAGACATTAAGAATTATCGACACGTCATAACTTTGAAATTTTCCAGTTAAGTATTTTTCTAGTGCTCTATAATCTATCCCGCTTTTGATTTGTTAACTCTATGCAGAACCGCTGCGGTTCTGCATAGAGTTAACAAATCAACTTATTGCTTTAATCCACTCAGGCGTTGGATCGATTAGCTTGCGTGCGACGAGATCGAACATTCCGTAAGTCACTTTTGCCTCGACTGATACGGCGCCATCTTCTTTATATATTTTTTGGTGGATGACGCCGATTTTGCCCTTCATCGGATCGCTTTGGACGCTGATTCTGATTTTATCTCGGAGCTTAATTTCTTTTCGGAATTGGACTTGGATATCGAGGATTACCGGGCCTTTTTTAAGCTCTTGAACTTTTGCAAAGCCGTAACCATTTTGCGTGATGTTTTCCCAGCGTGCTTCTTCTAGGATTTGTACGTAGGTCGCGTTGTTAACGTGACCGTATGAATCTAGGTGGTGTTCGCGGATCATCATTTCGTAGTAGAAAACTTCGCTCACTATTTTAACGCCTCTCGGATGTGGGCAGATGCTTGGTCAAGAATCCAAACGACAACTGCGATGACGACGACGATGCAACCGACCTGTGGCCACATGGCTTGTCCCTGGTACTGAATCAAGAGTGTACCAATACCACCACCACCGACTAAACCTATGATCGTGGCCATGCGGACGTTGATATCCCAGCGATAAATCGTGAACGAGATATAAGGTAAAATAATTTGAGGAACGATCGCAAACCAGACAACTTGAAGCTGGTTGGCTCCGGTTGATTGGATTCCTTCGATGGGACCGTCGCTGACGGATTCGACCATTTCAGAATATTGTTTTGCTAAAGATGCGATCGAATGAACCATCAGGGCTAACATTCCGGCGAAGGGCCCAATGCCAACCCAGACGGAGAAAATGATTGCCCAGATTAAGGCTTCAATGGATCGCACGACGTTAAAAAATGTCCTTAAGAACATGTAAACGGCATAACCCATCGGAGATTTCATAACGTTTCTTGCAGACAAAAAGCTAAGCACAAACGCAAATGGAATGGCTAGAACTGTTGCCATGAAAGCCATAAAGATCGTTTCTATGATGTTATTCACTGCGCGCGGCAGAATAGACCAATCCGGATTAAAAATACCGGCGAACAATCTTAAAGCACCATCGATACCATCGGGATTAGTAAGTTCGTAGATTGAAAACTTCGTCATGATCAAACCCACGACAAGAGTTAAAATAAAAACGATCAAAGCCTGCCAACCCCAAAGAGTTTTATACCAAGAAGCTGCGTTTGGATTTTTCAAATGAAGTGGCTTAAAGATCTGATCACCCCAAGTGAAAGTACCTTTTGAGCTAATGAACCAGCTAAGACCAAATCCGATTGCGAAATAAAGTGCAGCTAGCATCGCATTAAACTTTAAATCCAAAAGTTGAGCGTCGGTGGGCTTAACAATCACCACTGTTGCGACAAGAAGTAAAAATAAAGCATTAACACCGTCAAAAATTCGAGGTTTTGTGTGAAAATTTTTATTAGTGGACATGAACTTCCTTTGCGCCTTCGCCATAAATTTTCTGGAACCATTCATCAGTGATGTCCTTAGGACTTCCTTCAAAAACAACTTCGCCTGCTTTAAGCGCAATGACCCGAGTTGCATACTGACGAACCAGACTTAAAAAGTGAAGATTACAAACAACTGTAATTCCTAATTCTTGATTTACTTTCTTGAGATAATCCATCACCACGTGACAAGTAGCTGGATCAAGCGATGCCACAGGCTCATCGGCTAACAAAACATCTGGTCTTTGCGTGAGCGCACGGGCAATCGCGACACGCTGCTGTTGACCGCCTGAAAGCTGATCAGCACGTAAGTAGGCTTTTTCGTGAATGCCAACTAGTTTTAAATACTGCAAAGCTTGAGCTTTATCTTCGGCTGTGAAAAGGCCAAATAAACTTTTAAAAGAGCTCATGCCGCCAAGTCTGCCTGTTAATACGTTCATCAAAACAGAATAACGAGGGATCAGATTAAATTGCTGAAAGATCATTCCAATTTTTTTACGAATATTTAAAACAGCGCGACCTTTAATTTTCGCAACATCTGTTCCATTAAAAAGAATTTCACCTGAAGTGGGATCATGAAGTCTATTTATGCAGCGAAGTAGAGTTGATTTTCCAGATCCACTTAAGCCGATCACAACAAGGAATTCGCCACGCTTCACATCAAAAGAAATGCCTTTAAGCGCCTTCGTTCCATTATCATAGGTCTTAGTTAGGTTCTTAACCGAAAGGATAGTCTCGCTCATATGATTATTTACCTTTCATGCTCTCTAGGTCGACTCCAAGGTCTTTATACATTTTGATAGTCGGAGCATAGCTAGCATCAGTCGCATCAATGAAGTCGGTGGCCCCGTAAACATCTTGAAATGCTTTTTTACCATCAGCAGTTCTAATAAATTCTTTGAAAGCTTTTGCAATCGTTGTCTTCATTTCTTCAGGTAAATCTTTTCTGAAAACGATTGGATCATTCGGCACGGCAGCTGAAAGCTCTAGAATCTTCACTGCTTTTTCAACATCAGGGTACTGGGTTAACACAAGTCTTCGAGCATCCTGAATCTTACCATCACCGGGTGGAGAGTAGTAAGTTGCACCGGCATCCACTTGGCGCTGATAAACCATCGATACAACTGAATCGTGTTTCATCGCGAAAACGGTTTCTTTTGGCTTAATGTTTTTATCTTTTAGAGTCTTAAGTGGAATGAGGTAACCAGAAGTTGAAGCTGGATCAACGAAAGCGATTTTTTTATCAGCTAGATCTTCAAGTTTTGTGATCTTGCTATCAGAGCGAACGATAAATTGAGACTGATAAGTGGCAAGACCAAATCTTAAGACCGTTAATTTTGCCTCGGCTCCGTATTTGTTATGAGCTAGGGCATATCCAAATGTATTCAGCGCTGCAACATCTGCCCGTTTTGTTCCGAATGCTTCCACAACCGCAATAAATGATTGGGGCACCGAAATTTCAAATTTATAAGGCGTATTTTTTTCTAAGTAGTCTTTTAATTTTTGCGAACTTGTTTCAATTACTTTCGCATCTACTGAAGGCACAAAATAAAGCTTAATAGGATTATCAGCTGTACCTGATTCGGCCCGCTTCCCGGTGCAACCAGTTGATAAAAATAAGCCCATGAAGAAAAGAACAACGACAGAAATAAAGGTAAGACGAATTGATGATTTCATGGGGCGGAACCTAACAAAAATCTTTGCTTTTGCCACTCTTTCATGGCTGAATGGGCCGATATGACGCGCCAGCACAATGTCCTCGAAAATCTCATTCAAAATCTGAAGATCGACCTTCAGGAAAAACGCCCAGTGTTAGCGGTGTTTGATCTTGATTCAACTTTGTTTGATGTAAGTCCGCGAATCCAAAGGATCCTAGAGGACTTACGCGATCATCCTGAAACTCACCAACAATACCCGGATGTTGTACCCCACCTAAAAGACGTGAAAACCCACCGATCGGATTGGGGAATTAAAGCGGCTCTAACCAGAGCTTTTGAAAAAATTAACCCAATGCCGCATAAAAATTTTCATCATCATGCTCGTGACTTTTGGGCTAAGCATTTTTTTTCAAATGAATATCTTCATTTTGATCACCCAGTTGAAGGTGCAGTTGAATTCGTTAATTTGCTTCATGGGATGGGTGTTGAAATTGCATATCTAACAGGCCGAGACTGGAACCGAATGGGACCAGGGACTGTTGAAGTTTTGAAAAAGTGGAAACTTCCAACACCGGATGATTCGACTTCAAAATCTCCAATTCGCTTGGCAATGAAGCCTGTCGCAGGTTCTGATGATTCAGTTTATAAATGTGGGTGGTTTGAAAGTATTAAGCCTCATGCTTATTCGCGAATTCTTTTTTTCGAAAACGAACCCAAGATTCTTCATTCAGTTCGCGAAGAGCATCCCGAAGTTGAAGTTTTCTTTTTGCAAACAACTCATTCAGGAAAAGCCAAGCCCGATCAGGCTTGGACGACACTCCATAATTTTCTTAGAGGGTAGTAACTTATGCTTTCAATCGTTGCGACTCCTCTTGGCCATCCAGATGATATTTCGATTCGGGCTCTCAAAATTCTTGAAGCTGCAGAATATATTATTTGCGAGTCTACAAAAGAAACATCTAAGCTTTTAAGACATCATGGAATTTCCGGAAAAAAATACGAAGTACTGGACGAGCATTCAAGAGCTGGTGATTTAACTGATTTGATCAAACTTTGCGAAACGCATAACTGTGCTCTAGTAAGCGACTGTGGAACGCCGGGATTTTGCGACCCTGGTTCTGATTTAGTTATGGCTTTACGGCAAAGAAAAATTCCGATGCAAGTTTTACCAGGCCCTTCTTCTATTGCCGCTTTGCTAAGCGTTAGTGGCATTAAAAACTCTGAATTTCTTTTCATCGGCTTTGTTCCGGCAGAATCAGAAGCACGCGAAAAAAAATGGAAAGACATTTTGGCAGAAAATGCCAAACGACTGCGTCCGTTTGTCATCATGGACACGCCTTATCGCCTGACAAAAACTTTAGATGATCTTGCAAGGCATTTTCCAAAACGAAAATGTGTTTTAATGATTGATGTGACTCTTGACAGCGAGTTGGTTCTTGAAGATTTCCCTTCTGTGCTGCTAGAAAAATTTCGTGGTCAAAAAGCAGAGTTTATTATTTGGGTTGGTCCTTGATTAAGTTATTTTAAGCTTTGCCAAAAATAAATAAAATGCATGCAAATCAATGAGTTAAACTTTAATCAAAGTGTCGAAAATTTCTAAATGCAGAAAAACAAGATATTATTTTTTAAAATTGATTGTTGAGTCCCTGAACTTGTTGCTAGTTCTTTTGTCGCAACAACAAACAAATCAACAAGGAGTTCTCTTTGAAGTCATTTATTATCGCCACACTTTTAGTAACCAGTTCTGCATTCGCAGGCACAAAATATGTCGCTCACGATTACCATGAAGCCTTAGGTGAAATTGCATACTCGAATGCCTGCGTAACAGAAGATACGGTTCGAACAATTCGTCCGGCACGCGTCTGTGCTACTGCCTTAAAAGAGCGAGTAATCCCCGCTAATGGCGATGCCAATACTGGATACAGTGAATGGTACTGCCCACGTTTTGAGAAAAGATCTTTAGAAAGATCTCGAACCTTTCAACGAACCGTTTGTACGGATTTGCGTAACGTAGGAAATGGCGAAGGCGCTAACCTAGAATGTTTTGCTCATGGTACAAAAACTGAATTTCTTCCGAATGTTATCAAATTGCAAGTTTGGGAAGAAAGAGGCGAAACTTCAACTTGGCCCGGAAAAACTGTTCGCTTCGCATTTCCATCTTGTACTTAAGTTTTATAAAATATCATTAAAGTGGAAATCATTTCGATTTCCACTTTAATTTTCAAAATCTTATTATCTTGTGAAACTACATTGGAACTTCTCGATGATCGTTGAGGTATACATATCTTGACGAGCGCGAGTCGTAAGAACTGGCCCGTTAGAAAGAGCTATAATATCACGAATTGTTGTGTCTTCATTGTGTCCATCAATGCCGGCAATTGTGAAAGACAAAATCTGACTTCGGCCGCCTGAATGGGATCCATAATGGACTGCGTGCATACTTTTACGCCCAGCCTCGATTACATACGCTTGCTTTAAATCTTTAGTTATTAGAATTGACCGATCAGCGTTTTGACAAAGAACATTGTGACGTAAATACGTTGAACCAGATTGCGCCTGAGTTACAACTGCACTTAAAGCACAAAGAACAAATCCACCAATTGCAAATGACATTTTTTTCATAGAACCTCCTAAGAATGGCTGCTGTTTTTTAATTAACTTGAGCGGAAGCTAACTCGCCGATTTGTATGTGAATAGAGCAAATTTGGAATAATAAGTATTCGGAATGGGAATAACTTCTAGCTAGCTAGATTGAACTAGCGATCTAGAAGCCAAGACCTAAATTGAAAGAGCTATAAGATTTATTGCTGATATCGAACTGACTGATTTTGATAAAAAATGGAAACCACGATGCTTTTAGTGTCAGACTAAAGGCTGTCGTTCGTTTTTCGACTTCATCGCCGTTTACTTTCCATTGAAATTTGAGGCTCTCAATAGCGGGAATGACTCGGTAAAATTGCACTGGATCGGTACCTTGAAGATAAAAATTCCAACCCATTCCGTACTCGGTAAAAACTTCTTCGCTATCAACATTTGTATCCGCAGAAAAACGAAGTCTGTCCCAAAAATCAATAGCCGCACCAATATTGAGATAAGATTTTGCATCACCTTTAGTATCTTTTCGATAGCGAGGAGTCGCATACAAAAGATAAAGGTTAAAATCAGTTGCTGCCCTGAGGATAGAGTACGCAGTTGCCCCACGCTCGTTTAAGAGATTCCGAAGTCTGTGCACTGATAAGTGCGAAGATACGTAGTTAAGTTGACCAACGAATCGATCAATTCTTTTCTTAGAAACGATCCCCACAATTTCGCCCTTAGTATTAAACACTGGCCCGCCTGAGTTTCCAGGACTAACTGACATGTCAGACACAAAACCATCATCGGTCGTTTTAGAAATCATTCCTGCAGACATCACGTGGGTGTATTCAGATTTTAAAATGGATTCGATTTTAAAATTCGCTTGGCCAACCGGATGTCCGATTGTTGAAACGACGGTTCCTTCAACACTTTTTTCAGCTTCTGGCAGCAATAAAAGAGGCTCGAGATTTGTTTTTGCGTCTAGCTGGATTAACGCTATATCAACAGCTTTACTGAAAACTAATACCTTAGCAGTGAAGCTGGGTAAATTTCTAAAGTGCACACTGATTGGACGCAGCTTATCCACACAGTGAGCTGCAGTCACAACAATATCCTGAGAAATGAGGGCACCGGAACAAATGCCGCCAGCAGAAACGATAACAGGAACTTTTGCTTTTGCCTTTTGATAAACGCTTACCCAATTATTCGCATGAGGCTGCGCCTGAGTAACGTGAGAGATAAATAATATAAGAAAAGAAAGTTTTTGTGGAATAGTCACAATTTACCTATAATTTACCTGTGAAATTCATTTAGTTTTACTGTTGTGTTTGGCTCGACATCTTTAGTCACAACAGCGTTCGCACCGATTCTAGCGCCATCACCTATTTGTATAGGACCTAAAACTTTTGCGCCAGTTCCAATTAAGACTCGATTTCCTACCGTTGGATGGCGCTTGACCCGATCGAATTTTAATCCACCTAAAGTTACGCCGTGAAAAATAATACAGTCATCCCCGACAACTGCAGTTTCACCAATCACAACACCCATACCGTGATCAATGACAAGTCGATGACCCAACTGAGCACCTGGATGAATTTCGATACCCGTTAAGAAACGACTGAACTCGCAAACGAAGCGCGCCAAGAAATGCAGCTTATACTGATAAAGCATATGACCAATTCGATGAAAGAAAATTGCTTTCGGCCCTGGATATAAGAATAAAATTTCCCAGTCTGATTTCGCAGCAGGATCGTAATTTCGGTAGGCTTTTATGAGATCCCACACTATCTCACCCCCGGAATTATAGTGGTTCTAAAGCCTTTACAGAAAAGATCCTGGCGCTCGGAATCAAAAAATGTAATTTGCGTTAGTAACCAGTTCTTCGCACCTTCAGCATAGACAACTAAATGGCCACCTAGAATCGAATCGTGGCGCAGCCGAGTCGTATTGATTTTGATTCCCTCTTCCCCGATTTGCTTGAAAAATTCAGACGAGATATCAAAAACTTTATTACAACCAGAACCCAAGACCTCACCATCAACTTTTCTTTGCCGACTTTGGCTTATCAAGAAAGCCTTTTTCTGGTGAATGTTTTCAAAGTCAGGAAATTCGAACCCTAAAAAGAACGTGCCGGGATTAGGTCCGACGAGTGCTGATAGATCAAGCTCTCCACCACCTCTGGAAAATTCAAAGGCCATCATTGGCTTTTTTAAAACACCTTTGTTTTTTTCCTTCAAGAATACTTTAACCGATGTATAGATAATCGACTTTTCTTTTTCATCAGGAAATTTGGACTTCATGCTATTCCAAACAACTTGGGGAACAATAAAATCGTCTGGAAGTTGATCAACTAATACAACGTCTTTTTCTTCGACGTCAAACTGACTCTTTTTCGTGCACGCAGAAAACAACAAACCTAAAAACAGACTTAATAATACAATTTGGCTTTTCATAAGCCTGCCTCAATTTTGAATTTAATCTTCAGTAGATCATAAGCTAGTGGATCTTGAGTTAACCCTTGAGTAATTGCAAAACGACAAGCGTCGTTAGTGATCTCGGAACAAAGTCTTTTCGCTTCAAGATCGTAGACAGCCGTTGGAATAATACTTTTCTGCATGAGCGGCTTTAAATAAAGATCTGTGCAGGATTTATTTTTCTCTTCATAGCAGGCTTTAGCAAACATCCAATTGGTAGCAGTATCCGTCGTTAAATCAGCCGTCCGCATAATTGTTCGAACATCTGGCCATCTTTGCATAAGTGTCAGCATGTGGAGCTGCGCCAACTTGATTCGATCACTCGTAGGAAAGCGTTTTAATCCTTCATTAACCATTCGTTCAGCTTCAGGCCACTTTTGAATTTCTGAAACACAGACAATTCTTATAGCTAAAAGATCAGCTTCTAAGGATGTAGGGCCTTTTATATCGCTGCAGAACTGATAAATGAAATTCCAATCTCTCCAACGCTGATCGATTACCGGTGTTTCAGTGAAAGTCACATGTAAGCTTGGAAGATCATCAAAAAATTGCTTTATTTGAACCTCAAGGCTTAAAGGATCTGTTTGCAAACTGACTAGCTTAATTACCATAAGACGAACTATAGGCCGTAAATAAGATGAATTGTCCAATGACTTAATCAAGGCCGAGATATGGGATTTATTTTTATCGCTATAAACAGGAGATAAAATAGAAAGTGTCGATTGAATTAAAGCTGCTTTTTTAGGTTCAGCTGAAGCAACCTGTGACGCTAACCCGTAAGCTTCTGTGAATTGCCCTTGGCTCATGTTAAGAGAAATAAGATTGAATCGAGTTAGAATGTTACTTGGTTCTAAAGTAAGGGCCCGATCAAAGTTTGCTTTTGCCTGAATTTGCTGGCCTTCGTACAAAGCAACTAAGCCAAGTCCGTTTAAGTTTTGAACCATAAGGTCTTTGTTATTCGGCTCGAGTTGCGCTGATTTTTCAAACATTCGTTTAGCATTTACAAGCTCACGACCGGGATTTAAATAAAGAAATCCAGCGCGGGTTAAAGCTGTCGCTTGATCTGGAAATTCTTTTTCATATTCTTTTAATTTTTTATAAGCATCGGCATATAACTGAGAAACGTAAAGCTGTTGAAACTCTGCCCACGTTTTTCGCTGGTCCATTTGCCAAGTTTTTCTTTGAATGAAAGATAACATGGCAGCCGTAAAAGCCAACCCGATGAATGCTAAAATTGCCCAACGGCCCCAAGGAATTGGATCACTTGCTGGATTTAAACTATATGACTTAACCTGATTAGCTGCTGCGGTCACAGCAGGTTTAACAATTGGAGCAACTTCTGAAGACTGCTCGCTTAAGTTCTTATGTGACTGCGGAATAGATTTTGGAAGTGGGACATGCACCGGAACTGGCGTTCTGTCGTCATCCAAATTTCGGGTGACAGTAATATTAGCAGTCGCTGCCGTGTGAGTTTTTTCAAATGTATCTTCTTGTTGGGCAATTTTTGAAATTGTTTCCTGAATTTCTGGAATGTCGCGAACGAACAACCAACGATTAGCCGGAGTTCTAGCTTCATCTAATAAGCCAATTGATTTACTTCGAACATTTTGTGCTAATTCTTCTGTCGTGAACGGGCCTGTTATAGAGTCCGAAGACTTTACAAGCCAAATACGATCCTCAGTTTTTTTGAGAATATTTTCGTTCGCCATGGTTTATAAATTACGCCCCTCTAAGATTAAAATTCTAATGCTTAAAGTGTCGAATGCCAGTCAAAATCAGATTTACACCCAGACGAAGGGCCGCTTGCTTAACTTCTTCGTCTTTCATAGATCCACCTGGTTGAAGAATCCACTTTATCCCCGCCTGCGCCGCTTTTTCAATTGAGTCCGCAAATGGAAAGAATGCATCACTGATCATGACGACATTTTTAGCCTCAGGATGATGAGCTTTCCAGCGAGTAATCGCATGCTCAACTGCATCGACGCGATTTACTTGGCCCATACCTAGACCTAATGTTTGGCCATCGCTCACTAAAGCGATAGCGTTACTCTTCAATTGGGCGCAAACTTTCTCACCGAATAAAAGAGTTTGGGTTAGCTTTTCATCCGGTTTTTGACCGATGATTTGCCACTCACTTGGAGCTGAAAACATCTGGTCTGAAAACTGAACGAGAACCCCTCCTGATACGCTTTTGAATTCAAAGTTTGAAGTGTACTTAGTGAAATCCCATTGAAGGATTCTTAAGTTCTTCTTCGCAGCAAAAACTTCCAATGCAGCTGGCTCGAAACGAGGAGCTAAAATACACTCTAAAAAGACCGCACTTAAAAGCTTGGCCATATCTTTCGTCACGGGCACGTTGATAGCAACAATGCCACCAAAGACGCTGACAGGATCAGATTTCAAAGCTTTTTCGACCGCTCGATGTGCGTCTGTATCGATGGCAACGCCGCAAGGATTATTATGTTTAACTGCAACCACACAAGGTTCTGTAAATTTTTGACATAATTGAAAAGAAGCTTCTAAATCTAAGATATTATTATAAGAAAGTTCCTTACCCTGAAGAACCTGAGCTTTTACCAAACCATCTTGAGCGCCGGTTGATTCATACCAATAACCTGATTGATGACTATTTTCGCCGTATCGAAGTTGAGATTTGATTCGGGCACCAAAGGTCCAGGGATTTTTGTTAATTGGATCAAGGGTTTCAGAAATAAGACTATCGTAAGCGCTAATCACGCGGAAGACTTTTGCCGCCAAAAGTTTTTTATCGTCTCTGGTTAGCTTGTAAGACTTTTCCTGAATCCAAGAATAATCTTGAGGATCACAAACAACAGCTATTGTTTCAAAGTTTTTGGATGCTGATCTCAAAAACGAGGGTCCACCGATATCGATATTTTCTATGAGCTCTTCTTCGCCGGCTTTTTTCTTAACCGCTTCTTCAAATGGATAAAGATTCCCAACAACCAGATCAAAAGCTTTTACTTGATGTTCTTTTAAAGCGCCGATATGCGCTGGATCGCTTAGTTTCGCCAGAAGGCCCATGTGAACAAAAGGGTGAAGCGTTTTAACTCGGCCATCTAAAATTTCAGGAAATTTTGTGACCTCAGAGATATCAGTTACTTTCCAACCTTGTTCACGAAGAAACTTTGCGGTTCCTCCGGTTGAAACGATTTCCATTCCGTTTTCGACAAGAGGCTTAAGGAAGGGAATTAAATTTTGCTTATTACTAACGCTGATCAACGCTCGTTTAAACATTACATTGGAACTTTCGTAAGTAAGAGCTTCAAGTCGTCATTTGTAAGAAAGAGACCTGCGCCCAAATAACCCGACTGACGCTTTTGATTATCCAAAGAGTCGTCGATACCGGCTTGGACGTAAATACCCCACATAACGTTGTAACGAATATTAAGGCGCAAGTTGGTTTTATCAAAATCAAATGCTTCAGCTGATAATCGTAACTTCTTACGGAAGAAGTTGTAGTCAACTCCCAACCCACCCCGGTCTTCGATGATACCACCGCGAATCGAGAAATCCCAAAAATTCATCCCGTAAAGAATTGTGAACTTCGTTCTGTTCTTATAGGTTTTTCTTTCATCTACATCAGCTAATACAGCTCCACCGCCGCCCGCTGTCTGAAGCGTATTAGTTTCTCTGACGACGCCTGCCGGATCATCAATGATCCCTACATAGTAAAAGCGATCAAGACCTGGCTGGATATGAATTCCGATATTAGTTTTTGCTTCGCCAATTTCACCTAAGTAATCCGCATGAAAATCAAAAGCAGTCTGAATTCGACTAGCACCATCAAATAAACTTGATACACCTTGAATAGCTGTATTGAGTTCTTCAACTGTTGTTTCATCGTTAACTAGCTTTCCGATTGTTCCTTCACCGCGATTAATTTTTCCCGTCACTTCATCGATGTTCTTCATCGAACTATCAATTCGGGCCATTGTGCGCTTCCAAGTTTTCTTAAAGCCTTCTTCAGTTTCATCATTGATCAATTCATCAAGTGAAGCTGTGATGTTATTAACTTGATCAACGATTTCTGAAATCTGTGTCTTATTTTCACCCGTGATTTGCGAAATATCTGCAGTCAGTTTTTCGATGTTCTGCATGACTCGGCCTAGGATATGTTTGTTTGTTCCATCTTCACTAACAGCTTCAGCTAAATTGTCTGAAACTTTTTTCAAGTTGTCAGCAATATCGCCGACTTTAGTAATGATCGTGTCTAACGAGCCTTGATCCTTAACATTTAAGATCTGGGCACCGTCTGCAAGTGGCGGATCAGTTTCTTCACCTGCGAAAATTTCGACGTGCTTGTCACCTAGGATACCCATCGATTGAATTCCCACGACCGCAGAAGTTTTAAGTGGGACATCAGATTTTACCGAAATATCAATTCGAGCCTGACCACTTTGTAGAGAAATTTCTTTAATCACGCCCACTGGAATACCTGCTGACTTAACAGCGCTTCCTTTGATCAAGCCATTTGCTGAAGGCAGTAGAAAATACGCATGTTGTTTTCTTGAAAGGAATGCCGGGTCGTCACTTACCTGCATGGACATGACTCCAAGCAATCCACCGACCAAGACAACCAAAGCGCCAACTTTAAATTCGAGTGTTTTAATCCAGCCCATCAGTGTTTTATTCCTTTTGATACGAATCGCTTCACAAGTTCAATTTCTGATTTATAAAAATCTTCCGGCGTTCCTACAAGCAGGACTTTTCCTGCATCTAACATAGCAACGGTATCAGCAATTCGAAAAGCTGCATAAAGATCATGACTCACCATGATACTCGTCGTTCCAGGTCTACGTTTATGAGTTGTCACAATTAAATCATCCACCATTTCAGTCAAAATAGGATCAAGTCCCGTGGTGGGCTCATCATAGATGAGGATTTCTGGATCAAGGGCGAGGGCACGAGCTAAGCCCGTTCGCTTCTGCATACCACCAGAAATTTGACTGGGCAATTTAGCGAAATGATTGGGATCAAGATTTACACTTTGAAGTTTCTCGATTGCGATTTTTTCGACTTGGGCCAGGCTTAGTTCCCGACGATGCTCGATCAGCGGGAAGCAAACATTCTCTAAAACTGTCATATCATCAAACAGTGCTGCCGATTGAAATAAAACCCCAAACTCTTGGCGGAAGCGCGTAAGTTCATCTTTCGACATTTTCGAAAGATCGCGACCTAAAACTTCAATTCTGCCGCTTGTCGGAGCATAGAGCCCTAAAATATGTTTTAAACAAACTGACTTACCCGTCCCTGAAAATCCAATGATCGCAGTCAGAGATCCCTTTTTAACATCCAGATTCAAGCCTTTTAAAACAAATTCTTTACCATCAAATGATTTTTTAACATCGACCATCTTAACAGCTGATTCAAAGCTTTCAGAAGGTTGCGGCCGGCTCAGGTGCGGCCGGCCCAGGCTTGGATTTGAAGTTTTATTTTCTTCACTCACATCACACCTCCGGTCAGAAGGTAGTAGGTACGAATCATACTTGTTAAAAAGTAATCAAGTACGATAATCATCACCATGCTGATGACAACTCCACGGTTGGTTGCCTCACCTACGCCTTTAGCGCCGCCCGAAGTATTGTAGCCTTTGTAGGAACAAATCAGCGCAAAAATAATACCGAAGATTGAAGATTTAAAAAGACCTTCCATGATGTGCCGAAGCGAAACTGTTTGATTAATTCGATCAAAGAAAACAGCTTGATCTAAATCAACTAAAACCACGCATAAAAACCAACTACCAATCATCGCAACAAAATCAAATACGGCAGTTAGCATAGGCATGCAGAAAAAAGCCGCAACGATTCGAGGAGAAATCAAATACTGAACAGTATTGACTCCCATCACATCGAGCGCATCAATTTGTTCATTTACTTTCATCGTACCCAAACGTGCCGCCATCGCGCCACCGGCACGTGCAGAAACAATGAGTCCGGTTAATACGGGTCCGAGTTCTCTAAAAATTCCCAATGCGACTGTCGGGCCCACAAGATTAGTTGCATTAACGATTTTAAAACCTAAGTACACCTGAAGGCTTAAAGCTAAGCCCGTAAATAAACTCGTCAGCGAAATAATTCCGACTGATTGGTTGCCGATAAAATCCATGTGTTTGATAATTTCACCGAAACGCGAAGGCTTCGCAAAAATAAGACGAATCGCCCTGCCCAGCATGACCGTCATTTGACCGACTTCAAAAATGAAGCCCTTAAATTTTTGAGAAATACCGCCCGCGGCTTCCATGTGCTGTTGGTGTTTTCCTTTTACTCTTAAAAGGATAGATTTACCCATGGCAGTTGTCAGCTTTTATTAGGGGTATCGGTCACTTAGCCGCCTTTGCTTACTGCTTAGATTCCACACGCCAAAAAGCTTGAGTGATTGCTCTTTTGTAATGAAGCTTAAACCTCTAATATCACTAGATTTTTTGCTGATTTCCCAGATAACATACACTGAGTATTCAAAACTTCTTCACGAAACACTTAAAGGTATTAAACATGATCAAATTTTCGTTAGGCACTTTTTCCTATCTGTTTTTGTCCCTAACAACTGCTGCTTACGGTGCCTTAATCTACACTCCTGCAAATTTGCGAGCGGACAAAGCAAATCTTGTCGTCGTTGTTCATGGCTGTTTGCAATCTCCTGAATCAATGGCACTTGGAACCGGTTGGAATCAAATTGCAGACAAAAATAATCTTGTGATTCTTTATCCACAGATTCCCGAAGGCTCGAACCCCTTGGGGTGCTGGAACTGGTATCTGCCTGAAAACCAAAGAGCCGATGTGGGCCAACTTAAATACATTTACGATCAGATTAAATCCACAACGAACTTACTCCATTTAAAAGATCCTAATATTTATCTCGCAGGAATTTCCTCTGGGGCAACCACAGTTGCAGGTTTGATTTCATGTTTTCCAAATGAATTTTCCGCGGCCGGTATTCATTCAGGACCGTCATATGGACTTGCAACAAATTTGTTTCAAAGTGATCGCATATTAAAAGATGGCCCGCCTGAAAATCGCCCTGAAACTCCATGTAAGCCTCAGGATTTTAAAGGTTCCGTTATTTTAATTCATGGTGCAGAAGATAAATTGGTTAATCCGAAAAATACAGCTCAAGTTATTTCAGATTTTGCCACTGGAACAAAAGCCTTGCCGCCAAAAGAATTGAAAGAAGGAAGTATCAGTTATCAAGTGACAGATTATTGGGATTCAAAGTCAGTAAAACTAAGGTTCGTAAATCTTCAGGGCATCGGTCACAGCTGGTCGGGCTTCGTAAAAAATCTACGATACGGATCTTTGCTGGGACCTGATTCGAAGAATCCAACACAAGTTCCCTTTTTTAACAAAGAAGGACCAAGTTCGACGGACCTCATGTGGGAATTCTTCAATCGCACGAAGTAGATATTTCAAAATGTATGACGGATGCAATCTCCGATACCAAATACCCAGCTAAAAGCTTGTTAACTCGAATTAACTATCCTTTTTCCTTCCTGGGGAAATACTAAGATCTTTATGTTTATGGCCATTTGACTAAAATATGCAATAGCATGAACATGAAGATATGGACTCAGAGTTTTATCAGTATAATTCATTTCTATGCATTGATGGTCCCGCTAAAAAAGCCGGTAAAGATCATTCAAATATGAAAGTCTGCTTCACGTGCAGAGACAGTGACTTTCTTAAAGCCCTATTATCTAAGGTTGCCAAAGAAGAGGATTGTTACTGGGTTAAGATATCTGTGAAACCGCGAGACGGAATGTATTTGGGCCGCTGCTTCTTTACAACCAAAGAACGTGCTGCTCAGCTTTGGGCTCAGTATAAGGCGCACCCTCGTTTTATGGTCAACATTCAAGACGATGAGTTCACCGATGCTTTTCGGGATCTTGTCGTTTCATGGAAAGATAAACCAGTAGACTCGCTCGAATAAACTAAGTTGAATCCGAACTACGGTGAAGAGTAAGCTAAAATCTTAATCGTCACCTATTGGTCTATTTAACAAACTTAAATGCAAGTGAGTAACTAGTACTTCTACCGCCGCCAGGATCTTTAACGATTATTTTTTTATTTATTAAATCTAGTATGTCTCGGCCCGCCGTATCCTGAGAACATTTCGTCAAGGTTGCCCATTTAGACGAAGTAAGTTTTTCTTCAAAACCATCAATCAATCGATTTAAAACTTTCTTTTGTCTCCTGTTAAGCTCAACATTTCGATGGCGATCCCAAAATTTGGATTTTTGCAAAACTGATGCTAAAGTAACTTCTGCATTTTCAATGGCCCGGTCTAGACATGACAAAAACCAAAGTAGCCACGGGGTTATATCAAGACTTCCTTTTTGAGATTTTTCTAGTACGTTATAATATACTTTTCTTTCTAAATTGATCTGCGAAGACATACTATAAAATCTTCTGGAACTTTTTTCAGAACGAGCCAAACACATATCTGCGACAGCTCTTGCTATACGACCGTTGCCATCATCAAAAGGATGTAGCGTGATAAACCAAAAATGAGCTAGTCCGGCACGAATTAATGAATCTTCAACTACCGTCGCATTAAACCATTTCAAAAATGCTTTCATTTCTGATTTTAGTTTTTTTGCTTGCGGTGCTTGAAAATGAACCTTTTCTTTACCCATAGCGCCAGATATGACTTGCATGGGTCCTTGTGAATCTGTGCGCCAATCAGCAACAGTTATTTTGCTTATTCCACTTCGTCCTGTCGGAAAAAGCGCGGCATGCCAGCCCAATATCCTATCTTCAGTTAATAATTGATCAAATTTCTGGGTTGCATCTAGCAGCATCTCTACCACGCCATCGACATGGCGGTCAGATTCAACGAGCCCCACAATATCCAATTTTAATCTTCGCGCGATAGAAGACCTAATCTGGTTACGATCTAGTTTTTCGCCTTCAATTTCACTTGTTTTCAGAACGTCCTCGGTAAGTGTTTGCAACAAGGCTTCAGTTTTAATTGAAAAACCAAGAGCTTCCATTTTTCCTATGAGTTGCCCCTGCTTGAGTCTAATTCCTTCAAGAAGCGGCAAAAGGTCACTTTGGTGCCAAATCATTTCAGGCCAATTTTTATGTTCGTAAATATACTTAGTGGACATTTATTCTCCGCATATCTTGCGTATATTATCGCCAGAATCTCCGCAAAATTCAAGCATAATCTCCGCATTATATGCGGAGATTATGCTGTCTGTTCTCCGCATACTGACCTAAAGGCAAAAACTAGACCTTCCACATTTGGCTACTGGCTTTATTTATAAGTTTTCTAGGACTTAAAAAACGCAACTGACTAAACTTTGGCCATACGAAACAGCTCTAATAAAATTGAATTGAATCGGAGTGCACACAAAATGGCACCCTTATTGTAAAAGATGCTGAGGATACCCAAATAAGCAACTTTCTATTTAAGGAGATTACAAAATGAAAATATTATTTATGCCCTTGGTTCTATTATTTGGACTTCAGGCTACTGCATCTACAAATGAAGTTACCGTTAACTGCAGCACGCCATCTATGCTAGCAGGCGGCGCGAGCATCACACTTCGTGGCAAGCTTCAAATTGTAACAAGCCCTTCAACAGGAATGACGAAAATAAAAGCAGGAAGCTATTTAACCATTACGAAATCAAAGCTGTCCGGCGCCAAACGAGCAACTCTTCAAGAAAATATTTTAGTGAGTGGTATTTATTATAAATCAAATAAAAGAATAGCAGCTAATCAAGAGCCTTCTCGATCAGACAAAGATGATCGAACTTATAGCGAGATTACTATCGATGGCGAAAATAGTTCAATTTTTCAAATCGAAGGAAAACAGAGACATCTCTTGTCTTGCGCTGGCTTGTAATTAGGAATTAGAAAAGTAAGCTGCTGTCTAGTGGTAACTGGGCGCTCATGCTGAGCGCCCTCTTTAAGACTAAGAAATCCTAACCGCTTCTCAATGTGCTTTAGCAAGTAAGACTAGCAAGAGTTTAAAAAATGTTTAAACACCTTAAGCTTAATGTATGGAACTTTATACCGTTGGCTACGAAGGTTTAGATGTTGATGAATTCACTCTCTTCTTGAAAAAGAAGAAAATCCAAGTCATTGCTGATTTAAGAAAAAATCCAGTCAGTCGAAAAAAAGGCTTTTCCAAACATAAACTTGCTGAGCAGTTAGCTTTAAAGAAAATTGCTTATGTTCACTTTCCTGCTTTAGGCACCCCCACCGCGTGGCGGAAGCTTGAAAAAGATGGTAAGATAACAAGAAACAAAATGTTTGAAGACTATGTTGCTCAGATTATTCCTCGAGGGAAAATAGAAATTAAAACTCTTCGCGAGATGATGAAAAGAAAGCGCACAGCTTTGTTATGTTACGAAGCTGATGCAACTGATTGTCATCGCAGTTTTGTGGCGAAAGAAATTTATCGGTTGGAAAAAAAGAAGCTCGAGATCATTAATCTCGAGCCTGTTAATACGCAGCAACTGCGCTTGATGTAAGCAGACTATAAAACTTTTTTAGGCTTTAGCGAAAGAATCGCGACATCTTTGATGATGTTATTCCCACCGCCCATGAGACGAATGAAAGCATCCACTTTGATTTCGCTGCTGTTCACGCGAGTTAGTTTTAAGTTACTAACGGCTTCATCATTCTGAAGACCTTTAAGAATAATAAGTTCTTTATGTTTTGGCTGCCAGTTTTCGATGTTCTGAGCGGCGCCTCTGACGTAGAAGTAATTTTGGTAAGATGTCGAACAAATGAAAGCTTCTGCGATGACAGGCTTGTTACGTTCCATAAAATACGGAAGATAGCCGATCACTTGGCGAGCTTTTAGTAGCTCGTAGTAACCTACAAAATCAGCATTTCCCGACTTCGTTGGAGCGTTCAAAACTTCGCGTACACGCTTGATCGTTTTTTGGCCTTCTTCAGCTACGCAAGGGATGAAGCTATCAACAACTGCGTGCGAAACAGTGCTAAAAAATAAAAGTGCAGAAATAGTCTTAATCATTTTTTTACTCCTGGTAAAAAATAAATACGGGCAAACATAACTGTTAATCACCCGTTTCACTGGAGAAAAATCTGAAAATGTAATTTCGATAGAGTTGTCACAAATTTTGACAGCAGGAAATCTTTCTAAAGTCCCAAATAGTTAACTCTTGCAGCGCCAATTTCGGGTAAAACCTTATCCATATGGAAAAATCATTTTTGTTTTTAGTTGGATTTGTTTTGGCTTTGAATGTTTCATCACGCGCTTTAGCTGAAGTCGATTTGGCGCAGATGCCGAATCTTTCATTGCTTCAAACAGCCGCCGTGATGGAAATCATGCAGGAGCTCGCTAAGCCCGGAAATAAAGCATTGGTACTTTGTGGAAACGATATCCTTAAAAAAGCACAAGGAGGCGAAAGTAAACATAAGCTGACGCCCGAGTGTCGATCCGAATTAAACCGGATTATTACTAAAGACATGCAAAGCAATATCCCTGAGATTTCTGATTTAGCGATTAAGATAACTAACCGCTCGAAAACAAATATGGATAAGCTTCAAGCAATTCACAAATGGGTAACACATAATATTAAATACGATGTTGAAACCTATACTGACCTAGTTAAAAACAAAAAGATTTTCGAAAATCCGCTACAGCTGATTTCACCAGTTGTCACTTTAGAAACTAAAACTGCGGTGGCTGAAGGTTATTCTCTTTTAACAGCGGCTTTGTTACGTGCTGTGAATATTCCGGCTGTGACTATTATTGGAATTGCACTTCGTGATGGGCAGCCGCAAGGTCCGCATGCGTGGAACGAAGCGTATGTTGAGAATCGTTGGATCAACGTTGATACAACTTGGGATTCAGGTGGAACAACCGGAAATTTCGAGCAAGGTCTTAAGTTTGTTTCAAGACCGACTAAAAAACACCTGGATATGCCTGATTCTGAATTTAAGAAATCTCACCGTGCAGTGATTGACGTAAAATAAATTATTTTTGATAGATTCGGGGAACTCGTTCCCCGACGCTTGTTAGAACTTCCCAGGGAATTGTCTGCGCTTTTATCGCAACATCAGACGCCATAATTTCCGCACCTGATTTTGACTT
Organism: Pseudobdellovibrionaceae bacterium; assembly: GCA_043730825.1. Classification (GTDB taxonomy): domain Bacteria; phylum Bdellovibrionota; class Bdellovibrionia; order Bdellovibrionales; family Bdellovibrionaceae. Next base: position 24,365 of record JAYTJV010000092.1, read on the forward strand.
TCCGAAAAATACGACTTCGTTTTCTTCTTCCTGCGGCAAATCTGTTACATCGACCATGAGATAATCCATACAGATATTTCCAACGAGAGGAGCTTTTACCCCGTTCCATAAAATTTCAGTTTTATTCGACAACAGTCGATGCCAGCCATCCGCATAACCAATTGGAACAACTGCAATGCTAGAATCCTTTGGCGCTTTCCAGGTATGTCCGTAAGATACGCCCTCACCTTTTTTAACATTTCTTATAACGCTACTTCGTGACTGCAAGGTCATGGCAGGTCTGAAATCTAATTTGAAATTGGCAACAGGATTATATCCATAAATCAGAAGACCTGGTCGAAGTCCCCAGTTATGCTGACCCAAGACGCCACCACTTTGAGCCATCTTGCAGACGATTCCTCCGCTATTGAGGACATGAAAATGTTCCGCATGATTTTTAAAAACTTCTAAAACATTTAAAAAAGAACCGACTTGCTCAGCAGTTTCGCCATTTGGATTTAATCCATCATTACTTTGATAAAGATGAGTTAATACCCCTTCTAACTGAAGATGCGATTGTTCTTTGAATCTTTTTAAAACATTTGTGACTTCGCCGACTTCAAAACCTAAGCGATTCATGCCTGTATCAAATTTTATGTGAATTTTAGTGGGCTCTTTGATTTGAATCAAAGTTTCAAATTGTTCCCAAGTACTGACGACCGGAGTCAGGCGATTTTCAATCATCTTCCTAGCACCACGAGCATCAAAGCCACGAAAGACTAAGATATCTGTGATGATCCCTAATTGACGAAGCAGTAGACCTTCCTCGATTAGGCAGACCCCGATATGCTGAACTCCAAGAGTTTCTAAGAACTGCGCTACTTTGACGTCCCCGTGGCCGTAAGCATTCGCTTTAACCATCGGACAAAAGAAAGTACCATTTGGAAAATTATTAACAATTAATTGAACGTTGTGTTCAATATTAGGAAGACTGATTTCAGCCCATGTTCGTCGGAACATCTCCATTGAGGCCTCCTCGAATCACTTTTGGAATTCCTACTCGTCCGCCGCCTTTGGCCTGCATGTGACGAAGAGCTTCCTCTGTTAAGCGTCGAAGATCGGATGCTTGTTCTGTGTGAATATAGCTTTCAGCAATACCGCCACTTAAAGAAATACGAAAACCCAATACCTGTCGTCCTTGATCCTGAAGTTGAGTTTGGAGCTCAACTGCTTCATTCAATACTTCATTTGTAGTTTTAGTAATCATCACATAGATCCGTCCATCAACGAGCTGAACATCTCTTAAACCCCATCTTCGAACGCAAAGATCTAGCAAAAGCTCGTGGGCTTTTTTAAGAATATCTTGACCCCAAAAATCTTGAACTTCTTTTTCATCATCAAGTGCAAGTGAAAGCAAAGTAAACGGCTTTTGCTTCATCCAGTTTTCACGAAACTTCTTTTGTAAGATAGTTGTGAAGTCTGATGTTTCCTCTTCGACTTGGAGAACTTGCGTCTGCCGAGAAATAATAAGCTCTTCCTGCAAACGTCTGTGAGTCATTTGAATTTCTTCTTTTTGCGCTTGTCGATCAACCGCCCAAAGAAGTCTCTCTAACATGTACGGCTGATCATTTTGAATAAAATCAATAAGACCGCGGTTTTGATAACTTGAAATAATTGAGTACTGACTAATTGGAGCTACCACAATCCAAGTAAGGCGCGGATTTACCGCAGATAGTTTCTGAACCCATTCGCTTAGTTTTGATTTCAAAGCAAAAGTTTCTAAAACAACAATCGGGTTTTTTGCAGTTTTGAGTTCATCAAAAAATACTTCAGGATTTTTAAATACGGCAGCCAAATAACCAGCTTGTTCGAAGTAGAGCTTTGTTCCATCGCGGTCAGACGCTGGTCCCACGAGTGCAAAGACTGTGTGAAAGTGCCGGCGTTCAAACATCGAGGTCTCTCCTGACAGTTTCCTTCATTTGGAAATCGTCCTCTTCACCTTGAGCCTCAAGAACAGCATCTACAGCTGCATCCACTGCAATATCGGGATTTAGATCAATAAACTGAGTCATTGATTCAACCGAAGTTTCTGTTGATTCAGCTGCTACGATTGGCGTTTCTTCCTCAATAAAATCCAAATCAGTTAATTCAAGTAACTTTTCAATTTCTTCATCAACTGTCGACTGCTGAGCACTGAGTTCATTTTCCTGCTCTGCCGACTGGCCATCAGCAAAATGAAGGATTCGAGACATTTCAGAAGGTCGTGGTAAATTATCAGGAATAGTAATTAAGTTGTCTTCAAAGATTCGAACTTTGCCTGCCTCTTGTTTGTTCACGAGCTTAAGAGCCTCATCTTTATCAAAGCGAATTTCGAACCTTGTATATTTACCAACTTCAGAAGTAACAGTCACAATCGCATGATGCTGCTTAAAGATACCAAAGGCTTCAGTCAGGCCTAAACCCAAATGTTTACTTTGAGACTTCGTCGTAAAGAAAGCATCACCAATCAAATTCAAGTGATGAGATTCAATCCCTACTCCGCTATCTTCGAAAACTAGCAAGAGCGTTTCGCCTTCGTCTTTAACGTCGATTGAAATTTTCTTATCGAGTTTTCTAGACATGGCTTCCAAAGAGTTCTGGATTAAGTGTGAAATCGCTTTTTCTAGTGCCTCTGAATTCATCGGGAAAAAGCTTGTATCGCCAATTTCTTTTTCTAATCTAACTTCATGATGCTCGAGTTCCGACTGCCAGCGTTTCACAACTCGTAAAATCGGAGTTTCAAGCTTCATTGGAAAGAGATCAATTTTCCTCTCGCCTGCGACCGCTAATAATTTATCAAGAATTGATTTGCTGGCGCGAACTTCACGTATCACTGTTTCCAGAGCCGCGTTCTCTTCGCTTGTGCGTTTATCTGGATTTCCAAAGCCTAAGCTTAGCATCCACTGAGCTTGTCCCATAATATTAATTAAAGCGGGCTCTAATTGGCGACCCAGTGAAGAAGAGACTCTGTGAGATAAATCTTTTAATAAATGTTCCTGAGAAACAATCGGAGCATCCTGTTGAACAATTGTCTCGGCTTTGACCCGAGCTTCAAGTTCTTTGGCCATTTGGTTTCTGAAAACTTCCATGCGTCTTTCGTTTTCAAATCTTTCTTTTTTCATGATCTGATTGATTAATACGCTGGTAATTAAAGCTAAACCTATCGTGATCAAAGCTAGTTGGAAATAAAGTGACTTCGACGAAGCCGTTTTATTCATGTTCAAATAAGCCATTAGGTTTGTACCGGTTAAGTTTTTATCAAGTTCATTATTGGCCGCAATGACTGGTTTTTTTTGACCGACGTAACGAACATCTGGATGAAACAAAATTCTTCCAGCTTGGTTTGCAATAATCCAAGAATTTTCAGAGGGAATAATAGAAAGTGATCTGCCCCAATCTTCACCTTGAGCAATAAAAGCTTGCACACCGTAGCTACGAGTCATGTAACCCAGAATAAATGGAGTTCCATTCCACTGAAAAGATTCCCAGTGGACTCCCTCGAATCGGCCTGTTGGCTTCATCTGTTTAACCTTTTGAATGAGCTGTTTGCGGTGTGCCTCGGGCATGACTTTATCAAATACGCCGTACATTTGCGCATCATTGCTTTTCAGGAAAACCACGCCCTTCCAGGGTTGCATGGCTTTCCAATCATCAAGTGTGTACCTGGAAATAACAGGCTCATCATCTTGCTGACTTCGTAATTGAAGAGTTCGCTCTTGAAAAAACCAGTCGAGCATTTGGCCTTCAGACTTGAACTGCATATCGGCCATCTGCGATTGATTTTTTTGGTTCTGCGATAGCACATTCTGAGCGACAAAGCCGCCCCAAACAAGCCATGCAAAAAAGAGGAATATCAAGGGTTTGAAACTCATGTTTAAATTGTGGAAAATTCCTCCTCAAGAATCAAGACAAAGGACTTTGCCAGCGCGGTTAAAAGTATGTACAAGATCGTTCCCATGGCAGAGCACCGTACAGAAATTCTTATTATTGGCTCCGGTCTAGCTGGTCTAGCAGCGGCTTTGAAGCTTTCTGATCGCTTCGAAGTTACCGTACTTGCTAAGGAAAAAGCTGTCAGCACAAACACCTCTTGGGCGCAAGGGGGGATTGCTGCTGTGATGTCTAAATCGGATAGCTTCGAACAGCACATCAACGATACCCTGGTTGCAGGCGCCGGACTGTGTCACGAGGATGTGGTTCAGGACGTTGTGCGTCAAGCACCTGAACGTATTCAGGATCTCTTAAAATGGGGTGCCCAGTTAAATGTTGAAGACCTAACCCGTGAGGGCGGCCACAGTGAACGTCGCATACTTCATTTCGAAGACCACACGGGTGCCCATCTTCAAGAAGTTTTGCTACATGCAGTTCGAAAAAATCCAAAAATCAAAGTGATCGAAGACTCTTTAGCGATTGATTTGATTGTTAACAAACAGCTGAACCCTTCCCTAAGCCGGCCGCGAGATATGTCCCCAACGAAATGTGTTGGCGCGTATTCACTGAATAGAAAAACTGGCCAAGTTGAAACTTATCAAGCTCAAGAAGTTATCTTAGCAACTGGTGGCGCAGGAAAAGTTTATCGTTACACTTCAAATTGGAGTGGCGCAACTGGTGATGGAATCGCAATGGCATATCGAGCAGGTGTTCCAGTCGCGAATTTAGAATTCATGCAGTTCCACCCGACTTGCCTTTATCATTCGGACGCGCGAAATTTTTTAATTAGCGAAGCATTGCGCGGCGAAGGTGGAGAATTAATCAACACACACGGTGAAGCTTTTATGAAAAAGTATCATCACCTTGGATCACTTGCTCCACGCGATATTGTTGCAAGATCAATTGATGCTGAAATGAAAAAGACTGGTGCTACTTGCGTCTTTTTAGATATGTCAAAATTATCAAAAGAATTTATCGAGAGTCACTTCCCTGTTATCCACAAAAAATGTTTAAGTTTTGGAATTGATATGACTCGAAATTCAATTCCAGTTGTGCCCGCTGCCCATTATCTATGCGGTGGAGTTGTAGCTGATGTTTCGGGGAAGACGGATTTACCAGGACTATGGGCATTGGGTGAAACAGCCTGTACCGGACTTCACGGTGCGAATCGCCTAGCATCGAACTCACTCTTAGAATGTTTAGCGATGGCTCATAATTGTGCCGAAAAATTAAAACAAAATGGCTTAAGTACTCTGTCTGCGGGCGCTCCACCAGAATGGATTTATCCAACTCAAAAAGATGATGACGAGATGATTGTAATTCATCACATGTGGGACGAGATTCGAACTCTTATGTGGAATTATGTCGGGATTGTCAGGTCAACAAAAAGACTTAAGCGGGCCAGCAGCCGATTGAAGAACATTCTTCAGGAAGTTAAAGAGTACTACTCAAAATTTCAAATCCATTCTGACATTATTGAGCTTCGAAACATCGCGATTGTTGCTGATCTGACCGTTGAATGCGCATTAAAACGCCACGAATCTCGTGGGATACACTACAATTTAGATTATCCCTTTGCTGAACCGGGAAATGCCGCCGCTCAGCCGGGGGCGCCCCAGCCGGCCGCTCCTCAGCCGGGCGCAACACCCCAAGATACGATCTTGCTCCGGGGACTTTTCTCGTCCTAGAATAGTTATATGGATAAGATACAGCCTCATACGTCGGAAACAAAATCGTCTAAAAATTCAAACTACACCAGAGTAGAGGGTTCATATAATTCCTTTGATTCAACCAAGATTTTTTATCAAGGTTGGAAGCCTGCTAATGAAAAAACTCGCGCTACCGTCATCATCACTCACGGGCAAGGTGAACATTCAGAATCTTACCAACGCCTAATCAATGCTTTTGGGAATAAAGGTTTAGAGTTTTGGGGCTGGGATTTGCGCGGTCATGGTCGCTCTGAAGGCATTCGCGGTTATGCGAAGTCTTTTCAAGATTACATTCAAGATTACGGTTTGTTTTTAGATCTTATGCTCAAAAAAATTGATCGAAAAAATCCAGTTATTTTGCTTGGTCATTCGATGGGTGGTCTCGTTCAAATTGCAGGTCTTTTGCTCCAAAACCAAAACGAATTTAAAGCTCAAGTTATTAGCGCTCCGCTCCTTGGCGTTGCTGTTGCGGTTCCGGCTTTTAAAAAACATGGGGCCGAAATTTTAGAGCGCTTCTTGCCGAAAGTAACTTTAGGTAATGAAGTTGATAACGATATGCTGACTCGCGATCCAGAAATCATGCGAGAATTCGATAAGGATACTTTGCGCCATAATAAAATTTCTTCAGGTGTGTATCTAGGCTTCTTAAAAGAGATTGATACCGTTATGACGAAAGCGATGGATATTACAATCCCGACGCTTTTCCAGTGTCCAGAAAAAGATCCTCTTTGCTCAACGGATGCGACTCGAAAATTTAGTGGCCTCATGAATCCAGCTAAAACAAAACTTTTGATTTATGGCGATGGCGCAAGACACGAAATGTACAATGATATTAATCGCGCAGAGGTCTACAAAGATCTTGAATATTTCTTGGATAAACAGCTTGCGGCCGGCTCAGGTGCGGCCGGCTCAGGTGCGGCCGGCACAGGCAAGGAACAGTCATGAAATATGTCTTAAAATTGACACTTCTATTTTCGTTTTTAATTGCAGGATGCAAGGGTCAGCCGACAGCCCCAGAGGGTGTTCAAACAATTCCTCAGTCAGAATATGAAAAACAAGTCGATAACTATACTCGCAGGATTGAAAAGTACGAAGGCATTGCAAACGTTCTTAATTTTACTGCAACTTTAATTAATTCCAAAGTGGGCCAGGCTCAGGTTATGCAAAAGGCCCGAATGTATCAATGGGATAGCTCTAATTTTAACTCAGAAATGCAGAAAATGAATATTGATTTGGATCAGTCGACTCAAGTGTTTATTAGCTTTTACACTCCAGAGAGAAAACATGATGATCTTCATAAGAATAAAACTTTGTGGAAAATTTTTTTGGATGCTGACGGTAGACGTTGGGAAGGTAAAGCCACAAAAATTAAGCTCTTAACGAATGAGGTTCAGGGTCTTTATCCTGATCACACAAGATTTGCGACACCTTACATGCTGACATTTCCGGTATCAGCCAAGTTGATTGAATCAAAACCAATTCGGCTGACAATGACTGGAACAGTCACCTCAGCTACGGTTGAATTTGCTCCAGCTCAATAAGGTTTCGCGCTGGTTCTTAAGTCGTACGTTTAAATTTAAATTTTACAGCTTTCTCAAATACGGCAGGCAAATACTTTGCAACTTGCAAAGCTGCACCCGTTAATCCCGATGGATTCAAGACTTCTAAATCTTCAACGATCGCTTCTCTGATCATCTCGGCGTATTTTTCTGGTGGAATTGTGTCTTTTGGAGTTTCGAAATTTTTTCCATATAAATCTTCAATTTTATCAAACATACGAGTCTTAATTCCAGGGGTAATTAGCACCAGAGTTTGAACACCAGTTCCCTTTAGCTCTTGTCGTAAACAGTTCGTAAAGGCTAAAACAGCTGCTTTCGAAGCTGCGTAAGTGCTGGCACACGGTAAGTGCATCACAGCTGAAACGCTTGCATGATTGATAATAAGACCGGACTTACGTTTTAACATTTGTGGAAGAACGGCGTGGGATAACTGTATCAAAGCATTTACATTTACTTGCAGCATATTTAAAATATCATCAATCGGCTGCTCTTCAAGTAGTCCGCCGGTCAACAGGCCCGCATTGTTAAATATGATATCAATTTTAAGCTTGTTGATCTTTTCCACCAATTCATCAACACCTTTGCGAGTTGAAAGATCTGCTTCGATTATTTCAACACTTTTAGCTCCAGCTTTTTTGAGTTCAGCCGCAAGAGCAGGCTCGTTTTTACGAATGGCGATGTAGAGATTGGCGCCATCTTCAGCTAGGCGCTTGGCTACTGCTTTGCCAATACCGCGATTAGCGCCCGTAATTAAAATATTTGATCCCTTAGTTTCCATTAACGCCCCACTTTTTTAATATCTCTTTCAATTCTTCTTCGCTTGCTACTTTTTTGTAAAGAGCTTTCGGCTGACCCTTGACTGTTCTTTCGCAGGCCGACCATTCTTGATGCCGGACTAGCACCCCATTCACATAGCTCACATAAAAAACTGCTTTTTTTGGCCCTGCAGCTTTACTTTTCATTTCCGGAATGGGTTCACCCTCTGGCATATCCATCACATCAAAAAGATAACTTTTGAAACTGCAATTTTGGTAAAGATCAATAGGAGAGCGCTTTGAAAATGCGACTGCAATTTCATCAACACGCTCATTCCCTGGAGTACCCTGGTGGCCACGCACATAGCGCCAATCGATTTTAATATTAAGCCCCACAATATCAAGCTGCTCCCACAAATCCTGATTCGAGACAGGCTGTCCTTCTGCTGTTAACCAACCACGTTTTTTCCAGCCAAATTTCCACTGGGTAAATCCACGAATAACATAAGTTGAATCTGTCAGCACAAGTACACTTTTAAACTTCTGTAAAATCGCTTCTTTTAAACCTTCAATAATCGCTGTCATTTCCATTCGATTATTTGTAGTCGCAGGATCTCCACCGCCACCTTCATAAACTTTTTTGTTTTCAAAGTTTACGAATACATAGCCCCAGCCACCAGGCCCAGGGTTTCCAGAGCAAGCTCCGTCCGTAAACAAGCAAGCATTCAAGCTTTTGATGATAGAATTCATAAGATAATTTTTAGCAAAGTGTTGTCTCATGAGCAAACTGTCTAAAAGTTTCTAACAAGCTGTCTCATTATGAAACTTGATTCTATTTGACTTCCCGCGGCCCTTTACGTCGCGCTGTCGCAATCTTCGACATGCGAGTTCCTCCAAATTGATCTCAGTAATTTTACACTAGGTCCAGTCTGGCACTTGGAGTGCAATTTCTATCTGGTAGCTAGTAAACCGATTTCGATCTCCTATTAAAAGAGATCTGAGGATGTATGAAGGCAATTAAACGTGTCAAAAAGTTAGTCAGCACTTTGAGCTTAATAAGCTTAAGCCTTGCTATACTTTTTTCGAGCGTTGGGATTGCTGCGGGTTCGGTGAAATCAAAAGCGAAGC
>JAYTJV010000093.1:0-33394 GCA_043730825.1 Pseudobdellovibrionaceae bacterium
AGAATTTTTTGAACTTGTCGAAAAGAAGAAAGCCAACTCGAAAGTGGCTTCTTGATGATCTGCGAGCCGATAGTGTCTAGTTACCGTGAGTCAATACGTCGGGCGGGCGAACGGCGGTTGGGGCTCGATCGATGGTTTGGGGCGCAGGATTTTGTTCGCAGGCGGGGCTCGCAATTCAGATTGCGGGTTTGGGCGCGCGACTATTCTCTTTCGCGCGCTTACTTTTTGGCTTTTTAGCTCTGATAACAAGACCAAAAGCCTCCATTTGGTTGAGCAAAGCGTACTCTAAAACTCTTTTGAAGTCCCTCCCCCAGGAAATAATCCGTGTAAAGGGGCGAAGTTCAAAAATAACTTCAAGGTGAGGTTTTAATTTACGAATTCTTTTCGCCAAAACAGCAGTTAGAGATCTAATAAATTTATTATAATCCTTTCGACTTTCTATTTTTAAAATAAAATGAATATGTGACCAGTTAAGGGCAAGCTCGTAAATTTTTATCCCAAACTTCCGAGCTTGAGAGTGAATGAGTTTCTCTAAAGAAATATTTCCAGGATTAAAAACGCCGCGACATGACGATTTCAATATCAAATGCAATGGATGCTTTGTCGAAAGTGGTCTTTTCGTTTTTCTCTTCCCCTCTAAAAGAGAGCCACCAAATTCTTTTTTGTAACTTTTTATGAAACTAAAACTAGCCTGTCGCATATTAACTCCATCTCTCTCGAAAAACTTTTTACACCAGTAATTCTTAACTTGAGAAGTTATAGCACAGCTTTTTAGGAGAAGATTTTCTAGTAATCATTGATCGAAATTTAACAACGATTAAAAAGCGATAAGACCTTCGCCCCCGTGCGAACAGCTAACAAAATCAAAAAAATTTAAACTTTGAAAAATTCGATGGCCTATTGCTTTATTGGGAAGGAAAAAATAGCGTCAAGTTTAATTTAATTTTTGACTGAGATAACGCATTGAAAAATTTTGCAGTTCAATTGGGCCTATCGCAAAAACCTACTACGATCTTCGTTCGGCTAATTCGCGAATGCCCGTGGTCTGCTTCGATCTTTGCTCGCGGGCTGCTCAAATTTTGACCCGGCCGATGTGCGAATGCTCGCTGCATGACTCAAAGTTCGCTTCGCCCGTGGGCTTTCCGAACCTTCAGTTGTCACCCTCCCCACCTTCTGCTAGCGTCTTAAAGGACTCGCTACCAAGAGTGGCATAGCGTCGCTTACAACTCGCAATCAAGGGTGGAAATCAACTTATGCTCACGCGTGCCCAACGAAAAAAATTAATCTTCTTTCTCATTCTTACTTTCTTAGTGCGACTTATTTTTAGTTCTTTTGTGGGATTGATTGATGATGAGGCCTACCACTGGTCTTGGACCAAAGAACTTATGCTCAGCTATTATGATCACCCGGGAATGATTGCTTGGCTCGAGTGGATTTCCACGCATATCTTAGGTGATACTTTCTGGGGCGTTAGACTTCCCTCGTTTATTTTCTATTGGGCAACTGTTGGTCTGCTATGGAAACTGACTGAAGAACTCTTCAATGAAAAAGCTGCTTGGCTGATAACTTTCCTTTTTTTATGGAGTCCGTTCTATGGCTTCGGTGGCTACGTGGCCTCTCCGGAAGCGCCGTTTATTTTTTGTTGGCTGGCTGCCGCTTGGGTTTTCTGGCAGGGAGTCAAACCTGATCTGAAGCATTGGCCGGTGGCAAAAATGTGGATTGTTTTAGGTGTCATCATGGGCTTAGGACTGAATTCGAAATTTATTCTGGCCTTGATCGCCCCAGGTTTTGGGATCTATTTACTGACCTCTAAAAAAAGAAAAATGTTACTCACTCGCTGGCCTTATTACGGAATTTTAATTGCGACTATTTTATGTCTGCCCATTTTTATTTGGAATATCGAATACCGCTGGCCCGGATTTTATTACCAGTTCTATGATCGTCACACCGGCCGATTATTTTCTCTCAACCGCTGGGGAGTTTGGTTCGGGGCTCAATTTTTATTTTATACTCCGGTTATCTTCGGACTTTTAGTTACAGCAATCGTGATTGGACTTAAAAAATTTAAACTAAGTCCCCAGTGGAGACTCATCATCAGTCTCTCGGCGCCTTCAATCGTTATGTTTTATCCGCAACCTTTTTGGGCAGATTATAAGCCGCATTGGCCAGGTGCTGCGCATATGATTCTGTTGATGGGTGTTTCGGCACTTCTTATCGAATGGCGCCAGACTAAGCCCGTCTTAGCGAAGGCATTGATGATTGGAATATTGGGCTTTTATATTCCAATTAACTTTCTAACTTATTCCCCTTTCTTGGGCCCGTGGCTTCCACAAGTAGCTCGAAAAATAAATCCCGACGTGAAGTGGGATACGAAATGGGATTTAAGTAACGAATTTTTTGGCTGGCGCGAACTGGGTGCGAAATTGAATGAGATGCAAAAAGATTATCACCGGGATCACGGATTGAAACCATTTTTAGCAGCATTAAGATACGAAACAACGGCGCAAACATTTTGGGGTTCGAATCAGAAAACCTATATGCTTTCGTCGCCAAGAAGCCATTACACCGTCATTCAAAAGCACCGCGGAACTTTGCGGGGCTTCATTGGCCAACCGGCCCTTATTGTGACGACAGAAAAGTATCCAGCTGATCCAAGAAATTATGCGACTTGGGAATCCTGTGAACCAACGATTTTTGAAGTCCATCGATCGTTTTTTGGAAAGCCAGAATTGTCGCGCACTTTTACTATCTGGGCCTGCAGCCAATTTCAAGGATTGCTAAAAGAGTAAGTGCCCGCTACTTCAGCTGGTTTGAAATAAATTTTTCCATCCAAGACCCGTAACCGACGTGACCGCCGCCTTCAGTAATAGTGACATGCCTTAACAATGAAGGTTTTAAATTTTGATAGATTTTGGAATCAATCAAAGGATCATTTGCAGCAATCACATAATGCTGAGGAATCTGGATCTCATCCAAGAAAAAAAGTGCCGAACAAGAACGATAATAATCTGCTCGATCTTTGAAGCCGTGTGTTCTTGAAGTAAAAACTTCGTCTACTTCGTAAATAGACATGTGCGCTTTGATCTTGGCTTTTGGATACCAGCCTCTTAAAATTTGATTGAATCTAAAGTCATATACTCTGCAAAAACCCTTTTTAAGTTTTTTAGAGGTATTATCTAAATCAATCGGTGCGCTCACGGAAATTAATTTCTGCACTCTTTTGAGAGTCTGATTACGGGCCCAGTTTAACATGATCGAAGCACCCATCGAAAAGCCTAGTAGATAAATTTTTTGAAACTTTCCAATGCTTTCGACGGATGAAATAACCGTTTCGAGATGTTCTCTTTGACCGGCATGGCTGGGTGGATTTCGGGGCCATTGAACCTGCACGACGCACCAACCGGAATTGATTGCTGCGTGTGCGCTCCACAAATTTTCCGAAGTATCCCAGTCACCGCCAAGGCCATGTAGAATAATCAGAACTTTTGTTCGAAGCGGAGTCATTTTGATTTTGATTTCATTATCTGCTAGAAGCGGAATGACTTTTTCTGTCCATTGCTGATCTGCATTGATCTGAGGAAGCGGTCTAGGCCAAATTGTTTCAAAATGGCCACCGAAGCTAAACCAAGGTTTGTTAAACTTCATTGCTTAACTTAACCGCATTTTATTGCGCACAGCAATGCATTTGTTAAAAAAGCTACACTCATTGGCAAACTGAGGATTAACTTTGTGAGTCTACAAAATTAAGGGGTTTGTCAAAACCCCACATAACAAACTGAATATGACATTGTCGTATTCAAACAAGGAGACCACATGAAATTATTCGCTATCGCTATCGCTTTCGTAGCATCTGCAGCAATTGCTAACCCAACTACAGGTACTACAACTACTGAGACTACAACGACTGAAGCTCCTCATGCTCACGGAACAAAAGCGACAACAAAAAAGACTAAGACAGAGACAACTGCAACTACAGCAACTCCTTGTACTAAAGAAGATGCTAAAGCTGGCAAATGTAAGCCAGAAGCTACTAAGTAATCTTAAGTTTTACTTTAAGCGTTAAATAAAAAAGGCCAACTGATAAAGTTGGCCTTTTTTATTTTCAAAAATTTGAAAATAGAAATTATTTGTATTCGATTTTTCCGATGACAACTTCTTCACTGCCCGCTGGCTTTAGAATCATTGTGACTTCAGCGACTTTTTTACCTAAAAGTGCCTTTCCTACAGGAGATTTCCAGGAAATTTTACAAGCCTTCGTATCAACTTCGTCTTCACCAACGATTTGATAAGTCACATCGTCACCATCTTCGTTTGTAAACGTCACAGTTGCGCCAAACAAAACAGTTTCAGACTGGACTTGCGTTGGGTCTACAATAACTGCTGCATCCAACCGGTCCAGTAAATATTTAACGCGAGAATCGATTTCAGCTAAACGCCTTTTCCCATAATGATAATCTGCATTTTCCGAAAGATCGCCATTACTAGCAGCCCAAGTCACAGTTTCCACGACCTTAGGCCGCTCTTTGTGCATGAGATCTGTATATTCGTCTTTTAGACGCTTAAGTCCAGTCGGGGTAATATAATTTTTTTGTCCATCTTTAGCCATGAACAAAACACTATCTCACTTTCCAGACTTAATCATTTCTTTAATGCAGCCGAAAAAAGATTAGTGAAATCAAAACTTAAACGTCTTAGCATAGCCGCCATACTTTCCGGTTCCGGATTAGGTGCCACTATTTTGTGGTACAAATCAACGGATCGCTCTCTGATGAACTCGGGCGAAATCCCGTTAGCTCAGGTTGGCCGTGTTTCCGACGAAGTTCTTCGCCGCCCCCCTACAAGACTCCTCTGGCATTCGGTTAACACAGGCGATTCTTTGTTTAATGGCGAAGCGATTCGAACAAGCACATTAGGGGAAGTTCGAATTCAGTTCGAAGATGGTCGTTATATCGATATTGAACCCGACTCATTGATTGTTTTGTCAAAAGCCCAAGGCGAAATTTCTTTAGACCTCATGGAGGGTGGACTTTTCGTTAACGCCAAAGCGGACGGTGCAGCAACTGCTGGCCAAGGCGGGCTTGTTCTCAATTCAGCTCAAGGCAAAGTTGATCTAAGCGGAGCCAGTGTCAGCCTTTCTAAAGCTGAAGGGCAAAACTTAAACCTTCAAGTCGTTGAAGGTAGCGCCATTATTAAATCAAAAGATGGAAAAACAAAAGAAATCAGCAGCGGAAATTCTGGAAGCTTAAGTTCAACAGGAATTCAGTTTGATTCAAACCAACTGAAGATCATAACACCTACGCCTAATAAGGCGACTTATATAGACCCAACGAAAAAGCCGGAAATCAACTTTCAATGGACAGGTTTTCCAAAAGAATGGAAAGTTTCTGCCCAAGTCGGCACTGCAAGACGACAGTTAAAAGATGTCGCAACTGGTGACATAGGAATTGATAAATTAAGCGCAACGCTATCCTTAGGTAAACACTATTGGAGATTAGTTGCTCGTGATCCAGCAACTAATGAAATAAAAGCAGAAAGCCCTGTTTATAGATTAGAAGTCGTTGCAAGAAGTACCCCGACTTTACTTGCTCCGAATGCAAACGCAGCAATAGAGGCAGAAACTTTTCCAACTTCAGTTCAGTTCATGTGGCAAAAATCGGAAGAAGAAAGCCAGCTTGTGCTCGAAGTTGCAAAAGATGCGCAACTAAAACAAAAAGTCGTAACTCAAAATATCAGAACTGAGACCAAATTTAATTTAGAAAACTTAAGCGAAGGTACTTACTACTGGCGCATGAGTTCTTATTTCCCAAATGTTAAAGAGCCTTGGTCAGGTCCCGTTCAGCAATTCAAAATTGTTAAAAAAGCTGATTCGAAACCAATTCCCGTCAGCGTTTCTTGGGATAAAGTAAATCCGCAGCAATATTTTATTGGCGAACCTGATCTGAAACTTGCTTGGACCGCGGGTCCGCAGACTGAACTTGTAACGAACTGGAAAATTACATGGAAAGAAGAAAATGATGTTGGTGGAGCTGGCCAATTCGTTGAAACTTCTGACAAAAGTTTGGCTACAAAAGTCAGCAAACCTGGTCGTTACTTAGCAAGTGTTGAAGCCTTTGATAGTAAAGGGCGCCTGATGGGTAAATCAGAACAGCTTCTTTTAAATGTAGAAGAAAAACCTGTTCTTCCTGCGCCTCAGCTGCTTCCTTTAGAAGGCCAAATTATCTCACGAGCCGACGGTCGCGGAGAACTTAATTGGAAAGATATCGACGGCGCTAAAGAATACGAAATGGTCGTCCTAAGTAAAGATGGCAAAGAGTTCCTGAAGAAAAGATTTAAAGATAACAAGATGACTCTCATTAACCTGATGCCGGGTGAGTACACAGTTAACCTTGTCTCAATTGATGAATTCGGCAGAGCTAGCGCCGTTCCTACCATGAGATCATTATTAGTCCCAGACAAGAGTAATTTACGAGCTCCCGCTTTGAAGAAAGTGAAGGTCAACTGATGCTTCGTTTTCTGTCATTGATTCTCTTTTTCATCTGCTCTTTCGGAAGCGTGCACGTTCGCGCTGCTGAACCACCAACTTATAGACGCGTGGTGAATTTTGAATGGGAACCAATCGAAGAAGCGAAGTATTACGAAATCGAAATTCGCAAAAAAAATAAAAATAGCAAAGCTTCTAGCTTTAAAACTGAAAAAGCTGAATGGACTGGAAAACTAAGTGTTGGTCACTATGAATTCAGACTTCGGTCACTTGACAGTCGTAAAGTCCCAGGTGACTGGAGTAGCTATGCAGAGCTTGATGTTATGCTCGAACCAACAAAGCCAAAATTTCCGGGCACCGATGAGCAAATTAAAGCCGCTGATGCCGAAAAACATGAAGTCAATTTCGAGTGGCAGGAAACTCCGGGCGCGACTAGTTACTCAGTTGAAGTTTTCAATGATGCTGGCGAGTCCATTGCAACTGAAAAAGTTTCGTCAACGAAATTTTCAAGTTCTTTGTTAGCTGCTAAAAGCTATACTTGGAAAGTGAAAGCAATTTCTGCGGAGGGTTTGGAAAGCGAATCTTCTGAAGCGCATAAGTTTACTTTAATCGGACCTAAATTAGCTAAAGCGCAAATCGAAAAGCCTGAAAATGAGTTCGTCAGAGATGTAAAATGGAGTGGCGTAGAAAACGCTAGTCTTTACGAAGTCAGTGTTCATAAATATAATCCGCAAATAAAAAAATGGCAGAAATTTAAAGAGTACGAAGATTATAAAGAAACAAGTCTTCCTTTTGAGTCTGATTGGCCGGGTGGCCAATACCGTTTACAAGTTAAAGCAAAGGCCCCAAGCCGAGAGACCTCGGATTTTGCCAGTTTAAGCTTCCCGGTTCGCAACGGAGACCGAGGACCAGCTACAGAATACGTTCAAACAATGAGAAAATCCATCGATCGCATCGATGGCTGGTTTTCCCATGCAAGCTGGTATGCTTCTTCAATTTCTTTGCAATCTGAGTACCGAAACGCTTTAGCCTTTAACACGACTGCCGTCACAGGAACTGGACGTTTGGGTATAGGCTTACTGCGAGCCGACTCACCCTGGGGCTTTAGGTTTATCTTAGATGCAGGCGGATACGTCTTTGAGAATCAAGTTTACAACTTCTTTGGTACAGAAGTTTCCTTGATACGAAGACAAACAACCTCTGACCGCGCGGAAGTAAGATACTTAATGGGTATTTTCAGTCGTGAATTCCCTGCACTTTGGACAACTGCTAGCAGCACAGCTTCAAACGCTTTGACACCCAATAATGTAGACCGAAAATACAGTAAAGGCGGAGTTGTTGGTACCCAAGCTGGAGTTGAATATTGGTATTCGATGACGCCGAAAATCGGTTTTCAGGCAAATGCACATGTGTATCTTCCTATGACTGAAACTGAATTACCAAATGGTGGCAAGTATAAAGGTGGCGATTTAAATTACAGTGTTGGCGTCTTGGGCAGCTACCGCTATTCGAACAGACTCACGGGCCTTATGGGTGCAAATTTAAGAGAAGAGAGTTTCACCTATTCAGATAATTCGGATCCAATCGGTTGGAATTCGGCGATCCTAGCTGGTCGTTCATCGAAAAAAGTTAAAACAAAAATATCCGGTATCTACTTAAACCTTATCGCCGAGTATTCTTTTTAATATGGGAGGATTGACAATGCGTATTCCTATTTCAGCAAAATTAATCATCCTGACGACTGTCCTATTAGTGGTTGTAACTGTTGCGATTGCTTGGGTGAGCTCTAGTTATTTTGAAAAGACTTCTCTTCAAAGAGAAGAGAGCATTAACTTAGACTACGCCTCTGCCAAATCTTCTGAAGTTGAAAACTTACTTTCTACATTAGTTGGTAAAACTCAAGTTTCATCATCTTTGCTAATGAAATCAAATGATGCTGGTTCAGAATTTCAATTCAACTTCAATCAAGAACCTGACATGTTAGGAATTGAAATTTACGAGTCTGCCGTAGGTGGATCCGTAACGACAAGATCATCGCAAATAAAAGAAGATGAATTTATCAAGCAAAAAGTTGATAAGACTTATTTTGCGAAATTAAAACAACAGATGCCCTTCCCTTTCAAGAGTGTATTTCAAGGACAAATTGAAGTCCTAAATTGGTCATTAACTCAAAAGCCTTCGATTCTGGTTGTGGGTATTCCACTGATTAAAGATTCTTTCGGACGCATTACGCACGTAGCAGTTGGCTACTTTAAATTAGCGCTTATTCAAAAACCTTTTTCAGAAAAAAAGGAAAGATCATTTCAACTTTTAGACCGACGAGGCGCAGTTCTTGGTAGTTCAAACGAAGAATTAGCATTAAAACAAACGAATCAAGCAGGCACTGATATTTTTAAGCTTTCTTCTGCAAGCAAAACTCCCCGTGGACAGAAACTAATTAAAGTAGATAGCGCAAATCATTTTGGTGCATTTTCTAAAACCCGGTACGGCGTGACTGCCTATTCAATCATTTCTGAAGACATTATTTTAGAGCCCTCTCGTGAAGTAAAAAGAAAAGCATTCCTAGTTGCAGGAATTGTTTTGTCTATTTCGATCTTTTTTATCTTTGTGTTCTCGATGACGATTACTTCCCCTATTGAAACTTTGGCTGAACTAATTGGCATCGTATCAAAAGGTAATTTCGATGTGAAAGCCTCGGACCGAATCAAGTCTGTTTTTCAAGACGAAGTAAAAGACTTGGCTCTTGCATTTGATAATATGACCGAAGGTTTAAAAGAGCGTGATAAAGTGAAAAGCTTGTTCTCGAAGTTCCACGGCTCTTCTGTTACTGATGATCTTATGAGCCAGGAAGTTGGCCTTGGTGGTCAGAAAAAAGACGTTGTTGTCTTCTTTTCTGATATTCGTGGCTTTACTGCGTTCTCTGAAAAAAGATCTCCTGAAGAAGTTGTTGAAATGCTCAATGAGTATTTCGAAGTGATGGTTGGTATTATTAATAGGCAAGGTGGCGTCGTTGATAAGTTTATCGGTGATGCAATCATGGCTGTTTGGGGTGCTCCAAAAAGTACTGATAAAGACGCGCACAACGCCACTATGGCTTGCATCCAGATGAGAATCGCACTTGTCGAGTTAAATGATAAACGGCGCGCACGCGGGCAACCTAACCTTGCGATGGGAATTGGTCTTCATGCTGGAAGTGTGATCTCTGGAACAATCGGCAGCACCGAGCGTATGGAGTATACAGTCATCGGTAATACCGTTAATACCGGTTCCCGAATCGAAGCTTCTACAAAAGCGTTCGGATCAGATCTATTAATTAGTGAAGAAGTCGTAAAACAAATTGGTGATGCTTTTATTGTCGAATTAGCCGGAGCAGCTGAGGTAAAGGGTCGTTCAGATCCTTTGAAAATGTTCAAAGTTCGTGGCTACAGAGAAAATGGAATGGACATTATTGTTAAGACTGAATTCTCTGATTACGAAGCAGAAAAAGTGGATAAAGTGAAGATTTCGGCTTAGAGTTGAGAACAGACATGAAAAATGAAACTTCACCGAATACTGCTGGTCAGATAAGCCTTGAGACCGTTTTGGAAAAGCAATCTCTTTTCAACGGAAAACTTGAATTTTTTAATTTGGCTTTGCCACTTGTTTTTATTTTCGGCTCGGTCATAACTTTCTTTGCAGGCAACCAAATTTCCTTGTCAGAGAATTCACCAATGAATTTTCTCGTTAGAATTATACTCTTTAATCAGATGCATATATACTTGCCGCTCATTTTCTTTTTAGTCTTTCCAGAATTTAAAGCCTGGTCGAAGACTAAAACGGTTTTACTCTTGAGTCCGTCTATTTTATTCGTCGCATTTTTTGTGACAGTCGGGCTTGTTCAGTATATTTTTAAAATCCAAACGTTTGAATTCATTATCTTTTTTATTTATCTGGTACGACTTCACCATTCACTTTTTCAAGTGTACGGTCTCCATACACTTTATGAATTTAAAAATCCTCCTCAAATAGTGACTGAAGAAACCAAGCGAAAAAACTATAAGCCTCTTTTTTATGCCTTGTTTTTTGTTCTCGTACCATCTTATACGCTGAAATATTTGCCGTCTCTTCAGCCACTTCTGCTAAGCCCCGCAGGCTCCTTCATGCAACATCTAACTGTCGCACTGGGACTTCTCATCACGACCTGGATTGTTTACTTAACTGCTAAAGAACCGCAAGCTTCACAATCAAATAGAACCCTCTATTCAGTTCGTATTTATTTATATGCCCTTGGGCCGATTTCACCATTAGCGATTTTAGGCTTCGCAGCCCACCATGGTGTCGAATACTTATTGGTGTTTCACAAAATGGGGAAAACAAGTCAGAAAAAGCTCAAACAATTCTATTTCTACACTATTGTTTTTGTTTTTCTTCCGCTGCTATCGCTTCCGTATCTCTATTCAAAAAGTTTCTTTCAACCTTTTTCTCAAAATTCCATGGGAAGTTTAATAATTGCCTTTTTATTAGCTTCAGAAATGACTCATTATCTTATAGATTCACAAATTTATAAGTTTAAAGATAAAGCGACTCGAAAAGAGATACTTCCGCTTTTGCTGAAAAAGAATTTTTAACGGCCGCGAATACCTAATAAATTTCCAAATGGGTCTTTAAGCTTACAAATCCGCATACCATTTTCAATATAACCAGGTCCCCAAAAATGGGTCGCGCCTATTTCCATCAAGTGATCGATTGCTTGATCAAAGTCTTCAACCATCCAGTCAACAACGACAACAGAATCACCTGGCCTTGTTGTTTCATCATAGTTCATGATCTCCAGATTAACGCCGTTAACGTTTAAGCATTTGAATTGATATTCTGACACTTCCATACGTTTTGCATGAGGAAATGCGCGTGAATACCATTCTAAACCTATTTCAGAGTTGGGTACGTGAATGGTCACAGCGGCGATCGAATTTGTTTTCATCATCTCAATATCTTAGCACAATCCCTAACTGGCTATTTAAATGTAATTAATAAAGTTACAGAAACTGTACCCGATTGATATTAAAATTCGTTCATCAATTAGCATTTTCCGTGAAGCTAAACCCAAACTCCGTTCAGGATTTGATACTTCCTCACGTGTGGCTGTTTTTTTAAATGAAATTAAAAAATTTTTATCTGTTTAGTTGACTTTATTTTGAGTTTTTTGAGCCTTACTCCTAATTAGGAATAAACACAATTAAGTTTTAATCGTGAGTCCGTCTTTTAAAACTTGGCGAGAAACTTTGATCGCCGGGATCAAGCTTACTAATACGGACCCTGCTAAAATAATTACGATTAAGAACAACTCATAAGGTAGTAAGCCCCAAGAAATTGAATCAATCCCAACAATATCATTCATAAAGGGACTCAAAATTATAAACCCGATTCGTGACAACACCCAGCCGGCTATAACCCCTAGCAAGCTGACCACGAAGGCTTCTAGGATTAAGAATAATGAAATTTGAGACAAATGCGCACCTAAAGCTCTAAACAGGGTCATTTCTCGTCTGCGATTTTCTAAGCTTGAGAGCATCATAAGCAAAAGTGTCAGCAGTGAAAAACCAGCCACAATATAAGATATCCATTTTAACAGAACTTCAAAGTAAGACAGATTTCGCCATAATTCACCAAGAACAGCCCCCGGAATGACGGCCATTAAAGGTTCTTCTGCAAAGTTGTTGATATCTCGCTGAAGTTTTAAGACTTCGATTCGATTTTTTGTGCGCAAGAAAAAAGAAGTGATGCTGCGGATTTCAATTTTGCCTGCCGGTACTGACTCCATGTGAATCAATTCCATAGCCTCTAAGGAAATATAAACTGCCTGATCAATCGCAGTCCCCGTCTTTTTTAGAATCCCCGAAATTTTAAATGGATGAGTTTCATGATCTACAAAACCCGTACCTCTTGTGACCCCGTGAGTGATTAAAGCCGGATCACCTAAACTTACTTTTAAGTTTCTGGCAACATCGGAACCCACCACAACGTCAGAATTATTTTCGAAAGCTTTGCCTTCTTTAAATTCAATCGACTGTTTTCCTTTGAATCGATAGTGCCTAAAAAAGTTTTCATCGGTTCCAACAGTGCGAAAACCCCGGTAACTATCTCCAAGTGAATAAGGAATCGTCCAATCGACTGATGGATTTGCTTTCCACTGTTGGTAGCTTTTCCAGGAAACATTATTCGTGGCCTGTCCCATGTTGAAGACTGAATAAAGTAATAACTGAAGCTGCCCGCTTCTTGCGCCCACCAGTAAGTCTACTTGGCTTACAGTTTGGGTAAATGCACCTTCGGCTGTATCTTTGATTTTTTCTAGCGTTAGTAAAAGAGCTGTACTTAATGCGATACACGTTAACGTTAGCCCCACGACGAAAGATCGATTCAGTAAAGACTTCCAAGAAATTAAGAATAGATTTTTCATTTCCATTCTCCGATTTCGATTACCCGGTCGAACTGACTTTGCAAACTTCTGTCATGACTTACGAAAATCATCGAAGTATCAAAATTTTTAGCTAAGCTAAAAAGAACATTTAAAAATGCATTTCGGTGATCTGTATCAAGTGCTGAAGTCGGCTCGTCAGCTAGAAGTAGTTTAGGTCTTTTTAAAAAGGCCCGGGCTGCGGCGACTCTTTGGCTTTGGCCAAAACTAAGCTCTGTTACTTTTTTATTTCTTAATGCTTCTATTCCCAGATCCCGAACCAAGTTATTAAGATCAGAAGTTACAGCTACTGGTGTCCGGTCATCGTGAAAACCTAACCAAAAAGGTAGCCTAATATTTTCTTCGACACTCAAATAAGGAATCAGATTAAAACTTTGGAAGATGAAGCTCATAGATTGTTTGCGAATCAAATCTTTTTGGTGGGCATTCGACAGGGAAAAATCTTCGCCTAAAACTTTAAGTGAACCTTCGCTTGGATGAAGTAGCCCTGCTACCAATTCTAAGAAAGTCGTCTTCCCGCTGCCGCTTGGGCCCGCTAAGAAAACTTTTTCAGCCGTCTTTAACTGAAATTGCGGAATTTTAAGCGTTGCACTTTGATTTGGATACGCGAACTTTAAATTTGCGACGTTAATCACATTAAAGTTCATGGATAAGGCTCGACGCTGTCGGCTTGAATTTCAAATGAAGAATCACCATATACAGACTTCGAAGTCGAGATTTTAAAATCTCCGTAAACCCAAATGGGACCAAAAGCTGTTGGAAATCCATCGCCTTTGACTTTCACATAAACCATTTGATTCGGTGGCGGCGCCGGCATGTGAATACAGGCTTGGGGATTCGGCACCAATAAAAACTCAGTCACTTTGCGTAAGTGATCTTCTAGTGGAACCATAAAACCCGGGATTCGAATTTTTTGCGCATGAAATGTTTGAAGTTCCGGTGAAGACTTACCCGTCACGTAATCTAATTGTCCCAAAAGTCGCCAATCTATTTCTGTGGCGTTCGAAGGGCTTTTTGTGGCAAAGAAAATGATGACACCCAATAAGAAAAACGCAAAGCCACTGATGATCAAAATAGTCTTATTCATGCTAAGCCAAGTCTGGCTCCGATTATTTTGAAAGGCAAGGCGCTTTCAATTGTTCCCCGCTTGAGATTCACCCTTTCACATGCTAGAAATGTTGCATGAGTAAATCATTGCAGCGCGTTCGAGGCACCCAAGATCTATTACCCGAAATTTCTCGCAAATTTCGCCACATCGAAAACCTAGCTTGGAACGAAGCTAAGAACTACGGCTACGGCGAAATCGATACTCCAATCTTCGAAATGTCTGAAGTCTTTCACCGAACTTTAGGTGAAACCTCAGATATGGTGCACAAAGAAACTTACACTTTCCAAGATCGCGGCGGTGATTCAATTACTTTGCGCCCCGAAGGTACTGCGGGAATTGCCCGCGCTTTTATTTCCGAAGGTTTGGCTCAAAACTTACCGCTTAAATTTTTCTATTCCGGACCCATGTTTCGCTACGAAAGACCTCAAAAGGGCCGCTATCGCCAATTTCACCAAATCGGAATTGAATCTTTAGGATATGATAATCCACTTAGCGATGTCGAAGTGATTTCCTTAGCTTCGGATTTTTTAAAAAAATTAGATCTTCTTTCTGCATGCAAATTGCAGCTGAATACTTTGGGTGATTCCATTTCACGCGGCCAATACCGTGATCAGCTAGTCGCTTACTTCACAAAATTTAAAAATGATTTGTCAGCAGACTCACAAATGCGCTTAGAAAAAAATCCCTTGCGCATTTTGGATTCCAAAGACGCAAACGATCAAAAGCTCATTGTCGACTGCCCCAAGATGGAAGCTTCGATGACCGACGATTCAAAAAAGTTTTTCGCACGCGTTCGCGAAGGCTTAGAACAAAATCAAATTCCATACGAAGTCAGCTCTACACTTGTTCGGGGAATTGATTATTACACTCATACAGTTTTTGAATTCGTAACAGAAAAACTAGGCGCCCAAGGAACTGTCCTTGCCGGCGGAAGATACGATGGCCTCATCCAAACAATGGGCGGCCCGCAAACCCCAGGCGTAGGCTGGGCCGCAGGCTTAGAAAGATTAGCAGAGCTCACTCAAGAAAATTTAATCCCAGCACAAACTTTAAAAGCAGCAATCGTCCCCGCCGATGAAGCCGGCGAAATCTGGGCCTTAAGCGTAGCAAAAGACCTAAGATCCCAAGGCTACGCCACAGAAATCCTATGGAACGGCAACGTCGGAAAAAAAATGAAAAAGGCAGCAAGCCTAGGCGCCGAATACGCACTCATCGTAGGAGCAACAGAAGCGCAGAATAAGACTGTAACAGTGAAGAATTTGAGTACGGGTGAACAGGTGACAGGTACATTACCAGTGACGCTGCGTTAAGTGCTTCCAATTACGTTAAACTGCGTTGCAGAGTAAGTCTAAACAACGCAAAGAGTTCTATTGTTATACGGTCAACATAGTTCAGTTAGTATAATCGTTCTTCGACTTTAAAAGATTCTCTTTGGGTCCTATTATTTGCACTCTGTATTTAATTTCGTTTGTCACAGGACGATCGAATTTTTTTCCAATCAATTGCGTTATTAGGTGCGTTGACTTGACATACTCAGTATTAATTATAAGCCTAATCCCCGACTTATAAATAACATATCGGATAGGAGTCTTTTATGAAATATGTGCCGTATATTTTGAGTGTTTTATTATTTCAATACATGGCCATTGCATCAGCCACTGCCAGTAGATGGGATGGCCAGGATTTCAAGGCTTTATCAATAGACATAGTTCATGGGGAGGCCACAATGGAAGGAGTATTCCAGGTGAAGTGTTTACCGGCCGCCGCCCTTGTCGGACTTCTTCCTACAGGATTAATTTTGAAAAAGACAGATCTTTGCGATTATGGCTTCCACCCAGCACTATTTTTTTTCGGAGTTCAAAAGAATTTACGTGCCGTTACAAAAAATGGATTTATTCCATTTTCCAAAGAGTATAGTGAAAGCATTATGGGAATTTTTTCGGTTACCCATAAAAATGCAGCCGAGCGATTTTTCTATGTATCCCAAATTAAGGTGGATTCAACAGCGGCATGGCTATTTGCTCAACCTTATGGCGGTCTCAATAAGCACCTGTCTATAATAAAAACCGAAGAAGGCAAACAAACTCTTTTTAGCAAAGATGGAAAAACGCAATTGGCCTCGGCAGGATGGGTGAACTTAGACGCAGTAGATGAAAATAAAATAGTTTTTAATTTTAGCAAAATTAAAAACTATTTTACGGACAGAGTTATCGCGAAACGAGGCTCAGGCTTTACATGCTTTGGCTTTAACTGGAATTTTCAAATTGGAAAAATGAAGCCTAGCCAACTTCAAATGAAGTTGAACGACGAGTATGTCTCTCACATGTTGTCAGGGGTATACAGCGATAAACTTAGCTTAGAACAATCGCCGCTTGGCGCGTTTTATTCATCAAATAGTTGGGCCATGCAATTGCCGCAGAGTTGTCAGTAGAATTCAAATTATAGGCGCGGCCGGCTAGACGTGAAGTTGAATTAGCGGACTTCTTCTTCTGTTGTTTCAGGAAGATTATTGATTTGAATATCTGCACCTTGTTCGTCTTCTGGTAAAAATCCTGCATTTGCCCACCCATCATAAATGACTGGTGGTTCTTGTGGCGGCAAAATCTCGCTACCTAAAGTTGCTGCTGCAGGTGCAGGAGTTCCGGTTCCCAACGCGGCAGGAATTGTATCTCCAAAAGTTGAACGCGGTACCGGCACACCCGTAACAGAAGTTCTTGCAGGCGCTGCTTGCGGAGCCACCGTCGCTTGCGCAGGTGTTGCTACAGTTCCTGGTTTTGAAATCTCTACGGGATCATCAAGTATAATATTTTTCTGTAACTCTGCGACGTTTGGTTTTGAAAAATTTTTCGCAGCTTTCATGTCGTTTGATTTGTCTGCATAAAAACCGAAGCTGAAAAGTCCCAAGCCAACTAGAACACCCAATAATGTGAAAACAAAATATTTCATTTTTAAATTCTCCTATTTTCTGTGGAGGCGAATGGATTGTCCCCGCCCCCAGCCATTGATCGCTAAACTTCCAGCGCGGCTCCAGATGAACATTAAAGCTAAACCAATGACAAGCATCGCGATACTAAGCCACTGACCGCGAGTCAGCCCCAGCGCTTGATAACCGATGTGTGCATCTGGTAATCTAAACTGTTCACCCACGATTCGCGCAATGCCGTAAGTTACAAGAAATGTTGCGCAGATAAAACCAGGCTTGCGAGGTTTACGCCAAACCATGAAAAGAAAAATAAAGAGTAAAATGCCTTCACCTAGCGCAGCATAAAGTTGCGAAGGATGTCTTAAGTCTAAAAGTGGACCAACAGCAGATTTCACGGCTTCATTTCCGTTTTGAATTTCGAGAATGAGTTTTCCGATCGCATCGTAAACACCTTGCCGACTGACGGGATCAGAATTCGCTTTATCGACCCATCCGAACCAAGTATCTCTGGTGACACCGATTTTTTCAGTCGCATCAACTAGTGAGCTAAGACGTTTCGTGTCAGTGTTCGGCCATAACCACATGTCTTGAGGAAACTTAACTCCTAAAGGAAATCCAGGTTCAGCAATGCGGCCGACGAGTTCGCCATTAATAAAATTTGCGATTCGTCCAAAGAAAACCCCGATCGGTCCCGTGACACAAACAAGGTCCATTAGATAAAGCGAGTTAATCCGGTAACGGCTGGCGAAAAATAAACAGGCAGCAACAATTCCGATCATACCACCGTGGCTTGCCATTCCACCTTCGTTGACCGCTAAAAGTCCCCAGTAAGGAAATTCAGGTTTAAATTTGACAAATAAATCCGGAGAATAAAAAAGCGCATAACCTAAGCGACCACCGATTAATGTTCCAATCGCAATCGTTGTGACAAAATCGCCGACAAGTGCTCGAGACAATCCCGCATTTTGTCGTTCACTCAGCCAAGTAATTAAAAAGTAGCCAAATAAAAATCCGACTAAGTAAGCAGTTCCATACCAGCGAATTCCGAAATTTTCTGAAAACTGTAAAAGGAATGGGCTTAGACTGTGGACCATGGCTAAAAGTACTCCTCAAGATGTGTGATTTTTGCGTGAGTGTGTCGGATAAGCAACCTCTCATTCTGAGATATTAAGAGATTTAAGATTCTCACGCGCTGCGTTTCTGAGAAAATAGAAGGATGGAAAAACAAGTAGCTCAACCAATTTCGAAGTCCCAAATCAAGACATCACTTTTTACCCTTGTTATCATGATTGCCGTCCTCCAATTTTCTCATTTGGCAAATGCCCAAGGGGATGGTGGCGGCGGATCGAGAAGCGGCAGCTGGGGAAAGAAGGCTCAAGCCCGGGAAGGAAGTCGTTGGACCCTTCAAGAGTGGATGGCGCAAAAGCAAAGAAATGGTCTGATGGACCAATGGCTTTCAATGAACTCACCCTCACCGTTTGAATTCGCCCTTTTAGGCGCAGCTAACAATTATGACTTTCAAAAAAATCGGGAAGCAAAAGCCTCCTATATGACTTATTCAGGCTCATTGAGTGCCTATGCTCAAGTAGTGGGCTTGACGGGAGAATACGAAAATAATGGAGATGAAAATTTAAGTCATTCAACTGGATTATTAAATTTAAGAATTTTAGGGAATTCGCTGCAAACAACTTCTATTACTCTGCATGTTGGCCAGAGAACTCGGCAATACTTTGAACTAACAGAAAAAGTTTCGGTTCGAAATGGTGTAGGTCAGTTAAGCCTTCAAGCTTACTTAACAAAGTATTTTGGCTTACTTGGAAGTTACCGCAATTTCTTTCCTACAAAGCACTCCACTTTGGGAGAGGTCAGCGGGACACTTGTTGAAGGTGGCTTGTTTATAGACTTTAAAGGCTTGAGAATTTTTGGCAATTGGAGTGACGAACTGCAAGTGAATCAAGCAACCACTGGTGTAAAAACAAAATACAAACGCCAAGGGATCAAAACCGGTCTGGTGATTTTCTTTTGATAAGCGTAAATGGATTATGTTACATGTAATCCTTGATGTTTCGTTACTTGCTCGTTTCATTGATAGTGCATTTACTTGTTTACTTCAGTTTTTTCCATCAAAGAACTTTAGTGATCGAAGACCCTATCGTGTCCGTAACACTTAATTCGGATCAACCTCGAAAAGCCCCTGTCCAGAAAACCACTGCTCAAAAGGCAAAAGCTCCAGAAAATTTAGCTACGAAAACTTCGCCTGAAAAAACTCAACCCAACGAAACGCCAAATGAATCCGAAAACACGGAGTTGACAAATAATTCGGTTGATTCCGCTACTGCTTATGAATCGGGCAATGTCAGCGTTAAACCAAAAGTTTTGAAGCAGATCCAAGTCAGCTATCCAAAGCCAGCAAAAGAAGCTCGAGTTGAAGGTGCCGTGAAACTTTCCGTATTGATAAACGAATTAGGGCAAGTTCGCGAAGTCTCCGTGCTCGAGGGACCGGGTTACGGCTTGAATGAAGCAGCTACAGACGCTTTGAAGCAATTTTTGTTTTCACCAGCTGAGGTTGAGGGCCAAAAAGTTTCTGTGCGCATCGTGTATGTTTACCGCTTTAAACTTGAATCTCGTTAGAAATTAAATACATTAAAGACCGCTGTAGCAAAACGAGGTTTTTAAATGTTATGTCGCTTAAACTTAATCGCTTTCATGTTTTTCACTGCGACCCTTACTTTTGCGCAAAGTTCTAATTACGAAACTGTTGTCGAGGATGTGATCTTTAATTCTTCATCAAAAGTTGTGATCGATGAAAAAACAATTAGAGAAAGTAAAGCCCCTGATCTAATTTCACTTATCACGACCCAAGCGAATGTGACTTTGTTTAATAATAACTTCCAGCCGCCGCAGTTATTTCTTCGTGGTGGCGAATCAAGTCATATCTTAATTATGATCGACGGCGTGCCCGTCTATGACGTCAGCTGGGCGCAAAGAACAATGAACTTGAACAGCTTAGATATTTCAAATGTCAGAAGAATTGAAATTATAAAAGGTGGACAAACTGTTCTTCACGGAGGCCAGGCACTTGCTGGCGTTATCAAAATTGAAACTTTTGGGTCTCAGTATAAAAACGAAAAGAAAGTGATGCTCACAAGCTCGCTAACAAAATACACTGATAATCAAGTGGGCCTTAGTTTTGAGACTCAAACGTCAGAAAATTCTGGCCTTATCATAAGTGGAAGAATCGCGGATGGTAAAAATCAATCCCCCGTTTTAGATTCTAGTAAAAAATACGATCAGGAAAATCAAAACTTAGATCTCAATTACGAAAAAAAGGGAGCAACTACATTTCGTGCACGTGGGTTTTATTTCAAAGATAAATCAACTAATCCTACAACGGTAAACGGTGTTGGCGGCCAAAGTATCGAAGACTCAGATATTGAAAGACAAGACGACCAAGTCGGAGCTTCCGCCCAACTCACTTTCAGTGAAGTTTTGTTCAAACCTCGCTTTGCAATTTTTGGACAGCGTGGTTGGAGATATTATTACTCAAGTCCCTCATCTAATAATGTCGATGCAAAGTTCAGATCGCAGCTTCAAGGTGCTCTTCTTGATTTGACTCCTTTTGAAAGTCCGCTTTTGAAAATCAGCACAGGTCTTAGTTACATGAAAGAAGATTTCTTTCTTGATGATTCTCAAGCGACTCTAAGTCCTGCGCCCCGCCAAGCCGACGCCTTTTCAGAATTAAAAGGCGCTTATGTCATGACAAAAATTTCACCCCTCGAAAATCTTTTATTTGAATCAGGTGCGCGAATCGAAAAAGCATCAGGCTTCACCGAAAAAAATAGTTACCAGCTGGGTTTAACCTTATTTAAAAACACAAAGCTAGAATGGGTCACCGGCTACCGCGCCCCTTCGTCTAGTCAGATTAAAGGTGTTTTCCCCAATCCCAACTTAGAGCCCGAGACTTCGCAAACTTATTCGATCACGCAAGATGTAGCCTTAGGAAATCAAGGTGAAATCTCCGCAACACTTTTTGAAACCTCGTTTGATAATTATATCGAAGCTCGAAGTATTGGTGGCGGCATTTTGCAATACCAAAACACCGCACAAGTTAAAACTAGAGGCGTCGAAGTCTCTTCAAGTTATGTGCTCAATCTCAAGCAAAATATTCAAGCCTCTTATGCTTATCAAGAGCCTTGGGATCAGGTTCGTCATGAACAACTACGTAGACGACCCAAAGTTTCAGGCTCTCTTCGATTTTTCCAGAATGAAGAGTACACAACCTGGATGTTAGAGGGAACTGGTGTTGGCGAACGAAATGATTTTTTCGGAAACTTTCGCTACGAATTTCCAGGATATTTTTTAATCAATGCAGCCGTTACTTATAAATACAGAGAAAACACAACAATCGCTCTAAGAGGCAGCAACTTGCTCGATTTCCGACCCGAGATCAGTATTGATTACTACGGCGAAGGCAGGCACGCGTGGCTGTCTTTAGAAATAAAGTTCTAAAAAGTAACGGCCCAAACAATTTGAACAGTTGCTGCAAGGTAAAGAAGACTTTTTAAAGATTCGTCTTTTGTTTGGCCTGCGTAAATCACATTTAGAATTCCGCCCATTCCATAAGTCACGCGGCGGATCCAGCGCGTGCTTTCTTCGCGCTCTTTCTTTTCTCTTAAGTAACTTTCGACCATTCTGTTTTTTTGATCGATTGATAAATCACCAGAATTGAGAACTTGAATAAAAATTTCTTCATCTTGTTTTAAGAAGTAATGTTCGGCACCGTAGCCAATTGCAAGAAGACCCAAAGTTTGGGCAATTGAATAAAAACCTTTTTCAACGTTCGATTCTGCAACACTCCACCCATAACTACCGCCGACTAAAGCAATACCACCCGAGATCATCATTCCTAGACCGTCGCTATTTTTAAATTCCCGCTCATACTTCACACGTTCGGAAAATTCCTCGAAAGTTTCTGCAAATGCACTTGAAGTGATAAAAATTAAAGGAATTAAAATTTTTAGTAATCTCATCACAAAGTAAATCCTAATTGAAAGAAGAGAACTCGGTCATCATCTGTGATGTAATAAGAAAGGCCTGTATCGAATCCTTTTAATTTCAAGAATGCTCCGTAAGTTTGTTCTCTTGGCGAGATTGAAGTCGTAAAAGTCGTCATCCCGATTTGATAGTATGTGAAAATTTGCGGCCGAACGGCAACCGATTCCTGAAACTTAGTACCTAAGCCCCACTCTAAGGTTCCAACCGTAAAGTCATGTAGATAGCTAACACCTGCGTATAGAACACCATCAGACTCGATATAAGACTGTTTCCAGAGAACACTGTAACGTGCATCACCCCAAGCGTCTGCGGGCTCGAAGGCGATACCAGGACTTGCCACGATATGAGTCTTCTTATCAGGATCAGTGTTAACAGCATCAGGATCTATTGCCAAATCAGCTACAAAAAATGATCGCTTTAAAGTCTGCATGCTTGCAGCTTCAAGCTTCACACCGACAGATAAGACATCATTTAAATAATGGCCAAAGTCCAAAGCCAAAACATGGGCAATACCCGCATCAATTCGTGCATAGGGATAAGATGGATTCTGAATTCGAGTTTCCACCCAAAGTTCATAAGGTTTAAAAGATATGGCCCAAGAGTTTCCTACGTAGCCGATCTCTGTTTCATTCGCGATATAGCTTTCGCGGTCATCTTCAATGAGTTCAATAAACTGATTCGGAGTCGCATCACCTTCAAGAACTCGGCGCCAGTTGTCGGCCTGGTTAATACCTTCTGAAAAAAGAAATTTACCAAAAACGAATTGCGAATCTTCACGAGCCACATTCGTTGGGTGGCATCTAGTACCCGAAGTTTTTTGTCGAATAAAATAACAAGTGTCACCCATTGCTTGTTCACGCAACTCAAAGGCTTTTGCTTGAGAGAATATTAAAAAACTAAAAAGCAAAAGCCAAATCTTCATGGAACACAGGCCGTTGATAAGGTTGTTGATAGTTCCCGAGATTGCGTAAAGAATTTTCCGCTTTCGTCTAAGCTCTCTACTTGTTTAGGTAAAGCGATTTTTAAATCTTGAGTCAATTCGGTTCCATATGCTGTCCAAGTTTGAAGCCAGTTGCGAAACCTTCGCCAATCAACTTTACAAACAAGTTTTAAGTTTTTGTCGAAATCAACGCTAAAATTGGCATCTAGTAAACGCTCGCTGCCATCTGAAAAATGAGAGCGAAGTAAAACTAAACCCACCATCGATCTAAATAGTCGAACTGAAGGTGCAGAACGACTTTGCAAAATATCATAAGCAGCCTGCAAATCGGCCCGATCCTGCTCTTGCGCGTAAGGGATTTGCTCTAAACTTGCTTGGTAGGCTTTCATCATAGGAATTAAATTGTCTCTTGTGACGGTTTCTTGTTGGGGCAAACTTGCATAGGCATTGTACAAAGTTGCCACTGTTAAACCAGACCTGGCCACGTAAACTGAAGCCCACGCTTTCAATGCATCGTCAGTAGGGTTCGTTTGGTAAAGATTTTGAAAGTAAAGAATCGCATTTTCAAATTGACCCTTTTCAACCATTTCGAAGCCTTCTTCAAATGCTTCGCTCTCTGATCGTCTACCAGAGTTTTCCTCGGCACAGCCGCCCAAGAATACGACTAAAAATAAACAAAGAAGTCTTTTCATTTTGTTTGAACCCTAAAAGCTTTTAGCTTTTCCCCATTGCTTAAGGTTTTTCCTTAAGTTTTGATGCTTATTGCATGCATATTTACAGCAAGAATTGGTCCAAATGCTTGTGGGATTTAACGGAGTTGAGGCTGGTGTGCGGTGACAATAAAATGAACAAGGGTGTGGAATTTACATTAAATTGAGAGCAAGGGGTTAGCTGCAGTTGCGAACTGGGCGGCTACATAAAGTCCAACTTAAACATTAAAAAGATCATATTCAGGTTTATAATAAATTGTTCAAATTTTAACTCTCTGCAAAACCGCTGCGGTTCTGCAGAGAGTTATTTATCTTGAAAAATCGGATCTTAATCTGCTTTAAAAAAGTCTTGTACCTTCAATCTACTTACTTACTTTTTATTAAATAAATCAATAGATTGATGAGCCATTTTTTCTTTCTTTTTACTTAAGATTTTTTCGCTTTTTACTTTAACTTTTGTAGAGTGCCTTCGCCGTTGATGAAGAAGTTTTCTGCTTGCTGAATTTCTTGGATGACCGTGCGGATTTGCCAGTTCATCGCTAATTGCATTCCAGCTAGTGGAGATACTTTTGTGCCCTGGTTGAATACCATTGGTACTGTTGCTACAGCGTCAAATCGGAAGCCCCAACCTACGTCGATTTTTGCCGGCTGAACAGATGCCAAAGTAATGTACTGGCCTTGGCCTTTGTATTTACCGCCAGAGATAAATGAA
The DNA here is from genome assembly GCA_043730825.1 of Pseudobdellovibrionaceae bacterium. Classification (GTDB taxonomy): domain Bacteria; phylum Bdellovibrionota; class Bdellovibrionia; order Bdellovibrionales; family Bdellovibrionaceae. Next base: position 24,384 of record JAYTJV010000093.1, read on the forward strand.
ACTCTGAAGTTGAATGTCACAACTGGTGCGTCGAAACCATTGAGGTAAGACATTTGGTAAAGCTTAGAAGTCGGAGCTTGCCAGCCTTCTAATTCATCCCAACAACGAACGCCTGCAGGAAGTGCATTTGCAGTATCTACTTTTACGTTTACGACTGGGCGACCAGCATCAACGATAGCCCAAATCTTTTTACCGATATTGATAATTTTATCTACCACGACTTCGATATAATCGATTGGGTTAAGGGGGTTTGCTACACCTGGATTAATTGGCGACACATTTGGGTTTGTAGTTGACGGTTCACAGCCTTGTGTGAAGTTGCCGACTTTTTCGTTCATGAATTTCATTCGATCAGAATCTGGTAATTCTTTGATTACGATTTTTTTGATTTCGTAATGTTTCGCATCCACTGCTGCATGAGATGTTGAGGCCAAAAGGCCGCTCATCGCTAAAATAATTGTCATGAATAATTTCATTCGTTACCCCTCCGTTAGTTGTTTAGGTCGACATAAATTGGTAGTCGGGGCCTATGCTCGAGTCAATACGAACAGGTAGCGTTATATATTAAAAAACAATTTTAAGATTATGCAGTTAAGCAGTTATTTGTTTCTGGTGAGCAGGGCCATAAAGAACCCATCACCAGGATCGATGTCAGGTCGAAAGAGCTTCGAGCTCTCGAGATTAAAGTCAGGATTGTGTTTTATAAACGATGTGACTTGATTCAAATTTTCTGACGGAAATACGCTGCATGTCGCGTAAACAAGGCGTCCACCTTTTTTCACCATCTTCGAATAATCTTGCAAAATTTCTTGCTGAAGATTTAAGAGCCGATCAAAATCTGTGTTTTGAAACTTCCATTTTGTATCAGGATTTCTTCTGATAACACCACTTCCGCTGCATGGAACATCAAGCAAAACTCCGTCGGCGGCATCAGTTAAGTATTTTACGACATCTTTTGAATCAATGACTTGTGGTCTAATGATAATGCAGCCTGCGCGTAATGATCTTTTGTAAAGTTCGTCTAATTTCCCTTGATTGACATCGAGTCCGTGAATTCGGCCCTTATTCTTCATTAAAGCCGCAAGGTGCAATGTTTTGCCACCCGCCCCCGCACAACCATCAACAATAGTTTCGCCCGATTTAGGGTTTAACAAAGGTGCCACTTGCTGAGATGAAAAATCCTGAACTTCAAATAAGCCCTGCTGAAAAGCTTTTGTTACGAAAACATTTTTTCTGGCTGTTAGTTCAATCGTCAGATCATTTTCATGTCTCATACGGCATTGAACTTGTTCCAGGGATAAAATGTCTTTCAATTTTGCTTGTGTTGTTTTTAGCGTATTCGTTCTTAGAAAAACCGGAGCTTGCTGGTTAAGTGCTCGTGCAATCGGCTCCCAATCCTGACCCAATTCTTTGCGGCCCAACTGGTCTAACCAGTCTGGATAAGATTCTTGTTCCGCAAAAGCCGAGAGTCGGTTTTCATCTTCCGAATTATTTTGTGAAGTGACTGAATCCAAATGAAATTGTGCCAGCTTTTTCATAGACGTTAAATCGATTTTTGAGTGATTTAAATATTCTTTCGGATCGAGCCCGGACTGAACCCAAAGCTTTCGATAATTTCTGACGATCGTGTATACGTTCTCGGCAAAAAATCTTCGGTCGCGACTTCCCCACTTGCTGTGATTTTTTAAATTAAAATCGACAACTCGGCCAGCCGCTTTTTGTTGCTGGAAAATTTCCACAAGAGCTAACGGAATAGTTTCTAAAAGGTTCCCTGGAATTTTCATTTAGAAAGTAAACAAAGCTCCGGTAGCAATGTACGATGCATTGACTTGTCCATCATCTGTTAATTGGATGTGATTTTTAATTCCGCTCTCTAAAAAGAGACCGATATTTTCAAATACATCAAAGAAACGAATTCCCACGATCATTTGATAATCAATCGCAAGCGCAGATTCAGTATCAAGCTGTTTAAAGAAAACGCCTAAGCCAACACCTGCTCCGAAATAAAGTGGGAACTCTGAAGACGCTTCAGGAAATAAAATGATCGGAATAAAAGAAAGTTTCTGAGGTTTTTTCCCGTCGATGTCGTATTCGTTCAAATCAATTCGGATCAACATGTCTGTTGTATCCCACCACTCTTTAACTCGGTAAGTGACACCCACCGTGGCAGAGCCGACATCTTTATTTTTAGTTTCGTCTCCCCATTTCCAGGAATCGGCGTTTACCAATTTTCCAATGTGAAGTGCCATGTAATGGGTTCTGGGTCCGCTTGCTACGGCTTGGGTGTCTTCGTTCACTTTACCCATATAACCTGCGGCTGCGTCACGCCCCACAACCGGTTCTGCAAACGCCTGAAATGAGACAACAAAAATGGAAACAAGAAGTAAAAATTTTGATTTCATATAAAAAAAGCCTATCAGGGCTGTTCATAAGAATCGATTAAAAATCTTCCACCCTGTTGCGCGTCGCATAGGCTGTGGTTAGCGCTATGCATTAGACTTGTGTCAAGTGTCGCCTAAACATTGACCACACTGGGGCCACCCTCTAATTTGCCACATAGCTAGCCAGATGCCTGAAAGGCTTTAAATGAAATGTCCTTTTTGTCACAATCAAAACGATCGCGTACTCGATACGCGTGTACAAAAAGACGGATCTATTCGCCGTAGACGTGAGTGCTTGTCTTGCAAATCACGGTTCACAACTGTTGAAACTCTTGTGTTAAATTATCCCATGATCATTAAAAAAGATGGCCGACGTGAACCTTTCTTGCGCGAAAAAGTTTTAAAAGGACTGCAAGCAGCCTGCCAAAAAAGACCGATTAGCCATGATCAATTGGAACAAGTTGTCGATCGAATCGCTGGCTGGGTTTTAAATCGTGGTGAAAATGAACTTCCAGCTCGCGTCGTTGGAAAAAAATTAATGGCAGAACTGAAGCTTCTTGATGATGTGGCTTATATTCGGTTCGCCAGCGTTTACCGTCATTTCAAAGACGTTCAAGAATTCGTTGATTCCTTAGAAGACCGCGAATTATTGGATATCGTTGATACTGAAAATCCCCAGTTGTCGCTCAAACCACTACCTCCACCTCAAACGAATAATTAAAAATATGCGCAGAAGTTCTCGTGAAATTGCATTTCAAATTTTATTTCAATCTGATTTTGCTCCTGCTATGGAAGTCAAAGAAGCCGTTCGCGTAACAAGCGAAGCTTCGGGCGAAACTCATGATTCTGAAACTTTAGATTATGCCCGTGCACTTGTTGAAGGTGTTCAGTCTAAAAAAGTCGAGATTGATCAAAAAATCCAAAGCACTTCTCAACATTGGAAAATGGATCGCATGGCAAGTGTGGATCGTAATCTTTTAAGACTAGCGGTTTACGAAATGTTGTACGCTCCTCAACCTGTTAAGCCTGCGATTGCAATTAATGAGGCTGTCGAAATTGCCAAAAAATTTGGTTCAACGGAATCAGCTTCCTTCGTCAACGGTCTGCTCGATCAAATAGGCCGAGGACTCTGACATCATGGCGATTTTAAGCCTTAATCAGTTAAGTGCTTTAAGTCCCGGTGCTGAAATGTGGATCTGTCCTGACCTCTCGAACTCTCATTGGTCTGTCGAACTTGATTGGCATTTGAATCATCAAATCAGAAAAGGTTTTGCGCATAAGACTCGAAGCATTGCCGCTGAAATTAAAGGACTTCTTTACGAAAATCAAATCAGTTGGACGGATGTTCAAGCCGGTGCTGAAAATCTTATGATTGCGAGCTCTTTTCAATTGCCTGCACGTTGGGTTCTTGTACTTCCTTGGAATGGCCAACTTCAAAAGTGGGTTCAAGGTGTGTTTCAGCACTGGGAGAGACTGGGAAAACCTCAAGCTCGCATCTTTTTGCCTCAAAATATTGCACTAGCGGACTTTTCTAGGGATTGGCAAAAGCTTTCAGACTATTTAGATTTAACTGTCGTGCTTGATTAATCTGGAAACCCCCGACAGAATAATTGTATGAAAGAAATTTTACGGGAAACCTGGGGAGAACTCTCCCAAAAACTGGAAAATATACTTCAAGAAAACTGGGATCAGGAAGCCAAACCTTCCAAGGGTCAAACTCTTCAACAGAAGTTTGAACTTCAAGTCAATTTCAATGACTTGTCGAGTTTAATAATCGGACTGCCTGAAGATCATATCGAAAAAGTAGTCGCAGTTTTTAAGCGGCTTAATCCTTACTTCCAATTTGGACTTCTTTTAGAAAATAGAGATCAGAAATTTAGCCCCGTTGCTTTCTTCAACGAAGGTAATGTGCAAGTTGCGTCTGGTGCGTTTCATGAATTGAAATTAAGTTTCCCCACAACAAAGCATCTTCAGATCTTAACGACTCCTGGAAGTGTCTTTGTAAAAAAATTAAAATTGAATTGGGATCCGGAAAATAAATGTAAGGCTTATTTATTAAGACCGACTGCTGATTTTGCTTATATACTTTTTTCTCCGGTACCGGATCTGTGGATGCAAGATCAGATGATAGCTCTTGTGAAAGAACTTAAAAAAACTTTTTTTGAATGACCACACCAACTTCGGCTTTTACGATATTTATTCTTTCTGATGGAACTGGCGAAACCGCTGCGACCATGATTCGTGCAGCTTTAGTTCAATATCAAAAAGCTGATATTCAAATTACTCGATGTAAAAATGTTCGAACTGAAGCCCAAATAGAAGCCTTGGTTCAGGATTGTTTTGAAAAGCGCGGGATCATCGTTTACACGGTAGCTTCCCCACAAATGCGTGTGCGAATTCGCGAGATCGCCGAAAGCAAAGGGATTTTAAATTTCGACTTACTAGGTCCATTGCTCGGAGTTTTAGATCAATACTTCGGTACAACGTCGGGTTCTCATGTGAATGTTTTAAGAACGACTGACGAAACTTATTTTAAGCGCATTGAAGCCATTGAATACACCGTTAAACATGATGACGGAAAAGTTCTAAATGATTTAGACAAAGCTGACATTGTGTTAGTTGGAATTAGTCGAACTAGTAAAACTCCACTTTCGATTTTTTTAAGTCATAAAGGTTGGAAAGTTGCAAACGTTCCACTTGTTCCTGGCAGTCCTTTGCCTGAAGAACTTTTCAAAGTTGATCAACGTCGAGTCGTCGGACTGATTATCGATATGGATTCCTTACAAAGAATTCGAAAAAATCGGTTAGAGAAATTTGGTCAAGATACTGGCGGCGAATACGCTTCGATGTCGCAAATTTCTAAAGAGATCGATTATGCAGAAGCGCTTTTTAAGCAGAATCGCAGATGGCCGGTTTTCAATGTGACCGAACGGGCTTTGGAAGAGACTGCTAGTGAAATCGTGAGGGTCATTGCTGCACGATTGGGACTGCCAGATTCAGTCCTGTTTTAGAAGCTTTCTTTTAAGTCTTGTATCAGTTCGATCCCTCAGTTCAATCTGCTGGAATCTTCTAAAATTATTTTTTCACATAATTGTATCAAACTGAGAATATTCCCATTATCGCCCTAAAGTGACTTTTGTTCTAAACCGAACAGTCTACCATGAGTTTGAAATACCATCTTGCACGTAACTTCCGTATTTATCTCGCTCTCGCATTTACTGCTTTGAGCTCTTTAGCTTCCGGCAGTTCTGGCATTACCTATCATGGGCGTATCTTAAGACCAGATAGTACTCCGCTTGAATCGGCCACTGCCTATTTTAGAATTCAAATTAGAACTCCGGGCGGCGAAAATTGTTTACTCTGGGAAGAACAGCAAACAAAAAATTTAACTGGCAGTGGCGGTGTTTTCACTTTAACCATTAATGATACAAATGAGCCGTCGTTAATTCCTAATGCACTTCCCTACTCTTTAGAACGAGTCTTTTCGAATCGAACTAATTTTACAGCGTTAACTAGTTGTAGCGTTGGAAATTCATACAATCCTTCTACAGCAGATGGGCGCTCGTTAGCGGTGTCATTTAAAGAAAATCCAGCAGATCCATGGGAAGTTATTCCCGCAACTAAAATTAATTTCGTACCCTTAGCATTGAATTCAGTACAACTAGAAGGCTATCAAGCTGCTGATTTTTTAAAGATTGATCCGCTAGCTACCTATACTCCGCTCACTGCTGCTAATGTTGATACTTTAGAAGAATTAATCGCTGGAACTAACAATCAGTATTTAAAACCAAATAGCGCTTTTTCTGGTGATGTGACTGGAAATTCAGGCGCGACTGTTGTTGAAAAAATTCGTGGTACGAATGTTGTCGCGACTGCGCCAACTTTAAACCAAGTTTTAAAATATGATGGCACAAACTGGGTTCCATCTGCTGATGCGACGGGAACTTCGCCTGGTGATGCTTCTTATTCTGTAAAGGGAATTGTTCAGGTTAATACGGACTTAGCGACTTCTGGATTATTTATTTCTTCTGGTGTGATCGCATTACCAAATGTGATCACACCTGGTGGACCGATTGGAACAGCTCAATCAGTTCCAGTTATTACTTATGATCAAAAAGGTCGATTAACTGCGGTATCAACTGCAACAATTGATGATACGACAAAGCTTCCTTTGGCTGGTGGAACCATGAGTGGTTCTATCGACATGGGTGGGCAAAATATGACGAACGCTGCGGCGGTGGCTGCGACTAATTTTTCTGGAAGAAATTTAGTTTTAAATGACAACGACACGAATACAGTAACTGTTCGCACTCCAGCAGATATTACAGCTAACTATGCGCTTACTTTACCTCCTTCGGCCGGAACTTCTGGCTATGTTTTAGCAACTGATGGTGCAGGCGTTTTATCTTGGATTAATCCTTCTGGTGGTTCTGTAACTAGCGTGTCTTCTGCAAATCCTTATATTACTGTTGCAACGGGCGGAACAACTCCTGTTCTGACTGCTGTCGTTGGTACTGCTGCAAATACTTTAGCTGCTGGTGATGATGCTCGAATTGTTGGCGCACTTCAAACTTCTGCTTACAACGCTGATCTTTTACCTGCTGCTTCTTGTACTTCTGTGCAAAAGCCTTCTTGGAATACAGTCTCTGATGCTTGGGAATGTCTTGCGATCGGAACTGTTGCAAATGCGACTTCTGCGGTGAACTTTACTGGCTCTTTAGTTGGAGATGTTTCAGGAACTCAAGGTGCAACTTCTGTTGATAAAATTAAAGGCATCGCGGTTTCTGCTGCCACAGCAAATAATCAGATCATGATTTATGACGGTACTGCTTGGGTGAATAATATTTTATCTGGTGATGCAACTCTTGCTTCAACAGGTGTTCTCACTTTGAAAAATACTGGCACTGCTGGAACATATTATAAAGTCACAACAGATGCTCAAGGTCGTGTCACTTCTGGCTCTGCTCTAGTTTCTGGAGATATCACGACAGCTCTTGGTTACACACCAGTTAATAAAGCAGGAGACACAATGGGTGGAACTCTTGGACTTTTTGCGACGGCTGCTGATCCTGCAACGGGTGGATGGAATGCAACGCAAAAAGGTTATACTTGGTTTAATACAACTTCTAACCAAGTAAAATACTGGGATGGATCTGCGGTACAAGCACTTGGAATTTCTGGCGCTGGCCTCACTTCTTTAGGTGGTCAAACGGGATCAACTCAAACTTTTGCTGCTGGCTCGTCTGGATTAACTCCAGCAATTTCTTCTGCAGCTGATACTCATACTTTGAATATTCCACTTGCTTCTGGTGCGGGTGTAACTTCTGGAACACTATCTAAAGCTGATTACGATTCTTTCGTTGCGAAACTCACTTCTCCGCTTACGACTAAGGGAGATTTACTTTCGCGTGACGGAACAACTCACGTTCGTCTTCCGGTTGGAACTGACGGACAAGTTCTTTCTGCTGATTCAGCAGAGGCTTCTGGTTTAAAATGGATTACTCCAACTACTGGCGACATTACTGATGTTGTTGCGGGTGCCGGGTTAACTGGTGGCGCTGCTTCTGGTTCTGCAACAGTAGATGTTGTGGCAGGAACTGGTATCGTAGTTAATGCAAATGATGTTGCCGTTGATGTTGGTATTACGGCTGGAAAAATCGTGCAAGTTGCAGCTGGTGGAAAACTTCCTGTTCTTGATGGTTCTGATTTAACTAACTTAGATGCTGGTGATATTGCGACTGGCACTTTACCGATCGCTCGTGGTGGTACAGGACAAGTGACTGCGAATGCTGCACTTAATGCTCTACTTCCTACTCAAGCAACTCACGCTGGAAAAGTTTTATCTACTGATGGAACAGATACATCATGGATAGCTGCGGCTGTTGGCACGGTAACTAACGTTTCTTCAGCGAACAACTATATTACAGTTGCAAATGGTGGAACAACTCCGGTGATCACTGCTGTTGTTGGTACTGCTGCAAATACTTTAGCTGCTGGTGATGACGCTCGAATTGTGGGAGCTCTTCAAACTTCAGCTTACAACGCTGATCTTTTACCTGCAGCTTCATGTACTACTGTCCAAAAACCTTCTTGGAACACAGTGAGTGATGCTTGGGAATGTTTAGCGATCGGAACCGTACCAAACGCAACTTCCGCTGTTAATTTCTCTGGTTCTTTAGTTGGCGATGTATCGGGCACTCAAGGTGCAACTTCTGTCGATAAGATAAAAGGCATCGCGGTTTCTGCTGCGACTGCAAATAATCAGATCATGATTTATGACGGTACAGCTTGGGTGAATAATATTTTATCTGGTGATGCAACTCTTGCTTCTACAGGTGCACTAACACTAGCCTCAACAATTACAGCTGGATCCGCTGGTTCTGCTTCTTCTGTTCCTGCGATCACTTACGATGCTAAAGGTCGCTTAACAGCTGTGTCTTCTTCTGCTTACCAAGATGCAACAGGAGCACAAAAAGGTATCGTGCAGGTTGGATCGAACCTAACTGTATCTTCTGGTACAATTTCATTAACAAATGCTAATGCATTAGCAGCGATCGGTTACACTCCTGTTAACAAAGCAGGAGACACGATGGGTGGAACTCTTGGTCTTTTTGCAACGGCTGCTGATCC
>JAYTJV010000094.1:0-32410 GCA_043730825.1 Pseudobdellovibrionaceae bacterium
CAAGGCCTTTAGGTGTATCAGGATGAGCCGATAAGAAACAAAAGGCGTACACCCAGCCTTTGAAACTCATAACGAGTTTCGCGGTCTCAAGGAATGAGACTGAAATCTTCAAGGAGGAGGAACAAATGGGATTGCGTATTAATACCAATACCGCTTCGTTAAATGCACAGAAGACTCTGTGGGGAACGAAGATCGGACTCGATAAAAGTATGGAGAAGCTAGCATCTGGCTTCCGTATCAATCGAGCAGGAGATGACGCTGCCGGCTTAGCGATCTCTGAAAACTTAAAAGCCCAAATCCGAGGTCTTAAACAGGCTTCTCGAAATGCACAGGACGGTATCTCACTAGTCCAAGTGGCAGAGGGATCGATGAACGAAATTTCATCAATCTTAATCAGACTTCGAGAGTTATCTGTACAAGCCGCTTCTGATACTATCGGTCCAGTCGAGCGTCAGTTCCTAAATGTGGAATATGATCAGCTCGTATCGGAGATCGATCGTGTTGCTGAAGGAACAGAGTTCAATGGAACTCAACTTTTAGCGGGAGTAGGATCTATCTTGGATTTCCAAGTTGGAACAAGAAATAACCCTGAAATCGACCGAATCTCTTTCGATGCTTCAAAAGCAGACGCAAACTCAGCAGCCTTGGGAGTTAATCTTTCAAGTGTCGCTGATAAAGCATCCGCTCAGAATGCCTTAGCAGCTATCGATACAGCGATTGTATCAGTATCAGCTATGCGAGCAGACTTTGGTGCGATTCAGAATCGATTACAGTCAACGGTTTCGAATTTATCTGTCAGCTTGGAAAACATGTCTGCAGCAAATTCACGAATCAGAGACGTAGACGTTGCTGAAGAGACGAGTGAGATGATGAGAAATAACATCCTCTTACAAGCTGGTACTTCAGTATTAGCACAAGCAAATCAGCAAGCTAACGTAGCACTTGGACTCTTGAATAAGTCATTCTCTTAAGAAACTAAGAGTCTGACTACCTAGGTTTTGGATTTCACTTACCCCCAAAAACCTTTGTTAAGCCCCAGTAAAAGTTAGGCGCTAAAGGTCGAGGATTAACTTTATGAGCAAGGATGTTCATGAGTAAACTCGGCTGACATTCTAATAGGGATACTTATTTCAGTATAAGTATCGACCGGTATATACCGGGCACCCTGACCAGTTATCGTTTCCTGCGACGTTCCCTCCGCCCGAAAGGGTGGGGGTGAACATTTTAAAGTCTTGAGCGCTATTTTGAAAAGCGTCATCATCATGAAATGAAAATCTCATTTCTGGTTTTGTATTTGTATCTTATGGGTTGCTCTCATACGGCAGCGAAAAAATCTGACTTTGTTATACCGGCTCACCCGTGTTTTGGTGCAGCGGCAAAGGGCGATTTAAGCTATCTCGAAAAAAATCTTTCAACATGTAAAACGATTAGAAGTGATTCAGGCACATCACCTTTCATGCTTGCAGCATCAAGAGGCCAGGATGAAGTCATAAATTTCTTTCTTTCGAATGATGTAAATGTAAACCACACCGACAATACTTTCGGAACAGCCATTGTCTATGCCGTTGTAGGAAACAAAGTCTCTACAGCAGGACTTTTAATCCTAGCAGGCGCTGATTTGGACGCTAAAGGTCCAGATGGAATTACTCCAATTATGCTTGCAGTCCAGCAAAGTAGTTTTGAAATGGTTAGGACTCTGACAACTTCAAGGCAATCAATTAACGATAAGGCGACGGACGGGTGGACGGCTATTTACTTTGCGGTTCGCAGACAAGACCCAAGCGTGCTCCTTTGGTTACTAAGACAAGGCGCTTGTAAAAATATCACTGATACTTACAAACAAACCCCGCTCGATTTCGCAAAAGAAGTTGAGTGGAAACAAGGAATTTCAATTCTAGAAAAATCTCCGGCATGTGGTGCAAAAAAAATTTAAAGGTGTTGAGCTTTCAAAGCTGGTAACAAGTCTAGTTGTTAAAAAAAGTCGGTCTAGTGGATCTTCATTTGAACTCATACTTAGGGGAAACTAGGTAAGTGAAGATTGCAGGAATTATCTGTCTTTTTTTATTTTATATAATTGGTTGTAACCAAAGTAAGCTTTCTGACGGTGCTTCGGCTGATGAGCTCTCGGCGTATAGCTTAGAAAATTGCCAATATGTTCGAAACTCTGTCGGACAAATTGTATCCTGGAAATCAATGCCTCCAATTCGTTTCTATTTTAGCAAACAGGTCCCGGTAGGTTGGTACAAGCTGATTGAAGAAGCAGCGCAATCTTGGAAAACATTGTCAGGTCGCCAACTAATTGAAGTTGATTTAAATTCGTACGAATCAGCTGAACCTACAAATGATAGAAAAAACGTCATCTATTGGACTAATTCCGGAATACTAATTCAATATCAACAAGCGCAAACAATTACTCGCTGGCTTAAGAATCAATTATTAGATGCAGACATTTTGATAAATGCTAAGGATTTTAGTTTTTATGCAGAATACCCTGAAAATAATAACGAGATTCATTTTAAGAGCCTCTTGATTCATGAATTCGGACATGCCTTGGGATTAAGACACACGAATAAAAGTATAAGTGTGATGTATCCAGAGCTTGGATTTTTACAAGTTCGAAGTTCATTAGCTGATGCAGATGTTACTTCTGTGAAATGTGAGTACCCATGATCAACCTCGATAACAAAAAATGGTTGCTGATTTTCGCAAACATTGTAGCGGTCGCCATAATCGGCCACTTTCTTTTTAAATCTCCAAGCCAGCACAGAGGAATTGCAAGTGTCGCCGAAAAAAACCAATCTTCGATTCTTGATACCGCAAAGTTAAGTTGGGAATACAATCAAAGCGGTATTACGATGAAACTTGAAGGTAAAGAAAAAAACATCTGCGACGATTGGTCAAATTTGAGAGTTGTTTTTAAGGGAGAAGGCTTAGCTTATTCGGGCGAAGTTGACCGCGTCCTACAATCTTCGAATTGCGAAAATGGAAAGTTCCTACAATCTTGGGTTTCTCATTTATCTAATGCTCGTGGTGATGAGTATCACAAGAGCGGAACTTTTGGTGAAGAACCCCCAATGTGGGTATTGGAAGAAATGAGTGTTTTAGGTCCGCAAGGTTATCTTTTCCTTAATGCCGAAGAAATTCGTCAGCATTACCATTTAGTACCGACTTTAGTGCCGCAGTAATTAAGTTGTGAAAGTGTGATCTCGACTTAAATCCTCACTTTTGTTCAAAGTTTTTTCAGTCCTGCATAAAATTTTTCCACTTATTTTTAATCTAGACTCAAGTCGCCAGGAATTATTCCCGAACTGAAACATAGAGACCGAGTATTCCTACATTTGTAGTTATGCTTCGTTCTTAATAACCAACTCCATGGATCGGAGTTGATGGCCAAGGTTGGCCGCGAATCAGGAGGATGAGCTATGAAACAAGGAGGATAAAATGGGGATGCGTATATCGACTAACGTCGCCGCACTCAATGCACAGAAGAATCTGTACATGACGGGAATCAATGCCAATAAATCAATGGCAAGATTAGCGTCAGGTTTCAGAATCAATCAGGCAGCAGACGATGCTGCAGGTCTAGCGATCTCGGAAAACCTAAAAGGTCAAATCCGTGGTCTCAGACAAGCAAATCGTAATGCCAATGATGGTATTTCACTCGTGCAAATTGCTGAAGGCAGTTTGAATGAAGTGTCTAATATGTTAATTCGACTTCGCGAATTAGGAGTACAAGGTGCTTCTGATACTTTAGGCGATACGGAGAGACAGTTTTTAGATGCAGAATACCAGCAATTAAAATCAGAGATTCAGCGGGTTACTGAGAGCACTCAATTCAACGGTTACGATTTATTAAACGGAACTGGTGGAATTCTTGATATTCAAGTGGGTGTTAACAATGATCCGTTTAAAGATCGTATTTCGTTTAATGCAGGTGCAGCAAACTCGACGTTAGAAGCGTTGGGAATGATGGCAGAATCAGTGGCGACAAAAGAGGGATCTCAACAATCTCTTTCGACACTTGATACCGCTATGACAAGTATTAACTCGATTCGTGCGAACTTCGGTGCCATGCAAAATCGTCTGCAATCAACTAGTAACAACTTGTTGATCTACGACGAAAACATGTCAGCCGCAAATTCACGAATTCGTGATACGGATGTAGCATCAGAGACAACTGAAATGATTCGCAACAATATCCTCATGCAAGCAGGCGTGTCGATCTTGGGCCAAGCAAATCAACAAAATCAGTTAGCCCTGAAACTACTAGGCTAAAACAAAGGCCACCTTCTCACTTTTGCATAGGCGGCGAGTCATATTTGGCAGCGGCCTGGCTTTTTTGAGGAGCGGCAGAGTTTTGTGCAGTAAACTTTGTCTTAGAACGGCAGTAAGCCGCTTCTGATCGAGGTTTGCGGCTCAAAGTACGAACCTTTGTATAGCAGCGAGTTATAAACAGCTGATTGTGGAGCTATTGTTTCACTTTGAGTTTGATAGTCATTGAATAGTTCGAAAGAATTTTCCCTTCAAGGAAACTTGGTAGGGGGATTTTATGGCGAGCTATTCATCAATAAGCCTGAGCGTAAAGTGCACGGTGTTCGGGAGATCGTTGGCCCTCGTTATGGGGTTGATCCTCCTTGTATCTTCCGCACCATCCACAGCTCAGGCTTTTGGTTTTAAAGATCCTGAACTTTCGACAGAAGAATCTTCGCAGATTATAAAATTGCTCGATACATTTTCAAATGGTTGCACGCTAACACGCGGCCCATCAGCAGATGCAATTTCAATTGTTCAAGGACTTGCATCTACAATCAGAGCAGCACTTGATAATCCAGCATGTAAAAGCTTAGCGGGAGTGGCGACGTCTCTTGATTCGTCTACTGCTCAAGCTCAAAGCTTAATTCCAAGAGTTAATGATTCTTACGTGAATGATCTCGAGCAGCAGGTAAATTCGTTAGAAAAGCAAAAACAAGAAATCACAATTCTTTTAACTCAGACAACTGATCCCGCAGAGATTTCTGCATTAAGAACACAGCTTTATTCAATTCGAATTGAACTTGCGGGTACTCTAAGTGCAGCACAAGGCAGTGCCTTGAACGATCAACAAACACGCAGATCCCAAGCTTTGAGACTTCTTTTAAGTTCAACTAATCAGGCTGTGAATCAAGTTTTGGCGAATGAATCTTGCTGGGTTGGTCAGCCTGGAGTTTTACAGCAAGTTGCAGGCGTCGGAACAATTTTGAGTGCAAGTGCTGCGATGATGACTCCTGCATCTCAAACTGCAGTATTATTAACATCAGGTATGTCGATTCTTTCTACTTTAGTTGATTTTTTCGAGCGTTTATCAACAGCAAAAAAAATTGCGCAGTTTGATTTAGCACTTGGTTCAACTGCACTCACTTGCGCGATGGAAAAAATGAACGATGTCTATTGTTCAGCCCAAGACACTTTAAACGCGATCAAAAAAGTTGGTCCCAAGCTTCACGATCCCAATGAAGATCCTGTTTGGAAAGGATTAGGGCTTTTGGAAAAAGAAGTTCCAACCTTAATTGCGTGGTTACAGAAAATAAAGTCGGGTGGTGGTGCTAATACGTCAGAAGACGCAGAGAAAAAAGCCGATTTAGAGCTAAGGGAAGTTAAGTTAAATAACTCAAAAGTTCTTTTCGAAGGATATTCAAGTGATACGCAACTTCGGTATGACCAGACTGTAGATCCCGAGCAAAAGTTTTCACTTATTCGCGATATGATTATGAGTTACGTATTTAGGGTTTGCGTATCGAGCATGACTGGTATCGATCTATCAAACCCGATTTGTACTGTTCGAGCTTTTGACTTTGCGACTTACTATTTAATTGGTCTCGATTCGGCCGATTATCAAGCCTTGTTGAATAAATACAGTACAATCAAATTCTCTTCGATTGATTTAGCTATTTTGCGAAGTGCAGGAATCACAAAAGAAATTAATTTAAGAACAAGTAATGAAAGATTCGCAAGCCTTTACCTCCAAGCGAAAGAAAAGTTTGATATCGAAAAACGCCTTTCTCTTGGCCAAGATTTGACTCTGATTTTTGATGAAGCACTAAAGCGAAATTATCGAATAGCAAATCCTGTTACAGCGCAAAGTGCACTTGAACAGTTGATTAAATTTCTAACCTCAACTGGTAAAAGGCAAAACGAAGATCCGCAAGCCAGCCTACGAGAGCAGGTTATTACAAGCCTAACAGAGATTCTTAATGAAATTCAAAAGGTTGCAAACAGACAGACCACTCCTGAATTGGCAAAAGATCAAATCTACTTGGCGGGTGATCTTAAAATCGGGACTTCTTTTTTAAACGATCGTCTTGAAAGACTTATTCGAACTGACCTAGAGCAGTTGGTATATGATTCGGATAAAATAGACGACGTCACAAGACTTCCTTTACTTGCAGCAAGTGATGCAATAGCGGAATTAAGACGCTTTTACCAGGTAGGTAGCCTTCAAGAAATGCAAGAGTCAGCAAGTAATGCGCAGCTGATCATGAATAAGACGTTGGATCCTTTCATCAAATTGTTTTCAAGCCCTATGCAAAGGTCACTCGACGAATTCGATGCCATCGCTCGAAAAGTTGGTGGCGATGGCGCTCAGCAAGCGATCGCGCTAAAGACAAAAATGTGCTTCTACTTTCTAGGATCAATAAGACCACAAGAATTTTTCTTAAAAGAGTGTGAAGGCTTAGTAGCGAAATCTGTATTGGGATTAGAAACCTTGCCATTTAGAAGAGATCTTTTCAAAGAACCATTACAAGCAAGAGCTTGCATCTATCGAAATTTTATCATGAAGAACCGAATTAAAGAAAGACAGAGCCAGCTTAAAAATTATCCAAATTTCCACCGACTTTTGCAGAAGTTGAATCGTGCCGAGAAAAGTAGTTAAGCGAAATTAGGATAAGCATATAAGTACTCTTGAGCTGCGAAAGTCATATGAATAAAAAAATTGTTATTATTCTAGTTCTTATAGGTCTTGTGCTAGTGACTGGCGCAATATTTAAGCGTTCTGAAAAGATAAGAGATGAAGATAAGTCGATTCATTTCAATGCCGAAAAATATGGAACTATAGAAATTATCGAACCTTCTCAGTTAGTCGAAGTAATAAAAGACGTTTCTATAATTGATTCTAGAGAAAATGGGTTTTTGGAAGGCCATATTCCATCGAGTCAGCTAATGGATTGGGCCGATTGGACTGAAGAAAGGCCAGACCTGATGAATGCGGTCATCGGGAATCCTACTAAGTGGGGAAAAATTGAAGTAAATCAACAAATCCAAAATCGGCTGCAAAATTTAGGATTAAATCACGAAAAGCTTATTGTCATTGTTGGTTCCGCCGCTGGATGGGGTGAAGAAGGTCGAATTGCATGGAACTTACTATTTTGGGGAGCCAAAAGAGTTGCCTTGCTTGATGGTGGATTTACGGCCTGGAAGCAACTTGGATACGAGGTCGAATACGGCGAGCCGTCTGAAATCAAAAGTAAGGGAAATTTTAAATTAGCTTTAAATAATTATAGGCGTGCGACTTTAGGCGATGTAAAGCAATACCTCAAATCAAAAACGGGGACACTTCTAGATGCGAGGTCAAAAAAAGAGTTTCAAGGTGAAAAAATGTACGGTCAAAAGCGTGGGGGACGACTTCCGGGTTCGAAGTTAATTCCCTTCCAAGCTCTTTATCAGACCGATGGGAAGTATATTTCTGCAACCGAATTACAAAAACTTCTTGGAAATAGGCCTGAGGGTACTCCAATAACTTACTGTACCGGAGGGGTTCGCTCGGCTTTACTCGCGTTACTAATTGAGTCTAGACTTGGAATAAAATCAAAAAGTTATGATGGCTCTCTGTGGGAGTGGTCCTATTATCCCAGTTTGCCGCTAAACTAAAATTGTCGGCACCATATCATGTCATTTCAGCTGCTATCAAATTCAATTTTTCTTGCGTCCTTCTTAGAAATTGTAGAACCTTTACTAACAATAATTAAAGCTGTGATGTTGGGAAACTAAATGGAAGTAAATAGATCTCTAAAGTTTAGACAAAATGACTTATCAAAATCTGAAAATCAGATAAAGCAACTTGAGCATTTTAGTCCTAGGATAGAATCATTGATTCCTTTTCAGCAAAAAATGAAAACAGCGGGTCTTTTTCCACTTCAGCCGAAGTTATTAGAGATATTCCAAATCAATGTAGGGAAAATGTGTAATCAGACATGCAAACACTGCCATGTCGATGCGGGGCCAGATAGAAAAGAGATTATGAGTCGGGAAACCATGGTACTCATTCTTCAAGTTCTCAAAACTTCAAGCGCGCATACTGTAGACTTAACTGGCGGAGCGCCAGAGATGAATCCGAACTTTCGTTGGTTTGTTGAAGAGCTTTCGAAACTAGGAAAGAAAATAATTGTCAGATGCAATTTGACGATTATTTTAGCAAACAAAAAATACTCAGATCTTCCGCAATTTTTCAAAGCGCATAACATTCACGTTGTATCTTCGCTTCCTTACTACGACAAAGATAAGACCGATCGCCAACGCGGCGATGGCGTTTTTATTCAATCTATCGCCGCTTTAAAAATGTTAAACGATGTTGGCTATGGTCAGGAAGGTTCAGGCCTTCTTTTGGATCTTGTTTACAATCCGGCGGGTGCATTCTTGCCAGGCTCCCAGGTTGCATTAGAAAAAGATTTTAAGCATGAATTAAAGCGATTGTTTGATATCGATTTTAACAATTTATTTGCGATCACTAATATGCCAGTTTCTAGATATCTGGAGTATTTGATCCAAAGTGGAAACTACGAAGATTACATGGAAAAGCTCGTTAATGCTTTCAATCCATTGGCCGCTGCAGGGGTCATGTGTCGCAATACTATTTCTGTTGGTTGGGATGGATTTCTATATGACTGCGACTTCAATCAGATGCTCGAGCTGAAGGTCCAGGTTGAAAGCTCCACGCATCTTAATCAGTATAATGAAGACGCGCTTCAAAAAAGAAATATTGTGCTCAAACCACATTGTTATGGTTGCACGGCAGGTGCCGGTTCAAGCTGCGGTGGGACTACTTCATAATTCAAGACGAGATTAGAACTGGGCTTTCAAAGGAATAGGAAAAGAATCATAATAGACTCTGTGAAAAAGCTTAAAAGTAAGTCTAAAGATAAAACTTCCCAGAAAAGACAGTACAATAATAGTTTCCGTAGTTTTAAATCTGACGAGACTCAAAAAACTATAATAGAAACATATGTTCAGATGCTAGCTAAGCGTAAAGGCGCTGAAGTCCAAGTTGATGAGCTTGCAAAAGAAGCCAAAGTGTCTGAAAGAACAATATTTCGGTTCTTCAAGGATAAACAAACGCTTCACAAAGCAACCCATCAATATATTCAACAATTTATCCAAGCTTCGTTAACTCAAATAAAGCGAGACGACTTCGTCGGATTTGCAAAGAATTCTTTTCTACTTTTTGAAAAGCATCATGACTTGATGCTAGCTTATATGTTTTCCCCATATGGACTGCAGGCGCGTGGTATTTTTCGAAAGCAACTTAACAAAATTCTTATCAAGCATCTGGTCAGCCAAAAAAAATTAAAATTGAACAAGTCTTTAGAAGCCAAGTTGGCGGTTATTGTTTCAATCGTAAATGTAAAACTTTGGTACGATATTAAAACAGATTTTAATTACTCTGCTAAAGAAATTAGTGAAGCCGTCGGCTGGGCTTTAAATATTCTCGTTCGAAATATTAAGTCTTAGCGTTGAATTACGAAACTCTTGTAATTTAGTTTTAATTTGATCTCTGACTTGTCGAAAGGATTTGAGCTGCAAATCTTCTGACTCATCGATTGAAGCAGGATCAGAAAAAGGCCAATGGAGCTTTTGAGTTGCATCAGATTTGATGACAGGGCAGATCTCTTCGGCGCACAGAGTAATAATGATATCAAGATTATTACGAAACGCATCAGGCAGCTGATCCCAAGACTTCGAACTTTGGCTGCTAATATCAATGCCAATTTCAGAAAGGGCTTTTTGGGCAAGGGGATGTACATATTTTGGGTGTGAACCGGCGCTCTCTATTTCTACAGACGATGGAAATAGAGACTTTGCAAGACCCTCGGCCATTTGGCTTCTGGCGGAATTTGCAACACACATAAATAGAATTTTCATAGATCTATATTCTGCAAAAAAAATTGATAAAGTCTACTCACAAATTACTAGTCTTTTAAATAGTGCTCTGACAAAGTAACTGAAACGCAATAAAAGGATGAACAATGAATCCAGAAGTTCAAGCAAAAGAATCTCAGACTTTAGAAAACGTTAAGTCATATTATGGGGAATTTTTAAAGACAAACGCAGATCTTCAAACAAGTGCCTGCTGTACAGCTGAAGCTATGCCGAAGCATCTTCTTCCTATATTAAGAGAAATCCACAGCGAGGTTCAGGATAAATTCTATGGCTGCGGATCGCCAATTCCTTCAGAACTGGAAGGACGCACAGTTTTGGATTTAGGATCAGGCTCTGGTCGAGATTGTTACTTACTATCAAAGCTTGTTGGGCCAAATGGAAAAGTTATCGGTATTGATATGACGGACGAACAACTTGCAGTTGCTAGAAAACACTTAGAGTATCACACTCAAAAATATGGATATGCGAAACCTAATATAGAGTTTAAACAAGGTTACATCGAAGATTTAGAAACAGCTGGAATCAAAAACGAATCTATAGATGTTGTTACCTCAAACTGCGTTTTAAATTTATCACCTGCGAAAAGCCGTGTTTTCGGCGAGATTATGCGAGTTCTCAAGCCAGGCGGTGAACTTTATTTTTCGGATGTTTTCGCGGATAAAAGAATTCCTGCTCATTTAGCAGAGGATCCAGTGCTTCTTGGCGAATGCTTAGGTGGAGCACTTTACATCGAAGATTTTAGACGGTTAATGGCGCAAAAGGGCTGCTTAGATTATCGAGTTGTTTCCAAAACAAAGTTGGAATTGCAGACAGGCGAAATTCAAAAGCAGATCGGGATGGTAAACTTTTATTCTATGACGATTCGTGCGTTTAAATTGAATTTGGAAGATCGTTGCGAAGACTATGGGCAAGTTGCATATTATCTTGGCACAATTCCAGAAGCGCCCCATGCCTTTATTTTGGATGATCACCACACTTTTAAAAAAGGTCAGCCGCTTCTCGTGTGTAGTAATACAGCCGAAATGCTTTCAGGATCCCGATATGCAAAGCATTTTAAAGTGGTAGGGGACACATCAAATCACTATGGACTTTTTGATTGTGGACCTGATGCTGGTCAAAGCACTAACGGAATGCCAGCGGCGTGTTGTTAGCCTCGTGCACCACTTATGTACGATAAGGTAAGCGGATCTTTTGGGTTTTCGAATATTTCATTTGTTCGTCCAAACTCGATTAGACCGCCCACTCCTTCCTTCACCCAAAAAAAGCCGACGTAATCGGAAATTCTTTTCGCTTGCGCTAAGTTGTGAGTCACAATCACGACCGTATATTCTTTTCGAAGATCAGAGATTAAGTCTTCAACGATGCGACTCGAGATTGGATCCAGAGAACTACAGGGTTCATCCATTAATAGAACCTCAGGTTCTAAAGACAATGCTCTTGCAATACATAAGCGCTGTTGTTGACCGCCCGAAAGCTGTTGGGCAGGTGAATTAAGTCGGTCTTTAACTTCATCCCACAGACCCACTTTTTTTAAGACAGATTCTATTTTTTCGTCTAAGAGCTTCCGATCTTTAAGGCCGTTCTCGATAAGCGGTAGTGAAATATTTTTCATTATAGAAAATGGGAAAGGATGAGGCTTTTGAAAAATCATCCCAATTCTTTTTCTTAATGTAACGCTGCAAAGTTGACGCTCCATAAGTTTATTATTTTCATATTCGACATGCCCGGATACCTGAGCATGGGGAACAAGCTCGATGAGTCTATTTAAACACATAAGAAAACTGGTTTTGCCGCAACCCGAGGGGCCAACTAAGGCCGTGATTGAGCGTTTATAGATTGGCATATTAATGTTCTGAAAAGCCATTTTGGCGTTGTAACTTATTGAGAGACCGCTAGTTTTTAGTAGTACTTCGGAGTTCAAATCATGACTCATGGTGCAGTTACCCTTCGACCAACTAATCGGTCAGCTAAAAACATGGTAAGCGTATTTAAGATAAAGAGTAGGACTAAAATGACCACAATACTTTTATAAGCATTTGGTTCGCCACCGGGAACATTCATTGTTAAATCATAAATGTGTATTGAAAGCGAGCGGCCTGAATCCATGATAGAACTTGGAAATCGGTCAACATATCCGCTGGTAAAAGTTAATGCAGCAGATTCGGCAATGGCTCGGCCAATTCCTAAAACTAATCCCACAACAATTCCCGGCATAGCAACGGGCAGGATAATATTGCAGAGCAAGGAAAACTTTGAAATTCCAAGTGCTGCACCGGAAATTCGATAATCTGCTGGAACAGAGCTTAGGCCAATTTCTGTCGATCGTATTAAAATAGGTAAGACCATGCAGGCAAGTGTAAGACCTCCGGACAAAATTGAAAATCCTAAGTATCGGCAAAATAAAGCATTTCCAAAAAGTCCAAAAACAATAGATGGAATGCCTGACAATACGTCTAAGCTTCGACGAATATTTTTGCCAACAAATTGAGTTGGGTCAGAAAATTCTGATAACCAGATAGCGGTTCCAACTCCGATTGGAACGGCAAATAACAGACAGACTCCTAAAATGAGTAAGGTCGAAAGTAGGATAGACGAGATCCCGCCGGCACGGCCAGAGTTTTCGGGTTCTAAAAATAGATAATTCCAATGAATCGAATGAAGGCCTGGTCCAATCATTTGGAAAATAACAAAGACCATAGTTGCGACAATAAGCAGAGACACGCTCCAGATCAGAACTGTGACTAGTTTTTCAAAATAAGTTGGAGCAGGTTTAATCACGACGAATTTCCCTTTGAAGAAATTCCGCAGAAAGCACCAAGGTCATAATAAGTATAACTAGAGTAAGTCCGCTAACAAAAAGTGCCGAGCGGTGGTCTCCTATAGCGTAAGACAATTCGAGAGCCATATTTGCGGTCAGGGTTCTTACGGGATCAAAAAAGCTTTTAGGTAATTGGACGACATTGCCACATACCATTAGGACCGCCATGGTTTCACCGAGCGCACGACCGAATTGCAATGTCAGCGCAGCGTAAAGATTTCCCTTGGTTGAGGGTAATATGAGGCTAAAAATCGTACGCCACCTAGAAAAGCCTAAAGCAGTGGCTCCATTCAACTGTTCTTGAGGATAAGACTTAAATATTGAATCTGATGCCAGCGCCATTGTCGGAAAAATCATAAGTGCTAAGATTAAAATTCCAGCAAGCAAACTTGCGCCCGGCGCACGAATTTCTAAAATAAACGGGACTAAATAAACAAGCCCCCAAAAACCGTAAACGACTGAGGGGATACCTGCTATCAATTCAATTAAGCGACGGTAAACCCAAGTTAACTTTGGTGGAGCATAATAGTTGCAGAAGATCCCCGCTAAAATTCCCAAGGGAGCGGCTAGTATAACGGCTCCCGTAGCAGCCAAAAGACTTGCCGAGATCATCGGTACTAAGTTAAATAGCTGCTCTCTTGGGTACCAACTAGAGTGCGTAAAAAAAACTGAAATTCCAAATTTTTTTAAAACTGGAAATGATTCAACAGCAAGAAAAAGCAATATCAGGACACTGGTAACTCCAGCTAATGCTGAGAAACCTTTTAATGTTCCTAAGAGAAGTTTATCACTTCGATGCAGGTACAAAGTATTGCTGTTGGACAATTTTAGAAACCTCTGGTGATTGTGCGAATTCAACAAACTTCTTAGACAATCCCTTAAGCTCACCTTTGACAATTAAATTGAGCGGTCGAGACAGCGGAAACTTTCCGCTTTTAACATTTTCAATTGATGCTGGGACGCTGCCCATAGCTAGTAATTTGATTTGCGACCCTTGTTGAACATTAAATTCGGCAGTTCCAACCGAAACATACCCAATTGAATTTGGATTTCCAGCAACTGTTTTAATTCCCTGCTCATTATCTCCAATAACAACGCTGGCCTTAATTTGACTATTTTTTATTTTAAAATAATTCTCAAAAAGTTCTAGGGTTGATCGACCTTCGGCTTTATTAACGACAGTTATAGGCGCATCGACACCGCCGACTTCTTTCCAGTTTTTTATTTCACCTGTATAAATTTTTACAACCTGCTCATCAGTTAACTTTGCTACTGGATTTTTTTTATTTAAGATAAGGCAAACTCCGTCTTTAGCTATGACGTAACTTTTTAGATCAGTTTCATCCGGGTTCAAAGCTCTTGATGCCATTCCTAGATTAGCTAGTCCTGATCGGGCATCCGAAATGCCTCTTGAGGAACCGCCGCTTTGGACATCAATCTTAATTCCGGGATTTTTTTTCTCGAAAGCTTTCGCAATTTCTAGCACAAGGGGGGCAACAGTGCTAGATCCTGTTAAAGTTAGCTTCTTATCTTCTGCAGAAGCTTGGTTAGCAAAAGAAAATAGGATTAACGTTAGAGAAACGATGCAGTAAATTAACTTCTTCATTTAATCGTCTCTGCCAATTTCTGATAAAAGGTTAATGGGTCTAATTAATACATAATTATACTCAAATTTGATAACAGTTCATATGCTATTAATTTAAGATTTGAATCGCAACTAGAAATAGGGTCAAGCGTATTTGACGCACCTAATTCAAAACTCACTGTGCCAAGGGCTCCGGCAAACCTCTTTATTCCATGATGATATATTTAAATAATACATAGAGGATTTTGGCACTAGCAAAAAGGGTACCTTTTATGGTCCCAGTAATTTTTGAATGACCTATTCTTTTTTTATAATGAACAGGAATTTCTCCAACTTTAAGCTTATGGCGTAAAGACTTTATTTGCATTTCGATCGTCCAGCCAAAATTTGTATCTTCCATCGCAAGTTTTTCAAGTGCATTCCAACGAATAATTCTGAGTGGACCTAAATCCGTAAATCGATAACCGAAACGCAAAGCCATGACAAAGCCTGCAAACCAATTTCCAACTTTGGCTTGCACTAACAGAGCGCCAGGCTCGGCTAAATTTCCCATCCGACTACCTACGACAAAATCTAAATTTTCGGCTGTCAGATATTCGTAGATGCGCTCAAGGTCAGCGGGCTCATCACTAAAATCTGCATCAATGAAGGCAACAATATCTATATTTAAATTTTTGCAGTAGCTAAGGCCGGTTAAGCAAGCTTGGCCATAGCCACGACGGGGCTCGGATATTACATGAGCGCCCATATCTCTGGCAATTGCAGCTGTATTGTCAGTAGAACCATTATCAACTACGATCACATTTTCTCTAAACCTTTGTGGGATTCTACTTAGCACTTCAGGAATAGACTTTTCTTCATTTAAAGCTGGAATAACAAGAGCGCATTTCAAATTCGAATTCCATTCTGTCTAAAGCTTAAGAAATTATTTCGCAAAGTAATCCTCTTTGCACTCGTGATTGCGAGTTAATTTCTTAAGTTCATTTTTACTTCTTGATGAGAGCGCAGGAATTAACTTCATGACTCTTTCTGCGTGAGAATGAAAGACTTTTTCGAAAAGAATATTACCTTCTTTTGTTAAAACAAAAAGAGTGCGTTTTGAGCCTTTTTTTAAAGCGACTTGTTTAACTAATTTATCATTTTCTAAACGCTTGCAAAATGTCGACATGTTGGCACGCGACACAAAAAGGTACTGAGCTAAGCAAGCAGCTGAAGTCGCACCTTCAAAATAAAGTAGGTATAAGATTTGAAATCGGGCGTAAGACAATCCATCTTTTAAAACAGCTTCCTCAAGAATAGAAAAGTTAACTTGATATACTGACATCAAAAGCCGCCATGTTGCAACTCGTGGATCCCTAAGCAAATTTGCTAATTTTCTATTTTTTTGAGTAACTTTACGAGGCTCTTCTTTGATTATAGCCTCCATTAGTTTCTTCTCCAATGATGAAATTTTTGAAGAAATTCTAAAGCCCATTTCGGCGAATTATTTCTTTTCCAGTTTCCTGCAACATATTTGTTTGCTTCACCCATTGTCGGATAAATATGAATTGTTCCTAAAATTTTATTCATTCCAAATCCATGTTTCATGGCCGAAATATATTCTACAATAATATCACTGGCATGAGCGCCTACAATTGTTGCTCCTAAGATTTTATCAGTTCCTGGTTTTGTTAAAACTTTTATAAAACCTTCGTCTGTAGAATCTGTGATAGCGCGGTCTAAATCATCAATTCCGTAATGCGACACTTCGTAAGAAATATTTTTTTCTTTAGCTTCTAATTCGTTTAATCCAACTCGGGCAACTTCGGGATCCACATAAGTAGCCCAGGGAATAACACTGTAATCGACTTTGAACTTTTTGAGTGGAGAAAACAGAGCATTAACTGCGCAATACCAGGCCTGATGTGAAGCCGTATGAGTAAATTGATAAGGTCCCGTCACATCACCGCAAACAAAAATATTGGGTATATTCGTTCTTAGAAAAGCATCGGCTTCGATAGTGCCTCTTTTGGAAATCTGTATTCCCATTTCTTCTAAGCCGAATCCTTTTACATTAGCAGATCTGCCAAGCGCTAATAACACTTCGTCGAACTCGATTTCAACTTTCCGTCCATTGTTATCAGCGTGTAATAGCTTTTTTCCATTTAAATTTGAAAATTCAGTCGCAGTATGACTTGTTAAAACCTGAATGTTTTCGTGCCTAAATTTTATTTCGATTAAGTCGGAAACATCCTGATCTTCTCGTGGTAAAATCCGTGGTCCTTTTTCAATTAAATAAACCTGACTGCCTAGTCGCGCGAATGATTGTGCTAATTCACAGCCAATCGGTCCGCCGCCCAAAACAAGAAGTTTTTTGGGCTGTATTCTTAAGTCCCAAATGGAGTCTGAAGTCCAAGGCTTAACTTGATCAAGCCCTGGAATTGGCGGAACTAATGGACGAGCACCAGTTGCGACTACAATATTTTTCGTTGTGATTGTTTTTCCATTCACTTCAATTTCGAAAGGGCTCAAAATTCGCGCCGTACCCGTAATGCAATCCACTCCCAAATTTTGATATCTTTCAATCGAGTCGTGAGGTTCAATTTTTTTAATAACCGATTGAATTCGTTCCATCACTTGAGAAAAATTAAAATTAAGTTGAAGAGTTTCAATGCCGTATTTTTTTGAATTTGCGGCATCGTGAACAAACTTTGCCGATCGAATAAGTGCCTTACTGGGAACACAACCTGTGTTAAGACAGTCGCCACCCATCTTATGTTTTTCAATCAATGCAACCCTAGCTTTAACAGCAGCGCCTATGTAAGCAGTTACAAGTCCAGCTGCGCCTGCGCCAATAGCAACAAGATTGTAATCAAAGCGCTTGGGTTTTTTAAAATGGCTATAGGCCTTTCTTGATCTAAGAGCTTCGACAATTTTTTTTGCTATAATGGGAAGCAGCCCTACAAAAACAAAAGTGGCAATAAGCGAAGGTGAGAGCAGTCCTTTAAGGCTTGTTATTTTGATAATTTCAGTGCCAGCTTTTACGTAAGCGACAGTTCCTAACAGCATTCCTAATTGGCTAACCCAGAAGAATGTGCAAGTTTTCATTTTGGTCAGCCCAAGTGCAAGATTTATTACGAAAAAGGGAACGATAGGAATGAGCCTGAGGCTAAAAAGATAAAAAGCACCTTCCTTTTGAAGGCCTTCATCAATTTTATCAAAAGTAGTTTGGAATCGCCTATGCACTGTATCGCGTAGAATGTAACGAGCTCCTAAAAAAGCGAAAGTTGCTCCGATTGTGCTGGCAAGGGAAACAAGTATTGTTCCAAAGAACCATCCGAAAATAGCCCCGCCAGCTAATGTCAGAATCGTCGCACCTGGCAAAGAAAGAGCAGTTGAGGCTATATATATAACCAAGTATGCAATTATGAAAATGAGCTTATTCTGACTGTAGGTTTCTTGAAGCAGTGTATTTTGCGATTTGAGATAGTCTAAAGAAAGATACTGACCAAGATCAAAATAGAAAAAAGCTAACGCTATCAGTAAACCGACCAGGACTATCATTATCTTTTTCATTTTAACTCCAAAGTAATGTTAATATATGAACAAATTATCCTAACGCAAGTTAATTAGTTCGGTTTAGATACTGGAGAGTTTTTTATGAATATAAATCGCGGCTTAAAAATTGACCTTAATCTACAGTGCCTGAAGCCAGGCAGCCATTTTTTAGCTTTATTCACTTTCTTCTTTTCTTTAAATGGCTTTGGCTTCGAACACTCTCATAGTCGCTGGGAGTCAGTCTTAAAGAAACATGTCATAAGGGAAGGTGTGGCCACAAAAGTAAAGTATTTTGAAATTCAAAAAGATCGGGCAGATCTAGATTTGTATCTAAAAGAAATTCAAGCTGTAAAGCTGACGGAATATAAATCTTGGACTGAACAGCAAAAACTCGCGTTCTTATTTAATTCTTATAATGCTTTAACCGTTGAGATTATACTTAGAAACTCGTCACCTCAAAAACCACTTCAATCTATTAAAGATATTGGAAACGTGCTTCGCAGTACTTGGAAAATGAAGTTTTTTACCTTTTTGGGTGAATCAAGCCACTTAGATCATATTGAGCAAGAAATTGCTCGGCCTCAATTTGACGAACCCAGACTGCATTTTGCTTTCAACTGTGCCGCAGTTGGTTGTCCCAATTTACTATCAGAGGCGTTTATCCCTGATAGGTTAAATCAACAACTAGATCAAGCAAGCAAAGATTTCTTAACAGATAGGACAAGAAATAGACTTTCAAAAGATGGGAAAACGCTAGAGCTTTCCCAAATATTTAATTGGTATGGCGAAGACTTCGAGAAAAGTAAAAAATTTAAATCTCTTAGATATTTTATAGCTACTTACATGCCATTGCCCGAAAAAGTGGCAATTCAAGTCAGATCAGGTGACATCAAATTAAAGTTTTTAGAATACGACTGGTCGCTAAACAAATCTAACTGACCTTGCTTTGACGATTGGCGTCTTTCGTCTAGACCTTTGTCTTCGCGAACTTTGATGTTGATATGTTAACAAACTTCTTATTAAATATTTTGGAAGTGAACTTTGAAAGTCTCGATAGAAGATTTAAAGTAAACATTTTAAACAAATCAAGTGAGGTCTATATGAACAAAAAGCTAATAGGGTTACTAACTCTCGTGGCATTTTTAACACCGAATCTAATATTTGCCAGCGGCAATGTTGGATCAACTCGTTTCCCTGCAAAATCATTTAAGTGCAAGAAAAGCGAATCAAAAGAAGAGTGCAAAGCACGCTTGAAAGAAAAGAAGGATTAATCGATGAAAAAACTAATTATTGCGACTGTTGGAATGTTTGTTTCATTTACGGTATCAGCGGCTGATCATGGCTTAAGAAATGTTCGATTAGAAGTTGCACAGGGCACAGCTGATCAAATTTTCGCTGGTAACGGCGACAAAGTTGATATCTCTAAAGTTCTTGGCGCAGGCGTTGAGCGCAATGCTATGACAACAATGATTCAAGCTGAATACGGTTTATCACAAGATAGCCAAGTAGATTATCATGTTACTTACATGAATGTAGATGCTGGATCTGGCGATCCTACTAATGGTGGAAAAGAAAACATTGGTGGTATTGCGGAATTGGGCGCTCGTTACATGAAAGATTGTACAATGGCTGATTTTGCAATTAGCTACGGTTTCGGAGTTCGTACTCAAGGTGACAATCGTGGCGGAGCTGCTTTTTCATCTTTATCTGATGGCTTTACTAAGTACGATTATTACTTAGGTGCTGGATACGATATCGGAATGGTTAACTTGAATCTTTCTGGACGATATACAGATCGCGCAAGTTCAGAAGCAAAACCTCAGACATTATTAGGTCTTACTGCGTCTGTAATGGCTATGGACGATCTTCAAATTTCTGCTTCATATCAAAACTTCAAAACTCAAGGTGGAAAAGATCTTCTTGATACTGGTTTTTCTTTCGCAACTGTTAAAGAAGAATTCACAGCAATGGTATTGGCTGCAGGATATAAGTTGAATGAGCAATACGTTATTGATGCAAGTTACGGTTCGAAAACAGACGGCAAGAACTCAGATGTTAATAAAACTATGGCTCTTGGCGTAACATATTTATACTAATTACCTACATACGTTAGTAAATGTTTTGTTTCAAAAGGCGGGATTTTTCTCGCCTTTTGTTTTTTTAAAAGACTGAATTTTAAAAGCAGCAAATACGAGTATAATACCGTAAGCCGGCCAGTGAAGAGTTTCATATAGTTTAGGGTCAACAAACCACGAATAGCCAATGACAGTTAGCACAGGCAAACTCCATGTCCACGCTGGAGCAAACAAAAGCATAAGTGGTAGAATCCAAAGCCAGTACCAAGTATTTAAGACGGCACTGAAAACAAAGAGCATAATAGTGAGTGCCACTATATTCCGGCCTAAACTTTCTATAGACAATAAATAAAGAGTTTCATCATCGCCAGAAACCTTTGGACTTTTTGCGATTAGGAAAATTGCATACGTTCCAAAAAAAATCGCGCATAAAGATCGAGCAACTAGTCCGCTTTCCAAAGCCTCGTAAGAAACTTGATCTGGGATCATTTCGTGTAAGTATCCATATCCTAACATGGATTGGAAAAAGCTGTATGCAGAATCAAAAAAGATCCATTTGTTGGCAAATGCACCGGCGCCGGAAAAAAGTGTCTGATAGGAGCTTAAAAATATGCTGTAAACTGCTATTAGCGAAATTCCAACAATTATTAAAAACCTTTTTTTAAAAAGTGATTGTCCGAAAATAAAGGGTAAATAAATAAGTGGATAAAGTTTGCTTGCAATCGCTAAAGCAAATGCGATTGCAGCCTTAGCTTGCGACTTCACTTTTAGAAACGTCAAAAAGTAAACGCTTGTTAAAGTAAACAGAGTAGAAAGTAAATCAAAGTGAACAGAATTAAAATTTTCCTTTATAACTGTTGGGAAAAACAAAAACAGAAGTACAGGAGTCTGGTCCTTTTTTAATCTGCGACACAAAAGACTTAGTACGAATGCGACGGACAATTCTAAAACAACTGCACCGACTCGAAGACCAAAAACAGATTCTCCAAAAATTGCGAAAATTCCTGTGAAGTAGAACTGCGCTATAGGTGGGTAAATAGTGCGCACATCGGGATAGTTGATTAAAGAACGCCAGGCAGAGACTATAAAATTTAACTTTTCATCTGTCGGAGGGTAGAGATAAGGGTTAATTCCAGATAAAAAAACCTGTCCATCCCAGAGGTAACGATAATAATCGTCTTCTAAAATGGGCGCTTTAATTGCTATGAATGCCCGAGACAAAATATATGCAACGATAAAGGAACACTTAAAAGCGGTTTGAATAGAACTTTTGCTAAGATGCCAGATTAAAATAAGTTGAAAGACCTGGAGAAAAAACATGACCTGAAACTGCGCTAATGGAGAGCTGGGTAATAAATAAAGTAGATTACTTATGGCCAACAAGAATACCGCAGCTTGAGACGAGAATTTTCCTAGTGGAAGCATGGCTACTTTCAGTAAGTTGACATCATTGCAAGATTTAAAGATGATTTAATCTTTCCTAAGTCTATTAAGCAAGCCCTATGAGTTAAAAAGTGATTAATGTATCCAATGTAGCCAGTGAAATTTCAATCGTAATTCCTCTCGATACTGGCGATTCAAGCTGGCGGACTCTGCTTAACGAACTTAAGCTAAATCAGCAATTTAAAGAAATAGTGATTTCAGCTATGGAGGATAAGCCCACTGACTGGCTCAGTTTTGTCTCCGAATTTCAAAAACCGTTAATTTGGTTGGTGAATCCTATACGTGGGCGAGCTGCCCAGTTAAATAATGGGGCAGGGAAAGCTTCTGGAAAATATATTTGGTTTGTTCATGCAGACAGCCAGATTCATCCGGAAAGTTTTGCCAGGCTTAATGAAGCTTTAAAAAATCAGCCAGGAAGTTTAATTTATTTTGATCTGAAATTTTCTCCAACTACTTTTCTTATGAAGGCGAATGAACTTGGAGCCAAGATTAGATCAAGTCTTTTCAAATTGCCCTTCGGTGACCAAGGCTTGTGCATCAGTCGACATCTGTTCTATGAAGTGGGTCGTTACAATGAAAAGATGATTGTTGGGGAAGACTTAGAGTTTGTAGTAAATTGCACAAGAAGAAATATTAAACTTTACCCAATTGGGATCTGGATCAAGACAAGTCCACGAAAGTATGAAAAGAATGGTTGGCTTAGCACAACAATTGAACACCTTTATTTAACTTTTACCTTGAAATCAAGAGTATGGAAGACAGATAGGATTGCAATTGCGGTGTTTGTGAAAACTCCAGGATTTTCACCCGTTAAAACAAGATTGGCCAAAGCCCGCGGCAAAGAATTCGCTGAAAACTTTTACAAGCACTCTGTACTTTGTATCAAGGATCTTTTAGTGGACCTTAAGGTGCATCACCCAGAGATAGACGCTTATTGGGCGATTGCAGAAGATCTTCACCTTGTTTCAGAGCACTGGCCAGATTTTTTCAAAATAGCACAAGGTAATGGGGATTTAGGTCAGCGCCTAAATCAGGTTTATGGTTCTCTTTTAAAAAATTATAAGTCTGTTATCCTGATCGGCTCTGATTCTCCCCATTTGTCAGTGGCACCTATAGATACCGCGATTCGTAAGCTTGCAACTTCAGATTTTTCTATCGGGCGTGCTCATGATGGTGGTTTTTATCTTCTGGCGGGCCAAAAAGAGATCGAAGAAAAAATATGGAACTCAGTGCCTTACAGCCAAGAAAATACTTCCGAAAAACTGGT
Organism: Pseudobdellovibrionaceae bacterium; assembly: GCA_043730825.1. Taxonomy (GTDB): domain Bacteria; phylum Bdellovibrionota; class Bdellovibrionia; order Bdellovibrionales; family Bdellovibrionaceae. The sequence continues at coordinate 22,917 of JAYTJV010000094.1, forward strand.
GGAATTTCTATCGACCGATTTCAAAGTGACCGAACTAGAAAAAAATTTCGATATCGATGAAGAGGAAGATTTAGAAAAATTAAAAACCTATTTCGCTAGTCAGGTCACATTAACTGAGTCACAAAAAAATCTAGCAGTATTTTTAAATAAGTAATAGCGCTAGTTTTTAATTAAATGTCTTCTAAAGAAGTTTCAATTTCAGTCCATAGTTGGGGGCTCAGTAACTCGCTACCGATCAACAGCACGGGCTCTTGATCTTTAGCGCGCCCTTTTTTTGCTTCTGACGGTAAGAAACCAGTCCCACCGAATTTTTCTAACCATTCTTTTCGAATCATCAAAGAGTTAGAGACGAGCACATTTTCATTTTCAGTGCGATCACGTTCATGAACGCGATTATATTCGAAAGTGCTTAACACGCTGATATCACGTTTGCCCTCGACCTTGTCCAAGCGCTGATAGCCGATTTCAAGCAAGTGCTTGTACTTCTGACGTCCTGGAGTTTTCGAAGAAAAGATCAAATCCAAATCTCCTGAAAGGAAATGAGATTCAAGCTCTGATAAATCGTAGATATCTAAAGTGATTTTCTTGATTCCTACTTTTTTGAAGCACATATCGGCCATCTTCATTGCGAAGGTAGCTAAACCTTCTAAAGTTCCGATATGAAGCTCCGCGACCATTTCGTTGTTAGCAACGACTTGAAGTTCGGATTCCATACGGCGCTGAGTTTTCTCGTAAATATCGGAAACCTGAGTTGCGAGGGGAGTCCACCCAGATTTTCGCTTAGCCGAGCGATCTAGTAACACGATCTGAAGCTCATCTTCGATCTTTGCAATAATTCTAGAAAGCTGAGGCTGGCTTAACCCAACATGCAAAGCGGCTGCGGATAAATTCTTATGATGAATCGCTTTAGCTAAAATACTGAGTTCGTAATGAATCGCGTGCATTTAAAAAATCCCTTACTCTTACGGTTTGCGAATATAGTGGTAAAATCCAACGAGGCCTAAAACACCAGCCATTGAAAAAAGAATAATACTTAAAACTGGCATCTGATGAATCGGGTCTTGCAAGTTATGTTGAGCGATCATCGAAGCACTAATAATCAAAGAGGCAGTAACAATCCCTAATGATAATAAACTAAAAGAATTTTCCAAAGTTCTTTTGAGCTCGTCCATGTTTTGCAAATTCAATTTAAATGCATGCTGGGGGCTGTTCGCTTTTCGAATCAACATTGAAAGTTGACGAGGCAACGAATTGATTAAATGGCGAGACTCTCTGAAGATTTGAGTCATATCGCTTGCCATTTTAGTCGGATCAAATTGTTTTTTTATCAATTCACTAGAGAATTGTATCGCTATAGCTAGTGGGTCAAACTGAGGATCAATTCTTCTTCCCAGTCCTTCAATCGCAACTAGGGATTTAAAAAACATCATCAGTTCAGATGGCACGGCTAATCCGTGGCGAGTCGCAATTGAGGATGAACTCATCAACAAGCGGCCCATATTGACGTTCTTTAAATTTAAACCGTAATAAGGCGCGATCAATTCACGAAGTTCCTTTGCGAAAAGATCTACATTCACTTGATCAGTAAAGGGAGCTAAATCCACATATTCGTAAGCCAGGCGTTCGTAATCTTCTTTAGCTAGCGCAAGAAGCTGGCTCGCTACAACTGTCTGAGTTCTTGAATTAAGTCTACCAACAACACCAAAATCTACTAATCCAATTTTGTTGTTTGGAAAAATAAAAAAGTTTCCGGCGTGGAGATCTCCGTGGAAAAGTCCATCAATGAAAACCATCTTCAAATAAATCTGAAGTGCTTTTTTAATGACTTCTTCTTTATTAACTCCAGGTTGAGTTAATGAATTTTCCTGACTGAGAGGAATTCCTTTTAGTAATTCCAAAACCAAAACGCGTTCAGTAGTTAATTCCAAGTAAACTTTAGGAATAACAACCGTTTCGTCACTTTTAAAGTTCTGCTGAAACCGGCGGATGTTATTTGCCTCAACAATAAAGTCTGTTTCGAGTTCTAAAGTTTTAAAGAATTCATCCACAATTGCGATCGGTGAAAATGGCCTAGTCTCTGGCACGTATTTATAAAGAAGTTCAGCCAGCATATAAAGAACGTTTAAATCGTCATCGATAGTTTTGATAATACCCGGACGCTGTATTTTTAGGACAACTTCATCACCATTTTTCAAAATGGCGCGGTGAACCTGGGCAATGCTTGCAGAGCCCAAAACTGAAGGGTCGATGCTTTCAAAAATCTCATCACGACGAGTGCCATATTCGGCTTTTAATATTTCTTTTATGGTTTCAAAAGGTAGGGGCTGAACTCTGTCATGTAGTTGCGAAAATTCTTCTAAGTATTCAGCAGGAACCAGATCGGGACGAGTCGCTAGAACTTGTCCAAGCTTTACAAATGTTGGACCCAATTCTTCAAATGCCATTCGCACTCGTTGAGGGGCAGAATAGTGTTCGTTATCGGTTCCAGTAAAACGCTCGACCAGAAATCGGCCGAGCTTGATTCTTTCAGCGATATTATGAAAACCATGCTTCGCGAAAACACTAACGATCGTTTTTAGGCGACCTGCGTTTTGCAGAGTTCTTCGAAGAGGATTTCTTTTGAGCTCCAGAGCCATTTGGTCCTTTTTTAGTCTTCTTTTTATTGTTCTTACCGAAAGCCAGTTTAATTCCGCCGCTAAAATTACGTCCCGCTAAAACACGATCAAAAATTGTATCTTCACCCGATGAACCTCCGCTGGCTTGAGTGCCCCCAGAAGATTCCTTTGAAGAGGTAGTTGATCCACGTCCCGTAACAGAACCACGTCCTACTGAAGTGCGGCCGGCCAAGTTGCGGTCACGTTCTGAGTTGCTACCAGCAGAAACGCGGCCAGCATCAACGCGACCTCCAGACTTGTGGCCACTAGATTTGCGTCCGCCACCTAAGTCGCGGCTGGCAGAGTCACGGCCACTCGCAGCGCCCCCAGTGGAAGCCTTCGCAGGTTCACCGTCTTTACTACCTCGTTCGTAGCGAGATTTAAACTTGTTTTTCTTATTAGGAAACTTCTTCCCACCAGATTCGGTTTTGTTGTCTCGACCGCCTCTTTTGCCACTTGCATAGCCGCCTCGTCCGCTGTCTCTTTTGCCACCACGAGGATTTTCATCCTCTGCCCTTTTTTCTCCGGGCTTGCGAGCAGGGACCGACGCTAATTCAAAGTCGATCTGTCCCAATTCGGCATTGGCGCCTGCTACTCTGATTTTCAAAGGGTCGCCTATGGAATAAGAAAGACCGCTTCTTCTGGCAACTAACCGTAAATTATCTTCATCATATTCTAAAGGTTCCTTTGCTAAATCGCCTAAACGGATCAGACCGTCGACGTCATATTCACGAAGTAAAATAAACGCACCGAATTTTGTAACTCCCGAAATCATACCATCAAATTCTTGGCCGATAAATTTTTGCATGAAACGAGCTTTTTTAATCGATTTGATCTGACGTTCAGATTTAGCTGACCGTTGTTCACAAGCACTAAGCATAGTTCCAGCGGATTCAAGATCTTCCATGCTCATTAAGCGGTATGTAGAATTCTTTAAAACCTGATTTTTTAAAAGTCGATGAACAATTAAGTCAGGATAACGTCTGATCGGAGAGGTGAAGTGAGTGTAATTTTCAAAACCCAATCCAAAGTGCCCCACATTACGAGGTGAATACTGAGCTTGCTTCATTGACCTTAAAGTTAATAAATTCAGTAGCTGAGCTTCAGGTTTTCCATCGAATTCTTTTAATGATTCCGTCAGCTTTTTCTGCAACTTACCCGGCCCAAAGAGTTTAGCTTGGCTGCCGAAAGTCATAAGGTATTTTTGCAGAATTTCTAAAGCGTCTTCAAATGGCGGTTCGTGAATTCGAAATATCGCAGCGATATCTCGTGAATTAAAATATTCCGCAACTGCAACGTTCGCAGCTAACATCAATTCTTCAATTAGTCTGTGAGCAAAAAGTCTTTCACTTCTTACCACATCGACCGGAACACCTTGTGCATCAATCTGAAGCTCAGTTTCCGGAATTTCTAAATCAAGGGAACCTTCGCGAAAACGTTTAGCCATTAAAATCCGGGCTAAGTCCGCACAGCGCAAAATATTATCTTTCACATGATCTAAATGAGGCATTGGCGCGCCTTCAACAACTTCTTGGGCCTCACCGTAAGTGACGCGGGCTTTTGATTCCATCACGCCTTCGTAAAACTGGTGTGAAAGTTTATTGCCGCTAAAATCAAATTGAATTTCGGCAACCAAACAAAGTCTTGGAATATGCGGATTTAAAGAACAAAGACCATTCGACAAAACTTCAGGAAGCATTGGAATTACAAAGTTTGGAAAGTAAACTGAAGTTCCACGAATGTAAGCTTCCTTATCGATTTCACTACCGACAGTCACGTAATGTGAAACGTCGGCGATAGCGACGATGCAGTTAAATCCTGTGCCGTTTTTTTCAACGTAAACAGCATCATCAAAATCTTTTGCCGTTTTACCATCGATTGTAATTAAGTTTTTACCGCGCAAATCACGTCGGTGGGCGAGCTCTTTTTTAACTTCTGCTTCGGTCAGCTCTGTTTTGAAGTGTGTGGCTTCTTTTTCTACTTGAGGAGGCCATTCATGCGGTAACTGTTGCTGGATAATAACACGCTTTATATCGCTTATTGGATCTTCAAAGTTTTTAAGAATTTCAGTTACTTTCCCACGAAACTCTTCTTGATCAGGGTAAGTGATAATTTCAGCTGTGACCATATCGCCAGGTTTTGCACCCATCGAATCAGCCCATTTAATTTTGAGGTTTTCACCCCAACCCATGGCATCGTCTGTTACAACGCCGTATTTTTCATTCATATGTGCAAATCGACCAATCACCGTTTTAGTTGATCGAGCAAGCACCTTCATCACTTCACCACGAAAGCGGTCGCCGCCTCTTTCGGGCTCAACTTCGGCCATGACTCGATCGAGGCTCATGACGCCTTTCATGCTATTCTTGGAAATATAAACATCGGGATGATCTGCTAAATCAGGAATTAAAAACCCAAATCCGTCCGGATGCCGCTTCACAATTCCTTGTACGTACTTTTTCTTCATCATGGTTGAGATTCTCGGACGGCTCACCCTTTGCTGTCACGCGAATAACATGAGACAACAAAAATTTAAGAGACATCGATTTTTCCACTTCACGACAAAATTTGTAAATCCAAAATGGTTCGAAGTGAATTCTTACAAGAATTGGCAAGATTTCTTGCAGAGCCTTCAGGAAATTCAAAGGTTAAGGCACGACGAAGACATTGTGTGGCATTCGGGGCTTCTCATGTCCAATCACATTCATTTACTTTTTAGTACTCAAACTTACAACGAGCATTCGTTGGTGCTAGATTTGGAAAATAGCCTTAAAAAACAATTAGGCATAAGCTCTAATTTATTTCAAAGGCCACTTCCATGTGAGCCCCTTTATCATCTTGAACATTTAAAAGCGGCTTACAAATACATTTACCGAAACCCGGTCGAAGCAGGCATGGTTCGAAAAGTCGAAGATTATACATCAAGCAGTTTATATCTTTTATTGAACAAGGATCGTCCGTCGTTAACAAACCCTTTCAGCGACCCATTTCAGATTATTCAAAATTTACCTAACCGATTGCGCTGGCTTAACTCAGCCTCCAATTTCGAACATTATCCTTTCGAATTTTTCGCAGAGCTTTCGGTGGAGCAAGGACTTTTAAACGCAAATATATAGATGCAGTGAACAAAACAGAGCTAAAAAACTACTTTTAAAATAGCGTTACAGACCCCAGAAATGAAAAGCTCAAAAAATTCCGCGGTCTATACAAATGATAACTTTTAGGAATTAAACGAGTAAATGAAAAATAACTGATTACACTTAAACTTTAAAGCGTGCGAGTCAGCAATGATGACAGTGCCTAATTTAGGTGCAAAAAAAGCGTAAAGTCATAGCGCTCAGTTGCATTTTACATAAAGAAAGAATCGCCGCGTCATCCAAACTAGACCTAGTGCCTGTGATGTTATTAACACTCAATCTAAATGAATTGGCGCTACTTCAGGCTTGCGTAAAATTAGAAATTTTTTAAGAGCTGGACGAAAGTTTGCAAGACTGTCCTTTTTTTTAACGAATCGCCGCAAACCCCTTCCAGCAAAGCGTTTCATTGATTTGTTAAAGGCAAAAGTTTTTTGGATTAAACCTGATTGCTGAAAATTCAATCATCAATTTTTTTTGCTTAATTTTGTTTATAAACCGATATCGGTACTTTTCTACAACACCTGCAACTCAATGAAAAAACACTCGAAATCTGAATCGGGAATCAGCGATCGTGCAAATTATCTTGAACTGGCTCAGGCGGCTCATTACCATTGTTTATGTAGGTGATTAATAAAGTTATGGTCGTGCTAGGGCATTCGCTTGGGCAGGACCTTAAGTTTTAAATAACAAAACGTTAATTTATTAACGAAAGGGTACAAAAATGAAAAAGATATTGTTGATTGCAGTTGTGACTATCGCATCTGTAACTGCACACGCTTCAAAAGCGCGTTTGGATTCTCTTCAAAATGCAGCTCACATCCGTGACCTTCAAGAAGTAGTTCAAGAACGTCCAGATGAAGCTGTAAATTATGAAGCTGCAACTGTTGAGTTCGGTGGAACTACAGGAACTCCAAATGCAGAAGGCGGATTCATTCGTAAAATGGGAGACGCTGCTTGGGGTCTATACCTAGGTCGTTCTTCAACTACTTACCTTGCTGCTACAACTCAAGCTGCTAGTTTACTAAGCGCTGGCGGTGGTGCTACAGCTGCCGATGAAGTTGCTGCTCTTAATTCTGCATTTGCGCAAGACAACTCTTTACAGTTAACTTATGCTGCTAAAGCTGGCGGACTTAATTGGGGTGTTGGCTACTTCTACGTGAGCAACGATTTCAAAAACTCAACTGCTTATTCTTCAAATACCGAGAATTTATCTGCTAAGAAGAAGCAAGACATCATGGGTGTTTTAGTTGGTGTTAATAACGGAACTTGGGATGCACAATTACGTCAAGGTCTTGGCGGCAAAACTGAGCTTAGCACTATCACTGCGAACTCAGTTTTTGCTCTAACTGGTGCAACGAAGGTTGAGTTAAATTCAACTAACAGTACTCGTCTTACTGGCGGTTACAAAATGGACACGATGTATTTCTTCGGTTCTTACGAAATGGGAGCAGGCGAACTTAAAGTTAACGGCGCTAAAACTGCTGAAACTGAAGCGACTTCTATGGCAGTTGGTGTTATCAACTCTCATAAAAAAGATGGCGTTGATTTTTTCTACGGTGCTTCTTATGTAATGGCTGAATCAGAACTTAAGCAGGGTACTGCTAAAACTAAACCTAAATCAACACTTGTTCCAGTTATCGTGGGTGTTGAAGCAGAAGCTGCTTCTTGGTTAGTACTTCGCGGTTCTTTAACTCAGAACTTCGGATTGTTAAGCTCATCTGATCCTGGAACTGTTGGAGCTAAGGATGCATCAACAAGAAATTCAACTGTATCACGTTTGGGCGCAGGCTTCAAATGGGGTAAAGCTGATATCGATGCAGCTCTTGGAACTGGTTCAACTGGAACTTTCGGTCTTGACGATGATGGCGATAACTTCGCTCAAATGTCAGTTACTTATACTTTCTAATTCTTGAATTAAAAAGGTTCGTAAAAATAAAAAACCCTGCTGAAAAGCGGGGTTTTTTATTTTTAAAAGGAGTAGTTTTGAAAATTGATCAAGATAGTGCGAAAGTAAATTTTCCTCCGCCGTTGATGCTATTGCTAAGTGCGCTGGTGGGGTGGGGGATTGATTACTTTTATCCGCTTCGGTTGTTGGATTCATATTCGAACAAGATTTTAGGTTCAATTTTGATCGTGTTGGGAATGGGTATGATTCTTTACGCCAGTCGACTGTTTAAGAAGTTTCAAACTGAAATTAAACCTTGGAAAACAACCTCGCAAATAATAACTGTGGGAATTTATTATTATAGCCGTAATCCTATATATCTGGCGTTTGTTTTGATCGGAGGCGGTTTCGCATTCGTGATTAATAGTTGGTGGAATATAATCTTTTTAGTTCCGTTTATTCTTTTTTTGAATAATTGGGTGATTAAAAAAGAAGAAGCATATCTGGAAAGTAAATTTGGTGAAGAGTACCTGAGCTATAAGGCAAAAGTGCGTCGCTGGATTTAAGAACAATTCTTTTAATGTCCAATCCGCAAGACGGATTTGTTCGGATGCGATCGGCGCAACAGACATTCTAAATGCAGGACCCTAAAATGCAAAGAGCGAGATTGGCACCCAATCTCGCTCTTCTAAAATTCGCGCTCATGAATCCCACTTGAAAAGGTGGTCCTCCATGAAACGTTCACAACCCATGTGGACTTTATTTCGGAAAGTTTTGCGATTTGCTAAAGCGGTCTTGAGTCTAGTTTTACTGGTACTCGAGATATTGCGAAGGTTTAAAGACTTCTAATTCAAGCTTGAGAGCTGTTGTGGGCAATGATCTCCTCGGTTCGAAGATGGGCTGAAAACTCAAAGGGAATCATGGCGCAGGGAATTAGAAGACGGGTTTTGGGTGCCGCTTAACGCAGTCCGAATACGCAAAAGGAGTTAAAAACTCGCCAGATGTATTAAATGCTTCAGATAAACTCTTAAGCGTCAGAGCAAAACTTTCCAACATTATTCGAACTTTCCAAGTTTCAAAATCGCATTTGCTAGCGAAGCTTGGGAAGTAGAAATAAAAAAAGCGAGATCATTATGCGACCTCGCTTTTAATTAACTTTTAAAAAATTTAAGCTACCAGTCTCTATTTCCGTTGTCGCGTTCTTGTTCAACGTTTTGATTTTTCAAATCAGCATCGTTTTCTAAAGCCGATTCGTCATCATCGCCGGCGCCGCAACCTGGAGTGCCTGTAGACTCGCACTTGATCATCGCAGACATTTTGTCTTGCTTGATTGTCGCCATAGTATAAAGCACAGCAAGGCGCTCATTCTCAAAATTTCTTACCATTTTGTTTGCAGCTAGTTGTTTTTGAATTTCGATTTCTAAACAAGGCTTGATATCTCGAGTCTCCAAAATGCTACTTGAAGCTAAGAAGTGACGAACCTCTTGTTCAACTTGCAACATATTACAGTTTTTAGATTGAGCGTTGCTAGTAAGCGCCGCTAACGTGATTAAAATTCCAGCTATTAATTTCATAAAACCTCCAAATTCGACATTTTCGACAATAGAATCCAAGGTAGGAACCTTCAAAATTCTTGCCCAATCAATGGCAAATGAGGTGGCTTAGAGCCCTTTAAAGCGCTTATAAACGCTTTAAAGTGACTATTTTTGCGGGCTTCGTTACGAATTGAATCAGGTTAAAAGACGACTTCGTTGCGCAAGGAGTGTCGATTTTGAAACGACTTTGGATTGAATAATGTGATTCACCTAAGTCTAGTTC
>JAYTJV010000095.1:0-81745 GCA_043730825.1 Pseudobdellovibrionaceae bacterium
GAATCAACGCAGCAGTAATAATTGTGGGCTTCTTCGGGAGCCTAATAATTGCAAAGTTCTTTCCTGAGCTTTCGCCCCTGTACTTAAATTTAAAACACCTTTTAGCCCGCCATCTGGATCAAGTGTCCCATTTGATCTTATACTCGATGATGTCAGTGTCCATTTCATATTGTCAGCCATGTCCCATAAAAACTGTGCATTCATATTTTTTGCTTCGTATGGCAACTGAAGTTCTGCCAATGCTGCCGTATCTAATGCACCAAAAGAAAAATCTCGTATTTTAAGTTCTGCAGCTTGTAGTTTCAAATCAAGTGGACCACTTGCTGTTTTTCGAACCGTCATCAGTGGTTTTTCTAAACCGATCACACGACTTTCTAATTGATCTGTTTTAACCTGGCCGTTCAAATCAATTATATTAGAGTTCTTCCAGCGCGCATTAAGCTTAGCGCTCAGTTCTAAATTTGGAGTGACAACTTCAATAAAGCGAAGCGTATCCGAATCAAGCTTTAAACTTTCTAAGTTCATCGATAGGTTTCCAGTCGATATATTCTGATTACTTTCCAATTTTAAATTCCCAGAAACATCGCCGCGATCAAGTTCCCACTTTTGCGAACTCATTTTCCACTGACCACTTTTTAATTCAGCTTGCAGATCCATCGACCTAATCAACTTCACCATTTTTTGATCTTTATGAAATATCGGGATTCCTATTTGTTCAATTTTACCTGTAAACAAGACATCTTTTTCACTGGCCCACTGCCCCTGGCCGGATAATTTTCCAAAACTTCCTAAATAATCAACTCGCTTCAAATCTTTTTCAAATACCGCGTTTAAGTCCGCTTGGTTTACAGTGAATGCGAATGGCAAAACTTTAAACGGAGTCCACGATTTTATTTCCAAATCTGGAATGGCAAGTTCACCTAGGTCCCCCTCGACTTGAAGTTTTTTAACGAAGTGCTGACTGGCTTTCCAATCTGTAAAGGGCTGCACTGTTTGGGTTGAAAATGAAAACCACATCGGACGATCCGGCCAATTCCAAGGAGTTCTGGTCCTCTGGGCTATCGTTTTTAAAAACTGAAATGGGATATGGTTAAATTTAGAATTATAAGTCCAACCTTTTTGGGCCCCTTCCCAAAGTCCACTGACTTGAAATGCACCTTCTCGCCAGTGACCATTCACTTTAACTTCCAAAACTTGCGCAGGAAATTCTTTGTAAACTGCAAATAGATCCACCCCGGTGTCGATTCCATCTAAATCTGGAATATTAAAATTAGAACTAACTTCCGCGTACCAGGGATGATTTTCTTTAACCACGAGTTCAAAAGTATTAAAATTCCAGTCGGGAAAAATCCAGTCAACCTGCCTGACTTTTAAATTTTGAAAAATAAAATCAGTCAATACCAGCGGTGGAGCTTCCGGAGTTTCCTTAACAGGCTTCAACCGAATCCCTTGAACTTTTTCTTCTGTCAAGTTCACTGCAACTTCATTTTTCTTTGCGCAAACAAAATGAGATCTGAGTTCTAGAAATGAATCTTTGATGTAAATAGTTTTCAAAGGTTGGCCATGTTCGATGAAAGATACGAAAGAAATCGGAAGCTCGACTTCGCGGGCGTAAAGAAGCGGCTGCCCCCAGCAACTTTCTTCAGAGACGATTTTGACATCAGTAATGAGAATTGAAAATCTGGGCCAAAACCCATCTTTTAACGAAAATGCGGCACGTCCCCAATTCACTTGCGTCGATGAATGGATCCTTGAAACGGCACCTTTAAGTTCAGCTTGTAGAAACTCCGGCTTAGTGAGGCCTCGAATAAAAAAACCAAGAACTAAGGATAAAATGAAACCTACGAAAACGACTTTGCGACCCGGCTGATCAGTCACCAGGGTTTCTTTGGATTTTCTCTTCATCGCATCATTTTATATTATTATTTGAATTCAAATGAAAGGATTTCGTACTCGCGGTCACCTTTTGGACTCTGCACGACAACCGTTTCACCTTTTTTCTTACCAATGAGCGCGCGAGCCATTGGCGAAAGAATAGAAATAAGACCTTTTTTAACGTCTGCTTCGTCCAGACCCACAATTTGATAAGTTGATTTATCGTCGGACTCGAGCTCAACAAGACTTACAAAAGCGCCAAATACGACAGTCTCGGACTTGATAATGGTTGGATCGATGACTTCGGCCATTGAAAGCTTAAACTGTATTTCACCGATTCTCCCTTCAATCATAGACTGATTTTCTTTGGCAGCGTCGTATTCAGCATTTTCACTGATATCACCATGTGAACGGGCTTCTTCGATCGCCTTAATCACAGCTGGACGCTCTTCGTGAATAAGTCTTTTTAGCTCGGCTTCTAGAAGAGCCTTGCCACGTACTGTCATTGGGAGTCTGTCTGAAGCCATTTGAAAACCTCTATGCTGAGAGAGGCTAACTGGTTACCAAAAAATGGGTCTTCACGCAATAACACTTCGAGTTATAGGTCGCGATTTGCACGCAAAATCAATCCAGTTTGATTAACCCATAAGTGCTTTTACCAACACTCTAAAAACCTTAACTTAAACTGACCCTGCTTTAGGCTGGCTTTTGCCCAAGTCTACTTGGAGCAGCCGCACTCCATCGGTACACTAAGGACTCTTTAATTAAAGTATTTGTGACCAAATTCCTCGATCGCATTTTTCAAGGAGCACTGATTTTTTGGATCGTTTATTAGAACTTCTACGTCAAAGCACTTTGATCTCGGTTACAACCCACCGCGATTGCGATGGCGACGGCGTAGGCGCGATGCTTGCATTTTACCATGCGCTTTTATCAATGGGATTTAAAACTCGGCTGATAAGTGTTGATGAAATTCCAGTTAAATATTCATTTTTGCCCGGCTACGACAAAATTGAAGTTTTTAATCCAAAACTTGCTCCAGTGCCCGGAGATTTGCTCATCGCTTTTGATACGAATGACAGTCGACGGATAGAGCCCTTAGCAAGTTGGGCCAACCAGAATTTCCCAAAAACTTCCAAAAATGGACAAGTCGTCTTTATAGATCACCATCCTGTTTTGGAAAAAGGTCCGCACCCTGGGCATAGTTCGTTCATTAATACCCAAGCTGCCAGCACTGGTGAAATGACTTTTGATCTGATCAAGTCGATGAAGATTCCATTGAACTCTTCAGTGGCGCAGTGTCTTTATACTAGCATTGTTTTTGACACTCAGTTGTTTCGATTCATTCGTAAATCTCCGCGGTCTCATCAGATTGCCGCAGAGCTTATGCAGTATGAGTTTGATCCAACCGATATTCACCGAAGACTTTTCGGAAATCAAACTCCGGAAAAGCTCAGGTTCTTAGCTCAAGCTTTATCCAGAATTGAGTATTTTCATGAAAATAAAGTGGCCTACTTAGAATTGCGCAAAGACGATTTCATTTCTCACAAAGTGGATCCAGAAGCTTCCCGTGATGTTGTTGATCTCATGATGAATGTTCAAGATATCGAGATATCAGTCATGATCCGGGATGAGCGTGGTAAAACCAAAATTAGTTTAAGGTCCAAAGGTCGATACGAAGTTTTGACATTAGCTGAAATCTGGGGCGGCGGTGGTCACCTTTACGCTGCTGGCGCAACACTTGATCAAGCGGACAATAAAGTTTTAAAGTCGCAATTTCAGGAATGGCTTAAGAAAACTGGAATTTAAGTTTTTCTTATTCTGCTTTTAAGCGAAAGTTTAATATTTTTTCAACATCAGGCCTACAAGTACCGCACGCGGTACTTGCCATTGTCCACTTTGAAACCATTTCTGGAGTATCAGCACCATTCAAAATGGCTTGTTCGACAGTTTCTAAACTGACAACACGGCAATGACAAACCTCTTCGTGAGGATAAGGATGAGACCAATTATTTTGTAATCTTAAAATGAGTTCATTTATTAAAAGGCTAACGTGATCTTTTTCTTTTTGAAGTTTCCATTTAGCAATATCAGCGCCTTCAGACTTCTTAAGACTCGTTAATTTTTTATGCAAGTTCTCACAACCAATAATTTTCATTTTAAACGGACTTAAAGAGGTAATCTCTAAGCGATCTCGGCCTTTGAATTCAACAACAAGTGGAAGTTCCATATGGTCTAAAGCTTAACTGATCGCAAAAGAATCAGCTACGGTCTTGCGACGAAAGTCGAAAATTGTGCGAACATCTTTACTGACTTTACCATAGGCAGCAAGCCAGCCGAGATGACCAAGTGGCAGCACATACCTGACTTCATCTTTCACTAACGTCCCCTCGCCTAATTTTTCAAAAGTATGCGTATGATACCAAAACTTATAAGGACTTTTTAGTGCTTGATCGACAAATAAATAGGGAGGGTTCCACTTTTCAATTAAAGTTCGCCATTTCACCGGCACACCTTGAATTTTTAATTTATAATCTATCAGTGTTCCCTGTTGAAGTTGAGGAGTCGAAACACTTTCAATCTGAAACTTTAAATTAGGAGGTGTTATCTTTTCTAAGTTTTCAGCTTCCGAAAAGAATGCAAAAACTTCATCGATATGAACCGGCAAATATTGTTTTGCTTCAAAAATCTGCTCTCCTTGATTTTGAAATTTTAGCAAATCTAAAAGAGCATTTTCCAAATTCGGATATTGAAACTTAAATTGAATCGCTTCTAACCTTTTAGACTCGACTCTTTGCGAAGCCAAAATAACTTCGGCCATTTCACCAAAAAGTGCTTTTAAGGCAAACGTTGGAACCGGCGGTCCACCCGGTCGTTTTAATACTTTATTTAAAGTGTTAGAGAATTCTAAATTAGTGATCGCCTCGGGTGCCGTTAGATTATAGACTCCTTGAAACTTTTCTTTTTCCAAGGCTTCGACAAATGCTTTAACCACATCGCTTATGTGAACCCAAGACATCCATTGTTTACCTGAACCTAGTTTCCCACCTACACCCGCTTGAAAAGCTGGAAGCATTTTATCCAGTGCTCCACCCTGCCTTGCAAATACTGGCGGCAATCGAAATTTCACAACTCGAGTTTTAGTCTTACCTTTTGCTATTTCATCAACTTCTTGCTCCCAGTTGATGCAGACATCTGCTAAAAAACCTGTCCCCGACTTTGAACTTTCATCGACAATCTCGTCTTTGCGGTCTCCATAAATTCCAATTGCTGAAGCCGAAACAAAAACTTGCGGAGAAGACTTGGTAAATGAGTTAACTAAATTTCGGGTACCCAAAATTCGGGATTCATAAATTTTAGTTTTTTGCGAAGAAGACCAACGCTTTTCGGCAACCCCTTCACCCATTAAGTGAACGACTGCATCGATCAAATCAAGACTAGGATGTCTAATTAAGCCGCTGCCCAAGTCACCTTGAATAACTTCACAAGGAAATGGCAATTCAAGAAGCGCTTTTTTCCGGTCTCTTGATACAACAGCGATCTGATGTCCGCGTTTAAAAAGCTCTAGTCCAAGTTCTTTTCCAATAAGTCCTGTTGCGCCAGTCATGAGTATTTTCATAGCTCTCATGTTGTTTAAAAAACTTGATATTGTCATCCCGTTTGTGAGACATAAAAGACGGAATGGAAAAACAAACAGCTATTCGCATATTTCACAAACTCTGCTGGATTCTTGTCGTCTATACGGTTCTTGTCATTATTTGGGGCGCTTGGGTCAGGATTTCCCACTCTGGTGATGGCTGTGGCAATCACTGGCCACTATGCGATGGCTCGTACATTCCGATAGCTCCAAGTCAAAAAACACTCATCGAATATTTTCATCGTTTAACCTCTGGGTTCTACGGAATTTTTGTGCTTGGATTGGCGATTGCGGCTTTTAGAATTTTCCCGAAAAAATCAGCTGGCAGGCAAGTCGCTTTCACGACATTTTTTTTAATGGTGATTGAAGCATTGCTAGGTGCTGCACTTGTTTTGAAAGGACTTGTCGGGGAAAACGCGACCATCTTTAGACTTTCAGTTATGACGCTGCATCAAATGAATAGTCTACTCTTAACCGGAAGCACTGTCATTTTGGCTCTTGTAACAAAGCCCACGCGAAACCCATTAGCGCTTCAGGTTTCTTGGAAAGGTGTTTTTGCTCATGGGTCAAACTGGATTATCTTCATGCTCATTCCCGCAACGGGCGCATGGGCAGCGCTAGCAAACACGCTGTTTCCTTCTCAAAATCTTCAAGAGGGTTTGCAAAAAGATTTAGCTTCAGATTCACCGTGGATTTTGAAACTTCGAATTGTTCATCCCATTTTAGCCCTTGTTATTGGACTTGCTTTAATTTTCAAATTTTTTAAAAATTCAGAACGGAGCCATGTTGTAAAGGATGGTGATCTAGCAAAAGCTAATTTGCAAGTTGCCGGCGCTTTAAGTATCGCAGTTCTTTTTGGAATCTTGACTCTGTTATTTTTAAGTCCTATTTGGATGAAGCTTGTTCATTTAACAATCGCACAACTTGTTTGGATCAGTTTAGTGAACTACGTGATGATTTCGTTACTTTCAACCAAACGATAAAGAACCTGAATTTTATCATTGATGTCATTCATCTCTAAGATCATTTGCTGCAAATCATAATCCCGGACCAGGTATGATGCAAATGCCCCGACTATTTCCAGTGGCCCCGTAACGCTGTCTAAGAAGAACTTTCGCTGTTCAGGATCTGGAATGTGATTTTGAATCCAACGTGCTAAAATTTGATTTAATATATTCACGTACTGCGTGCTTGTTCCACGCAGCTCACTTATTTCTTTAATTTCTTCAGCTTCAACCATCAGGTAAGGAGTTTCCGTTGTTATTAATGGTCCTAATTGAACTTTACCAACCGCCTCCATGAAAACTAACAAGGTTCCATTTAGCCGTTCTTGAATTATTCTTGGCTTTCCAATTCCCGCGATGCGCCGGACATAGGAAAGATTTTCTCCGACCTTGTGAGGCTTTACATTTTCAATATTTTCAATAAAACCTAGGGCAACGAACTGACCATTAGCAACCGAATCCCGCATCATTTGCAAGTAACGAGGCTCAAAGATATTGAGCGGTTTCGTTGTACCGGGAAATAAGCAAACATTAACTAAAGGAAACACTGCCACATTCATGTGAATCTATTATGGCAAGTTCGAACCCATTGGTCTACAATGTAAAAGATGAACACTACTCAAAATATCATCTTTTTCGATGGGCACTGCGGTCTCTGCGACCGCTTTGTTACGGAGCTCTTCAAGCTTGATAAAAAACGTCGGTTTCGGTTTGCTCCGCTTCAAGGACCAACGGCCAGTCGAATGATGCTAACTCATCAAACTTTTGATTCTGTCATTTATATGAAAGATGAAAAGATGTACGACAAATCTCAAGCAGTACTTGAGATATTGGGCGATCTAGGCGGATTTTTTTCGGTATTTAGAATATTTAAAATAATCCCAAGTTCTCTTAGTGACATGGTTTATGATTATATTGCGCAAAATCGCTACGGCTGGTTCGGGAAAAGTTTGACCTGTAGACTGCCGTCGAATTTTGAAAAAAACTATTTCTTAGATTGATTCTGTAGAAAGAAATTTTTAATTGCCGGAAGAAATTTAACGTTTCCGTGTAAGAATGAGTAATCCTTCAGATTTTTCCATGAAATCCACTTTGCATCATCATGATCATTTAAAACGAATCGCCGGCTTTCAGCTTGAGTTGCAAATAAACTTAATTGAATTAGCTTTTGGGTGGGAGTTATCACTTCGTGAGATCCCAGCATATGTAGAACCTGGATGGGCATTTCCAGCTCTTCCTGGATTTCACGCTTTAAAGCTTGCTCTAGGCTTTCACCTTGTTCCACCTTGCCACCGGGGAATTCCCAAAATCCCGCACCAGAGTCGGAAGATTTTCGCTGAGCTATTAAAACTTCTTCACCATTCACAAGCAAGGCCGCCACAACTTCAAATTTTTTAGATGTTGAATGGCTGTCTGGACTGTACAAAAATTGCTCCTTATCAGATCATAAAGTGGTGACACTCCAACTGAACCCTACTTCTCCAATAACAAGCCCCTCTAAGTCCAGTATTTTTTTATGGAATATTCTGGCGATTCTTTTTTATAACTTTGCTTGTAGCTTTAAGGGCTTGGAATTTTTAAAAAAACGAGGCAAATTAAGTCGTTATGATTGAAGTTGGAAGTTCTTATTTCATACTCTTACTGGGCGGTATTGCCTTTTTTCACTATGGGATGACTTTAGCTGGGCAGTCTTTGGAAAAGCTGCTTGCGTCAAGAATCTCAATGTTGATGAACAAGGTTTCCGATAACAATTTTTTATCCCTTGTAGTTGGTATTTCTTTAACAACACTTTTACAAAGCTCGGGCGCAGTGACTTCGATGCTCGTGGGCCTAGGATCTGCACGAGTTATTAACTTAAGACAAGTTATGGGCGTCATTATCGGGACCGCTGTCGGCTCGACTTTAACAGTTCAGCTTATTTCCTTAAATCTTGTAAGCGTTTCTTTACCTGTTTTTATTGTCGCTTTTGCCTTCTATTATCAAAGCAAAAAACCAGGGATTAAAAACCTGGCTTTAGCATTTATGGGGTTTTCATTTCTTTTTATCGGCATGAAAATGATGGGAGATAGCTCCAGACACTTCGTTGAAAATCCAATGTTTGCAGAGTTTTTTAAAACTTTAAGAGAAAATCCAGGGTATTCACTTTTAGTATCAATTCTTTTTTGTGCATTTGTTCACTCTTCCGCTGTCACGGTCGGCCTTGCAATGGCACTTGCTGCTGCGAATGCGATTACAATTCAAGATGCGATGCTATGGGTTTACGGCGCAAATATTGGTACGACTTCAACCGCTCTCATTGCTGCTGCCGGATCGAACTACATCGGTAAACAAGTCGCATGGGCCCACTTTTTTTATAAAACTATTAGCGTTCTTATTTTCTACCCGTTTACGACCCTCTTTTTGAGTTTTCTTCAAAATTTCGATACTTCGGTATCAAGGATCGTCGCGAACGGTCACTTTGTATTTAACATTATTTCCGCAGCACTTTTCTTTCCCTTTATTTCGAGTGGTGCGAAAGTGATACAAAAGATGTTCCCGAAAGGTCCTCAAGACGAATTCGGGGCAGACTATTTACGAATGAATAACTATCAAAGCTCGTCACTTGCAGCTTCGTATGCTCAACGTGAAATCATGAGAACTGCTGATATTGTGATGTCGATGATTGCTGATTCTCTTAAGCTATTTGAAAGTTCAGATACAGTTTTGATTGAATCGATCAAAGATCGGGATAACAAAGTCGACTTCTTATACCGTGAAACAAAGATGTTCTTACTTGATCAGGCCAATAAATCTAATACCGCTGTTCAACAGAATATTTTAAATATGATTATGTTCATTTCAGACTTAGAACGTGCAGCTGATGCAATTGATATTAACATTATAGGCCTTGCGATAAAGAAGAATGCCTTGAAGCTAGAATTCTCGCCTGAAGGTTGGGAAGAAATTAAGACCATGCACACCCATATGATCAAAGTCGCAAACATGGGAATAAATGCCTACCAAACAAAAGAACTTTGCCCGGAAGCCATTGTACTTAAGCGCGAACTTGCAAAGCTTGAAATCAATTTAAGAGAAAACCATATCGGCCGCCTCAACAGAGGCATGAGAGATTCCATCAACACAAGCTCGATCCACTTAGATCTCCTAAGCGAATTCCGAAGAATCGCATCCCTAGTCTGCAACCACGCCTATAATTCGAAATAGGTGCCTGCGCCCTGGCACCTAATATATTGGTCTTACTTTTACCCGCGCAATTAAAATTGATTCGTATTCTTTTGAGATTTGAATCATCAAAGACTCAGCGAAAACTTGGGGGTTAATTTTGAGATCCTCTAAAGACAAAGTGGGAACTGGTGTTCCTTCATTCGAAATATTCATCGCGAAATGAACCATGACTGAAATCGGTGATTTTGTCGCAATACTAATTGATAGTTTCTTGCCGTCTAAATAAAGATCATCGCCTTCACGCAACAGTCTGATTTTCGAAACTTTATAAATTTCATCAGCAGCTAGGCTTGCAAACAAGCGCTGCAAAAAAACTCCGCTGACAAGTTCGCGGTCAAATATTTCAAAAATAAAATGGAGCATTTCCTGCCCGCGAATTTGTGACTTTTCAAGTAAGTCTTCGCCGTCAACCATGTCTTCAAAAGAAATATCACATGGCCCTATAAAGCTTACGCAAGAATCACCTTGAACTCTATAATCTAAGTAAGCAAAGAGTGATCTTAACTGAGTTCCGTCATATTCTATTTTTTCTTTTATAAATAAAGTTTTCAAAGCGGAAACTCCAAACCATTTTCTGTAAAAGCCCGTTTAGCCCGTTTGCATGATTCACACTGGCCACACCACAAAGCGAGTGCTTGATAACAGGGCCAGATATTTTTAAAATTTACTTTTAATTCCAAACCACGTTTCACGATCTGCGTTTTATTTAAGTGAGTCGTAAAACATTTTGCCGTAATTCGGTGGGAAGTCGAAAATGAAAAGCTTTTGGTCAATTGATCTAAGAATCCTTGCGTATTATCTGGAAATGTCGAGGCCTCTTCTAAATTAAATCCCGGGACAACAACATCAGCTTTCAACGCTTCAGCAAAACCTGCAGCAATATTTAAGAAAATGCCATTGCGATTGGGCACCCAAACAGATTTTGCCGTGTTTACAGAAACTTTTAAATCATCAATTGAAACATCTTGGTTTAGAGGAAGCTTTTGATTCGTATCGATAAGCGAAGACTGGCCAAAGTCTTTAAAGAAATCAAGTTTCACAATTTTATGTGGAATTTTAAGTTCACTTGTTATTTTTTGGCTGTGGTCAATTTCTTTTGAAACCGCACGCTGACTATAATCAAAGGTTACGGCCAAAACGACTTCACCCCATACTCTAGCTTCATAAAGATTCACAGTCGAATCAAGACCGGAGGATAACAGAACAACTGACTTCATACCGAAAGTCTTACATCTTCTAATAGAAGTTGAAGTGATTTGCGGCCCTTCCATTCATGGACCTGCAGTTCGGCCATAACATCTAAAAATTCACCATCTGGCAGATTCTGCAGAATTTCCTTTTGTTTGGCATTGGGACTGAACAGAACAGCTTCGCGTTCCATTCCATCTTGCATCAGGCTTACCTTTAAGTGACCGCCTTTTAGATTTTGAAGTTTTCGAACATGAACTTTCGAAATTAAAAATAAGGGTCTTTCAAATCCAACCCCGAATGGTTCCATCTTTTCTAGCCACTTCATAAGCTCAAAATCAAATTCAGTGAACTTAAGGCTGGCATCGTAGAAAGTTTTTTTCTTGTGCTTAACTTCCGAGCGAAAATATTTTTCAAGTCCCATTAATATATTATCAACTTCAGTTCTTACGAGCTCAAAGCCAGCAGCACGAGCATGTCCACCATGTCTTAAAAGGTGATCACCAACAGAACCTAATGCTTCCACTAAAGAAATATCAGAGCTATCAGGAAGACGGCAGCTTCCAACCATTTTGCCTTCTTCAATATCAAGACTTGCTACAAAAGAAGGTTTTCCCGATTGCTGAGCAATACTTGTCGCAATAAGACCGATCACACCTCGGTGAAAATTTTCAGAATAAACGAAAACAAAAGGCAGCGCTGCCTGGGCTTGAGCTTTTTCTAAAGCTTCTTTTAGTGCTTCAGCTTGTAAGCTCACCCGTTCTTGATTTTGGATAAGTGCCTGACCAACCAGCTTTTGGGCTGTTTCAAAATCTTCCACTAAGTAAAGATCAAGTGGTAATACTTCACCTTCAAGCCTTGAGAGCGCATTTAGCTTCGGAGCGAATCGAATTGCGACATCACTGCTGGTTAAAGATTTGTCTGAAAGATTCAGTGCTTGTAAGAGTGCAAGCAAACCTGGCCGCTTGGTAAGGCTCAAGGCCTTTAAGCCCATTTGAACTAAGACCCGATTATCTTCTACAAGTGGAACCATGTCAGTTAAAGTTGCGATCGTAAAACAGTCTAAAAGATCTTTTAAATTAAGTTTATCTGGCGTTCCTAATTTGCGATCAGTTAAGTAGCGCTTTAGACCACGCATCATGGTAAATGCAACACCAGCACCACTTAAGTAACCTAAACCAGAAGTGCAAACTTTTTGATTTGGATTAACGACTACCAAAGCATCAGGCAATTCACCCGCAGGTAAATGATGATCTGTGATGATCACATCGATTTTAAGCTCTCGAGCTTTTTCGCATGCCTTGAAGGCTGTAATTCCAACATCGCAAGTTAAGATCAAATTAACATTTTGTTTTTTCAAATCTTCAACAACATGAGCATGGAAACCGTAGCCATCTTTTAAACGTCTTGGCTGGTAAGCGATCACATTTTGATAGCCCAACAAATCAAGAGCTTTTTTTAAAAGGGCGCAGC
Source organism: Pseudobdellovibrionaceae bacterium (assembly GCA_043730825.1). GTDB lineage: Bacteria > Bdellovibrionota > Bdellovibrionia > Bdellovibrionales > Bdellovibrionaceae. Next base: position 12,403 of record JAYTJV010000095.1, read on the forward strand.
CGCTTGTGCCATCCAAGTCGAAATCAGCATAGATGCAAATTTTTTCATTTTTTTCTAAAGCCGCACCTAATCTTTCGCAGGCTACATCCATCCCCGACAAAACAAATGGATCTTTTAAACTCTGAATTCCAGGAGAGAAAAAAGATTCAATATCCTGATCATTCTCAAAACCGCGATTAACGAGAAGCTCTTTTAAGGGTCTTGGCCAAGCCAATTGGATTTCCTTCGGCTGCGGCGAATTGATGTCATTCGACTGCGCCGACGGCAAAGGATCTTTAGAAGAAATCTTTTTAAAAAGATCCCAGTCTCCCATTAAGTTTGTCCTTATTAACCTCCAGCTACTTTACAGCAGCCGGTGTTTGAGACATTTTTGCTCCACGAAGCTTGTCCACGAGATAGATCATCGGTGCTGCCACGTAAATTGAAGAGTAAGCACCGAAGAAAATACCCACTGTTAAGACGAAAGCGATATCTTTCACTGTTCCTTCTGCAAATATCCAAAGACAAAGCGCAGAAGTAAAGACAGTTCCAGTTGTAATCAGAGTTCGCGCCAACATATCGTTGATTGATTTATTGATAATAAATTTCCACCCGAGATGACGATACTGATCGTAAGTTTCACGAATCCGGTCAAAAACCACGATCGTATCATTCAGCGAGAAACCTATTAAAGTCATGATCGCTGCCATCACCGGAACGTTTACTTCTTTGCCAACTAAGTTAAAGATCGCAAGCGTGATAACCGCATCATGGAATAAACAGGCAACCGCGCCTGGAGCGTATTGGTAATCAAATCGAAACCCAACGTAAAACAAAATAACTAAGAGACAGTAAAATACCGCCAAAAAACTATTTCTTTTTAGTTCCGCACCAACTTGCGGTCCGACGGTATCAACTCGGCGGATGTCAGGGGTCTTACTTGCGAATGTTGTGAGCAATTCACTTCTAACAGCTGCCAAATTTTTTGAAAGCGCTTCATTCTGTTCGCGCTCAGTTCCCTTTGATGCCGACTGAAAACGAATCACATATTCAGAAGTGTCACCAAATGATTGAATGCTGACTTCGCCCAAATTTTGAGCGGTAGCGACTTTTCCCATCGATTGTCTTACTTCATCAATAGTTGTTTTTTCTTTAAAAAGGACCTGAATTTCAGTACCACCCCGGAAGTCGATTCCGTAGTTAATACCATTGGCAGCCAAATAAAGTAGAGACGCAATCGTCATTAAGAGGGAAATTCCCCCGAATAAGTTAATTCTACCTACAAAATCAAATCGTCCGAATCCCTGCTGTTGCGGTTTCATGATTTCTTAATCCTTAAATTGAAAGTTTTTTAATACCAAATTTGTAAACAAGAGTGTCCGCGATCACTTTACTGAAGAATACGTTTCCGAACAAAGTCGTCATGATTCCAAGTAAAAGTGTAACCGCAAATCCACGAACTGGACCCGTTCCGAAATAAAACAAGATAACTGAAACTGCGCCAACTGTAATATTCGAATCAAGAATGGCAGACATAGCAACGCTGTAGCCTTCTTTCATGGCAGTCATCCAGCTAGAACCTTTTAATAATTCTTCTTTGATACGCTCTTGAATCAAAACGTTCGCATCGACCGCAAAACCCACCGTTAATGCAATACCGGCAATACCAGGTAAAGTGAGAGTCGCGCCAAACGAAGCAAGTAGTGCAATCAATGCTGTAATGTTCACAGCAATTGACGTGACAGCCACAACACCCATCGCTTTGTAGTAAATGATCAAGAATAAGAAAATTAAACCTGCGCCAACAAGCGCACCTAACTGTGCTTTTCTAATTGAGTCTGCACCCAATGTTGGACCAACACGACGCTCTTCCAATTGCTCAAGACGAGCTGGCAAGGCACCCGCGCGAAGTGATGTTGCAATCATTTGCGCATCTTTAATGGCTTCGTCACGTCCTGTTCCTGCGTTACCCATTTGGATAACCGCAGATCCGCCAGAAATTCTATCTTTAATATTCGGAGCAGATTTAACGATTCGGTCTAAAACGATCGCCATTTGCTTTCCAACGTTTGCTCCAGTTAGTTCAGCAAATTTGTTCGCACCAGAAGCATTGAAGGACAATGACACTTCCGGTTCACCGTACTGACCGTATGATACGAAAGCATTATCTAAATCGCCGCCGCCAAGCCCGGTGTCCGTTTTAAGTAAATAGGCAGTACTTCCCACTTCAATTTTTTGAACGTTATCACGCTTCTCAAAGAAGACGGCCGTGTTTACAGGAATCTTTCCCGCTAGATCTTTATTCAAGCGATCAACGTATTCAGAATATTTTAAAGTCGCGATTGTGTAATTTCCTGCCTTTTCAGCTTCAGAAATCATTTCTGTCAATTTTTCTTGAGTCACATCGTAATTAACCATCTGGAAATCGAGTTTCGCAGTTGTATTGATTAATTCTTTCGCTCTTTCAGCATCAGCCATACCTGGAAGCTGAACTAAGATACGATCAGTTCCCTGCGCCGAAATCGAAGGCTCGGAAACACCGAACTCATCGATACGGTTACGGATCGTTTCAATCGCCTGGCCGATAATACGGGCCTTATAATCAGTTAAATATGCATCAAGGTATTTATAAGTCAGCTTCGTGCCATCAGTTGCAAAAAGTTGCAAAAGTGTCGATTGGTTTTTTTCCATGTGAGCTTTTAATTTATCGGCTTGGCCCGCGGCCGGAACCATTTCGATTTCACCTTCAGCTGCCCGAGGTGTTGTCATGGTAACTTGAATTCCCGCTTTTGCTAATTCGGCATCAAGCGCACGAGTTTGGCGAATAACGGTTTCAGACACAACGCCTGCAACGTCCACACCCATCACAAGATGCACACCACCTTGAATATCGAGTCCGTAATTAAGACGAGTATCAGTGACCCATTTTTTAACTGGAACCACGTTTGGGAAAACCCAAACAATTGCAAAAGCAAGTCCAGCGAGAGCTAAAAAAAGCCGCGTTTTGTAGTAATCCATGTTGTATAAAATCCTTTTGTTATTTCTTACTTACAGGTTTTGTATCAATGACTGTTTTAGAATTTGGAGCAAGTGACTTAGAACTTGTGGCAACTTGTGCGCGAAGCATTTTTATGCGTACGCCGTCAGCGATTTCTAAAGTTACGAATTGTTCCGTGATGCCTTCGATTCGGCCTAAGATTCCAGAAGCTGTTAAAACTTCATCGCCACGTTTAAGTGAAGTTAAAAAGGACTGATGATCTTTTTGTTTTTTACCTTGAGGCCTGATAATCAAAAAATAGAAAACGACAAAGATAAAGATAAACGGGACCATCATTTCGATAAAGCCCGGCTGCGCAGCTGATTGCATGTGTGAACCTCCAAAAAAGAAAACTAATGAAGGCTTAAGTCATCATGAACTCAGGTGTTTTTCAATGTTGGACTGCTACTTTCAAGTCTTTTTGACGAATCGCGATATGCACGTATCTCGGAAAGTTTCCCAAGTGCCATTTTCTAAGGCAGTGCGCATCCGCTCCATAAGCTTCATATAGAAATAAAGGTTGTGAATTGTGTGAAGTCGATGGCCCAGGATTTCTCCACTCATAAAGAGATGTCTGAGGTAAGCTTTTGTATAGTTCTTGCACGTATAACAATCACATTCCGGATCAAGAGGCGAAGGATCATTTCGATACTCTGTCCGCTTAATGCTGACTTTCCCACCCCAAGTAAACAAAGTCCCGTTGCGAGCGACTCGGGTCGGCATAACACAGTCGAACATATCAATTCCGGCATCCACAGACAAAATCAGATCAAGCGGAGTTCCAACGCCCATCAAATAGCGTGGCTTGTTCTTTGGCATGTGAGGTGCGACTTGAGGCAATAGCTCGTGCATGAGGTGAATCGGTTCACCCACGCTGAAGCCACCCAACGCATAACCTGGCAATTCAACCGAACAGATTTGTTCGAGCGATTTCATTCTGTGTTTATGCGAAAGTCCACCCTGGATAATTCCAAAAAGAAGAGAACTTTTGCGGGTCATAGCCTCTTTTGATCGAATGAGCCAGCGGTGAGTCAAACTCATCGAAGTTTCGATTTCTTCATCGGTTGCCGGGTGGGCCAAACATTCATCAAAAGCCATGATGATATCCGCCCCTAAGTTCATTTGAATCTGCATGGATTTTTCAGGAGTTAAAAAAAGTTTCGCACCATCAACATGGGATCTGAATTCAACACCTTCTTCAGTTAGTTTTCGTAATTTACTAAGTGAAAAAACCTGAAAGCCACCTGAATCCGTTAAAATCGGACCATGCCAGCGCATAAATTGGTGAAGCCCACCCATTTCTTTAATTAAATCATCACCTGGTCTAACCCAAAGGTGATAAGTATTTCCCAAAACAACTTGCGTTCCACAATGCTGGAGATCTTCGGCAGTCAATGCCTTAACAGTGGCCTTAGTTCCAACCGCCATGAAAACTGGAGTTTGCACGGGCCCATGAGCTGTCATCAACGTACCACGACGTGCGTTGCCAGACGTGGCATGAATTTTAAAATCACCAATTGGTGCCGTGTTCACGTGATCACGCACAGTTTTTATTTCTTCCATACTGAGAAGTCTCCGTAACTGAAGAGCTTAAATTCATTCCGAATTGCCCACGCATATGCTTGTTTCACATTTTCAACTCCAGAGAAAGCCATAACTAAAGATAATAAAGAAGATCCCGGTTGATGAAAATTTGTCATCAATACATCAACCATTTTGTATTCAAAACCAGGTTGAATAAAAAGATCAGTTTCAAAGTTAAAGCCTCTACCTTGAGCGGCAGACTCTAAGGACCGCGTTACAGTCGTGCCCAGAGCCCAGATTTTTCGACCCTGTTTTTTTGCGCTTAGTAATCTGTTCCAGGTACTTTCTGTAATCTCGACTGTCTCTTTGTGAAGAATACCGTTTGTTATATTTTCTTCTGTGAGTGGCAAAAAAGTTCCAAGGCCCACGTGCAAAGTCAGAGTTTCAACGCTAATTCCCCGGCTTTTTAAAAATTCAATATCGTTTTGCGAAAAATGAAGGGAAGCGGTCGGTGCAGCTAAACTTCCCGGCATTTTCGCCCAAGCGGTTTGATACCAATGACTATCGTCCGAAATATTGTGTCTTTCACCGCGGGCTTTTTGGATATAAGGAGGCAACGGAAGTTCCGCGACTTGTTCGAAATAAATGTCATCTAAGGGAACTTCGGTTTTTATTTTTTGCGGCCTTCCTTTTGCTAAAAGTATGGCTTTTCGATCTAAAGGTAGCAAAATTTCTGCCCCAATTTTCAAATCTCGAGATGGAAAAAGAACTTCCCACTCCGTTCGGTCGGTTGAGCTTGAGAGGAATAAAATCTCGAGAGGACCTGCGAATACTCTTCTTTTTAGAACTTTCGTATTGTTCACCACTAAAACATCACCGGAAGGAATTTGTTCAATGAGTTTTTGAAAGCTTATTTCCTGCGGCATTCCATTTTCAAACAGCATCACTCGCGCAGGCTTCTGCGGGCGCAAAGCCACCAAGCTTTCAGGATAATCGTAATGCAGTGATGCGAGAAGGGATTTGGTCATAATTAGATCATGGGATGTTACCGGCTTTGCTATCTCGGGGCAAGGTTCATGTGGCCTCATTCATGAATATTAAAATACTCATGACAGAGGAACTGGTTTTTAGGAGATCCTTGAATCAATTTAAGGGTCCCCATTCATTTCTGACTTGTGACCTGCGTCCACTTTTTGGACGGCTGGTTGCGCACTTTTGGCTCTTACGCATAATTGCGGTTTTGATTCTTATTTTATCTTTAAGTGTCTCATCTTGGGGCATGGAATGCTCTGCTCAGTTGGGGCAACTTAAAACAGCTAAAACATCGCTTACTCAACTGCATATCGTCGCCAGAAAAGTAAAAACGTTTTCAGATCTTGTAAGCCTGAGCCAGCAACTCCATCAACATTTTCTTAAGGGTGAAGAGTGGAACCCATTTCTGCAAGCGATTCCTAGTTTACCCACTTTTGTTAATATCAATGATCTAAGATGGAGCATTTCTAATTACTCAGAAAAAATGACTGAGGAAATGGCCACGAATGAGCTCATTAATCAGGGTACAAACTGGGTTAAAGCAGGCGGTGATATCTCAGCTATCCAAAACTCAACTTTTTTAAACAACAAAATAAAATATTTAATTTTTGATCAGGCCGCCGTCAAAAGATCAAGACCTAGTCACCGGGCACTTTCACCGATGGAACAAAATCTTATCTGGGAAACTGAAGGTAATTTCATGTTAAGTGAGCAAAGAACTTCTGTACCAATTCCAATAGAAGTAAAATTACTTTCAGCAAATCAGGTTCGAATTTCAACTGCACATTCGGTTCCTGAATGGATCAGGCAACTTTTCTTTAAAGGTGATACGGTACTGGTTCCGACACATCCCTTCAATCGCGAAAAAAAGATTGTGCCATTTTTACTTGAAAAAAATAGTCAATTTGAGTGGACAGGATTTTTAACGGCTTCACGGACTATGATACTTTTTTATGGTAAACATGCAATTTCAATCAAGATGCCGACCGATTACGCAAGTCCCAGCAACTTGAATCGGCCCGCTTTTGAAAAAGCCAACATGAAAGAAGATGTTCTTCAAGGAATTGCTCGCTCAAAACACATCGAAGAAATTGATCAAAGAATTGGAACCGACCCGCGTCTTGTCGTTTTGAAAGACGTTTTAGCTATAGCCGATCCGAAAACTGGAAATGGAATCACTGCGCGTGATTTAACGCCACTGATGGATGGCTATTTATATTTACCGGGAACCGCCACAGTTAATGTTATGAAAACTCAGGGTGAAGAAAAGCTATTCGAAGCACTTAAAAAAAGTGCGACCAATCAAGGTGTTGGGCAGGCCTTGTTGCTTATTCGTTACGGTTTAGTGATGGAATTCCCCCACCGCCAAAACTCTTTAGATCGCCTGAATCAGGATATGGAAATGCTCAATACCGTTGTCGTTCGAGACATGGCTGATACTCAAACCGTAAAATCAATTATTGAAGTGTTGAATCCGGAAATGATGGAACAAGATATTCAAAATAATATTAAGGTCAGAATGTTTGGAACTCCAAACACTCAATACGTGACCGCGCTAAAAGGTACTGTGTCAGACAAATTCATTGAAAACCTAGAGAACCTTTTAAATAGCGCCTATGAATCAACAATTGCAACAGAGCTAGGAATTCCTAAAGGTACTTCGAATACGAGCCCGGAATTTATCGAAGCTATGAAGCGGTATCATTCTTCTAAACACCGCCGCTAAAAGATGCCGAGCCAAGCCCCCTCCGCCCGGTCGGCATCAAAGTTTCGTTATTCCCCTACCAACGATGCTCGTCGCAATCTAAACGAACGTCTTTTTGCCCTTGAATACTTAAAGTAGTTTCATATAATTCGTCTAAATAAATTGTCAGTCCCACTTTTTTATCGAGCGACTCAAAATAAACATGAACGTCTTCAGTCTCTATATGGCCTTTGTAAACAACCGGCTTTGCTTCGGCTCTCTTAACTTCCAATTGAAATGGAATTTTAACGTTTTCATCGATCGGACGTCGATTTAACTGAGTTAATTGAATAGTCGTCTTTAATTTATTTCCTGAATTTGATGAACTGCATTTAAAATCAAGAGCTTGTCTGCTGGGGGCCGCGGCGTGAACGTTAACTGCTAGGCTTAAAAGAACTAGAATTAAGAATTTCATAAAAAATCTCCTTGTTTATTGATGTTTGAAATCGAAACAAGGAGTACAGAATTTGCTCTTCTTAATACAGTGCATAATACTCAGATTAATATGCACTCAGCGCATACAATTTTATTAGAAAAATGGGATGATGAGAAAAAAAATTGCCGAGCTGGGATCGCCAGCCCGGCGGGGAACTTGAAGCCCAAGGGAACCACCTAACCTTGAACTCAAGACCAAAAACTGAACTAAAAACTTAGGAGAAAACCATGAAACACTTTTACACTTTGGAAAACCTTAAGCAGGGGGACCACTTAAGTTTAAAGCTGAATTTAATCTCTTCTTATTTTTTCAAGGGGAGGCATTGTCACGTTGAGTGTGTAGGCCAAAGCCCCTAAAATCACACCCGAATAGAGGGTACAAAACATTAAAATCTCTTTGAGCTCTGCCATTTGAAACCACCCTTTCAACACGTTCAATTGTTTAAGTCCCGACCCATTTTGTCTGCGCTCAAGCTCCAAATCCGTGGAGCTTTTCTTTTAAAGACTTCAAAGGTTGCGAACCATCCTAGCTTACTTCCTTTAAGTCCTTACGAGCCATCCGTGGCTCTCATAGGTTAAGACAGGTCGCTCAGGGCGCCGGGTTAAAGGGGGCAGAAGATTTATTAAGATGCTGCTTATTTAGGCCATAACGAGAACTTATTGACGCAAATCCAGAGCTTATATAAGAGTAAAGGACCTCTGAAACGTTGTTCTGAGTGATTATAGATAGTTGCGCGGGTGGTGTAATGGTAGCCACGTATGTTTGAGGTGCATATGCCGAAAGGTGTGGGGGTTCAAGTCCCCCCTCGCGCACCAAATGTTTTTAAAACGTTTACTGCTCAGGATATTCGAAATAGGTTTCGCAACTCCAATTAATCCAAATATTTTTTCCAGCTTTAAATGAAATATTCTTCACCTTGCAAGCTCCGCCGTAATCACCGTCATTGACTCGTAATACTGCGTCTTTAGCTAAAGTACCGTTGTGAAGAGTTCCATTTTCGTTAAGTTTGTAATCACCTTTAATCCAAATAGCGGTGCCATAAACAGTGTGAATTTTCGTGGGCTCATCGACATAACTTTCATAACCAATGACAAAGAAGGCGCCGTCGTTGCCTCGACGAAACCAAGTTCCTGCCGGCAGCGGACGAGTTTTTGCCAAGATCGGAAACTCGATAGGTTCTACATTTCTAAAATCACTAATCTGGCTGCTTTGATTTTCTATTGATAAGTTACTGACTTCGACATGAAGTTGATCAATTTTTACCTGACAAGGTGATTTGAAGCTTAACCTGGTCTGCGCTTTGGGCAAATCGGCTTGATAAATTGAAAAATTATTTTCGATTTCGCACGCGAAGTTTCGGTCTTTATATAAGAACTTCGGTATTTCCTGATAAGTGTCTAGAGCATATCCGTCTTTAACCCATTTTTTAGCGTAGAACCAATTACCACGATGATCAAAACCTTCCAGCTTCACGAAGTGTATAAAGCTTTGTTTTGCGTATTCAGATGGTTGTAAATTGAAATCTGTAACTTGACGCCATAGTCCCTTAAAAAATAGCTGGTTGTTCGAAACCACGCTTGAATCAATTTTACATTTGAGAAGTTTACTCTGCTTGAGATCGAATCTCATTTTTTCGTCGCTAAAAGGATCTTTGAATGAATGATCTACTATGATCGGATATCCCGGCAAACAAGTCACTTTGGCTTCGGCATCATCAAAGACAAAAGGTACTGAGTCTACGAAAGATTGCAGCCACGCGTGCCCATCTTTATAAAGTTCGTAACTTACGGCTGTCCTAGGTAAACCAATTTCGGTCAAAGGCATTTCATAAATAACTTGTCCATCAGGATGAGTGGCCTTGTTAATTCGACCGTAAGCATCTCTCGTTATCTTAAGACCTTGAACGTCTGGCTTACAAAAATCAAAATAATTAAAAATAGGTCCGTTTGCTTTTTTAAATCCACAAACGTTATCTCCGAAAATAATATCACCCGACAAGGTGATATGTTCTAAATAAGTATAAATACCTACTCTCTTTAAAAAATTGACCAGCGGTTCGTAATACGAATCTTTTATCCCATAAGTTAAATGTCGATTGAACGCGCGGGTTGCACGAGAGTCCGTGTGGCCGCCGTCAATATTTTCACTGTAAATAATTTCATGTAGTATTAAAGCTGCTTTTTGGTTTTCATCAAGTAGCTGCCACAATGCTGAGTTAATTGAATAACGAGGCTGTCCGTTCGTTTTATTTTGAATCGCAATTTGTTTGAGTTCACAACCAACGGGAAGAACGATATTTAGGTCATCGGGCAGATTTGGCAATTCAGAATTGACAAAATCAATGCGTGTCATGAAATGCGAAAGCTCTAGCAGATAGCGATCTGCACGCACCGGCGAAATTTCCTTTAATTGCTTGATGACTGCTTCAGCTTTCGTCAGCGCGTTGCCTGAAGCACTCCTCAAAAACTTTGGATATTTTTTTTCGAAAATTTCCAACTCATATAAATCAAGTAAGCGTATAATGTAGACACCCTTAGGACAAAACACCACATCGCCACCGTTGCCAGCGACGCTACCACCCGCCCAAGCTAATGCACTCGTAAGTAACGCTATTATCACAAAACCGATTTGTTTTAAAGCCATGATCCAACTCCTAGCATCTTCACGTAAACCCGGCACTGAGGTCCAATTTTATAACTAACCACATGCTTTTTAGAATCTTTCGATACAGAAAAGCAACCAGGCTTTGCGTAGAGCACTTCAAGCTCTGCTACATGCAGATTTGGCTCATTCCGAACGGATTTTTCAATCGATTCATTTTCTTCATTGAGTAAATCGAATGCCAGTGGCACATAAGCTTGATCTTTGTTTGAATCGCACGAGAATATTTCAGTTCTTAAGATTTTGCCTTTTTCGTTTGCCACCAAATATTCTATAATTCCGCTTTTTACTGACTTCATGAGACCTGATTTAAAATTCCCATTTTCATGCAGCTGAAGTAAATGCCCTGGAATATACTTTAAACCACATTCCTTTTTTAAATCTTTGACCAACCTATAATTCGGCAGATTTGGAAAAATTTCTTGATCAAAGTTTTTACCGTTTAACGTTACAAATTGAGTAGACAGTGAGTTTGAATCAAAGCCCCGCCCGCCCTCAACCTGTGTAGGCTCTGTCATATCTAAGAATGTATTTTCACAGTAACTAAGGTTGCCACCTCGATTGTAAAATACCTGTGACTTTTCAGTTCCGGAAACGTTGCATGAAACAAAATCCTGCTGGTTAACTTGTCGCGGAACTTTTTCTGGGCGATATAGCCACGCCGAAGCGATTCGACCTTCAGGCCAGAAATTTACGGTCGATCCCCAGTACAAAAGGCTTTTCAGTTGCCGACTTTCTCTTAGCCCGTAACCTCTGATACATTTTGATGGAATATCATCATTATGAAAATCGCACGATTTAAAATCGGACCCATCGTAACTAATACCCGGCAAACCGAATTCCTGCGAAATTTTGTAATAGGGCTGAAGTTTAAGTTTAGTTGAACTGTCAGATAAAGTAAACGAAAGGCGTTTTAAATAATAATCTGCATCTTCATGACGAATTTTAAGGTGACTGATCAGACGATCAATGGGCGCCATTCGATACCAATTATCCGAATCAACAGTATAGAATATTTGCCCTGTCGCGGGTGAACGTGAAACAACAATTATCGGCACAACACGACATCCGTCCTGAGTTGCAGGAAGGCCCAAAGGAATCGGATCAAAACGTATATTGAATTTTTGATCAAAAACTTCAGATGATTTTTTAACTTGTTCTACCATCCAATCGCCAGTTAAGCCGCTATACTTGCTGACTCGTTCGGTATGAAAGTTTAATTCTTTTTCATCACTTTCAAAACGCGCCGGGATTTCTTCTATTTGATTCAGCCGAAGTCGATCGTTTGATATCAATTTCGATTGATTAGGACAATCTAAAGCATATTGAAAAACTTGATTAAGGGGCGCGGCAAAAGCAATTGTCTGGGCTATTAAATTCAGTGCAAAAGCGAAAAGAGATAATTTCATAGGTTTTTTTCTTTCGTGATGGTTAGCGGAAATAACGCCACTTCCAAGTGGTAAACACTATCTTGGGTTTCGGGACCTAGTTGAGTCATTTCGATATATAAATTTTTGATAAGTTGTTTTGCTTGCTCGATATTTTTTTGAGCTACCGTGAAAGTCATACCTGATATTTCTCGTTCAGCGACAGAATCAGACTTTAAACTTGTCAGGGCTTGATTCAACATACTTTCGTGAAATTGCTTCAAGGCTGGGTCGGGAATATCGATCTGGCTTACGATTTTATTTGCGTACTTAAGACGATTATTTTCGTCTCGATTTAAGAGACCTAACTTCACTAAATTTTCAAGCGCCTGCTGAATGGCCTTTATAGAAACGAATGTTTTTAAGCGACTTTGAATCCAATGCGGATCTTCCTTGAAGTCAGGTAAATCAGCCAGTTCACGAATCGCGTAGTGATGCCACTCCGCAATCACTTCAAATTGCCCGCGCGTCAATTCACGAAACTGTTTTCTGGGGTTCGCTTGTTCAAGTCTTTTTAAAATATTTTCTTTTAACTGCGCATGATCGACTCGGCACTTTTCATAAAGCACTAAATCGCGAAAATAGGATTTTTCCTTTGAGTTAAATTGAAGATCATCGTTTATTTTTTCAACTAAATTAGGACCCGGATGCCTTTGTCCGTTCAATATCATCACCAGAGCCGAATTACCTTTCAGATCTAGACGCTTTGCCCAGACGCCCAAGCTAAATCGCTTATTTTCAGTCTTCCTTCGATAGTATTCGGCATTCAAAAAATCCCGGTAATTCGAATACTGGTAAAGATCATTTTTGGTCTTTAAAGTTTCTTTTGACATGCCAACTAACTAACAGAAGGCTTCAGCTAGCACAACGCGAATACTCACAATTTGAGGAATTTCGCTCACAAGTTGTGAGCATTTGAGATTTTTTAGGTGCTCTAAAAGTACTCAGCAGCTTATTTTCTTGAGGCACATAAAAACTTCTTCCGCTCTTTTTTAGACAAACCCGGAAGCACAAAGCGCTTCCGCTTAATCGCCTAAAATTGATATTGGATCGCCATTTCGTTCTCACCGTAATTGTGAGCCGATTCCTTACAACTCCAGCCTTGCAGGTTAACCGGTATCCTCGACATCCTGTGCCGGTACGAAAAAACAAAGTTCTACGGACAGGCCTTATTTAATTCTTGAATCTTTGATTCAGAAACGGCTTAAAAAATTTTATCAAAGGCTTCTTAGCTTTCTTTTGTAGGATTTTGAATTTCAGAAAAACGAACATCGTATTCTTCTTGGAAATTGAGCTTGGCCTCGAGTTCGATATCTGCTGATACTGCCTTACAAGCTGTGTATCGGTCTGCATGAACTTCTGCATCTGCCGCAGAAAATGCATTGAAACCAACAACTAAAATTAAAAAAACAAGTGTAATATCTTTCATAGAATCTCCAAATTTAGAATATTGAACACGGATGACATTGGAGTAATTTGCAGATGCCAAGCCGGGTTGTGCTTGTGTTTACAGCTATTTCGGGTGTTTCAGGATTAAACAACGCCTTGGAATTGGCGCGATTTAAGCGGCTTTGACTTGGCTTCGGAGCCACTGGTTTAGCCGATCTAGTTCCGCAGATGTGACGTCGACGTACTCGAAAAAGTAGTCTTCATCGAGAGCCCGGATGAGCCTGGTTTTTAAGACTAAGTCTTTGTTAATTTTAACTTCGATGTCTCGATGAGTGAGCTCGAACGGTAAAACTTGGGTGCCCCGAATGTGGATTCCCCGACTCGATACACTGGTGAGTTTTGCCCAAGGACCGAAGCCTTCGAAATGGATAAGAACTTGTTTTTCTGATTTATAAGATTTGGTGATCAATCTTTTGTTTTTTGGCTTAGCTGCTTTCACTTTCCAAACGAGCTGATCAGCAATAGCAAGAAAGATCGTTACGTTAATAAGAAAGAATACTGCAAATAGCGGACTGGCGCGAAAGTTAGGACCAAAATTTACGAGCTGATTTACAATCTGACAACCTAAGAGCATCAGCACATATTTCCACGCGGTGGAAGAACCTCGCAGCATAAGTGCGCCCATTGTAAAACTGATTATAAAAAGGGCCTTATTGGGAAACGAATTAGCTTCGAAAACTTTCCAAGCAAATGCAAAACTCCAACGGTTTGTAACCACTGGGACAACATATATTTTAACCAAGATATTGACGAAGGGAGAAAGCAAAAGGCCGGCACCAAATAATCGTATCACGCCTTTTCTTTCAAGGAGCCTGATAACAGACATGCTTACACCGTTTTTCGCTTTTTATCTTTATCATCAGCAAATCGCATTTGAATAATTCCAGCTTCGGATTCTTCAGATTCGGCGGCTTGCGTAAATTCATCATTTGCAACTTCAGGTTCCGGGGATTCAGAATCTCTTCTTTGGTATTTCACACTCTTTCGAGATTCGAGTGCTTCACTTGTTGCAATAACAAGACAAATTGCAAGCGGATCAAATACACTGACAAGAAGTAAAATAAGATATTTAACAACCGTATCGATTTCTAATTTAAAAGCTTTCGAAATGTATATCAGCGGTCCGACTTTTCTCTTCACTTCAATGAGATTTAAATTAGACTGGCCGAGCTGCCCATCTATCGCATCGATCTTTTGAGTCATTGTCGCAATCGCAGGCTCAGCTTCAGTCCGTGCCTTCATTCGCTTTGAGATGCGGTTTTCTGGAATTTCATCGATTGAACGATTGAGGCGATCGATCTCTGCCTGTTGACTGGCTTTTTGAGTTCGCAAATTAGCAATCTTGACGTCTTCGACTTCGATAGCTGTCGACGCGGATTGATAGGCGTCAGACAAAAATCCGAAAATGCCCATACTGGTAATAGCACTTAAAATGAAAACGGCAGCCACGAGATAGTATTTAAAAACCACATTCATCTTGTGCCAGCGCTGGTGAAGATAGGCAGCTAAAACAAATTTTGCAAATTCAAGGGCTGATGCCATTGCGTAGACGGCCAAAAGTGCGCCTGAAAATAAGGCTCCGATACCAACGACAGAAAACGCCGCACCCAATACAGATACGCTAATTGTAGCAATAATTAATCCGACAATAACCCAGAGTGCGACCATGATAACTTATCGGTCTTATCGCGTTGCCACTTTATTGGATAATCAGCCCCAGGACCTTGGACTAGCTATGAATTCGAATTATGGGTAAAACCTATGCAGATTTCTGCGATGGCATCGCCTTCTGCTGCTTCAGCATCGTCGGCAAATTCAATTATCACCTGAGCAAGTGAGTTTCGGAGCTTGGCTAATTTGGATTTTTTAACTGAGAATGTCTGAGTCATAAAAAGACTCTCTCCAGAATGAGCCTGCGTTTTAAAACGAACCTGCGCCTTTTGCAAAGCCCTAATGAAATCCGTCTCAAAAAGGATTGCATCATTTAGTTTTTCTGCTTCGATTGCAGATGGGACTGGTACATATCGCCCTGTTTTCGGAAAGCTTTTTACAATCCCTACTTTTTCTAATTCTAGAAGTATCTTCTCGAGTGCCTTGTCATCCAACCGAGTGCGAGCTTGTAATTGGCGCATGGTGGAACCTTCCTCTACTGTTCCTAATCCTGCATACACCTCCGGGAAATAGGGTTGCAACAAAACTTCCATCAGCGGCGAATTGCCGATCTGTGGTTTTCGTTCACTCTTATTTTTTATTTTTATTTTCAGTTCACTAATCTTTTTTGAGTAGTAATCTTGAGAGTATTTTGGAGTTAAAAAAGCTTTTTCCTCGTTTGCCACAAGGCACTTTAAATACTCCGCCCAGCGTGGAGAAATTTTAAGCCCAGTAACTGTTTTTTCAAACGAACTGGGGGTCAGTCTTTTGCGATTTGCGATAATATCCGCCATGAAACTTTTTGAAGAAAAGCCCGCCCGAGTTGCAAATTCTTGATAAGTTAGCTTTCGAGGCCACTTCCATTCAGGATTGGGACGAAAAAAAAGAGCCAAAAACTTTCGGTAGCTATCTGTTTCCAATAATTTTCGTTCAAATTTTGCATCCCAAGTTTGCACTAATTTAGTTTCCTCGGCCAAAACGTGGATTTGCTTCTACTGGCATGTCTTCATCGATTGCCGCAGCACACTTTGTTTTTTCAACTAGAGTAACTCCGTAGCTGGTGAGGTCGGCACTTACCACTCCAATTTCCTTTAGTATCGCACATGTTCCATTTCCATGCTGTCTCGAAATCTTGCAGATGCGCAAAGCACAGGCTTGAAAATTGGCTTCTCTTTTAATGGTGATATTATAAAGGACGTTATCTTGAGTCCGGTAGTTAGGCGCACCGGCAAAAACTGTGGAAGCTATTAGCATCGAAAAAATGAATGTTTTCATATGGATCTCCTGACTGCAATGCAGTCGTATTAGTTGTTTCCCAATATGTAAACGAGAATTAAGGATGTCGCGACTCAAAACCAAAAATTACACACTCAAATCGTTCTCTACAGAGTACCCAGTGAAGATGCTTGGACCGGTATTTTCCGGCCCTATTTATCAAAGAGATCTCGGGCTCTCTCTAAGACTTCTTTGCGGCTCAAATTGTTCTGAGTGATCTCATCATGTAGTCTACGCTGCTGCGCTTTGCTCAATTTGAGATCTTTGACGATACTTGTAACTTGTTCGTTTTCTCGGTGGTGGGCGTCTCGTCCACTAAATCGGACCCTCTCGGTTCGAACATGACGATTTGCTTTTTCATAGATTTCTTCAGCCTGATCCAAAGAGCAACCGCTTCGTCCACAAGTTTCTGAAACCAATTGGCGAAGAGAGTGGCCTGAAACATGACTGTCAGATAATTTATCATAAACCTGACAGCGATTTCCTGCCGAATAAAGCGGCGAAGACATAAATGTTATAAAAAGAAAAACTGAAATTATGGTGCGCAAGAGGCAGCTCCTCGCGCAAGAAATGGTACATTATTTTCTGTTAAGCGATCTATTGTTTGAAGCTGTGCTGGTGAAATTTCACCGCGAATAAGCCGTTTTAAAAATCCAGCCGGCAAGCCCTCGCTAGGATTAACGGATTTCGCTTTCGCTATGTAGGTTAAAAATTTTCTTACCATTGCAAGCCTTTGCCCGTACTCGGCAATTGCCATTGTCACTTTTGCGACGGCTACTCCACCTGCTAGCATTAGAATAACATCTGGCCCGATTTCACCTAAAAATGCGCATATTATTTCTTCGTCAAGTTCACTAGCTAATTGACTTGCGCCTGCCCAGGCTTTTGTCATTTCAGTCCTAAAGTTTTTTGCGAAATGAACAAGCTGATTAAAACCATTGACGACATTGCCCCAAGCTTCCTGTGGCTTCTTTACCATGTCTTCTAAAAATGTCCCGATATTTGCGGCTTTCCTCAAGGTGCTGTTTGCTAGTCCATTCCAAGCCTCAACGATGCATGAACCCACCGCCCGGGTTACATCATTTGTTTTTACTTTCGCCGATATGGCCGCTAGCGGTGCCATACCGGTTTTGACTGGATCCGTCGGCAAGCAAACCTGAGCCGCCTGTGCTTCGCTAAGGAAATATTTCTCTGCAAATTTCAACTTAGCCGAAGAACCTACTACTTCCTTTTGTTTTGATAAATCTCTTTTCACGACTGCAATAATTTGATTCATCATAGTTTTGGATACATTATGAAAAAACACTGCAACGGGAACTTGGTCAGGCGTTTGAAAGTGGAATAAAAATCCTTCCGGATGAGGCAGCACCCTGTTCAGATAGCTCTTGCCTCGAGGCCTAACTCCATATTTTATAAACACCGATTTTGTCATCGTTGAGTTCGTATAAATCTGATCTATTCCTGAAGTAGAACCAGCCGTCAGAAATGCTGCTTTGAGAGGAATGAAATCTTGATCTTGAAATATTTTATCAAACATTATTTGAGATTTTACATCCGGAACTTGAGTTTCAAAAGGAACTTGGTACGCGAAATCGGCGGGCAAGTCCTGAGCCTTCGCCTGGCCTGAAAAAAAGCCCCAAAAAATAATAAGAGTCAAAATGACTTTCACAACATTTTATCGGATTAGGCCAGTCAATTATGAAGGTTATGTTGAAGGCCCTTAGAGCCTTGTATCATCTCAGTTTGATACAAGGCATCTTGATTGCACCTACTGACTGAGTGATCACCTTTACTAGAATCCGTTTTAGATTAATATTCTTAATTCTCATTGTGAGTCAGACCGTTTTCGGTCAGACAAACCGTCAACCATTATTGGAAGAAGCTTTCAAGGGCCTACCCTACTTTATGAGTACAGCTAGCTTTAGCCTCATCGGAACAGAAAACTTGAGCGCTGGCTTTTACGTAGTTAATTCTTTCTCACCTGAAGAAAACGAAATCCTAAAGCAATTACTTGAAGTAGCTTTGCGCCAGCACCGCGATGGATATAAAATTGTTTTCTGCGGCCCTTCGCCATGCTTAGATCGAAGCGGAAGAAAAGTTTCATTTAAAACCAAAGATAGTTCCGTTGAAAGAACTGCAGTGACTTCGCCAATTGACCCGCTTGATGATATTTTCTTGAATGTAAAAAGAATAAACGATCCTTCTAACAAGCTTGATTTTGTTGAAGCGATTCAACTTCTATTTCATGAATTATCTCGAAAAATTCAGATGAAAGAAAATCCAGCGATTGACAAAGTGATAGCAAAGATAATCAACGTTTTACGACAGAACTATTCTGTGTTTTCGGCTGGCGAAAATCGACGTATCCATATCCTAACAATTCAGACACCGACATCAACTGGTGCAAAACTAATACAAGGGATGAAAAATCTTTGGCTTGAGCATCAAGGGTTTGAAGTGACGACCTTTGATGAACGAAATGGAACTTTCACTTCTATCGATGAGGTTCGTCACAATTTTGCTGATCCCAAATTAGTAGTGGCAGACGAAGCTACAAAAGGCGCACGCCCGGCGGCGCAAAATTCCATTCTAGGAGTCGAAGTTGATCGCTTTTCTGATTCCACCACAATCATCAGAATCGCTTCGCATCAGAAACAGGCTATTTTATCAGCGGAGCAAGAAATATTGGACTATAGCTCAAATTTTGACTTTCGCGAGCACGTTATCAAGCTGCAACCTGGAAAGCCGGTCCAGTCTTCGATTCGCCAAGGATATTTAAATCACGCTGGCCCAAGCGCTGTTCTTCAAAAGTTTGAATTTCAGTACTCAATTTTAAAGGGCAACGGCTATCTTCCCTACCGAAGAAAAGACTTTAAAGATCATAACCTTTTTTTGGTCGTAAGACATGAAAGAGGTTTACTGAATATTCCACTTCGAATATCTCCTACCGATCCTGAAGGCGCAACATTTTTTACCTTTGAAAGAAAGATGAACTTCAATCTCGTAGAAACTGAATTACTTGCAACTGATGTTCTAGTTGAAGGAGAATTTGGAAAGCCCCTTGAGAAACTGTCGCTCGATTCTTTCCAGAAAGTTAAGTTGCGTTCCAGCGGAAAGCTAACCCAAGAGCTTAAACTTCAAGACATATTAAACCAGATGGCAGAAACGGGAAAATGGACTTCAATGAAAAGTCCCGAAGTTTCCTTACCTCGCAACGAAAATTGGTTCAAATTTATTTTTGCCTCAGCTACTCCGCTTCAAGAGTTGACCCTTTACATAGGCCATACCAACTCCATCTACGATCCGAATGAAATTGCAAAAACGCTTGCCCCTGGTGACACTTCTAATCCCGTGATTGTACCAAACACATCAAGTCAAAAGATCAGTAACGAGTATGAGCAGGAAACTTTTAGAATAGATGCTTCACAAATGGAGCAAAAGTTTAATAATGGGTTACTGGAAGTCACTTTCCCGCTTCAGATTCGGGGCTCAACAAAGCGAGAAAAAGATTTCGAAAATTCGACAGTTTGGTACGGACTTGATACTTCTCTTGAAAAACGATTCACGAAAATTGTCGCTGTAAACCAAAATCTAAAATCCGAGTCTTTGACCAATCCTAGCTACCGCGGGTTACAGACAGGCCCCGTCAGGATGACGCCTTTAAATAGAATGCCAAAGAACTGCCGCTCGATGCTAGCGCCTAAATAGTTTTTATTTCTAGGTCTAGGCCCCGTTGTGATGCCGCTACTTCCTAGCTAAAATATTCGGATGTCATCCTTCGTAACCATAGTCTCACAAATCTTCAAAAATTCGAGTTTGCAGTTTCTGTACATCTTCGGATCACTTTTCATTGCGGGAATTATTTTAACGTGGGTTTCTCGGTGGACACAAAACGTCTTTAATCAGTTCAAATTTCCCAAGTTTGGACTTTACGCTTTTGGCGTCATAGGTGTTCCCGTCCACGAGCTTTGTCACTATATTTTCGCAAAACTTTTCTTCCACGATGTAAAAAAAGTAAAATGGTTTGACCCCAAAGGCAGGGGCGGATCTAGCGGATCTGTTACCCATTGCTACAATGATAAAAACTTTTACCATCGCCTGGGACTTTTCTTTATTGGAATGGGTCCCGTCATACTTGCACCCGTTTTCTTAAGCGCGATTTATTATGGACTTGTTCCAGGCGCTGCAAATTTTGATTTTTCTATTTTAAATCCTGCGAATTCTTTGGAAGCCTTTGGCTCGACACTCACCTATACGCAAAATTGGGGCTCGATTGGATTTTACGCTTTTCTTTACCTAACAGTTTGTATCACTTCGCAAATGGAGCTCTCACCTGACGATTTTAAAATAACTCGTGGAGGAATTTTTCCATTTTTCGTATTATTTTTCTTGGCGAATGCTTTAGCTGCAATTTTCAAATATAATCTGCATGGAAAATTTCAACATTTAGTAAATTCAAGCTTCGTCTTATGGGTCGGATTTTTTGCGTTAGCGATTATCATCGCCCTTTTGAATTTTGTACTTTGCCTAGTCTTAATGAATTTACTCAACAAACTCCTAGGCGCAGAATACATCAATCCATTCCGTTCCTAAGAGGTGCCAGGGCGTGCTGCCTGCGTCCTATTTACGTAAGCATCGCGCCATTGCCGTCAGCGAGTACGATCCCTCAGAATTTTTTCACACTGATCAAGCAAGGTCGCGTGAATGCGCTCTCGGTGTACCAAAAGCTCTGGAAGCTTGGTTGTTTGAACAATTTTATAAAGCTTGCTCGTTCGCTCCAAATCCATGAGCCGCGGTTTTTGAGTACCACGAGACAATGGGAAATCTGGAATCGGAGTATTTTTTAAAACAGATTTTTGAATCGCTTCGACCCAGTCGATTTCGGTTTGATTTAAATATATATTTGGTAAGAAAATAGGGCCGCCATTTTCTTTTTCAGCTTCCTTGATCTGAGTGTTCAGCCATTTAAGCTCGTTCATGATTTTATTCAGTTCTGAATCGTACTTTTTACCGAATAATTGAAAAACCGTCTTTTTCCAAGAGGCGCAGAAATCATCAAATTGAATATTTTCTGACTTTTCAAAGATTGGCGGATGCGTGATGTAATTGATCGTTCGCCCTAATACATCGAGCGAAATAACCACACTATCTGTTTTAAGACTTACTCTGATAATATTATGGGCCCAACTCACGATATTCATAACGTTAGAACTATTCACCAACCCATTATGAAAATTGAGATGAAAATCCTCGTAAACTCTAGAGTCCATCGGGCGATCGAGCATTCGATCAAAATCACTTTTCCGGCGATCGCGTCTAGACCTAGCAAAAAAATCAGAAAGTTTCGAAGAGAACTTTTCGTAAGAATCACCACAAAGATTTTCTCTTTGGCAGGTCTTATAAAGTTGGAAGGCTTTTGCAGGGCAAGGCTCGGCATCATCCAGAAGAGAATTTATCTTCTGTTCAAGTAAGCGAGGAAACGACTGCCACCACTCTTGAATCATGTATACATTCTAGCACTAAGAAACCTTAAGTAGTGATTTCATGATTTTCGTCAAATTATTAGGCAGCTACTAAGGGTCTAAACGAGCTTAGGATAGGCGCTGAACGCGTAAATCTGCGCCCGCCTGTTTGTAGATACCAAGAGCTTTATTCTTAGATTCAAGAGCTTTAATAGGGTTTCTTCTTAAATCCCAAAGTTTTGATAACTCGATTTCCAGCGAAGCGATTTCGAGAGGAAATTCCTTTGCACAGTTAAAACCCTCCTCCAAAAGCAATTGAGCTTTATCGCTCTCGCCTTGTAATCGCGCAAGCCTAGCAGCAATTTCAAAGTTAAGCGCTTCATTTTGCTTTAAATTCTGAAAGCCGAACATTCCATCATCTAGAAGAATTTCGGCTTTTTTAAAATCCCCTCTTCTTGAATAGATATCCGCTAGATAGATTTTACCAGCATGAATTCCTCGAACGTAATTTGCAGTCGCTGCAAACCCTAAACTTTTTTGTAAAGCATTTTCTGCAGACTCAAAATCTTCTAACTCGGTCAAAAGTAATCCAAGCCCACAGTAGGCAATGCTTAAATTAAGTGGCAAAGCTAAAACTGAATAAATTTCGATTGCTTCCATTTGGGCTTTGCGACTCAAAACAAAGTCACCGTAGATATGATAATTTTGTGCCAGGTTAGAAAGTGCCGCAGCAACCGTTCTCTCGTCATCGATAAATTTTCTTTCACTGATGACATTTTCAAACAATAGAATCGATTCTCCCAGTTGACCCTGATAAAAGCAAACTAGCGCTAAATTACTTTTTGCCTGAGCTATGACGCCCCGATGACCAATTTGATTCCCAATAGAAAGCGCCTTAGTAGCAAAGCCCTTCGCTTTTTCAATCTCATCTTGCCGCCAAGAGCACACGGACAATAGGTTATACAGCTTACCCATCACAGGCAGTGGCAAATTGGGCTGCATCGTCGATTTTACAATGGACTCTAAAAGTGGCCATTGCCCCAACGGGCTCAAAGTTGAAAGTAAATTTTCCTGGACTATTAGTTCAGCTGCAGTGGCTTGCTCTTCCTTAGAAGCGATGACTGATGAGTCATCCATTAGAACAAGCTCTTCGGGTTTGCATTTCAAACACTCAGCTAAAGCCAAAAGGTTTTCGTTTCTTATGGTTTTTACTTTGCCAGTCAACCAGCGGCTTAAAGTCTTTCGATCTACTCCAATATGTTCTGCAACCCACCAATTTTTAAGGCCCAGTTCGCCCAACCGATTTTCTAGATAAGTTAAATTAAGAAGATGAGTTTCCACCGCCACATTTTCATTCTATTCTAGGAGAAGATGAATAGTAAACAACTCAATGTCCCCCCATGTCTCTTCCATTTAAATTGGTTTCAAGCGATAAATCGCTTCACAAGAACGGAGATCCAAAATGGCAGATTATGCACATGAAACTTACTGGCCCGAAGTAAAAGAACTAGCCGAGGCCGGCAAGTACCAGGAAATCGCAGATTTCATAAACAAATTAACTAACATGAAAGAACGCGTTGCCCTTTTCAGATTCGCCGTTCGGGGTCTTGCGTTCAGGGATTGGACGAAAAAAAGCCTAGAGCCGCAAATTCTTTTAGGCGATTTAGCCATACACACCGCAATTGAAATTGGCGAGGTCGATGAAGCCAACATAATCTGTTTTAACATGTCAGCTAATTTAGCTGATTGTTGGAACGATGGCTTCACGAGAACACCAAAGTATTTTAAAAAAGGTCTCGACTATGCAAACCAAGCAATCGAATTTCGTAAACAACTAAAAAAAGGCCCAGGCCCCTTCTCGATGGCCTATTGGGCTCAGGGAGTTCATCAGTTTTTTTTGAAGGATTACGAAAAAGCTGAAGATAGCTTTCGCCGATCTTTAAGTGCTGCGATCGAAGAAGCAATGCTTAAAAACAAGCCCATTACAATTAGCTCTCACACAACTTTTGATGTCTTGATAGCTCATGGTTACATGGCTTTAGCTCAGTTAGCTATGGGACAAAGTGCCGGCAGAGATTTATATCAACTAGTGATTAAAAGCCTTGCAGAGTTGAAAGACCTTTCATCAGATGCGAAAGCTGATGCGGAAATTGGATTAGACCAGCTTCAATATGTATTTGCGAAGTATATCTGAAAAGGACTAATATTATTCTTCAAATGTATGTAAAAATCTATTTCTTTCTTATTCTCTTTTTTTTGGCAGCTGCCTTCGGCAATTCAGTTGAATTCGTCGAAGGACAAAATTTCAAAGTTCCCGTGACCCAAGACATACATTTCGTACCTCTCAAGAAAATTGAAAGTCATCGATTTAACAAATTTCCTAAGATGATTGATCTCAAAATACATCAATCAGAAGTAAAATCCCAAGGCATGCGTGGGGCGTGTACTTACTTTGTCATAGTAGGTTTAGTTGAAAGCTTAATTAAAAAGTCTACCGGCAAAGAAATTGATCTTTCTGAAGAGTATTTAGCTTGGGCGGCGAAGACAAAAAAGAAGTTGCGTTCACTTGAAGAAGATTCTTCAGTCGCTGTTAATGCAGCAACGGTGCAGGAATTTGGGCTTCTGCTTGAAAAAGATCTACCTTACCAACCTAGCTGGTTTGACAAAGGCTTTCCGTGCGAAGGCCAAAGGAAGAGGAAAAATATTGATCCAATTTGCTTTTCTCACACGGGTCCAAAGCCCGAACTGAGCAGTAAAATTATATCCGGCGGCATTTTCGAGTTTCGTGACATTGGATCAAGCAGTCATGAAATTGTTCGCGAGCTATCAGATTGGAAAAATCCTGTGACTATTTCCATTTTAGCTCATTCTAAAATGTGGGATGAATCCGCCGAATCTGGGGATCTTTTTTTGAATGCAACTTCCAAAAAACAGTGCCAGAAAAAACCGAAGTCTTGCACGGGTCACGCTGCCTTGATCACAGGCTATGACTTGGATAGAAAGATTTTTTTCTTTAAAAACAGTTGGGGTAAGGAATGGGGACAGCAAGGATATGGGACAATACCTTTTGATTATATTGACCAGATGTCGAGTCGTCGTTTACTAACAGGTCGCCTCAAAGGTAAAACCTTAAAATTTCTATAGAATCTGAGTCAGTTCGACACGGTTCAAATTACGTTTCATGATGATCATCTCTGGAATCTTATATTCACTAAGCCTTTCCAGCAAAAACTGCGGAACTTCATTTTCATCTTTGACATGCTCGAATCCGATTTGGCTATAAAACTTAGCTAGCCATCCGTAAGGAAGGCAGAAGCATTCTTCATCCGCTAGCTCAAGTTCTAGCATTTTTATAAGTCGCGTACCGATTCCCAAGAACTGATAAGCTGCTCGAACCTGCATTCCTCTTAAAACAAAAGTGTTATTTTCTTTTGCAAGCCGGACGACTCCGATTAATTCACGCCCGTGATAAGCGCCGTAGTAGAAACTTTCCGGATCAAGCGTTTGCTTATAATCGACTGAAAGATAAAAATGTCGAGCGTCTTCGAAGTCGTCTTTTTTTAACTTTCGAATATCTATTGGCGGTTGAGCAGATTTGGGACTCAACATCCATTCTGCAAATTGCGAAAAGGTATTGGCAGTGGGACACCGGGCGGTATTGATTGAGCCAAAACCATAACTTACAAAAATAAAATTAATTCCCGCGTAATAGGCGGCACTTTGATCCCAAGCCGTATCCCCAACGTAAATGGATTTTTTAACGGCGTTCTTGATTATAATTTCCTGAATATTTTTTTGTTTTTGGTTGGCCGGTCTGACCAAAACAGAGCGAGTCAGAAAAATATTGAGAAAGATTTGATTTTTCAAGAAAAGCTTTTAAATACCAATCCTGGCAATTACTGACCAAAAACAATCGGTAATGCTGACTTAGTTTTGGAAGCCACTCTTGAACACCTGGATAAAGTAGAGCTCCATGCTTCAATATATCTTCTTTTTCTGCCTGATCTAATTTGTCTTTTAAATTTGGCATACTAAAACTTTGGTTGGCAAAAATCTTTTCAACACATTGGTCAAAAGGTAATCCGGACACAGATCGAATCATATCAGCAGAGATTGAAAGAGAAAGATTTAATTCTTCAGAAATTCGATTCCAGCCCTGCGCAGTCGAACTTGATGCATCCCACAGCGTACCATCTAGATCAAAAATAATCGAATCGCAAGAAGGACGGCTGATCATAGATTTTGTCTCATTACTTAAATATTCTTTTTTTCCTTATAAAACCTTAGGTAGTTCTACTCGGCAAGTTGTAACGCAATCTTCAGCTGTCGGAGCTTCGATCCTGCCACCTAAGACTGTGGCTTCGAAGTCTTTCACTTCAAAGTGGCTTCTGGGATCGCAATCTTTTAAATCTCGAAGCTCTTTCAACCAGGCTACGTATTGAACCGTCTGGAAATTTGTTTTTTGGCGCATTTGGCAGCCGATAAAACAGTGGCTCATCTTGTCTGATTCTAAAGTGAGTGATCTCTCTTTTTCTTGAACATAAACTTGATAAGCCTGAATAAGTTGAAAGGGATTAACTATTGTTGCTAGGTTTTGCCAGCTTGATAGATCATTTTTATAATCGATTTCAGAAGCATAGGGTCTCTTCGTTCTTGGATTTTCTTCGCTCATCCAGCACGCATTGACAGCACCGAAAGAAAGTTGAGAAATAAGCAAAATAAGTAAAGAGATCTTCATCGTCTGTTTATATCACGTTCAAACAGCTTTCAGCTGATTACCCGACTGTCTAAAATATCGACGTAGAAAAATTATCTTTTGGTCAAGATTGAGTGACCATTTTGAGCACATCTAACTGTTCGCTTCTATTCGGCCTCGAAGCGTATTTCGAGTTCTGTCTGAAGCAGTTTCTTATGAAGTCGAATTTTTTCGTAAAGCGGATACCAGTCGAACAAAAAAAGCTCAATCGGCTTCCAAATGGAAACCCAACCGAAAATCACAATCCCTTCACGCAAGATTCCGAGAGCTCCCGGTGGCGTCGGCACAGTTATATTCTGCGCGACCCCAAGGCAAGCTGCTAAAACCAATAATCCGATGACTAAAAACAAGTGAGCTCGCTTTAGAAAACTCTTAAGCTCGCTTTTCTTTGCATCTATTTGATAACGAAAGTAACTTAAGACGGCTTCGCGAATCGACTCCTCACACGTACCCTTGTTTTCAAGTTCATCAACATAAATAACGATTTTCAACGGGACTGAAAACGAAAATTCTTTTGCTGATGTTGTGATGTACTCTACAAAATTCTCATCGAGATCTCTTTCTCGGAAGGGAGCGGGATCTCTTGAATCAAATAGCTGAAGATGATTCTTTATTCGCACTTCAATTAGGCGCTTACCCCCAACTTGTTTATACCTTTGTTTGATCATATTTTGATTCAAATTCCACATCACTTTTTAAAATGTTTATCCACGCTGACTTCATTCATTAGCTTTTTCCCCGATTCGAAATCAGAAATATTTTGAAGCGTCGTCTGTGCAATTTGCTCCAAAGCTTCATTCGTTAAAAACGCCTGATGCGATGTCATAAGCACATTGGGGAAAGTCAGCAGTCGAGCCAGCTGGTCATCTTGCAATATTTGATCTGATAAATTCTGAAAAAATATTCCTTCTTCTTCTTCATAGACATCGAGCCCAGCCGATCCGATATGTCCTGATTTAAGTGCTTGAATAAGGGCTCGAGTTTCAATCAAGGCTCCCCGTCCAGTATTAACCAGCATGACACCCTTCTTTGTGATTGAAAGTGCTCTTTCGTTTATTAAATGGCGTGTTTCTGGGCTGAGCGGTACGTGTAAGGAAATAATATCCGAAGCTGCGAGTAACTCGTCAAATTCAACATAAGTAACTCCAAGCTTTAGCAGTTCTCGATTCTGCACTTTATCCCAAGCTAAAATTTTACAACCAAATCCTGTCATAATTTGGGCTAGGACAGTTCCAATTTTTCCAGTACCAATAATCCCGATTTTTTTTTGATGTAAATCAAAACCGACTAAGCCGTTTAAAGAAAAATTTCCCTCTCGAACCCGGTTGTACGCACGATGAATCTTTCTGTTTAAAGTCATTATAAGCGCCACTGCATGTTCGGCGACTGCATAAGGAGAATACTCAGGTACCCGAACAACTTTAACTTTCGATCTATGAGCAGCCTCTAAATCAACATGATTAAAACCGGCAGACCGCAACGCGATGAGCTTTGTTCCATTCGCTGCCAGGATTTCAATCGTTTTTAAGTCCAGACTATCATTAACAAAGGCACAGATGCATTCGTACCCTTCGGCTAAATTCGCTGTCTGATCCGTCAGGCGTGGCTCGAAAAAAACAATCTCGTGCAGAGCTTTTTCATTTTCTTTTTGAAAGACGCTTTTTTCAAAAGAATGAGAATCAAAAAAAGCGATTTTCATGCAGACTCCTTCAAGAGCACGACCAATGAATATTCTTTCAAGTCTAACAACTAATTTTCAAAGCTTGTCCATTTTATTAAGCATTGATAAACACCGAAAATGCTTAAAAAGCGTGCAGGCTAAATGCATCAAGTCAGACTGGTCTATGAAGAATAATTGCTTTTAACAAGGAGAACCCACACAATTTTTAAAATGATTTATTTTTTTGAGATGGATCTCAAAGAGTCATATTAAACAGTACAAGGGAGAGTTATGAAAATGTTAAAAGCGCTTTTCGTGGTATGTGCACTAGTTGCAGTTAACCAAGCACAAGCACAAGCTAAAAAGAAACCTTTGATCGATTCAGCATCAGGCCAAGGTTACGGCATGGCTGGTTGCGGACTAGGTTCAGTAGTTTTCGGTGATAAGCCAGGTTACATCCAGGTTTTCGCAGCAACAACAAACGGAGCTTCAGGAAACCAAACTTTTGGTATTTCTTCTGGCAGCTTAAACTGCGGTGAGTCTGGAAAATCAGCTCAAACTGAGCAGTTCATTCAGTTAAACCAAGTTGCAATCGAAAATGATATGGCTCGTGGTCAGGGCGAAACTGTTCAAGCTTTGTCACAAATTTTAAATTGCCAAAATAACAATTTTGCACAATCTATGAAATCAAACTACCAACAAGCTTTCCCTCAAGGTGGAGCATCTGCCCAGCAGATCGAAGCTGTTGCGTACAAATCTTGTAACATCTAATTTTTTTAACGGAGTAAATGAATATGAAATTAACAATTATTGCACTTTTGACTTTTTTCTCTAGCTTAGTTCTTGCGAAACCTTACGGTGATTCAGGTTGTGGTCTTGGTTACCAAGTTTTTGGTAAAGATGGCAATCAAGTACTTTCTGCAACTACAAATGGATCTTCTTACACTCAGGTTTTCGGAATTCTTTCTGGAACTTCTGGTTGCGTAGAAGACGGCGCTATGGCTGAAACTAAACAAGTTCCAGCTTTTATCGAAGTGAACAAAGTTGCCTTAGCAACTGATTCAGCTCGTGGCGAAGGCGAAACTTTAGCTGGCTTAGCTCAGTTAATGGGTTGCCCTATGAACAAATTTGCACCAGCTATGAAAGCAAATTATAACAAGATTTTCGTTCAATCTGCAATGAACCCAACTTCAATCGAAGCTGGCGCTCGTTCAGTTTGCCTTTAATCTTTAGTTTTTTTGTAAATTAAGAGATTTAAAAAAGACACCGCAGCGCAACTGTGGTGTCTTTTTTTATGATTGCGACTAGATTCGGATCCCATGCGATATCAATTTCTATTTCTGTTTATCTTGGGTCTTTCCTTAAGTTCTTGGGCCCAAAAATCTGAACCTAATCTTGAACAAGCTTTGAAGTTTGCTAAATCTAAAAATTTAAGTAAACAGCGACAGTGGCAAAAGCTTTTGCATTTCGAACCTCAAATGTTTGGACTTAAAACTTATACACAAATTGATTCAAGACGTTTCTTTCTTTCACCAGAAGGCTCAACTGATCTTAATGCTGAATTGATGGCTGATATTCAAGCCATGTGGCAAGCACCCCACAGTCCTGAAGAGCAGATTTCCCAATGTAATTATCCAGCGCGGTATCAGTTTATCAAAAAACATTTATCACCTGAAATTTCGAACTTCCCTGACCGAGCTTGTCCCCGCTTCGAAAAATATCTTAAAGCGCTTCAGGGAAGTTCAGTGTCTTTAGTTTTTTCGAGCTTTTATTTAAACAACCCCTCTTCTGCCTTTGGGCACACTTTTATTCGAATAAATAAAGCTCCAGCAGCGGACGGTAAACGTCATGAACTTTTAGATTATGGTCTCAACTATGCGGCTGAAGCTGATACTGGAAATGCCTTATTCTATGCACTGAAAGGTTTGTTTGGTTTTTTCCCAGGTAAGTTTACAAGCGTACCCTATTACTACAAAGTTCGAGAATACAGTCATGCCGAGGCCCGGGATCTCTGGGAGTATGAACTGAATGTGAACGCAGAAGCTGTCAGTATGATGATTGCCCACGTGTGGGAATTGGGACCTGCCTATATCGATTATTGGTATCTAACTGAAAATTGTTCGTACCATATGTTTACTCTTCTTGAGGCTGCGGATCCTGCAATTGATATTGTTTCGCGGGTAAAAAAATGGGTTATCCCTTCCGACACCGTGAAAGACGCGTGGAATACCAAAGGGCTTGTTAAGAGTTTCCACTACCGTCCAGCCATAAGAACCGAGTTCTTCTATCGCCTTAAAGAGCTTTCTTTAAGCGATCAAAATTATCTTAAAGACTTTTTGGATAAGAAGCAGATTCCAGAAGATTTTTCAAAAAGAAATGAAATGAATCGCCGAGATCTTCTTGATGCAGGTATTGATTACATGGACTTTAAGTTTGCTAAAGAAGTTCAAAAAGATGGCTGGGAAAAAGATTTTAAAACTCAGCTACTCGTTGCAAGAAGTCAGGTTCAACTTCCGACTCCACCCTTAAAAATTACTCCCTCCGACAGAGAAATGCCTCACTTAGGACACGGTTCAAGAAGATTGGGAGTGGGTTATCAGGGATCGCGAATAGGGAACGACGCTTATACGTTCGGAATTAAGCATGCCCTTCACGACCGGGTTGATCTGATCACTGGCTACCCTGAATATGCTGCGATTTCATTTGGTGATTTTCAGTTCTCCTATTCTAGACTTCGCGAAAAAGTTGAACTTGAAGACTTTTCGCTTTTTGAAGTGATATCTTTTTCGCCGCTTTCACCATTTAACAAAAGCCTTTCCTGGAGAATCAAAGTTGGTGCTGAAAAGTTGGAAGATGAAAATTGTCTGAACTGTCATGCGGCTGTTTTAAGTGGTGGCGCTGGCTATACCTTTTCGCTAATGGAAGAATCTAGAGTCACTCTTTTTACAGGCCTCAGGGGCGGAGCTTATTATATTCCAAATACAAAAAATAATCATACCATCACTGGACTTGGTCCATCAGCCGAGTTTCGTTTCCGCTGGAATGATCAATTTATAACGACTCTTGAAGGTTGGTACCGTCATAACTTTGAAGGTGCGCACAGAAATTATCAGGAAATTAATTTTAAGACTCAGTATTCATGGAATAAAAACTGGGCTGTCCAAGCCTTGGGAACGGATGTTAGGTATGATCGCAAAGCTCAGCTTCAATTATTCTTCTTTTACTAAGCTTAGCTTTTTATTTTTGGGCCTGTTACTGACTTCTTGCTCTTCGCTTATGTATTATCCTCAAGTCAGACAGTATGTTGATCCCACTAAATTTAATTTAAAACCGGAAGAGGTTTTTTTTAAGAATAAAGAAGGACAAAAACTTCATGGGTGGTGGTTTCAGTCGTCAGCAAAAGTGGCAAAAGGTACTTGGGTTTTCTTTCACGGGAATGCAGAAAACTTAAGTTCACATTTCTTGTCTTTATCTTGGCTGCCAGACGAGGGTTACAATTACTTTATCTTTGATTATCCCGGTTATGGGAAGTCTGAAGGAAAGCCTGACCCCTATCATAATGTGATTTCAGGCAATGCCGCACTGGAATGGGTTCATCAAAATAAAGATTCAAATCCTTTAATTGTTTACGGTCAAAGTATGGGCAGTATCATCGCCATGAGAACTGCTATTGAAATGAAAAACAAAATTCCCATTCTAATCGTTGTAGCAGATGGAAGTTTTTCTTCTTTTCAACGAATCGCACGAAAAAAATTATCTCAGCATTGGCTGACCTGGCTTTCGCAGCCTTTTGTTTATCTACTTCTGAGTGATCGCTGGGCGCCTGACGTGGAAGATATTTCGCCAACTCCCCTGCTTGTCATCCACGGCGAAAAAGATCTGGTCATCGAACCCGAGCACGGGAAAAGAGTTTTCAAAGATGCAAAGGAACCCAAAGCTTATCTTTCGTTTCCTGAAGGTGGCCACGGCAATTTGTTTTGGGTTGCAGACAAAGCCTACCGAAAGACTGTGCTCGATCAGATTCAGAGCCTGTCTCAAAATAAGAAATAAGCAATCACTCAACGCTGTTTCAATTTAAGAATCGTACCGTCGATCTCTTATGCATTCATTATTTGCAGACCCAAAAACTTAAATATCAAAACAAATTAATAACTTAGCTCTGTAATTGTGAGCGGATTCACTAACTTTTAGACGTTAACGTGAGTATACGTGTTTCCATAACAAAACTACTTAGCTTTGGCTGGTATGGAACTTGAAGTTACTTAATGTATCGGGGGTCATCGTGAAGTCTCATATTAAGAAATCAATTTTAGTTTTAACTGGTAGTTTGTTTCTAATGGTCGCGTTTCAAAACTGCGGTCAAGCTGGTAGCGTTACTCAAAGTGCAACTGACTTTTCTAAAGTGACAGATCCGTTAGTTGCCGATGTTATAAACGAAATCGATAACCAGGAGACTATTGATCAGGAACAAGATAAAGAAAAAGAAGTTATCGCCGACGAAGTAAAAGAGATCGTCGTAACTGAAGAAGATAAAAAAGAAGAGGCGCTAATTGCCGAAGAAGAAAAGAAAGACGAAGTTAAAGCTGACGAAGTTAAGCAAGATATCGCTGAAGATAGTACCGAGCAGACTCAAATCGTAGTTGTCGACGATTCTTCAGAAAACGAACAGCCTAAAGCGCCAATCGAGCAAGTTTTAGAAGACTACTCTTGTCATGACGGCCAAGGTAAATCAAACGACAAGAAAGTTTTAGTCTGTCACTTTCCTCCAGGAAATGCGGCTAAGAGACACGAGATCTGCATCAGCAAAAATGCACTTAGAGCTCACCAAAGCCATGGCCATAGCTCGGCTGACCACCAAGATCATCTTGGCAAATGCGTAGCTGGCGAATAATCACAGCCTGAACATTCATTAGATAAATAATTTAAAAAACACCCGAAAAAAAAAGCCCGAATTATTTCGGGCTTTTTTTTCTTATTTTTGTACAAGATTGGCGAACTTGGGAACGCAGCTCAACCGGAATTGCCCTGGTGGAAAACCTGAGCACGAAATTTAATCTTACAAGACGATGGTCCATACAAACTAGACTCGTTATTGTGAATCAATTATGAGTAAATATGAATAAGTCTAATTTTTCGAAAGGTTCTTTTTTATGAAAATAATTTCGACCATACTTTTCCTCGTTATAGCCATTGCTTCTCATGCGACTTCCTCAACTTCTGTTAAAATTGGCTATCAAGAACTTCCTCTCTTTTTAGATTTTGTTTACACAACTAGTCGAAGCACTGGCGAAGTCTTAAATCGATTACCCATTCCAAGACGAGACAAAATGCAAGCAGCTCGCTGGATGAGTGATCATAAGGTCAATCAGTTCGTTCTTTCTTCCGCAACTATTGCAATCAAGGGGAATGGATTATCTGTCAGCTTCGACAGTAGTGATGCAAAATTATTATTCAACACTGAAAAGAAGGAATTCTATCTCAACAGCAAAAAGCTTGTAATTCCAGCTCAGGCCGATTTTGATTCCATTGTATCGATTATGGAAAATCGTCTCTCTGCAGAAACCTCATCACTTTTCCAAATGTTCGTAATCGAAAAAGCCCATGCAAACTTTGCGACTATTGGCATGTTGGCAGCATTTGTCGTCACAATTCATCACACAACCTTCTGTAAGCCTGGTGATATATTATGTTTTAAGGAAGATACCCTTGCGAAGCTCGCTGCAGACGAAAAAAGAATCGCTGATTCAGGAGCTGGCGATGCTGCTGTATTTTTCGCTCTATTAGCACCAAGAGATTTCGAGTGCGATGGCAAAAAAGTAAAGCGAATTCAAGGTGGCCTGAGCTACGGAGAACGCGTTTTTAAACTGCAGGAACAACTTGCTAAAAAACTTGCAAATGCTAAAATCCCTGAATCTAAAGATAGTATCAAAAGGAGT
Source organism: Pseudobdellovibrionaceae bacterium (assembly GCA_043730825.1). Classification (GTDB taxonomy): domain Bacteria; phylum Bdellovibrionota; class Bdellovibrionia; order Bdellovibrionales; family Bdellovibrionaceae. The sequence continues at coordinate 46,431 of JAYTJV010000095.1, forward strand.
TTCATTTCCGACAGGGCATCCATCCCATCACGTGAAGTGAATTTCCAGTACGAAAATGAAAGTCTTGTAGGATTTAATTTAGATAACCCCGTTTGCAAATTTTCAATTGATGCGAAGGGAATCGTATCCTCACCCGACACATCATCGGAATGTAACGCTTTACGCGTAAATGCTAACCGCTACAAGGACGGCAAACATCCGGACTATGAAACATTTCTGTTCAGCTTAGGATTTCCCCTTAAACAATCCGAAGATTGCTGCAGATCTAAATGCCAAGGTCTAGTTAAAAAGATGATAGAACAGCATAAATCGCTTGCGATGCCCGGAGCAGGATCGACACAAAAAGATTCTGTAAAACAAAATCACCAGTAGACTTTTCTATTCCTTTTCATCATCACATGCTTAATGCATAAAAAAAGAGAGGCTTTTCTAGCCTCTCTTTTCTATTTAACATTTAGGTAAAACTTATGCGTCTATGTCTTGCTTACGGAGCCTGTGTTACCGCGTTTTGATCTAATGGAACTAACATCAAAGATCTCTAGTTCATTTGATATTGCTGGTAGCCTCTTTTAATTTTGCTGCCTTTTTTAGCTGTGTTCGACATATCTTGCCCACACTGCCCACGTAAAATGGCCTCCATGTAACCAATAGAGGCAATCATGGAATCAAAATAGTCGATCGTATCCGCTGATAGGATCAGTCTTTGTTCAGGATTCTGCTTCATGAAGTCTTTATAGAAATGGCTTCTTGAGTAACAAGAAAAAAGCCCGACAACAAAACCGGGATTTGGATTTCGACCGATTGCTTCGATTGTTCTTTTAATTCCAGGCTTTTCAACTTGGTAGTAGTTCTTATAATCCGTTTTGTTATATTTATTCAAAATAGGTGGTCTGAAATCAGGTCCCCCGCCATCTCGAGAGTGCCCGTTATAAAAAACCACATCAGCTTCTTCAAGCCCACCAAAATAATTTTCTTCTGATTGATCGATAAAAAATCTTTGCTTACTCGACTGTTGGCCGATATTTTGAGAATAAGATTCCGATACCGACCCTTGTGTCATCGTGATTCGCACTAAAACGACTTCGCCTTGAATTTCCATCTCTTTTTCAAATATCATTTTGCCCATACGCTGATCACCACTTTGATGAAATTCGCATAGACGCATATTTCGGTAAGTGCAGTTTCCCGCTAAGACCTGGCGCAGGGACTCAAATGCAATAATATCAATACTTGGAGAAATTCCATAATTAATACCGTTCCAGCGTAATGCCTTACCTTGAGAATCATCAAAATACCCAAACGCATAACGAATATCTAAAATTCCGTCTTTTAACATCGAACGATACATGGGTTCACATTCTCGAGACCCAACCGCACGGGAACCACTTTGCATATCGCGAATGTAGGATTTGATAGTTTGCGGAAGAAAAATGTCGTAATCAAATATCGCAGCAGAAGAAGGACCACTTAGTCCAAATAGAAAAATACATAAGCCAACGATTCTCATAATTAGTACCCCTTAATAGTTTCTAGAATCCATCTTGCAGCGGGCGCAACCTTCGCTACACTTCCAGCAGTCTTACAGGTCAACATTCCCGAACCATCTGCCTTAGGAATACCACCACCTGAATTGACGCCAATTTGCTTGAAATCACCATTTCGGTTTACGATAAACTGCGGACCACCTGAATCACCTTGGCATAAATAAGTTGGCACTTTAGGGCTTGCATCCGTTGTGTAATATTTTGAAAATTGTCGATAATCGAATTTTGAGATCTGAAGGGTTGCGTATCTTAGTACTCCACTCGAAAAAGACGCATGCTCGCCCTTTTTTCCAGTGTAATCGATACTGCGGCCATAACCGTACACTTCAACAGCTTGATTTTTGTAACTAGCAGATGTGTCTCGATCTATAGGAACGGGCTGAATATCACGAGGTAATTCACCTTCAAAAAAAGCTAAAGCAATATCGTTTTGTAAAACTTCAGGATTTTTTTTGTTATAGGGGGTGTAGTCAGGATGACTTTCAACGCGAATTCCCTGAAATGCAAATCTTGCGCTTCCACCATCTTCAAAACTATCTAACGCAATTGAAAAGGAAGTAGCGCCTGGAACCAGATTTTCATCAAAACAATGAGCCGCTGTCAAAACTACGTTTGGAGCGATGACAGTGCCAGTACAAACTCCGATTGGGGAATCTCCGCGCATCATCTCGACCATCACAACGCCTCGAGAAGGGCCTCTGGGATCCCGCTCACGTAGCATTCTTCCACCTAACATTGCGTGGGAACTTTGGGCCAATAACAAGAAAGCGACGGCCAATGTTGAACAACTTTTTAAGCTTTGCAAAATGGAAAACCTCGAGTGGAATGTTTGAGTCGGGGCATCTTAATCTAGTTGAACCCAATAGTGGTGAGCAAAAATAGCCTTAGAAAAATTGTTAAATGTCTCTAAAGTTTAGACATAGTAATCTTTAGAAATATTAAGATTTTTCCACCTTTTTTAAGTGAAACTTCTGCCATTTTTGTGTATCTGAAGACCTCAAATCACTTTGGAGCATGAACATGAAAACTTTCTTGAATTTGACCTTTTGCCTTTTTTCGTCACTTCTTCTTTCCTTTATTCTTTCTCTCACCCCATCTTTGGGACTAGCAACCCAACCAGCGGCTGGAAAATCCTTAGAAGGTTATGAAACTTTGGATATGAATCAATTTAAAGGCTTAAATGATGTGGTTTCGAAATCTGGTTCCAAGTTTAAAGCGACTTGTACAAATGCCGCCGGGGAAGCAGTCCCTGAAACTGACCCACGCTTCAACGATTGCATGAGCAGAACAGCTTTGGAAATGAAGCATCGAAAAGCAAATGGTGAAAAGCAGTCGCCATTTCAAGCTCCAGCATCTGGCGTTTCTTTCGGAACTGATAATTAAACTTGATGAGCAAATCAATGGGTCCTCAGCTTGATATTCGAAAAGCGACTCAAATCGATGTGCCAACAATTCTCAAATTTATTCGAGAGCTTGCGGAATTTGAAAAGCTATCTCACGAGGTTACTGCAACTGAAAAAGCGTTAAGAAATTCACTCTTTGGAGCAGATTCTAAATCGGCAGAAGTTCTAATTGGTGAAGCAGAAAATCAAGCCGTTTGCTTCGCTCTTTTTTTTCATAATTACTCGACATTCTTGGGACAGTCTGGAATTTATCTTGAAGATCTTTACGTGACCCCTGCTCAGCGATCAAAAGGCTTTGGCGAAGCTATGCTTTCCCATATCGCAAAGTTGGCGGTCGAAAGAAACTGCGGACGCTTCGAGTGGTCGGTACTTGACTGGAATGAAGATGCCATTCGGTTTTATAAAAAGCTGGGGGCAAAGCCCCTGCGTGACTGGACTAACTTTAGATTGACTGGCGATGATCTGATAAAATTAGCAAATTTATAACTTAGTAAACTATCATTCTAAAAAGAAATTAAAGAATTAAGTTAAAAGGATTCGTTTGAAAACGAATCCTTTTAACTTTTAGCTAATCTTAAATTCAAAGCGGCAATTTGTCTTAACAGAGTTCAGAATGAAACCCGACTCGGATGCCTTTTTTGCTAGTAATAAAGCTTTTTCCGGATTAGAGGGCGAAACAATTTCAGCGTTCAGAACGAATTCCTTCATCACAGGTCGTCTTGATTCATCAAGATCAACTATAAGGTTTGAGCTTACTTTCAAATTTTCGAAACTTAGTTTTGAATTTTCAGCATAGACTTTAAAGGTCGCAACGAAGCAGTTAGTAAGTGCTTGATTGAAGAGATCCTCTGGACTCAGGGCACCCCCCGGTCCTGAAAATTCAGGTGGGATACTGATACTACTTTCGCTGAATTTGGATTTTGTTATCCAATTGGCTTTAATACCATTTTGACTTTCAGTCTCTGAAGGAAATTCGACTGGATACTTAATCATGATTTACTCCTTGTTTTACAATCTGGACTTGTTTCGCGGGAACACAACAGGCAAAGGCCTTCAAAATAAATCGATCAAGTTGTATTTGGGGCAATCACGTTTGACCTCCACCGATAGTTCACACTACCATGAACTATCCCACTTTTCAAGGATGGCATCCAATGGCGCGATCTGCATCTAAAAAATCCAAAATCGATACGAAAAGACAACAAACGCATTTGAAAGCCATGGCTGCTACCGTGGGAGATTTCATTCGATATTGGGGCTTTAGAAGGATTCACGGCCAGTTGTGGACACTCATCTATCTATCTAATGAACCGCTATGTGGCGCTGATCTTGTGCGTAATCTGAATGTTTCTAAGGCACTGGTAAGCCCCGCTTTAATTGAACTTCTAGCCTACAAACTAATTTACTCATCCGCAACCGATGGTCGAACAAAGAAGTATACTGCAAATACTGAAGTTTTTCAGGTTATTCGGAACATTTTAAAACTAAGAGAAAAGAAGCTGATTGAAAATGCTCAAAAACAATATGAAAAATTAGACACTTTTGAGGGCCATCAATATAATCAGAATTCCCGGGTTGACCATGATCGCTTGGACGCGCTAGGTGAAATGATTTCAGCTGCTGGCTTTGCTTTAGATGTTGTGATCAAAAGCTCTGAAAGTGATCCACTATCTAATTGGTCAATTATGGAAAAAACTATGGATAAAAGATCAACTTAGAAACATTCTTAGAACTTAAAAAGCGTTCGATAACAAAATAAAAAGTAGGCTGCCCTCTTTCGATAACAACCTACTTTGTGCTAGCAAAAATTAAAGATTAATTTTTTACTTACACTTCAAGCTATTGATAGGGAAATTCGCTAGAATATTCGCCGCTGAATTCAGAAAGGCCACCTGGCTTTTTTGGACTCCATGCGATGCCACGGCCTTTAAAATATTTAAAAGCAGCAAATCCAATTACACCCATCGCAAGCCATAAATAAGGACGTGGCGTTGCTCTAACTGTTCCTAGTGCCTTAGTCGAATAGTTTTGGATTTGCCTCATATAAGGTTTAAGAGGATCGATTGTTGCCTGAACTTCATCTTTGAAGTGCATCAACTTTTCTTTGGAGTCCTGGGCGACGTCTCTTACATGGTGAAGTTTTTGGCTTGTTACTTCTACTTTTTCTGCAAGGTGTTCCATTGCAGTTTCAAAACGATTGATGCTGTTTTGCACAGCTTCTTCAGCTTTTTCAATTGAGCTACTAATACCGCCATTATCTTTCCATTTTGAGTCAGTGCGATTCATGGTGATCTCCTTTTGCTGTTGTTTTTAAATCATCAAATTTTCTTTGCACAGTAGCGACTTCTTTTTCTAAAGCTGCTTTGGCGTGAGGTATTTTAATGTCCTCGTCTTTAATTTTTTTGAATGCTCGGTGAGCTAGTGGTCCCCCGACTGCGGCACAAACAACTGCTACGATTAATGAGCTGAGCCAATAACGGTCCTCGAGTAAAATTCCAAGACCAATTACTAAGAATGCCAAAAACGGAAGTACACTTAACGCAAGTAAGCTTCCAAATGCCACAACCTGAGTCGTATGTTTGCCGACGTTCTTTGCTACAAGTTTAAATTCTGTCATGAGAAGATTAATTTCGCTTTGGATCAGTTCTTTTGTGCTGCTACCAATTTCTTTCATCACTGATGCATAAGTTCTACCATCAAATTCTTGTCGCCTGTCTTCACCTGGAAAATTGTTAGTTGCCATATGAATTCCTTTCGTAAAATTTCTCAAGTTCTCTCGCATATATACCCAATCTTTATTACAGCAATAGAGATACCAATCCCTAGCCAGGCAAAAGATCAGTTAGAGACTCACATTGAAGATATAAAGACTCATCTTCGGGGTATTTTTTCCTGCTAATTTTTTGTGTTAGTGCTTTTCTTTTATTTGGCATGTTCGTAAACTGGTTAGCATGATCAGAGCAAATGTGCCCCCAAACATTGAAACTCAAATTAAATCAATTTTAGATAACTCGGCTGATTTAATTAAGTGCTGCGCTTTTAAAAAAGCAGAACCGCTTCTTTTAAAAGCGTGGTCTCTGCTTCCCGAACCTAAACTGGCTTGGGATTACCACCCACAAATTTTAGCGAAGCTTCTTATGACTTGTTATACACAGCTTCAGGATCCTGGAAAAGCCGAGGATTGGATGATTGTTGTTCGCGAAGCCTTTGAAGCACCCCACTGCGGCGATGACCCCTCGGTCGATTTTTGGGAAGCCCAAATGAATTTCGAACTAGGCCTTCAAGAAAAGGCTTTTAATTCTTTTCATTCAATATATAAAAAATTTAAAAAGCGGCCATTCAAAGGTCGAGATTCGAAATATTTAGATTTTTATTTTGCTAAAGTAAAACAGAAACAATTTATCTAAAAAACAACTCCTATCGGTTATACGGCAGCTTTTTTTTACAATTGCATTCTGTTTTTTAGTATGGGTTCGCATTTCTTGTAAGAGTCTTTGATTTGAGTGAGTACACTCTTCGCTCCTGGTTGAAGCTCCAATACATATTCAAGCTTCTCAAACAGCGAGCCTAGTTCGTCAAGTCCGATAGTTACGCTTGCTGATTTAAGAGCATGCGAAAAATATTGTACTTGCTTCAAATTCTGATCATCTATGGCTTTTTCCAGCTTGTTGATAAGGACCGGGGTTGATTTAAAGTATTCTTCTGCCAACACTTGAAAGAGTGGCCGACCTTCAATTTGATAGCCGTCTAACTTTTTAATGGACTCTTCTTTTAAAACTGGGGGTAGCCATTTTTGCAAGAGAAGCTCAAAATTACTTAAGTCAATTGGCTTCAGGATGTAGTCATCCATTCCAACTTGTTCGCAATATTTTCGATCGTCGGCCGAACCATTGGCGGTAATTGCAATAATCGGAATTCTAAAGTTCAACTTTTTTTCATGAGTTCGAATGAGCTGCGTAGCTTCGTAACCATCAATAGGACCCATTTTGCAATCCATCAACACGAGTGCGTATTTTCCTGTTGTCGCCTCTAAGAACGCGGCTCTACCGTCTGAAACAATATGACAAGATAGCCCAAAGCGCTCTAGGTACTTTCGAATGAGCATTTGATTAATGTATTGGTCTTCCGCAACCAAGATGGGTTTCTCTGAAGAAATTTGCGTGTGCTGTTTAACGATATTTCTTTCGTCTTGGCGTTTTAATTTTAAATCAAATGTCAGAGAGTACCTGGAACTCTTATCTTGTTCATTGATTTCCGTATTCACTTCTCCGTCTAACAAACGAATCATTTCTTTGATCAGTGGCGATCTAAAATATCTTTTTTCTCTTTTTGTTTCAACCAAAGTAGGACTTGAACTTTTGATTTCGAAGTAAAACCGGGCTTTTCCTTCGAACACTTCAAGTGCCTTAACTTTTAGCGAAACAAATCCTTTGTCACTTTGCAGTACGACTTCCTCAATCGAAGAAATTAAAATTTCTTCGATCTTTTTTCGATCACTAATAATTTCAAAATCGTTTTCAATTTCACTTTCAAATAACAATTCAACTTGTCTTTCTAATGCCATCGGTCGAAGAATGGAAATGATATGCTGAAGCGACTCGTTTAGCTTGAACGGAACTGGATTCAACTTCAACGTTCCTTTTTCGAAACTAGATTGGTCTGAATAAACTTGGATTTTGTTCGCAAAATAGACGATCGAAAGACTTAAGCTTTTGGCTAAACTTTTTTGCTGTTTATCGAACGGAGTGTCTTCAATTAACTTTGCCAGCTGCTGGATTTTTAAAAACGGCAGCCGAAGTTCTTCACTGATCTGTGCCAACACTTCACTTTTTTGTCTGGCAATTTCATTTGCAGAAATTTGAGCTGTTTGGAAAATTTCTTCCGCACGCTTAATCGTAGTTAAATCACGAAAATAGGCAACAACAGCAACCTTTGTGCCGTTAGAATCAAGAATAACTTTCGCCTGACAGTTCACAATGCTTTCAGTAGGTGAATTAGCAAATCGAACAATCATATCAATTTCGCTTGCGAGATCTCCGAATAAAACTAATGCAAATGGTAAGGCCTCTTTCGGAATTTGCTGTTTCGTTTCTAGATTATAAAAAATGGCAGGGAAATTAAAATATTGGCATTCATTCTGAATTGATTGAGTTTGCATAATCTTGAGCAGTGCGGAATTTGAAAAGATGATTTGACCTTTTAAGTCAAAAATTATTACACCGTCGTCTAACTTTTCAAGAGTAACTCTTAAAATTTCATTATCTAAAATTTTGCTCAAAGAATTTTGCGGCCTTTGCCGCTTGCGAACAAACCAGATTGTAATAAGAGCAAATACCCCTAATCCCAGTAAGATGAAACCGAAGCTTATCAGAAAACTAGGGTCCACACTGGCATTAGGAGTACGATTTGTCATGAACGAGGGGCCTCATTATCAAATTTAAATCTCTTAAGGTTTAGCCTGGTAGTTAGCCTTAAAGATTTGAATTTGGCCATCATTTAATCCACGGCTGTCTAAATTATTGTTAGGGTACACCAGCAGTAGTGCACTTTGCGAAGCTCCCCGGACAACATCTACTTTTTGAGTCTGACCAGCTTGCAAAGTCCAATTTTTAAGACCCAACCAAGACTGATCCACTGGATTCAATGACAAAGAAAACCAACGCTTTTCATCCTTTAAATAATCATCGCTTTCAACGTTCTTACTATCATTCGCAGTCGACAGAACTTGGATTTTAGGTCTTAAGCCCGCGATTGACTTCAAACTAGCAAGAGACATTTTCAAGATCACTGTACTGTTCAGGTTCCCTGCTACAGCTTCCTGTTGTGCCAAGATCGCTGGTCCCAATTGAAGCTCTACTTTCTTAGGGGCAGTCTTCGCTGCTTCTGCAGCTGCCTTTAAGATCTCTTGAGCTTTTTTGTAGTCAATTAAAGTTCCAGCAATAGCATCGCCATTTAGGCCAGGAATTCGAGATATCGGCGCAAGCGCAAGTTCTGCTTCAGGTTTCTTGTCCCCGTCTTGATCAAACATGACACTCACTTCACAAATCGACCAGCTTGTTACACGTCGATAGAATTTTACGGCCATTTCTAAGTTCTCACCGTTAATTCGGTATCCGACTGCTTTCACATCACATTCAGAACTGAAGATACCAGATGAGCCTTCATTTTTTTGGTCATCAAGTCCAATTAGATTGAACGCCCAAACGTCACCCAAATGGACACCTGTATTTGTGAATTCTAAGCTGACATCACTTCCTTCAGAGTCTCTTTGGCTTGTCGAACCTAAATCAACCTTTGTTAGTTTCACTTGAGAAATCTTTTGCAGGCGAACCAGGAAAGGAACTTTCTGAACCCAATCGCCAGCTTTAAGAACGACCCAACCTGTTACTTCATCTTCAAGTCCCGCAATTGCAGAGGCCTTGAGGGTCCAATTAAGCTTCACATCAGTTAATCCGCGTGGCTTAAGTGTTACTGATTGCTCATTCAAGCTAACAGCAGCAGAAGAAGTTTCAAGGCTAATCTGAATTTGAATATCATCATCACCCAGAGATTTAAGTCTTAATGAATTAGATATGCGTTTTTCTTTTTCAATTTGTTGAAGACCTAAAGAAAAAGAAGCTGGCTCTGACACAAACTGGGCTTTCAATGCCCGGCCGACATTCATTTGCCCGGCACCTTGGCGTGCAATGGACTCAATCTGACCAGAAGCTGATTTAATTGGGGTCGCTGTGCTCATGACGATCGATTTCAAATCTCGGGTTGTAGCAACGGGATGTCGTTGTTTCATCAATGCCATTGCACCTGCCGCGTGTGGTCCCGACATCGACGTACCAGACATTTGAACTGCTTTTGTTCCTTCGCCCATAGCCGCAGAAATAATATTTTGCCCCGGAGCCGTAATTTCTGGCTTGATTAAAAGGTCATAGCTTCGTGGACCTCGTGAAGAAAAATCTGTCATCGTTCCAATTGTTTCTGGCTTTTCAATCATGTCTGGATTTTTGAAGTCCACCGTTACGACTGCCTCTTTATCTAACTCAAGTTTTAAAGTTTTACCCATTTCCTGCGATATCATCACAGCCGGAATACCGATTTTACCGTCACCACCCATTGTAAATGGAGGCTCGTCTTTATTTTGTGCAACGATCACCGCAATTGCTCCGGCTTTTTCACCACGAGCCATTTTTTCTTGAAACGTGACAGCTCCACGATCAACTAAAAGAACTTTTCCTTTTATAATCGCAGCTTCTTCTGCTGTGTAGTCTTTGTCTGCAAGACCGCCGTAGACAAGTTCGCCTTTCAGACTTTCAACTTCTGCGAGTGGCTTTGACAATGCTGACTCGATTGCTTCAGCAATTGCTAGCTTTGCTTCGCCCACGTAGAAACCAATCGTTTTAAATCTCCAGTTGTGCTCTGAGTGATCAATCTGCGCAGCAACGCTTAACGCTTCATCAGAAGTCGATGGTGAACCTACGATAAACGGAACATCTGACTCATTCCCCGCTGATGCTACCATAAAGGTGCCCATACGAGTTAAGTGAGTGACTGCCTTATTATAAAGTTCGTAAGCTGTTCCGTTTGCTCCACCCAAAGATAAATTCACAACATGTAATTGATCATCAAATTGACCATCTTCATTTGGATCTACTGCGTATTCAAGACCTGCAATAACTACTTCGTCACCTGTACTGCCGCCGCCGAATACTTTGATTGCATATAGCAACGCCTCTGGTGCTACACCATCGTAAGAATCTTCGCCGTTACCAATTCCCGCAATGGAACCCGCTACGTGAGTCCCGTGACCACCTTCATCCATTGGATTGGCATCTGGATTTGGAATTCTCTGGGCAGGATCTAAAGAGCCTGAATCAAATCGAGATCCAACGAGATCAATTCCACCCACTACTTTTTTGTTTGGAAAATGAGGTGTCGCTCCTTTTGGATCAACAGATTTGTAGTCGTCAACTGAACCAGTACCACCCATCATCGAGTGCGTGTAATCAATCCCAGTATCAAGAACACCAACGCGAATTCCCTGACCTTTTAGACCCATATCATAAGCGGCCTGAACATTCATGAACGTAACAGACGTTTTAGCAAGGCTGACTTTGGGCGCCTTCATTGGATTTAATTGAAGAGGGTTCTTCGCAACAGTTTTTGGTCTTGGAAAAATTTTTTGCGGTTGAGCATTAAGCACGAACGGAAGTTTTTTAATATCATCCACTAATTCCATTGGAGTGATGACTGCCATTCCATTTAATACGTATTTATAACGGTAAAGAACTTTAATGTCGGCAGATAACTCTTTCAGTTTTTTCTCGGCTGCGAGCTGTTCAGCTTGAAGAAGAGTTTTTTTCTCTTCATTAATTTCAAGTCCACCTTTTTGATTTCTCTGAGAAGATAAAGCTAAAGCGTCGCCTTTCAGTTCGATAAGTAAAATTTGAGATCCTGTTTCATTTTGAGGGCGGTCGGACATAAGTCCTTCCCCGATAATTCCAGAAACAGAATTAAAATCTTTTTGACATCCAGAACCTAATGCAACGAGTGCAAATAGAGTTGGAAGCATTTTGAAAATCTGAATTGATGACGTTTTTACCACAAGATCCCCCCCGGTTTCTAAAGGTGAAGTTTTGATACCAAAACTTCTACCGGATTACAAAGTATTCAATAAGGGGGCCATCTATTAAGTACCCTTATGGCACGGACTCCAAGATACCGCCTGGCGCGGTATTCCTGGGCGCTGAAGGACTCAAGTTGAATCTATTCGATCCAAAGAGTTGCGCGAGAATATCGGTCTGATAAAATCGTCAATTCAGCTGGTTTACAAGCAAGTGCTGAGAGATCAAATGATACCAGCTGAGTCATCTCATGAGTACCAGTGTCATTATATCCACTATCGATTAAACGAGCAGCGATTTGATTTTCGCCGTTAAGTTGCGTGCACTGATCCCAATCAAGGTGAAAGCTATGCACCAGTTCCCCACCCTGGTAAGTCAGGACGAGCTCAAGCTGGCGAGAAGAAGAATCGTACTTTGCATGTTGGATCGTCGCCGCTTGCGCAAGGGTAACAGAAAATAACAGAGTCATAAGCAATTTAATCATAAGCAAGCTCCTGTTTCGTAAGAGCTTCGTATCACAAGTCTTTTTTTTTGGCTCGCTAAATTTTTTAAGCTTCTTAAAAAGGCTTCGCAATAGCGAGTATAACAGCCAATAAGATTAAAATGAATGTTGTGACAACCCATAAGCCGGCTTTTTGGGGCAAACGGCGAATCAAAGCCGGTAATGCACCTACTAATAACCAAACTCCAAGTTTCGCGTATATCCAATTTGGCATCTGTCGAGCCAAACCCAAACGAGCCGCTAAACCAAAACCTGCAACCAACAAAAGGATCAAGCCGATTCCATGGGCTGCTAGCAGCAGTTTTCTTAAATGAGGCTTCGGAGTTTCTCCATTCCAGATAACGGAAGCTAATCCGAATAAACCGAAAGTGAGAAAAACAAGACCTAATATATGGATAATTTTATAAACTTCGTACGACATAGTTTGCAAACAATAGTTGATTTAAGAACTTTAAGTCAAACGAAAGTATCATAGATATGAAGGTTGAGCTCGTGGTGCCGTAGGTCTTCCACGCAACCTGTCACCAAATTTGGCTCTGTTGAATTTTCTTTGGCGTAGGCCTCGTATGGCACTTAACACATGAAGGTTGAAGAATAAACAAAATGCGATAGTGTGATTATTTTAAGCAAGGATCACACTCAAAAAATGATTTCTTTTCTACCTGCTTTTATCAAAGCTCCGATTGCCGCTCTCTTGTTTGCGCTTAACACTCTTGTTGCGTGCCTTTTTATTTATCCTGTTGCCTTGGTTAAACTTCTTTTTCCGAATCGCCGGGTAAAGGATATTTGCACCGAGATCATGATCCGAATCGGCGAATTATGGATTTCAGGTAATGATCTAAATATGAAGTTTACTCAAAATATTGACTGGAATATTACGGGTGTCCAAGGGCTTTCCCGCGATAAGTCTTATTTGGTTTTTTCAAACCATCAGTCTTGGATGGATATCGTTATTTTGCAGCACGTGTTCAATCGTCAGATTCCTTTCATTCGCTTCTTTTTAAAATATGAGTTGATCTATGTACCCTTGATGGGCTGGGCGTGGTGGGCTCTCGATTTTCCTTTTATGAAGCGCCACTCTAAAGCCTATTTAAAAAAATATCCTGGAAGAAGAAACGAAGATTTGGAAAGCACTCGGAAAGCTTGCGAAGTATTTAAAGGGAAGCACGTCACCGTTTTGAATTTTCTTGAAGGCACGCGATTTACGCTTGAAAAACAGAGGCGACTGCAACCTCCGTTTGAAAATCTACTGTCGCCTAAAGCTGGCGGGGTTGCTTTTGTCTTGAACGCGATGGGCGAACAGTTTGATTCGATACTGGATGTCTCAATCCATTATCCCAAGGGGCCCGTAGGACTTTGGGGAGCCTTCGAAGGAAAACTTCCTGAAGTGGTTGTGCACGTAAAACAAATCTCAATTCCGCCTGCGCTTCTGAGTGGTAACTATCTCGAGGACAATGGATACCGACTTCTAATCCAGGCTTGGTTAGTGCAATTATGGAAAGAAAAAGATTCCAGAATTTCGTCTTTCAAAAATGAAGTTAAATCGCCATTGCCATAATGGCCACGAAACAGAATCCAATCAATAAACTGGTCCGATCTTTCAAGACAAAGATAAGAGGATCATCATTTACTTGCCCGCGAGAAGCGCGCAACCAAACAGACAAGAGCCAATACAAAATTAGAACCGCAGCACCCCATAAGTAATCAGGGCGAGAATACTGAGTCGCATTTTCGGACTGATAAATGTATTGGCAAAAAACGAGGACTGAAACAAATGCTGATATAGTTCCGAACGTAAATAATGTTTTTTCGTCCTGACCTTCATAACCGCGACCATGAACAAAACCTTTGTTTGACGTTAAATTAGCGTTAGCAACTTCGGAGTATCTTTTCAGAAATGCCAGGGATAAAAAAATGAAAAAGGAAAAAGCTCGCATCCATGGGGATAAAACTATACCCGCCACAACTCCTCCCAAAATTATTCGAATCATGTAAAAAGAGGTCAAGGCCATGACATCAATCAAAATTAATTTTTTAAGCCAAAAAGAGTAAAAAATATTTAAAACGAAGTATATTAATAAAATTGAAAAACCCAGCGCACCTAATCTCACACTCAAAACTGCTGTAGTGACGAAAAATAAACTGAAAAGAAGTAACCCGCAAAGAACGCTCACGTCTCCAGAAGCAAGTGGCCGATTTTTCTTCTTTTTATGCTGACGATCTGAATCGATGTCGAGCAAATCATTCATAATATAAACAGACGATGCGGCAAAACAAAATGCAAAAAAGGCCGGTAAAACAGCAAACCAAACGTCGATCCGTCCTAACTTATGCGCCAAAAAAAGAGGTAAAAATACCAAGGAATTTTTTAACCACTGTTGTGGCCGCAGTAGTTTTGAAATTGATCGCAATGAGTTTTTTTGTGCCGAAAAATGAGTTGTTCTGTTTTGAATTGTCTTGAACAAACTTTCTTTTGATCCTACCGTAAGCGCCGTATGGGATGCTTTCCAGACGGGTCGATCAACTCTTGGTGAATCTCCGATGTAATCGAAATTCTTTTCACCGAATATTTTGACAAGATGGTCAGCTTTGTTTTGGCCAGTTAAGTTTCTTTCTTCGTTGGTGGCGTAGTACCCTGAAAAAAAAGGATATTCTCGACAAACACCTGAAGCGAATGCTTCTTGCGCGCCTGTCACCAGAAACACAGGTCGCCCTTTTTGCGCTTCTTGCTGACAATAGCTTAGAATTTCCGGGTTCACGGGTAGACTCGAGTAATTAAAATCAATATGTTCACTTAAGAACCTTTTTGCCTTTGCTCGACTCAAAAAACAAAGAGTTAGGAATCGAGGAAGCTTGAAAAAATGAGATTTTACAAGTTTTAAAAAACCCTCTAAAAAAAGATTTGTTTTGAGAAACGTATTATCTAGATCAACACAAAGGGGTCTCATTTTTTCCATTTTTGTTCCAATGAATTTGACGCTTAGCTTTTCGATATATAGAAACCGTGGTAATTGTAAAGAAAATCTCATATAGTGGGCGAATGCAAGTGCTTCTGCCTTCAGAACTATCAAAATTTTTAACTCGTACCTTTTCAGAGTTAAAAGGTTTTAATAAAATCAAAATCCATTACCGACCCTACATTTGCCCTTTCCACGAGATCTTACCGCAACTGTCTGGTCAAGATGTTCGTATATTTGATATTGGTTGTGGCGCTGGAACATTCCTCAGCTTAGTCGACCACTTTGTCGAGCCAAGCAAGCTTGCTGGTATTGATATAGACTCAAGTCTAATTGAAAGCTCTAAAAAACGAGTTCCGCATTTAAATCTGAAAACCTACGACGGAATTCATATCCCAAATGAAGTCGATCAGTACAATTTTGTTACTTTAATTGACGTGTTTCACCATATCGCCAAACCTCAAAAGGCCCCTTTTTTAGAAGCTCTTTATAAAGCCCTGGCGCCAGGATCCACCTTGATATTGAAAGACATCGATGCCGATTCGTGGCTCGTTTATTTTAACAAACTTCACGATAAGGTTTTAACAGGAGAATTCGGTGAAGAGCTCCCCCTGTCTGTCACGATTGAAATGCTTAAGCAGGTTGGATTTCAAATTCAAACCCAGTCGAAAACTAAAATGTTGTGGTATCCGCATTTTATGATTGTGGCTCAAAAACCCGCATGAAAGCTTAAAAGAATTCAGGTTATAAACACTGGAGGCCCTATTTGAGTCATATTTTAGGTCGCTATTCAAATTTTCTAATTTGTTTCTTTGGTCTTTATCTTATCCAAGCCAACTTTTTTTTCGCCTTGGGTCTTCCGCTTCAGCTTTTTTCATTCGTTCTAACTTATTTGGTAGTTGGCTTTTTGTTCCGCCGTATCTTTTCTTACAAAATCCAGATCCTGAGTTTTGTAGGCCTTATCTCAATCGCATTTTTCTTTTCTTTCTCTTATGACCTAAGCGCAGACGGCCTAGGTTACCATAAGGTGGCAATCGACTTACTCGCCAAGGGGTGGAATCCACTCAAAGAAATGCGCGGACAAATTCTGATTGACCACTACTCGACCGGAAACTGGATTCTTTCGGTTGGGTGGGTCCAAATCTTCCAACGGATCGCAACCGCTTCCGCTGTAAATATTTTCTTTATAATCTGCGCCTGGGGCAGTGCTTATCGCGCACTTCTTCTTTCAGGTCTGATCCACCGAAGAGCTGTTTTAGTCGCGACGTTGGCGGCTCTTAACCCAATTGCTTTATCTCAAGTAGGCACATCTTACGTCGATGGTAATGTCATATCGATGTGTATATGCGCTTTAAGCTTGTTTGTTTTGTACTTACGCGATCGCGATGTTGTTGACTTGATATCGCTCATTGCTTCGTTACTCATTCTTAGCACTTTAAAATTTACCGGCATTTTGCAAGCCGGATTGTTCGCCATGTTTGCATTAGGTTACTTGCTGCTGCTGAAAAAACTTCGTCGTCTTGAACTGGCTGCATTTACAGTTTTGCTTCTTGCAACCCTTTTATGCAACTGGCATCCACTTTTTCGAAACTACACAAGGCATGGTCATGTCTTCTATCCAATTTTAGGGGATAACAAGATTAATATTATGAAAGGACAAATTCCCCCAGGCTTTAAAGAGATGGGATCAATTCAAAAGTTCTTTGTATCGCACTTGTCAGTTACTTCAAATTTAATGGTCAACAGCGGTGAGCCAACCTTAAAAATTCCAGGAACTTTTCGACTTTCTGAATTCGGCAGTGCTCAACGTTATGATGTCCGAATCGGCGGGTTCGGGCCTTGGTTTTCCATTTCAGTTCTTTTATCGTTCTTACTTATTTTACTTTCCAACGAAAGAAAGCCTGTTCTCCTCGGGATGCTCATTTTTCTTACTTTTTGGGCGATCATAAACCCTGGCGCCTGGTGGGCTCGGTATAGTCCGCAATTTTATTTGGTCGCCCTCTTGGGTTTACTAACTACCGTTCATGGCGCTTGCAAAATTCATTTAAAAAATCTGCTAATTGTATTTTTAATCTTAAATAATCTTGCGTTTGGTCTCGGATCCATCGGTCGCACTTTGAAACATAGTGGGCGCGGCTATAAAGCAATCAGTAAGCTCAATGGTATAAACCAGATCATTCTTTTCGAGGAACAAAGTCCCAACGCATGGAAAAGATATCTGGAAGAGCAAGGGCTGCAAACGTCTTACGGTGACATAAGCAAAGCTCAAGTCATTGAACTTGAAGGGCAAACATTTTACGTGGATCATAGCGGCAGTAAACTTTGAAAAGATCACAGAAATAAACTTCGAAAATGCCGAAAACCGCTAAACGGATTTCGCATGAGCAATATCGAAACAGAAAGTTGTCAGGATTTCTTCACAGAATAGTCGGACTAAACAAAACTCATTATGGCACTAGTAGATTATTTAAAATCTGTAATTTGTCAGAACTCTGGCTCTGCTTACACAGGCCCAGGGTGCTCCTCCCACTTAACTGGTGTAAATAACAATTAAAGACAATTCGCGTATTGTATTTATAGAAAAAGAAGCGCCTTCTATTTCAACAAGTGAGATTATTTGAATTTTTTAAATGATCTCTGAATATAAATACTAGATAAAGGATATCGAGTGATTAAACGTAACAAGATTTTTTCGACATTAACAATTGCACTTAGTTTAGCAGCCATCGTTGGTTGTTCGTCAGGAGTTAAACAAGCTGACATTCCAAACACAGCTAATCCTCAAGAAGAGATTGTTAAATTTGACGCCCTACTCACTGAAGCAGTTGCTAAAAACGTCGATGTCTTGGCCCCCGGCGAGTATAAAAACGCAGTCAAGATGCGAAATGAAGCCAAAGAAGATATCGCTTCAAATGAAAAACAAGAAGAAATTTTAAATGATATTCGCACAGGACGTGGTCATTTAAACAAAGCGTGGTCAGTTTCTGCAAACAGAGAAGCTAAAGCACCAGGACTTTTTGAAGCAAGACAAGCTGCTCTAAAAGCAGGAGCTGCAAATCATGCATCAGTAAAAGAAGATCTTAAAGATCTTGATTCTGATGTAGCTGGTGATGCGGACGATTTATCGAACATGAGTTCAGATAAATTAGCTAAACTTCAAGAACGTTATGTCGAAATTGAACGACGTTCTGTTATTGAAACTCAATTAGGCAACGCTCAAGCATTGCTTAACGGCGCAGACAAAAGCGGGGCTCCTAAGAAGGCACCTAAGACTTTCAAAGGCGCAGAACTAGCATTGAAAAATGCTCAGTCTGTTATTTCAACAAACGTTCGGAACCCAACGGGATTTCAAAAAGCTGTAACTGATGCCAACGCAGCAGCAACTCTTTTGAATGACGTAATGGTAACGATCAAGCAGAACAAAAATTTATCAGAGCCTTCAGCTTTGAAAATGGTTTCTCAGAATCGTCAAATTAAAACCTTAAACACTGATTTATCTGAAAACGCTGCTGCTGAAGCTGCTTTGCAGGAAAAGAATCAGCAATTGTCATCTGATCTTGTTAAAACAAATCAGAATTTGAGTGCTGCTCAAGCAACAGTTGATATTCAGACGGCTTTAGAAGAAGCGCGTAAGCAATTTAAGTCTGACGAAGCTGAAGCTTATCAACAAGGTGACAGTCTTGTAATCCGTATGAAGAACATTAACTTCGCAAGTGGACGAGCTGATCTTCCGGCTTCTTCTTTAGCAAGTTTAGCTAAAGTTTCTGAAGTAGCAAAGTCGCTTCAAGCTTCTGGAATTAAAATCGAAGGTCATACTGATTCAACTGGAACTGAGTCTCAGAACAAAGCAATTTCTGAAAAGCGTGCTGATGCAGTTGCGACTTACTTCAAGACGAATGGATTTGACAAGATTGAAGTTCAGTCTGCTGGTTATGGTTTTCAAAAGCCAATCGCGACTAACAAATCAAAAGAAGGCCGCGCTCAAAACCGCCGCGTCGATATCGTGATCACTCCAACGGGTGCAACGAAATCAACAGTAGAATAAAAGTTAACACTTTTAAGTCCTAAAAAAGGTGACCACCCGGTCACCTTTTTTTATACCCACCTTCTCACTTTTGTAGAGGCGGCGTGTCGGTTAAAAGTAGGGGCAATTTTTTATATCGATCTCTGGCAACTCGAAATTTTCTATACCTTAATCCATTACGAATATGAGTGAGCGATTCATTATCTTGAAGCTCATTCAACCACTTCAAATTTAAAGAAGTATCGCCCTCAAATAAGAATGCATCTTCAACAACGGGGATGAATAGTTTTGATAATCCCAAAAGTCCGTTGAGCGTAGAATATCGATAATCCTGCACAGTTTCACTTAGCTGGCTTCTAACCGGGTTTTGATAAACATAGCGATAGACGTTGTAGTAATAGTTCATATCAGAAACTTCGGCTCTAAAAGCAGTCTCACCCCAATTTTGATTTATTCGCCTTGCTTCCAAGTTCATTCGTCTGGAGGTCTCTCTCATGAGCTCGGCTAGTATTTTACCGATTGGCACTTCAAGGGTACGCGCAAGTAAATGGAAGTGGTTGGGCATTAAGACAAAGCTTATTATCTCAAAATTATATTTACGATGGGCCCAGTAGAGTTCTTCTGAGAAAATTTCCCACACATTTTTAATGGGAATGGGGAAAATGACACGATTTGGGGTTCTAGATGTTATATGAAAAGGAAAAAATGATGTTTGAGGAGCATTGAATCTTGCCATTCTATGGTTTTATGCAAATATCTTGGCACGCTGCCTCTACATTAGTGAGAAGGTGGCTGGTAGGTTGATCCGGATTTCGTCCCTATAGCTCAAATGGATAGAGCAAGCGTTTCCTAAACGTTAGATCCTGGTTCAATTCCCGGTGGGGACACCAAATTTCTTCGAAAGTTTGATATGATGAGAACTTTAGCATGATGCTTGAAGTTCCATTGCGACACTCCGCCTCTACAAAAGTGAGAAGGTGGGTTCTGCTTACTCTTCGTCTAGGTCGTCGGTTGTGCCTAGGTTGTACTTTTCTACGCGGTAGCGCATTGATCTGAAGGTTATGCTTAAGAGTTTTGCTGCTTTCTTTTTTACGCCGCCTGCCGTGTGGATCGCCTTGATCAGGAGTTCCTTTTCGATTTGGCCCATTACCTTGTCTAAGTCGACGCCGTCGTTTGTGACTTCGATTTCGTGGCTTGAAGCCATCTTTCGGCCGCTCATCGTGTTGACCATAGGAGGTAAGCTCTCAGGTAGGATTGTGTTTCCACCTTCGAGTGCGACCGTTCGTTCGATCATGTTTTCGAGTTCTCGAACGTTTCCTGGGTAATCATACTTTTTTAAAATTTCCATCGCTTCGACACTTACGCCGCCGATGTTTTTCGTCATCTTATCGTTATACTTTTTCAGAAAATGCTGAGCTAAAATAGGAATATCTTCTTTGCGGTCTCTTAAAGGCGGAGTTTTGATATTGATGACATTTAAGCGATAGAACAAATCTTGCCTGAATGTTCCTTTAGCAACCATGTCTTCTAAATTTCTATTTGTAGCTGCGATAATACGAACGTCGACTTTCATGTCATCAGTCGCACCCACACGTCTAATGATACGCTCTTGAATCGCGCGTAGAAGCTTAACCTGAATCGTAATCGGTAACTCGCCTACTTCATCAAGAAATAAGCTGCCGCCGTCTGCGACCTCGAACAAGCCTACTTTATCCGTCACAGCGCCCGTGAATGAGCCTTTCTTGTGACCAAACATTTCTGATTCCATCAAGTTTTCAGGAATAGCGCCACAATTAATCGTAACGAAGGGGCGATCTTTTAAAGGGCCGTTATAGTGAATTGCTTTAGCAACGACTTCTTTTCCCGTTCCCGATTCACCAGTCACTAGAATATTTGTTGGAGCTTGCGAAACTCTTTTGATTAAATCATAAATCTGATGCATCGCTGGGGAGTTACCAATGATATTTTGAAAACTATATTCTTTAACGAGTTCTTTTTTGAGGGTTCTATTTTCAACTTCCAAGTTTTGCGACTTCAAAGCGTTATTGATATTGAGTCTAACTTCATCAATCTTAAATGGCTTTGTGATGTAATCGTAGGCACCCATCTTCATGGCTTCAACCGCAGTTTCAGTGGTGCCGAAAGCTGTGATCATCATAAAGACAGTATCAGGAGCCGAGTCTTTTACGAATTTCAAAAGTTCAATCCCGTTCATGTTGGGCATTTGTAGATCTGAAATCACCATGTCGTAACTTTTCTTTTGAATCATTTCTTTTGCGCGTGCACCGTCTTCGGCGAGCGACACTTCGAAACCTTCTTTTTTCAACATGATCTCTAAGAATTCGCGGATAGACTCTTCGTCATCAACTACCAGAATGCGTGACTTCATTAGGGCTCCCTTAATAACTTTATTTTGAGATGACAGCTGTTTAAGCGCAAGGAAAAATCAATTTGAATTCAGTTCCCTGACCCAGCTCACTCTCGACATAAACTTGCACGTTATGAGAATCGAGAATTTTATGAGTAATAGCTAGACCAAGGCCTGTCCCCTTAGGTTTCGTTGTATGAAAGGGCTCGAACATTTTACGCTTTGTTTCAGCATTCATTCCTGACCCATTGTCGCGAATCGTAAGTTCTACCTTATGCATATTTGGTAAAGACTTAAGTTCGATCCACAATTCTGGGGCTTCGTGCTTACCAAGCGCCTGGAAAGAATTAATAATCATATTTAAGAATGCCTGCCGCAATTTATCTGAGTGCGCATAAATCATCGGCATAGGCGAAATAGCTTTATGAATTTTAATGTTCAAAGGTTTTTGTTCAGAAGTCTCAAGAAATTTCAAAACATCATTAACGATGATCTGAAGTTGAACTTTTTCATCCGGTCTTTTTTCAGGTTTTGAATAATCTAAGAATTCTCCGACGAGGCGGTTTAGTCTGTCGATTTCGCGTAAAATAATTTTAAACAACTTTTTGTCGTCATCGGTATTTGGATTCACTGCCAAAAGCTCGATACTTCCGCTCATGCCGGCAAGGGGATTTCTGATCTCGTGGGCAATTCCGGCAGCTAAAGTTCCGATGGCGGCCATTTTTTCTTTTTGCTTGAGGTCGAGCTCCATTTTTCTTTCTTCAGTGACATCTTCCAAAAGAACCAGCGTATAAGTTTCAATACCAGAAAATATAGGACGGATACGGAACAAAATTTGTTTCGTATCAAATTGGTCACCCGTTTCAGCTGATCTTGATTTGAAAACTTTAACCGATTGCTCAAGTTGAAAAACCTGATTTGATTGAACCGGACCTTTCATATCCATAATCTGCTGGATATTTATCAATTGTGAAAATGATTTCTCGAAAGTGGAATTAGTTTCAATTACTGCACCCTGCTTATTCAGAACTAATAGTCCTAAAGGCAGTTCTTCTATTAAAATTCGATGTCTTGAGCTTAAATCAGTAAAAAGATCCTGAGACTTCGCAAAGGCCGTTTGCGTGCGCTGAAGCTGTTCCGATAACTGGCCAGACAGTGCCGCTACAACGAAAGAAGAAATATTAAATAGCCCAATCGATAAAAGATCCTGCAACTGGGAAACGCTTGAATTTAAAATAAGACTGATTGAATAAAAAGCACTCGTCATGAGTGCAATATGAGTTGTTGCTGCAACTCCAAGTTCTAGGCCTGCTAGTAACGTGTTCACGAGTAACAGCATCAAAAACAATGACTCGCTAGCTTTTAAACCCCAGAAAAGTCCGCAAAGTAAGAATGCATTTAAAACATAAATAAAGAATATTTCACGCTGAGTGATATTCTTTCTTAAAAGAGAGTAAAACTGCGTGCTGAGCCCTAAAAAACTAATGCAGTAAAAAGTAAGCGCTGCCCGTTCAGATAAAAAATTCGTATCAATCAACTGCGAGGCAACTGCTAAAAAAAGAACAAACAGAAAAACAAATGACTTAACGAGTGTTGCAATTGCAGTTGTCATTTCTGCAGTGGTCGCAAATGGACCACCTAAGATTCGACTTAATTGAAAGCTAGACTTACTAGCCTCCAATTGCATCACCCATGCTGAAGATCGGTAAGTACATCGCAACAACAAGGACCGCGATGATAACACCTAAGAAAATCATCAAGAGTGGTTCGATCATAGCTGTTAAGGCCTTCACCGCCGCTTCAACTTCTTCTTCATAGAAATCGGCAATTTTACCTAACATTTGATCAACAGATCCTGATTGTTCACCGATCCCAACCATTTGAGTCACCATATCAGGAATCAATTTCTCTTTACTAAGAGGTGCCGCAAAGGGACGACCTTGCAAAACCTGTTCTTTGGTTCGCATCAAAGCTTCTTCGATAGAGTAATTCCCTGAAGTACGAGCCGCAATTTCAATTGATTCAATCAGTCCCACACCAGAAGAAAGTAACGTCGAAAGGGTACGAGTCATTCGCGCAATGGAGGCTCTTAAGACTAGGTCACCGAATAAAGGAGAACGAATAAGAAATCCATCAAAAGCTCTTTTACCTTCATCTGTTTTTACATACTGAATAAAGAAGTATGGGCCACCAATCATGACGCCAATATAGATATACCATTTCTCTTTGATGTTTTCGCTTAAGTTGATAACCCATTGAGTAAGCGCAGGCAGCTCTTTTCCCCCTGCAGTAAATACTTCCTGTAATTTTGGAATAACAAATAATAAAATACCTGCGATTACCAGAAATGAGAACAAGATGATTATAATTGGCAATACAAGAGCGCCCTTAACCTGCGCTTTGATTTTCTGACTTTTTTCTAAATAAGTCGACAGACGAAGTAAAATCTGATCTAAGATCCCGGCCTCTTCCCCTGCTTCAACAAGGTTACAATAAAGACGATCAAAGATTTTTGGATGCTGAGCTAATGAAGTTGAAAACTTTTTTCCAGTCTCGAGATCGGCCTTTACTGACCCTAAAGCAGTTTTCAGAGTACCCGCTTTACTTCCATCAATTAAAATTTTAAGTCCATCAACCACCGGAATACCGGCATTAATAAGTGTAGCTAACTGACGGGTTAATACCTGAAGTTCTTTAGGCGTAACCGATGGAGTGAAAAAACTAGTAGCAGCATTCAACGCGGCAGCTTTTTGCTGTGCATTTGCTTGCACAAGTCTAACAGGCTCTAATTTCATGGCACGCAATCTAACTCGGGCATCCTGTTCGTTATATGCGTCGAGTACTCCGCTTTTGACGGCGCCAGATACGTGCCTAGCTTGATAGAAATACTTACTCATTCTTAAGTATCACGGACTGAAGAATTGAGTACTTCTTCAATAGTCGTGACTCCTTTTTTTAATTTATTCAACGCACTTCTTCTGAGCGTTTTCATACCTTCTTGACGGGCTAAGATCCTAAGCTGTTCCGAATTTCCGCCGCCTAAGATGACTTCTTTAATTTTATTCGACATTGTCATTAACTCGTAAATGGCAATACGACCTTTAATTCCAGTATTATTACAGTTCGCGCAACCCTGCCCTTTGAAGATTTGGTAATCCCTGATTTCTTCTTTTGCAACGCCAAGATTCAGTAAAGTCTGCTCGGGCACATCGATCGGAGTTTTACAACTTTCGCAAATTTTTCCAACAAGTCGCTGCGCCACGATCAAATTAATAACTGAAGTGATAATGTAACCAGCAACACCCATTTCGAGCAGTCGTGTGATGGTAGAAGGAGCATCATTTGTATGCAATGTACTTACGACCAAATGACCCGTTGAAGCGGCTTTGAAAGAAATCTCGGCAGTTTCTAAGTCACGAATTTCTCCGACCATGATAATGTCTGGATCTTGACGAAGAAAGGCTCTTAATGTTGAGGCAAATGTTAGCCCGATATCAGAATTCATCTGAACTTGATTAATTCCCTCTAGGTTAAACTCGGCTGGATCTTCCGCGGTACTTATATTCACATCACCACGATTAAGTTCGGCTAACGCAGAATAAATCGTGGTGGTTTTTCCAGATCCTGTTGGGCCCGTGATCAAAACCATTCCTTGCGGAAGATTGATCGTATTTTTAAACAATGTCAGTTCATCTTGCTCGAAGCCAAGCTTCGTCATATCAAGTTGCAAATTTGATTTATCAAGTAAACGCAGGACAATCTTTTCACCCCAAAGAGTCGGCAGAGAACTCACACGAAAATCCATCTCTTTGCCTTTAGAGGTTTTAACTTTTAAACGACCATCTTGTGGCAATCGCTTTTCAGCAATATCCATTTTAGACATAATCTTAATACGCGCTGAGAGCGCTGGCGCCATCGAAGGAGGAGGAGCCGATGCCTGCACTAAGTTTCCGTCAATACGGAATCTAACTCGGTATTTTTTTTCATATGGTTCAAAGTGAATATCGGCCACTTTTTTCTTAATCGCTTCAGTCAATACGGCATTTACGAATTTAACGACGCTATTGCCTTCGCCTTCTTGATCGATGACTTCAGTGGCATTTGCCATCATGTTGACATCATCGCCTTCAGCAAGTGCATCACTTTCAATGTTCGATAAAGCCTCTTTATTTAATTTGCCGCCGTAATAACGCTCGATACTTCCTAAGATAGCTGATTCCGTTGCAAGAACTGGCTGAATTTTTAGCCGAGTTAAAAAACGAAGATCTTCTTTAATAATCGCATTTGTTGGATCCGCAAAAGCGACAACAAGTGTTTGTCCGGCTTTTTGAATCGGCATCAAAAGATTTTTTTCGCAAAATTCTTTTCCAACTAATGTTGTAACAGTTCCATCAATTTCAAAAGTTGTAAGATCAACACCTGGAAGTCCAAAAGCCTTTTCAAGCGCCTGCAAAATTTGTTTGTCTTTAATCGCACCCGAATTGATTAAAACTTGAAGAATTCTTGTCCCATTTTTTTTATGTTCCTCTAATGCCGTAGCGAGGTGATCTTGACTGATGAGGCCTTGTTTAATTAAGATATCTGCGAGTTTTAATGACATAGGACAATTTTAGCCTACCCAGCTAAATTCTGTCATGGAGACCTCTTAGTGATTGGGTACGAAAGTCTAGTGAAAGTTCAATGAAAGTTCAATGACTAGAGTCTTTCGAAGAGATTATTTTCACTTTCCTTCGAAATCGCGAGGGACGGCTTCACCTTTTGAGCCAATTCTAGCCACCAGGCCAGTAGAACTTCGTCTGGCTTGATGCAAGTAAGTTGAGCTTTAAGCGCCTCTTCTTGAAGAACTTGGTGCGGCCCCTGCCCATTTAAATCAACGAAGACTCCACCGGAAACCATGAAATTAAAGTAAGCGAGATCGTGTAAGTACTCTTTATTTTTATGTAAATTGAAAGAGTTTAAAAGCAAATTTGTATCTTGGGGTTGCAAAGTAAGATCAGAAGTTAAAACAGTTTCAAACTGAATTCCCACAAGTCTTCTGTTTAAAAATTTCTTTTCATCTTCAAGCCATTTTGTACTGTTAGAAACTATGCAAATTCTTGAAAAGCCAAGTTCGGTTGCAGCCATAACGAGAGGTCTAATATCAGATCCTTCACCCACAACATACGCGGCTTGTTTTAGATCAAGTGTTTTGATTTTTCGACGCAAGGCTCTTTTGATTGCGTGAGTTAATAAGAGATCTGGCCAGAGTTTACCGTTTATTTCAAATAAACAGTCCATTGCCTCTAGCAGTTGAACTCTTTCAGGAACTGAGGGAAATAAAAAAAGAGTTTGTGGGCTTTGACTAATTTCAAACTTATGAATTTGAAATTTTTTGAGCTCATCAAGATCACGAATGTCATCTGGCCCGGCTTTTGTTAACTCGACTTGCCAGTTCAATTCATCTTTCATAAGACTTATGATTTTTTCAGAATTATCATCGCACCAGTTTTTTATTGAAATCATAATTTAAAATAATCTTTCGCCGTCGTGACATCCGTTGCGATTTGTTTTTTCAATTCATCCAGACTTCCAAATTTTTTTTCTTCTCTAACGAACGAAATGAATTCAACCCCTATTCTTTCGCCGTAAAGAGTTTGATCAAGTCCAGCCAGTACATGCGATTCGATCACAACTGCTGACTGAGAATGGATTGTTGGTCTAATTCCAACATTTGTAATCGCGGGCAACTTGGCTCCCCTTGTACTAGTGACCCAAGTCAAATAAACTCCGCGCCGAAGTAAGGTCGCTTTTTCATCCACAACATTTAAAGTTGGAAATCCTAAAAGTCTTCCTTTTTGCTCACCTTTTTCAACCAAACCTTCGATTAAAAAATGCCGACCCAAATATTTTTCGGCAGAAACCAAGTCCCCGTGAACAAGACAGTCCCGGATTAAAGTTGTTGAGACCCTAACGCCCACTATTTCAACTGGAGGAATTAAAAATAGCTCAATCGAATTTTGCGTGCACCAAAGTTTTAATCTTTCGACATCGCCGTCCCGCTTTTTACCGAATCTAAAATCTTCGCCAACGACTAGAGTCTTGAGAGGTAGTGACTTTTGCCAGTAATCTAATAAGAAATCCTCAGCGGATGTCTCGGCAAACTTTTGTGTAAAATTTTCCTCTATCAAGTAGTCAATATTCCAATTTTTTTCGAGCTGGTTCTTCCACGCCTTTCGGTCCTGAAGGTAGACATGTTCAAACTGCGGATTGAAGTATCTTCTAGGGTGAGGACTAAAAGTATAAACGCAAGTCTTCCCACCATACTTCTTTTGATTCGAGATTGCCTGATCTAAAAGCCTACGGTGCCCCAGATGCACGCCATCAAAATTTCCCACGGTCATGTGAATGAAAGATTTTTCACTCTTTTCGACTGGGGCCGGGTCATTTTCAGAGGTCTTATGCAAATTTTCAGAAAAGTTGAGCGCACTGGAAAAAGACTTCATGAGTAAGAGTATAGCTGGATGCTCGATGTTGTTGTAATTTTTGAGGATTTTGCTATGGTGCGTAAATCTATGTCGCAATCAAATACGCAATCTCTTGGCCGCATGAATTCAAAGACTCTGATGAGGCTTTTTATTCGCAAGCAGGGGTTGATATTACGAATCCTTGTCTGTTGGGCCATCGCGGCTTTCGTCATGTACACGGATGAGCGAACGAATTTTGATACCCGTTTCAAAATCCGGGGTGACCAAGCCGCCTCTTCAAATATTGTTTTATTGTGGCTGAGGCCTGCTGACATCAATCGTTACTACGACGTCAGAACTCAAACATTGATTAACTTAAATGAGCTAAATGAATTTTCAGATGGCTTCTTCTGGGATCAAAGACTTTGGCATCAAATCCTAAAAACAATCTTAGAACAAAAACCGAGATCAGTCGGCGTTTCAGTTTATTTTGGTGATTCAGTGGGAAACGTTGAAATGAGTAAAAAAGAAACTGAAGTCTTTTTTGACCAAAGAGTTTTTTGGGCTACTCAAGTCAATAGCTTTGATCAAATGATCACGCCCAAACTTGCAACTGCTGATTTAACGAATGTGGGTCAGTATGAAGTCTACCGTGACGAAGACGGGCTTGTTCGTAAAGTGGTTTCGTCATGGGCCGAAACACCGCACTTGAGCGAAAAAGTAACGGGTCTAAAGCTTCCAAGAAATTCCCCTTCTCAACTGATCAACTTCCGAGGGCGCAGTCGCGTTTTCACATCTGTCACTGCTGAAGAAGTATTAAGCCGCGAAGTAGGTCCGAAATTCTTTACCGACAAAATTGTGATCATTGGTGTTGAGTCCGGATCAAGCGTTCGCTTTTTAACTCCGGTAGGACTTTTGACTCGAACGGAAGTGATTGCCCATATCGTTGATAACTTGGTCGAAAATCGTTGGATAAGAAAATACAATCCAAGCCTTTATGCGCTTTACGCTCTTATTTTGGTATTGCTTGCAACTTTTGTTGTGACTCAATACCCGCAGAGCGTGGCATTTGCGTTTTTATTTTGGATTGGACTTGTGTGTCTAGCGATTTCGGCTTGGGCATTCGATAGCCTCAATATCTGGGTTCCCGGAATCAGTTCGGTCATCTTGATTTTAATTGTGTGGGTCGTATTCGTTGGTTACCAAGCTACAAAAGTTGAAAGACGAAATTACATGCTCGAACAAGAGCAAAAGTATCTTCAAGAGTTAGAGCAACTTAAATCAAACTTCGTAAGCTTAATTAGTCATGATCTAAAAACTCCGCTTGCAAAAATTCAGGGGGTTGTTGATCGTCTGAAAAAAAATTCGACATCGGTTGATTCTTCGCAGGAAGATTTCTTGGCTTTAGAAGATTACACTGGCGAACTAAATCGGTACATTCAATCTATTTTAAAAGTTATGAGAGTTGAATCCAGAGATTTTCAAATTGATAAAACCTCTGCTGACATAAATGAAATGATTGAAGAAGTGGTCAAATCTTTACTGCCACTTGCCCTCGTTAAGAAAATTAAGCTTGAGCTTAAACTAGAGCCCCTTTTCTTGGTGGATCTTGATGCGACGCTTATCCGTGAGGTTATTCATAACCTCATTGAAAACGCGATCAAGTACTCGCCGGAAGAAAAAGAAATTTATATCCGTTCTTTTGAAACTCAAGACAATCAAGTGGGCTTTCAAGTGCAAGACCAAGGCGAGGGCATTCCACCTGAAGAAGTCTCTTCGGTCTGGGGAAAATTTGTAAGAGGTCAAAGTCAGTCCCACAAGAGTAAGGGCACGGGCTTAGGACTCTATTTAGTGAAATATTTCGTAGAGCTTCATGATGGCCGTGTAACCTTGCAAAGCACGGTGGGACAAGGTACTACAGTGGGATTCTTTCTCCCGCTCCAAACAGATACAGATGCTGAGGTAAGCGTATGACCCAAGTAAATCAATCGACAGCCCACACAACGCAATTGCGCGCACTTATTGTGGACGACGAAGCTGAACTTCGTAAAAGCGTAACGAATGTTCTGCAGAATTTAATTCCAGGCGTGAAATTCGAGATCAGCGAAGCCCAAAACGGTCTTGAAGCGATTAAAAAAGTTGAAGCAGAAGATTATGACTTAGTACTTATGGACGTTCGTATGCCGGAAATGGATGGCTTACAAGCCTTGGCCCGAATTAAAGAACAAGATCCAAGAACTTTTGTTGTGATCATGACAGCTCACTCGAATCTGAATGATGCGATCACCGCGATCAAAGATGGCGCTTACGATTATTTAGAAAAGCCAGTCAAAGCAGAAAAATTAGTCGATTTGGTTAAAAAGTCACTCGAAGCCCGCGAAATGGTCTCGTCCCTTGCCTTATCAAATCCAGTTTTCGATGACGACGTTGAAACTGAATTTGTTGGTAACACACAAAAAATGAAAGATGTGTTTCAACTCATTTACAAGCTTTGCAAAGTTGATACGACAGTTATGATTCGGGGTGATAACGGAACTGGTAAAGAACTTGTAGCGCGCGCAATCCACTTTAACTCGCCTCGCAAAAATGGCGCATTTATCGCAATCAACTGCGGAGCTATCCCTGAAAACTTAATTGAAAGTGAATTCTTCGGTCATGAAAAAGGTGCCTTTACTGGGGCAATAGAAAGAAAGATTGGTAAATTCCAAGCTTCAAATACTGGAACACTTTTCCTTGATGAAATCGCGGAATTAAAACCTGAAATGCAGGTCAAATTATTGCGGGTTCTTCAAACAAAGAAATTTACGCCAATCGGCAGTAACCGCGAAATGAAAGTAGATACTCGAATTATCGCGGCAACGAACCAGAACTTAGAAAAAATGATGGAAGATGGAACTTTCAGAGAAGACTTATTCTATCGCTTAAATGTCATGCCCATTTTCTTACCACCTCTAAGAGACCGCCTCGATGATATTGAACCCTTGGCGCAGTATTTTATTAAGAAATTTTCAAAATCGCACGCGCGAACAATCACGGGCTTAAGCCAGGAAGCGATTCAGGCTTTTAAGAAATACCATTGGCCAGGAAATATTCGCGAGCTAGAAAACGTGATTGAGCGTGCTTTTATTTTAGAAGCGCATACCAT
Source organism: Pseudobdellovibrionaceae bacterium (assembly GCA_043730825.1). GTDB lineage: Bacteria > Bdellovibrionota > Bdellovibrionia > Bdellovibrionales > Bdellovibrionaceae. Next base: position 77,432 of record JAYTJV010000095.1, read on the forward strand.
CATCAGCTTAGGAAGTCTTCCACCGGAGATCGTGAATCATAAACATGATAACTCAACTAGCATGGAATACACAGGCCCGATGGATTACGATGCCTTCAAAGAAGAGATGGAAAAAGAATTCATCGTGAATGCGTTAAGAGCCAACCGCGGCAGAATTAACCAAACTGTGGCGCAAGCAAATATCCCAAAAAATACTTTGCTTCGTAAAATTAGAAAATACGGAATTAATGTAAAAGAACTAAGCGGAGATAACTAAACGTTTTCGCTTTGCTGAAGTAGGCCTTCAATGACTCTTAAAACAGTGCCAGCATCGAGCTTTTTCATACAGTTGTGATGGCCGAGTGGACACGCCCGGTGTCCATGTGGGCCACACGGCCTACAATCAAGTCCTTCTAGTTCTGCAACAGCTGAATTAAGCGCCCAAGGACGATAGCCAAATTTTAAAACCGTCGGACCATAAATCGCAACTACAGGCACATTGACTAAAGCTGCCATATGACTTGAAGAAGAATCATTTCCAACGACTAGCCTTGCTTTCGACAAAAGCGCCAAGCTTTCAAGCAAAGAAGTCTTGCCACATAAGTTGATCGCTTCGGGAATTTGCGCGGCTACAGCTTCGCCTAAATCTTTTTCTTCCAGGCCGCCCATGATAACAATTTTAAATCCTTTTTTCTGAAGTTCTTGTCCTACTTGCACGTAGCCAACTTTCGTCCACATTTTTGTGGCCCAAACACTTCCAGGGAAAAGGGCAATCCAGTTCCTAGTTTCTAAGCCAAAGTTTTGAAGCAGCTTGTTCGAAATTCCCTGCTCTTTCCAACCATGATGGGGACTGAGCCACTCTGGCGGAGAGAGAAGTTTTCCCGATAAGTGCTTAATAATATATTCGTTAGCAGCAGGAAGTTGCGAAAAAAGTTCTTTTAATCTTTCAGAGCGATTTTTAAGTAGCGATAGGAGTCGAACACTTTCAGGGTATTCTTCAGGCCATCTAATTCTTTCATCAAAAACGAGATAGTTCCACGGTTTAGCAAAGGTCACTTTTTTCTGCGCTTTTATTTGGGCACAGAATAATGTTGTTCGAAATGAGGTATGCGCCGATAACAAAAGGTTGATATCAAAATTTTTGAGATCTTTTAAAACTTCCCGGTAAGTTTCGGCATCGCCTTTTTTGATTTCCCAAAAACGATCGATAATTCCAAGGGCTTTAAGGGTTGATCCTAAACCTTTACGGCAGATCAAGCCCAAAGACATTTGGGGATGAATATTCCTGACCCAAGTCAAAAGTGGAATGGCCAAAAGCAGATCCCCTAAGAAGGCTGTCTGGATGACCAAGTTCATGGATGGATTTTTGGACTGCATGGATGATTTCATCTAAATTAACCAAATCGTAGCACATGACGGGTTTATGGCAAGATCTCTTCCAGCAAGGGCCGCATGGCGCTTTGGTTAAAACTTTTTGTCCCCGCCCATAAAGTTCAATTTCATGAGCACAAGTTGGACCAAACCAAGCAATCACCTGCTTCTTTTGCGAGATTGCCATATGCAGGCCTAAGGAATCTCCTGTGATCACAACATCAGTTGCAGCGACGCTCACAAGGCCGTCGCGAAGGCCTGATGTGGTCGGGCTCAAAATAACATTCTGATAACCACTCGCAATTTCAATATTTCTTTCCGTATCTTCCGGGCCACCTAAAAGTACGATACTCAACTTGGAATTTTTTTGTAATTTGCGGATAAGTTCTCGGTGATTTTCGACCGAGAGTTTTTTAGCTGTTATAACATTTGCGCAGCCGGTGTTAAGTCCAATAACAACTTTTTGATTATTTGAACTCCACTGCTGGTGTCTCAAGTATCTTAAATCAGTTTCGTTTTTTTCAAGTGGCAGATTGTAATCATCACTTTGAAAGTCTAATTCCAAAGCTTCGGTAATAAGCTGAATTTCGGTTTTTTGATTTACTTTGAATTTAATTTCGTCATTCAAACCAATTTGCCAAAGTTCTTCTGCTTTCGAATTATAAAAGTGAATAACTCCGGCTTCATCGGCAATAAAGCCGTAAATTTCCCGTGCTTTTGTTTTTTTTAAAATCCCTGTTGCTTCAATTGATTTATCAATTACGAATGCGACGTCAAATGTCAGCACACTTAAAATCAACATATCTGTTTCACTTAAAGTTAAGACCCGGTGAATATCCGGATGATTCTGTAACAACTGATTCGCGGGTCTTAAAGTCACCCAAGTAATTTGCGAATCAGGATATTTTCTTTTGATTGAATTTAGCATTGCAGTTGATCTAACGACTGCACCGAGAGCCCCTAAATGAATCAGTAAAATTTGTTTTCCGCGTTTTTTAAACTGATTGCAACTTGAATCACAAGTTGAATTTTTACCACATGGCTTTGCGCCTGAAAAATACGAACAATCCGTCCTTGGATTCATACTTACTAGCTTAACTTATATTTTGAATTTAGGGAGCCTGGCCTGGTTGATAGTCGGTGATCTCTGAAACGATTGTGCCGATCTTTATTTTGCTCTCGATCCGGAGGGGAATTTTTCGATCATCATCGCTAAGCCAGATAAAAATGTCGCCAACTGGTTTAAAATTACCCCGTAAAATAATTTCAGGTTTAATTTTAATCGCCTTCATGGGACCAATGTCTGTCTCTAATGTTTCGCGGGCCACGACTCGACCTTTGAAAACCAAATTTTCGTTCTCGTCAGCGACGCGGAAGGAATAGTCTTTTCCGTCTTTCCACTGAAAAAGGCGCATATAATAAATCACGCTGAAAACGTTTTGTGAATAGGGTAGAATATCCCACTCTTGTTTTTTCTCTTCTTTGCCTTTTTTCTTTGAAACCTTTTTTTCTTCGTAACGTGCTTTCAAAGTATGAAAATCAAAATAAGATCGACCTTCGCGAAGTTGCGAAGTTTCTTTTACGTGAAGCGTGTAAAGTCTTGGAAGCCAATGCTCGTAATCCACTAAAGTCACAACTTGGTCATCAACGCTGTAAATAGAATTAAAAAATTTTGTTGTTTCTAGATTGATAACGAAATTGTAAGCCTTTCGACCATTCACTTGTACGAATGGACGGGTTTCTAATTTCAAAATGGCAGCGGTAAAACCAGCTAAATTATGCCGTGCTTCGTGAGTCACGATCTCGCCGACCTTAAAAGGATCCTTAATGGGACGTCTTTTAATAAAGCCCTCTTTATCTTCAATCGAAGGTTCAGGAGGACTTAATTCAACTACCTCTGGCGCAACTTTCGTCTTCTGGCCTTTAGCGACTTTAGCTTTTCGTTTGGGTTCAGGTGCAAAAAAAGGCGGCGGTGCCTTTGATTTTTTATCTTTTACGCTAAGCTCTACTTTTTCATCTTCAACCACAACATCTTTATCAATATCAGATTTGAGCTTGAGGTCGTCTTCCTTATCATGCTTAAGAAATGAAGACTGACAGGACACAAGAGAAGATAAAGTAATTACGAGAAGCGAGCTTAACAACTTTTTAGAAAATTTGAGATTTGTCATCAATTCCCCTTCCACTTCCAGCGTCGATGTATCCACATCCACTGATCTGGATATCGTCGCACAATTTCCTCTATCTTATCCGTATAGCTTTGAGTTAACTCGACAAGAGTCTGCTCTCGTTCTTTATCCGCTAATTCGGGGCGGTATTCAAATGGAGCTTCCGCCACAATGTGAATCTTCCCATCGTTGCTTAAGTAATTATAAACCGGAATAACGGGCCTTTCAGTCTTCATTTGGAATAGTGCTAAGCCATAAGCGGTTCCAGCTGGTCGACCGAAGAATTGGGTTTGAACCCCGAATGGTCGCCCCATATGCTGATCCAAAACAAACCCCACCATGCCATTTGTTTTTAAAAATTTGAGAATCATAAAGGGCGTTTTTTCCCCATGAGGTGGAATGTGATAAACCCCTTGGGCACCCCGAACGCTAAACCAAAGTGCGTTCAAAAACTTACTATTAAAAAACTTTGTTATGATTGAAACCTTATAACCAAGTCTAGATAGGCAATTAGCCATCAAATCACCTTGGTTAAGATGAAGGCTTAATATAAAAGCACCCTTGTTGCTAGCTTTAGCACGATCTAAATGTTCAAGACCTTCAAAAACGATATTTTCCTTCATCCACTTTTCATTGATACTTAAAATTAAAAAGAATTCGAAAAAGTTTTCTAATAAATTATAAACACTCTTTCTTCCAACTGCCTTTACTTTTTCTTGGTTCCACTCAGGAAATGATTTCGAAATGTTTTCTAATACAGTTTTGCGGCGGAATCTTAAAACATCCCACCAAAGAA
>JAYTJV010000096.1:0-31892 GCA_043730825.1 Pseudobdellovibrionaceae bacterium
CTCTGAAAATTTCTGTTGAAGAATAAGTTGTACGGCATTCATCAAATTATCTGCATAGTCCGGCTTCTTTAGCCTGTCTGACACCGTTAAGAGCCTGATTAAATGAAAGGTAAGATTCAGCAATCGTATTACCAATGTACATGCGGTAGTAACCACCATCTTGCTTCACTGTACAAGCCGGCGCCAACTGATCTTCAGAAGGTCCCTGACATGTCACAACATCACCATTAATGACGATTGAACTTCCGGGACGTAAAGAAACCGGTTGGGCAAATGCAGAAACAGAAACAAGGGACAAGAGGGATACGATCAAAATTGCTTTCATATAAACTCCTTTAGAGTGTTTTGGTTGTGAATACAATCTAGAACCGAATTTTTGCTTTGTGAAGTCAGGTTTTCACTTTTTTGGAGCATTTTGCTCCAAATTCTGGAGCACTCTAAGCGGCGCGTTGGTAATCTACTAATTAAAACTATTTTATTCTCCCCTAAGGAGAAAGTGGTCTATGATTCCGAGGTTCTACAGGTAAAAAATAGTTTAGAAAGTTATTTTTGTTTAGCGGAGTGGTCGAATGTCGTTACGTGATCAATTAAAAAAGTTGAATGTAGGAATGAGTCGTAAGCCTGTTTCACTATCTCCGCACAATCCGAATTGGTACCATCCATCGAAGTGCTTGATACGTATCGAACTAAATTGGAATCACTAGGCTTTGTTTGGAAGGGGGAATATGGAATTGCAAATAGGCGATACTGTGTTCTTTACGATGAAGGCGAAGAAGTTGGATTGATCCACCTTCATATTTTTGCTAAATCCGATCGTGAAGTTGAGAAGCATCTTATTTTTCGAGACTACTTAAAATCTTCTGCGATTGCGGCATATCGTTACGATGAACTCAAAAAAAATCTGGCTCAATCTTTTGTCGAAGCACGCGCTAATTATTCAGCGGGGAAATCAGTACTTATTGCCCAATTGCTAGAAGAGGCTTTTAGGTGGAAGAAATGATTCCGTCCAAAATATCTAGAATCAACATCATTGGTACCAGTGGAAGCGGTAAAACTACTTCCAGCCTTGAGCTTGCTCAAAAATTGAACCTTCCTTTGAATGAAATGGAAAAAGTATTTTGGGGCCTAAGTCGAATAAATCCTCCTATTCTCGCGCTTAGTAATGCTGTCATCGCTATGTGATTTAGTGTTGTCACCGAGCATTCGTCCGCATTAGTGATGACAACCACCAAAACCTCCGAGTAGTTTAAATTATATTTATAAAAAAGGGAGACCTCATGAGCACTGCACCTACCACTTTCGATGCGAAAAAATATAAAGAAACAACTCGGGCGCAATGGGATTCTGCTGCTGAAGCTTGGGATCGCTGGGGGTCTTTGCTCAATGCGTGGCTTGGTCAGAGCACGGAAACTATGTTTGACATGATGGGGTTGAAATCGGGGCAGTCTGTTCTTGATATTGCTGCGGGTGCTGGCGAGCAATCTATTGCGGCCTCTCATCGGGTTGGGCCCACAGGGATGGTTCTTGCCACGGATATTTCTTCTAAAATTTTAGAATTTGCGGATGGTGCCGCGCAAAAGGCGGGACTTAAAAATATTCGGACGCAAGTTATGGATGGTGAAAACCTTGACGTTCCGGATGCGACTTTTGATGCTATTATTTCGCGAGTGGGGTTGATTTATTTTCCTGATCAACAAAAGGCTCTTCAAGGAATGAAGCGCGCACTTAAGCCCGGAGGCAAAATCGGAGCGATCGTGTACTCAACTCCAGAAAACAATAAATTTTTCTCGATCCCAGTTTCTATCATTAGAAGACGTGCGCAACTTCCGCCACCGCTGCCGGGTCAGCCGGGGCCTTTTAGTCTTGGTTCTCCGGGAGTGTTAGAAAAAGCATTTTTGCAAGCCGGTTTTCAGGATGTTCAAACGAAACTTATTTCATCGCCAGTCCTTTTAACGACGGCTAAAGAATGTGTTCGCTTTGAAAAAGAATCATTCGGCGCACTTCATCAGATGATGGCTTCGCTTTCAGAAGAACAAAAAGAAGAAACTTGGGCCGAGATTTTGTCTGAGTTGTCAAAATTTGAAATACCGGGCAAGGGCTTTAGCGGACCATGTGAGATGTTGGTCGCAGTCGCAACGAAGTAATAGATTAAAGCATGAATCCGCCTCGGCATTATCGACATTCATTGATCGGCTATTGAATTCCCCAAGCACTTCAGTACAATTTAATAAACAATATTGTTTATTAAATTGTACTGAAGTGCTTAGAGGGAGTTTCCCATGAAGTCTTATTACCATTCACACGAGTCGGCTTATCAACAAATCAAATCTAAAGGTTACATCGGCTGGGGGAATGCTAAAAGCTTAACTGACTTGGGCGATGCCAAGACGAATGAATACTTAAATCAAAAGATTCAGAAATATTTCTCCATAACAACAAACAAGTCAGCGCTTGATCTAGGTTGCGGAACGGGAACAACCGCATTTTCTATGGCAAAGTCAGGATTCAAAACAACAGGAATCGATATTTCTGAAACGGCTCTGGAGATGGGGCGGGATTTAGCAAAGCAACAAAATCTGCAGGTGAACTTTATCTCAGGCGATGTTTTAAACTTGAATACGCTCAATGAAAAATTTGATCTCATATATGACAGCCATCTACTTCACTGCATCGTTTTCGAAGAAGACCGGATGAAGGTTTTAAAAGGAACTAAAAGTATTCTTAAAGCTTATGGGGTTTTCATTTTAGATACGATGGTGATACCCCCGGTTCAGTTTGACCCAACGGGTGGAGTTGAATCACTTCGCTTCGACCATGATTTTATCCTATGGCACAAAACGAAGCCCACGACCGATAGGGGCGTTATCGAACTTGAAGGACAACACTGGTGCGCTCAGCGGCGAATTTATCCTGCAGAGACTATCATGAGTGAAGTATCTCGTGCGGGTTTTACGGTACTTGAAAAACAAATCGATGAACAAAAAGATGAGCCCTCGATGCTGCGCTTAGTTCTTCAGTAAGTGCTACACAATGTTGGCTAAATAAGATAAGTGTTGGGCTACTTCAAGGGGGCTCAGTGGGTCATTTAGAAACGTTAAAGTCGGAATTGTCTGAACTTAAAATTAAATGTGATTACTGGGATGTTCGGGTCGAAGATGTTTTTGAAACCGCAATCGATGTGATTAACGGAGAAATCGTATCGTGTACTTCCAATCCGTCTCTTGGAGCATTTGTGCGAGTTCGCAAAGATGGATTTTGGTTCTATCAATCGACAACTGACTTGAGTGCACTTAAATCGATACTGACTGATTTGTCGTCGAAAGAAGCTTTCACTAAAAGTAAAAACAATTACATCGTTGAAAAGCAAAAGCCTTTTACAAAAATGAGTTTTGAAGCTCGCAATTATTCTCGTATAGGCCTTGCAGAAAAATTAGCAGTTTGTGAAGGCTATAAAAATCAACTAAAGAAAGTTTCTTACGTTGGGTCGGCCAACATTCGCTACCGTGATATTTATAAAGCTAAATCTTTTTATAACTCAGTGGGTACTCAATTTGAATTTGATTTTAATCAAGGCGGGCTAGCGATTCGCTATACACTTAAAGATGGCGAACATATTTTTTCCGATCAATTTATGCTTTACGGTGCTGATATTGCAGCACTCAAAAAAGGCTCTGAAGAGTTAGCAAAGAGTTTGCTAGAAAGTAAAAAATTTCTGAATGCTCCGGCGGTTAAGCCGGGTAAATATAAAGTTCTCTTGGATCCCGAAGTGACCGGAGTATTCACTCACGAATCTTTTGGGCATAAGTCTGAAGCTGATTTTATGCTGGGCGACCCTCAAGCTTTAGAAGACTGGAAGATTGGTTCACAGATTGGCGCTGATTGTTTGACGATTGTTGATTACGGCGGACATGAAAATACGTCTGGCTATTGTCCTATTGATGATGACGGCATTTTAGCGCAAAAGAATTATCTGATTAAGAATGGTCGTTTAGCGGGTCGCCTTCATACAGTGGACACGGCCTCGCAGCTCGATGAAAAGCCTACTGGAAACTCTAGAGCGATGAACTTTGAATGGGAACCAATGGTTCGCATGACTTCTACTTATATTGAACCAGGAACAGAATCTGTAAGCGACATCTTAGCACGAAGTGAAGGTGCCATTCTTGTCGAAGGTGTATCTCACGGTTCAGGACTAAGTACTTTTACGATTGCTCCATGCCGAGGTTATCTTATTGGTAAGGGTGGTACGAAAACTCCAGTTAGAGTCGCCGTTATATCAGGATCTGTGTTTGAAACTTTAAAAAATGTTGAAGCCGTGTCTTCGCACTTTGAGCTTCATAGTTCAGCTATTGGCGGCTGTGGTAAAATGGAACAATGGCCATTGCCAGTTGCCGATGGTGGTCCCTTTTTATTAGTACGTGAAATGCAGGTGAGCTAATGGAATACGATCTTCTATCTCTAGATGAGAAAAATTTTTCACTCATTGTCGAAGGTAATAAAATCAGTGCGCAGAAGGGCCAAGATATTAGTCGTCATGGTATTCGTCGCTTTGAGGGTGGAAAAGTATTTAATGCTTCTAGGCTTGGAAACTCTACTCGAGACAGACTTTTACAAGATACGATTGAATGGGGTGGTCCGGGAACAGCCCACGATTATGGATTTGCGCCAGCGCGAAAAGATCATCGTACAGTTAAGTTCTTAGGCGAAGATTTTTTTAAAGCTTACACTGAAGGTTTTCATTATTTAGTCGAACGTAATCCCAATTATGTTTTTAGCGGACGTTGCAATGTTAAGAATTTAAAGAAAAGTCTGACTAGTAGCTATGGCTTAGATTTAAGTACTTCTGCGGGATTTTGCGAATGGTATTTTGTGTATCAGCGAAAAGGCTCTGGAAATATGATGGATGGTTACTTCGGTAACACGACTGACAATTTAGATAACATCATGTCTTCAATTTTGTCTCACGAAGAATTTATAAAAGCGGAAGGCAAAATTGTTTCGCTCAAAAACCAGTCTATGCCTGTCTTGTTGGCTGAACCGCTCGAGCCAATTGAAAAGCTGAAAGAATCTTTTTTGATTAATAAATATTCCGAAGGCACGGCGCTTTTCAGCGGAAAATTAGGCCAGCAACTTTTTGATAAACGTGTGACTATTGTTGATCAAAACTACAATGCTCAAAATGGTATTATCGATTTTTTCGACGGAGAAGGTGTCGTAAGGGATTCGCAATTAACACTTCTCGATCAAGGGAAATTTGCATCCACTTTATCAGATCTACGTTTTTCTAAAAAGTTTGATGGAACCAGCACAGGAAATGGCCTCAGAACATACAACCGTGGCGTCAATTTAGGATTTAACCAAGTCGGTTTTCAAAAGGGATCCAAAACCTGGAAGCAAATTTTATCAGGGCTTGATCGCTGTATCGTGGCTCTGGTTGCTGGCGGTGGCGATAGTAATGATTTAGGCGAATTCTCAACTCCTGTCCAAATCGGATATTTGCTCGAGAAGGGCGAAGTCGTGGGCCAAATTCCGCAAGTGACGATAAAGACCTCAGTCGAGAGCTATTTAAAGTCTGAATTTATCGATATATCCTCTGACGGCCTAACACCTGATTCTCCAACATCACATGTGATTTCTAACATGGACGTTTTTATTAATTAGGGTTTCTAGCTGCAAGAATGCTTCGCTTATCAGATCAACTTTGAGGAAAGCGACCCTTGGGTGTGAGATTATTCATTCAGGCGAGGTTGATAAGTTACCAGAAGAAATGAGTTGGGTTACTTCAAATCTTCTAGCCAGCGCTTAACTTGTCCCAAAATGAGTTTATAAACCTAAAACTGCTATTTATTCCAATTTAATACCTATTTCTGAGAAAAATTGGTTTTTTATACCAAAAAATGATATAAATTAAGCAGATATGGCACCTAAAACTGAGCATCCAAACCTACTACCTCCACTCATTTTTCCAGGAAAAACTGCGAAGGAGCGGAAGCATATTCAGGCTTTAAAGGAGCAGGGCAAGATAAGATCAATTGGTCCGAAGCTTTACACGTCGGTTCCTGAAGATAAAGTAAACTCCGTAGTTCAAAGTTCCTGGGCCCTTATCGTATCAATGCTTTTTCCGAAAGCTTTGATTTCTCATATAACGGCACTCACATATCTACCAACAAAGAACGGTGAGATCTACTTAACCGCTTCAACTAATCGCAACCTTAATTTGCCGGGATTAACCATCAGATTTATGCGAGGTCCGGCGCCTTTAGCGGGTGATGCCGAGTTTATGGGTATGAAAGCATCAAGCTTTGCACGCGCCTTGCTCGAAAATTTGGCCGCTGCGAAGGGAACTTTGGCTGGAAGAGTAATGCCGCAAGAGGAAATTGAGGCCCGCCTTGAGGAGATATTAAAAACTAAAGGCGAAGAAGGTCTAAACAGTATTCGAGATAAGGCCAAAGAAATCTCGAAATGGTTGAGCATGGAGCTTGAGTTCAAGAGACTCGATAGAATTATCGGCGCATTACTAGGGACTATGCCAAAAAAGAGTTTGATCAGTGTAAACGCCATTGCAAGATCACAAGGTTCTGCATTTGATCCAAAGTGCATGAGGCGTCTTGAAATTCTTTTTGGACACTTGCGACACTTACCACTTAAAGAAATAAGGGAAAAAAATAAATCACCTGAACATTTTAATCACAAAGCTTTCTTCGAGGCTTACTTCTCGAATTATATCGAGGGAACCATCTTTGAGATCGTAGAGGCAGAAGGAATCGTTTTTAATAATAGACTTCCCTTGGCAAGACCGGCAGATGCTCATGATATTTTGAGCACCTATAAGCTTGTATCTGATCCAAATGAAATGCGTAGACTTCCCAGCACCGCACAAGACTTGGAACAGATTCTTAAATCGCGGCATAAATTTCTGTTCGAAGAGCGCCCGGAAATTATTCCAGGAGAATTTAAGTTAAAAAATAATCAAGCTGGATCTACCATTTTCGTTCATCCAGATTATTTAGAAGGAACTCTGCAGAAAGGTTTCGAGCTTTATCAAAGTTTACCAGTAGGTCTTGCGCGCGCAATATTTATGCAATTTTTTATCTCAGATGTTCATCCATTCAATGATGGGAATGGTCGTGTTTCGCGGATCATGATGAATGCTGAATTATATTCCCAGGGGCAAACCACGATCATTATTCCAAATGTCTATCGCAGTGATTATCTTTCAAACTTAAAGGCGTTGACCAAAAGATCTGATCCTGGGCACTACACAAAGATGCTTTCAATAGCCCATGAGTTTTCCAGTTTGGATTTTTCCGACTATGGCGCTGTGAAGTCTGCTCTTGAATCCAAGAATTGGTTTAGGGAATCAGATGAGGCTAGAATAATTAGATAAGGTGCCAAGTCCCGCTGCCTGCGTCCTGTTTCGTGTCACGATGAACTGAAATCTGGACTACGAATCCTAGACTCAAAATTCCCACGAAAACAGACGATATGTCCTATTGAGGTACACCTTGAGATCTGATCATCGAATCCTATTAGTTGAAGACTCGCCTGAAATGCAGCTGATTGTTCAGTCTGTATTGCGACGTAAATTCAATGTTGTGACAGTATCGACTTCAGCCCAGGCCGTTCAAGAGCTTGAGTCTCAAAATTTTTCGCTGATTATTTTAGACGTGGGTCTACCTGACGGTGACGGGTTCAAGCTTTGTTCGTATATTAAACATCAAGAGCGGCATCGTCAGACGTCCGTTATTTTTCTAACTGGTAATGATCAAGTGGGCGATAAAGTCATGGGGCTTTCCTTGGGTGCAGATGACTATATTGTGAAGCCTTTTGAACCCATGGAATTTGAAGCCCGGGTCGAGGCTCGAATTCGAAGTCTTGAAGGAACCAAGCGGGCCCAAGAATTTCTTTTTGTGGGCGATTTTAAAATCGCACCTTCTCAGCACCGGATTTTTTCCGTTGTAGATGAAAAAGAAGCGGCTATTAAATTAACTACGACTGAATTTAAACTTCTTTATTTTCTTATTCGGCACGAAGATCAAGTTTTAAGCCGCGAACAAATTTTAAATGAGGTTTGGAGTAATTCTGTCAGCGTAACTGATCGAACGGTGGATACTCATATTTATACAATTAGGCAAAAGCTTAATCCAAGTCTTGCTGACTGTATTCAAGCTATACCCAAAGTAGGGTATTGTTTTTCACAAGTTAAAAAATCTAAAACTGCCTAAGCGATTTTAAGCCAAATCTGTCTCGAATTGAAACATCTTGGTCAAAAAAATTTGATTGTGACTTCATCACTGCCTGACATGTTTCGATTATTCTATCTGTAGGAAACCTACCATCATTTTACTGAGGAGTAGAAAAATGAGTTTACAGGCAACTATTCTTAAAACGCATGCTAACAAAACTTCAAAAAATCCAAAGATACTATTGGTGGAAGATGATCTGCACTGGCAAATTTTAATTACCGCCGCGCTAAGATCTGCTTATTCTGAAGTTGACGTTCGATGTGTTAAAACAGTTCAGAAAGCCGAGCAGCTTTTAACTTCTGGACACTTGTTTAATCTCATTATTTCAGACCAAAATTTGAAAGGAAATAAGACCGGTATTGATTTTTGGAGACAATGCCAAGGCAATGAATATTCTCAAATTCCCTTTATGCTCGTCTCGGGGATGTCAGAGACCGGCTATCACAATGTATTTATCCGGGAAGAAAAATATCCCATTTATATGTCAAAGCCTTTCGATATCACCATTTTTAAGTCCATTATCGATTGGCATATTGTTGATAACACAGGCTTAAAAAATAATAACAAAAACAAATTAAGAATCTTTAAATCGCAGTAATGACATTATTCCCCCGGAGTGTGAGTTACGATGACAGTCGTAGCTTCACGAATGACATCTTCAACAACGTGATTTAACTGAGAGTTCTTGACCCTTGGCTCCGTAAGAAGTAAAAAAACCGTTTCTCGCCGACTGACCCAACAAATTCATCTGGTAAACACAAGCGAACACTAAACAAGGCGAACCCGTTGTTGGGCTCGGTCAAAGGTTCTATCCTCGAACAAAATAGTTTCAAGGAGGAACTTGTGAAATTGATCTCTACTTTGGTTGTGATGTTGTTTGGACTAATCTTGAATGCGGCCCCATTGCGAACCGATAATTTTCCAAAATTAAGTAACGGCATTTACGCTTCAACTCATGATCAGAACTGCAGGAAACTTGTCCAAAGCGTGGATTTGGAAGAATCAATAACGATTTTAAATATGCGGGGCTTTGGATCTTGCGCTGAAAAAAGCACATTTTTGTGCAGCTCAAGCAAATGTATTTCTTCGAATGCAAATCAGTCGCGCCTGTTGATAGTGTTAAGTGCGAACACATTTTTTCTTAGCACTGCCGACGAGGGCACTCTTTTTATTTCGGAATACCCTTACTTTAAATAAAAGTATTGCGCAACAATTCACTGATTTTTTAGCTAATTGAATTATTTATTCTTCAGGCGTGTGGGTTACGATGACAGTCGTAACTTCACGAATGACATCCTCGACAACGTGGTTATAAACCGCTTCTACATACTTAGCTTTGTTCTGGAAGACGGCTTTGCGAAGTTCGAAGTGGCCTTCATTATCCATCTCATCTAACCCTGTTGCTGCGTGGGTCGCGTGAAATAATCCAAGGAAATATTTTTCCGCACCAATCGGTGGAATATCCATTTCAGAAACGTTTGGTGGAGTTTCGTTATCGCGGCAGCGAAATCTTGCGTTGACCGAAGGGTCTGGATCCGTGATGCGAAGTACGGGCTTACGATTTGCGAGCAAATCACCAATGAAGTTATCAACTCCAATGGGGCCAGGTGTTGCCGTCATTGAGATTCTTGAACACGTGAAATCTTCTATATTCAAGTAAGTTTCAGTAATTGTGATTTCGCCATTTTGGAAATCGTGAATGGGGATTGTATCGCCATTAGCTTGTTTAAATCCGACTGCGGAAATCATTGTACCAGCGAGGGTGAAGTTGAAATCATATTCTGAAATGGCGATGAGGCCATTGAATTCTTGGCCTTCTCCCATTTTGAAATCTGTTTGCATGAAGAATTTAAATTTCATGCATTTTTCAGCGCTATCGTTGGTGGCATCTAATAACTCATCGTCACCTAAGAGACTTGCGAAGCGACTTAAGGTTAGCCAAATTTTAAGCGCCAGTGGGATATTATGCTCTACATTACAATACTGGCGAGCTTCCTTTAAGCAGAGTGAAGTCGTGAGCGTGCGAGCGTCGCGAAAGGCGGTAACGCCATCAGCTTTAAGAATATCATCCATCGTCATTCCGAAAAGTCCGGCGTGGCGTGAAACCAGAAAGTAGCTGTTTAGTGCTTCGTTTCCGCCCTCACAAGTTTTTGCAGATTGCAGTTTTGGGATAACAACTTTATCCACGGCTTCTTTTAAGCTATCGCCTAGGATTTTTGCAAGATCCTCGTTTGGTATGCCGTCGGTGAGTGCAATTTTTCTTTGTTCTAATATTTGCCGATTCAACCAGTTATTGAGTCGAATACTCTCGGTGTCGGCCAATCCAAGATCAATGATCTCTTGAACTCTTTCTTCATCAGTTGCTGCATAATTTGAAAAGTGAGAGAGGTTAAGTTTCATTGTTTGGCTGTCTAGGCTTTGTAAGTAAGGAACGTGTGCATTTGTACCATCATTATTTGATGTGATAAGTGAAAGTGTGGTTGGCTTCAAAGCGCGGTTTGTTTTGATCTCAAGTATCGCGGGTTGAATAAGTTCTAAACCATCGGGATAAAGCCGAACTCCGAATGATTGAAAAGCAGTGCCATTCACTTTCAAGTCTTTTGTTTCAGTCATCGTGATATTGACATCGTAAGGAACTGATTTCGCAGGAAACGTTAAAATGTATTCAGAACCATCTAGGCCTTTAAGACTAAGCTGTCCACCCGCTAAATTCGTAATCAGCTTCGTGCTTGAGTTTGTTTGTAAAGAAGCTTGCAGAGAAAGTGGATTGGCTTTGGCTTTGAGAACCTCATCCAAGGTCATCGGCTTCGCATTTGAAGCAATCGATAAAAGCAAAATAAAAGTAAAGAGTAAGCTATTAAACAAGTTCGAGTTCATACGGGAGCCTCCGGGTTCCGGCACAAAAATAGCACCGGAAAGGCTTGTCGTATTGTGTAGGATTTATTTAGTCAAGCATCGCTCATTAAGCCTAGCGAGTTAAGATTAAATTTACACTTTTGATGTAAGCTGGGTTCATCATATGCAATTTGATATCTTCAGCACCAAAGCCTATAAAAACGCCGGTGCTAGGAAATATTCTGTAAACTAAAGTATCTTGCCCTAAGTTCAAGGTAGGACCTTCTTGCTTCCCTTTAACCGAGACAGTCACAACTGCCGATTCATTAAGTGCACCTGCGACAACCTCAACTGCAACTAGGCGAAACCCTGTGTAGTGCTCGACATTTTTAATGTATGGGCGAATATTGAGTTCGCTATCGGTAGAAGTATATCTTTCGATTCTTAGATGTACTTGCGAGTACTGAGTCTCGGCGTGCGCCGGAGTTTGATTAAGCATCAAAATTGTAGAAACGATCAGAGCAGGAATAAGGGACGTTAAGAAGGCTTTCATGCGATCTCCTTTTGAATTCTTAAGATTACAACCTAAGTTAAGTGGTCTGGGAAGTTGAATTTTGTCAGTTTTCAAGTGCGAATAGCCGTAGCCCTGAGATTGGTGCTAATTGTTTTGTGCGCCGTCTAAAATCCAGTCAAAGATTTTTTGCTTTTGCGTAGCGGTGAGAGCGCCTCCAGAAGTAGGCATCGAGTCATTCGCAACCCGTTGATACAGAAGACTGGCCGAAGGATTTCCTGCCGAAACTCGAGAAAAAATTTGTGAATAAATTTGAGTGGAAAATCCACCCGAGGCTCCATGGCAACTTGAACAACGAGCCGTTAATACATCGGCTTTAAGCGAAGTATAAGTCGGCGGAGTGACATACGTATAAGCTGAGTTAAGAGTATTTGTCTGCATATCAGGATTGGTGACGGTCACACTCACAACCCCTGCAGCATGTGCAGGAGTCGTGCAAGTTATTGAAGTTGATGAAACAACATTCGTTGATGCGCAAAGAGTCGTATTAAATTTAACACTTGCTCCAGTCTGAAATGAAGTTCCAGTAATTGTAACTGCAGTTCCACCAGAAGTAGATCCATTAGCGGGGCTGACAGAAGAAACTGCTGGTGGACCAAATGCGTCCGCATAGACAATTGCGTTTGCTGATGTCGCCGAAGTTCCATTTGTATTAAAAACCGATACGCTAACGGTTGATGCTGCAATAGCAGGAAGTACACAAGTAACTTGAGTGCTTGATACCACGTTAACTGAAGTGCAAGAAGTCGAGCCGATCAGAATACTTAATCCTGAACTAAATAATGTTCCTTGAATTGTTAAGGTGCCGCCACCAGCAGTCGGAGAAGTTGTAGGTGATACTGATGTGATACTGACAACAGCAGCTGATGGTGGATTAATGAATGATGTGCTATCACCACCACCACAACCAGCAAATAATAAAAACAGGATTGCAAATCTCATGCTTTATTTCAGCACGCTCACTATGGACTGTACAGTCTAGAGTCTTTCTTTTGATTTGAGTGTCTCGCATTATGACGTTGGGCCTGTGAAAATAGATGGGTCAAAATTGAAAGGCTAAGCCGCTTTATCAAAGCCGATGCGACTCATCTTGCCCCAGGTTTTATTTCCCCGAGCGTAATCTAAAAGGCCCTTTAGTCGCCAGAATAATGTCAGTTGCCGGTATCCAAATGCTTCAACAAAACTAATTGCAACAAGCGCAAGAAATTGGCGAAGCTTTGGATATTTTGAAAAATAAATCTCGCCCATCAAAACTGCTGCGATATTCATGAGTACGCCGTAGAAAATTCCGGCTAAGAAATAAAGAATGATTGAAGCAGAATCTATAATTCCAAAATAAGCACCTAAAGCAAGACAGATAAGCGAAACGATTTCAAAAACAGGGCCTAGCAATTCCACGAAAAAGAAATAAGGCATCGCAATTAATCCAAGTGAGCCATATTTAGGGTTTAAAAGCATATCTTTATTTTTCATTAATGTATCTGCGAGTCCGCGCTGCCACCGATTTCGTTGACGCCCTAAGATCTTTAAAGAATCGGGAGCCTCTGTCCAACAAACTGGATCAGGCACAAACACAACTTGATAGCGTCGTCGCTGATTTCGGAAGTGGCGATGAATTCTGACAACAAGTTCCATATCTTCACCGACGGAACCCTCAAGGTACCCACCGATTTCTTGAATCGACGCTTTTGAAAAAAGACCAAATGCGCCAGAGATTACAAGCGTTGAGTTAATCACGTTCCAACCGATACGCCCACACAAAAAAGCACGCGTGTATTCTATCACTTGCATGAGTGGTAAAAACTTACCTGGTAAATTGGCCGCAACGACGCGGCCGTGTTTAATTTGTGAGCCATTCACAATTCGAACTGTCCCGCCACTTGCTATCGTAATCTCGGGCTCGTGGATAAACGGCACAACTATTCGAGAAAGCGCATCAAGTTCAAGTAAAGAATCAGAATCAACTGCACAAAAAATTCCATACTGGGAAAAACCAATACCGACATTCAGAGCATCTGCTTTACCACCGTTCTCTTTGTCGATGACTAGAAGATTGGGGTGAAGCTTTGATCGATAGGTGCCACGGATTTTCGTTTTTGAAAGTTTGGCATCATAAAAAACAGTTTTCTTCTCTAAAAGAAAAACTTCTTTAAGGCGGTCGAGTGTTTTATCACTCGAGCCATCATTGATGACAACAATTTCATACGTCGGATAATGAAGCATCAAAAAAGATTTTACCGACTCGATGATTGTGGTTTCTTCATTGTAAGCCGGGGCAAGAATTGAAATACCGGGTGCAAAAACTGAAAATCGATCTTGAATGCTTTCAATTAGAAGTCTCGACTTCATTTGTTGTCGGATCGAGAAGATCGCAACGAATAGTAAAGCTAAAAAAAAAGTATTAACTGCAAAATAGTAATAAATAGAACCTTCGAATACGGTAATGACCAGATTTTTCAAAAGAGTTAAATCTATTGTCATGCCGCCTGCCCTTGGCTTGTGATAAATTGCATCGCACGACGGACCTCAACAGATAAATCTTCATTTAGAACTTCTAAATCTTCAGCAGAAAATGAGCCGCCAAGTTCTTGAATAAAATAGACACTCGTTGCGCGAACTCGCGGTGAAGAATGACGCAAAGTTTGCTTCGCTAGCGTAAGACCTGCGGGATCCGCAATTTTTCGTAAGCCTTGAAGGACTTCTGTAATGAGATCATCAGAAAATAACTCTGGTGAATTCATGATTTGCAGAAATACGTTCGACGCCTCGACAGCTCTTAAATCTCCAAGTACGACGACACAAGCAACAGCGATTGGCGATTCTGGATTTTTTTCTAAGTAGGAAATGATACGTTCCAACCCTGAGTTCGTTCCAACATTTGAGAGGACTTCAATTGCGGCCTCGCGGCGGCGCCCTCCGACTCGAACAAGAGTTGAGAAAAGAAGTTCATCGTCAATTTCGACAGGTAGTCGACTAATCGCACGGGTTGCACAAAGTGCGACGAGTGGATGTTGATCGCTCATGCTATTAACAAAAGCTTCGCGATTTTCAGGAAGTAAAAGTAAGTCCATCCGAATCAAAGAACTTAATCGAACACCCCAAGAACGCGACTGAAGCAGATTTCGATCTTTTTCAAGATAGCCAGCGCGAGTATAAAGCCCAATAAGTGCATCGCGTTCTGCGCCCGATAAAAGTCTGATCTGATGCAAAATTACGTCTCGAAAAATGCGCTCTTGCCAAAATTCAAGTTTAAGTGATTTTAATTTTGAAGTATTTGATTCGAAAAGAAGTTCAATTAAAAGTTTGCTATATTCATCTTCTTTAAAAAGACTATGCTTCGTCCAAATGGAACGCGCAATCAAAAATACTCCTGTTGCGATAATTGCAAAAAAAAGCAGAATAGCCTGAGCGAAAACGATCAGGCCAATAATTCCATATTGATTCAGAAATTTTAACGGGAAGCTATCCACTTTTCGCTGCCGTTGAGGCGTTTCGAGTAAGCACAAGTTGTATGCGTGCAAGAAGTACCGAAGGGCTAAACGGCTTTTTAATAAAATCTTCCGCACCGCACTCTAAGCCTCGAAGAACTTCTTCTTCTTTTTGTAATGCTGTAAGAACAATTGTCGGTGGAAGACAGTTTTCAGTTTTCAATCGAGTGAGAAGTTCGAAACCTGACATTCCGGGCATCATGACATCTGTTATCAGAAGTGACGGTTTAAATCCGCCTTTAAGAATTTCAAATGCTTTTGCTCCGTCATCAGTCCAGCTGAACTTGTATCCGACTTTTGTAAGAAGGGCCGACAAAATGCGCGCGTAAATAAGCCCGTCTTCAACAAGAAAAATGTTTACTTCGCCCGGTTGAACTTTTGTCTCTGGTGTATGTCGAAAAGAATCCATGTTTTCTCTTCGGTATTAGGTGCATTTGACTTGAAATAATGGTGCGTTTTTTAGAAACGTTTTTCCAGTGCCCCGCTATAAGTCCAATCGCCTCGAAATGCGCCGGCCCTAATCTCATCACGAGAGTAGCTAAGCCCCAAACTTCCAAATAAGGTAGGTGCGATTGAGTGATAAAGGTCTAGGCTGCCCCCAGAAGATCTTAATACGGCAATATTTCCGGCCGTTACTAAAGTCGGTGATTCGCCAGCAGATGCTGAGATTGCAACATAATTTTCATCGCCATAGTAACGACGAATTTGCATGCGGCCTGAAAATGAATCGCCGGCATCATCAGGAACAAAGTTTGCTCGAAAAAGATAATAGTAATTTCCGATATATTTTCCCACGGTCCCTGTATAAATTCGCACAATAGATTGGTCAAATTCAAGATACCGAGTTCCAAGTGATGCTTCCCACGCATGACTTAAATTTTGAAAAATTTCGAAACCATATCGTTGACTTGGAAAAATTGAATCACTTGATCGACCAGCATTGAGATAAAGGTAAGTCCCATCACGAATTCGCGGATAAGCATCAACTTCGACTTGCGTGCCGTTCGTATTAAATCGACGTGCTTGATTGACCCGCCCGATGACGGATCCAAAAGAAAATTTTCGTCCAATAGAAATTGAATATTGATCCCATGGATCAAACCCTTCAGTCAGTTCGTCATGAGTGTAGGAAAAAGTTGCTTTATTTAGCGGAACAACTTCAGCCGTTTTTGCCGAACTCGTTGTCGGGATCTCTGCTGAAATATCAACAGGCGTGACTGCCAAAGCGAAAGAGCTACAAACCAAAAGCAGAATATAACTGATCAATTTTTTCTTTAAGCAGCCGATGATTTTCTCCTTTTGATTGGGAGGACGGGGTTTCTCTAGAAGAGTCTAGCTCTTTGATCTGGTAAAGGTAATCAGAAAAATTAATTGCATCAGCAATTGAAATTGAATCTCCTGAGTCACTAATCAAACCTGCGACAGGTCCATAACTTGACATCACTAAATGCGGGCCCACGGGGGCCGATACCGGAGCTTCACCTTTGCGATAAAAAAGCGGACGTCCTTCCCACCAATTTGCTGAATCAACATGATAACCAAGAAGCGAGGCAAGCGTTGGTGCAATATCAGTAGAAAATGTTACGTCTTGGCGCGGAATCTGTTTAGTCATACTTTTAGGTAAACGGATCAGCAGTGGAATTCGCATAATTTCTGGAAAGATAGTATACGCATGTCCAAACCGACCTTCTTCACCCAGAGAATCTCCGTGATCAGAAGTCAGAATAATCAAGCTATCGTCATAAAGTTTAATTGATTTAAGCCGATCAATAAAATTCCCAAAACAAACATCAAGGTGTCGAAGTGCCATTGCATAAGGCACATGAAAACTGCCTGAAATTTTATGATCTGGCGAATTAGAAACGGAATTGCGTGCCAATACAGAGACGTGAATATTTTGTGATTGCGAAAACACGAATGGGCGTAGAGACGGCTTTTCTTTGAGTCGGTTTATAACTTCATCAGTGGTTTTACAAAAATCCAGTTCTTGTGTTCCAACTCCGACATCTAAATCTCGATCGCGCTTTCCAGGCTTCAAAATTTCTTTCAAGATTGAATCACGACTTAGCCATACATCGTATTCCTCGCGCTCGATCAGTTTATGCAATAAATTGATTGATTCAAAAGGCTGCGGATAAAGCTTATGAGGAAACATCCTGCCGGCCCAGATTGAGGGTTCAGACATTGCAGTTGCCCCGTATCGGGTAAAGGAGTTTTTAAAGATAGTTGCTTCATTCGCAAAGCGGCTTAGATTCGGCGTGAAAGAAACTGCCGAATTATAAGGGGAAATATAATCACGTCTCAAACTATCGATAACAAAAATGAATATCAAAGGATGCGGACGATCTTTTGCAACAACAGGTTTTAGTTCGACTTCTGGAAGAGTCACCACTTGGGTAGTTGGTAAATTTGTGCGTGATTGAAGTTCTGCAAAGAAAGTGGAATCGGAATATTCTGGGAACAGAATCGGTTTACTAAGCATAAAAATGGGATCGTTCAAACGAACTGACCGAATCTTTTCTTGAGAAAATCTGATCGAACCAATAGCTAAGAACATTGCAATTGACAAGCCTGCAATAATTAAATTTCGTAATTTTTTAAATGGAACAGGTTCTTTTGTAGAACCAAGATCCGGAACAATAAGAACGAAAGTAAGAAAACTTGCGATGAAAAATGCAAGCGCTAAGGTCTTCTGAATTAAACCGTTCCAGTCATTGCTACTCACGGTCCGCTGCAAGAACCAATAGCCAATAGCTAAGATAATTAAGACAAGTCCTACAAGTCTTCGCGGAAGTACCCCGCGCACGATGAATCGTAGTGAATGAAGATCTTTGTTATCATCACTTGAAGATGCACGTGCACCAACGGAAACGAAAGTAAAACTAATGGCGCATGCAAACACGATACTCCAACACCAGGCAAAGAAGCCGAAGAACGCAATTGATCCGCAGAAGTGATAAACGACAAAGCCGCCAATTAAAATTGAAAGACCAACAGAATAAAGTATCAAAGCGCTTGCTAAGGTTAGTCGAGCGCTCTTAATAAACTGTTCGAAAAGCGCCGCCAGAGAGCCAACTAATAATGCGGCGGCAGCTGTCGTTAGCAAAGTTTCAATACTGAAAGAATTGTAAGTCAGCGAAGATATCATGGCCGTGAAAAGGCCTGCCAGAGTTGCACTTAACATTACGCACGACGGACTTAACGGAAATGCACGTCCTTCTGAGACATCGCGAAGGGTAAAAAAGCCAAGCCAGATCGGCGGCAAAAGACAGACGAAGCTTAAAATCAATGAACTGCTATCATTTGAAATCCGGTTTGGAAGAATCCAAACTCCGATGAAAAGTGCTACCGCGCCAACTATTAAAAGTTCACGTCGATCTTCGATCGTTATTGTCTTTCGTTTTTCAAATCTCAATATAAAAATAATCAAAAGAATCGTTAGCGTCGTTAGCAAGAATGGTTGTAAGCGTGCAAAGTGCTGGACAGCCGGTATCAAATTAATTGAAATAACTTGTCGATATGTGAAGGGAACATAGGCAAGAAGCGAATAAAGACTTGTTAACATCCAAGTGATTGCAACCATGATTCTTAATACAGAGCCGATTAACTTCACTTGCTACCTTTGCGTTTAAGGAAATTTTTGTACTCATCTTTGATCTCTGAATTATCCGGATGATTTTTAAGCGCTTTTTCAAAAATTTCGCGGGCGCGATCTTTTTGATTTGTTCTTTCGGCCGCAAGTCCTGCGATAAATTCGGCATCCGCAACACCTGGTTTTGCTTTGATGTAAGCACTGATCTCCTGCCAAGCTTGCTCAGATTTACCAAGACGAAGCAACACGCGAGCGTGTCCAATCGCAAAGTCGCCATAAGTTGGAAATAAAGTTATTCCTGATTTATACTGTTCAAGTGCTGAATCTAGTTTTTCGGCCCGCTCTGTTGCGAGTGCCAACTCGAAAATGAAATCTGAATTTGTGGGTTCTAGAATTAAGCATCGGTTTGCAGAGTCGAGCATTTTCTCTTGATTGCGGGCTTTCCAATATGCATGGGTAATTTCAGGGCAAGCCTCGCTTGGGTTTGGCGATGAAAGCAAAAACCGCTCAAAGTATTTCGCTGATTCGACATGTTCGTTCAGTTGGCTTGCAAGCTTTGCAGCTTGGTGAAGATAGATATGATTGTTTGGAAAAAGTTTAAGAAGCTCGATAGCTTCGCGTAATGCACTAGCTGGTTCATTTTTTTCGATAAACATCCGGACATTTTTCATCAATTCTGCTGGAGATTTTTGAATGGGTAGATAAATTCTGCCAATCGAAAGCAGCGCTATTGCTATTGTCAGGGGCATAAGCCAGCTGAACCAATGTGGCACGCCATCGCCCCAGTTTTTATTGTGCTTTTTTAAATTAGTGACATCCATCTATGAAGAGCATGTTACTAATATGCGGCGAATTCAATTGAGATATTCTGTTCTTGACTCGGACAACTACGAAATCAAAAAATTAAACTAATTCGTAATTTTTTTAATTGAGTGGGCTTCTTCACCACGTCTTTTCTTTAAACGTGGTGAAGAATTTTAATTTAATTCAAATCGTAGCGATCAGCATTCATTACTTTTGTCCATGCGGCGACAAAATCGGTAACAAATTTTTCCGATGCATCGTCTGCTGCATAAACTTCAGCTAAGGATCTAAGTTCCGAGTTTGATCCGAACGCTAAATCAACTCGAGTTCCTGACCATCTTTCTTTTCCAGTTTTGCGGTCGATGCCTACGTACTCGCCCGGGACGGAAGTGGGTTTCCATTCTGTTCCCATATCAAGTAACTGCGTGAAAAAATCATTCGTTAATGTTGCAGGCTTCGAATTAAAATCACCGTGCTTCACTTGTCTGTGATTTGTGTTAAGCGCTCGCATTCCACCAACCAAAACTGTCACTTCTGGCGCAGTTAGGTTCATCAAGTTTGCGCGATCAATTAACATTTCAGCTGCGTGAAGTCCTGCGCCTTCTTTTGTGTAATTGCGAAAGCCGTCAGCAGTTGGCTCAAGCACTGCAAATGATTCTTGATCAGTTTGTTCTTGAGTGGCATCAACGCGACCCGGAGTGAAGGGGACTTTTAAAGCGTGACCGCCTTTTTTAGCTGCCTCTTCAATTGCTACACAACCGCCAAGAACGATTAAGTCCGCAATTGAAACTTGCTTACTTCCTTTGTTGAAAGCTTTTTGAACGTCTTCTAGTTTTGGAAGAACTTTTGCAAGTTCTGAAGGTTCGTTCACTTCCCAGTTTTTTTGCGGAGCAAGGCGGATGCGGGCACCGTTGGCGCCACCACGTAGGTCAGATTGTCTGAATGTCGATGCTGACGCCCAAGCAGTTGTGACCAATTGAGAAGTCGATAAGCCAGTCTTCATGATTTCTTTTTTTAAGTTTTCAATGTCGTCAGCGCCAATAACAGATCCTTGAGCTTTTGGAAGAGGATCCTGCCAAATCAACTCTTCTTTCGGAGCTTCAGGGCCTAGGTATCGAATTGAAGGACCCATGTCTCTGTGAGTAAGCTTAAACCATGCGCGCGCAAATGCGTCGGCGAAGGCAGGAAGGTCTTTATGAAAGCGTCTCGAGATTACTTCGTATTTTTTGTCGAATTTTAATCCCAAATCCGCAGTTGTCATCATCGGTCGATGTTTGATCTTTGGATCATGCGCATCTGGAATCATATCTTTTTCTTCGCAATTTTTAGCAGCCCACTGATGAGCACCGGCTGGACTTTTCACAAGTTCCCAGTCGTACTTAAACATCATGTCAAAATATCCGTTATCCCAGGTTGTTGGATTCGGCTTCCACGCACCTTCGATACCACTGGTTGTCGTGTGAATTCCTTTACCGGTCTCGAAATTATTAATCCAACCAAACCCCATGTGATGAAGGTCTGAACCTTCAGGCTCCTTACCGACGTGTTTAGGATCCCCAGCACCGTGGGCTTTTCCGAAAGTATGTCCGCCAGCTACGAGCGCAACTGTTTCTTCATCGTTCATGGCCATTCGGGCAAAAGTTTCGCGGATATCACGAGCTGAAGCAACCGGATCTGGTTTTCCATTTGGTCCTTCTGGATTTACATAGATAAGTCCCATTTGGACTGCCGCTAATGGATTATCAAGTTCGCGATCACCGTTGTACCGCTTGTCTCCCATCCATTCCGTCTCAGAGCCCCAAAAAATATCTTCGCCTGGTTCCCAAGTATCAGCGCGTCCGCCTGCAAAACCAAAAGTTTTGAATCCCATCGATTCAAGTGCAGCATTTCCTGCAAGGATCATCAAATCTGCCCAAGATATTTGGCGACCATATTTCTTTTTGATCGGCCAAAGAAGTCTGCGCGCTTTATCTAAATTTCCATTATCAGGCCAACTATTCAGTGGAGCAAATCTCTGCCCACCCGATCTTGAACCACCGCGACCATCGAAAGTGCGGTAAGTCCCCGCGCTATGCCAAGCCATGCGAATAAATAAACCACCGTAATGTCCCCAGTCAGCTGGCCACCAAGGTTGAGAATCCGTCATAAGCGAATGAAGATCTTTTTTTAAAGCTTTGTAATCTAATTTTTCAAATTCTTTTTTATAATTAAAAGCGGCATCCATTGGATTAGATTTTGAAGAATGCTGATGCAAGATTCTTAAATTAAGCTGTTTAGGCCACCAATTACGATTCGACTGAGAGCTGTTAACGGTGTGTTGGACACGACCGGTTGAGAACGGACATTTTGGCTTTTCAGTTTCCATAGAATTCCCCTTTGATTTTCATTAGGCAAATTTAGAGTGCTGAACATGTGAGTGCAATTGATTTTCGAAAGGGCGTGGAGCATGGGGTCACAACAATTAGAGGAGTTTAATGTAACTTCAATTGCTGCATAAAAAGCCACACCGTAACTAAGGAATGAAAAATGAGTATTATTAAAATTTCTCAATTCACGAAAAAAGTTATGCAGCACATTCTCAAGATACCAAAAGGGAAGGTTGCGACTTACAAACAAATTGCTGAGCTTTCTGGAAAACCTCAAGGCTCGCGTGGGGTTGCGTGGATCCTGCACTCTTGTTCAACGACCTATAAATTGCCGTGGCACCGAGTTTTAAATGCAAGTGGCAAAATCTCTTTTGACAAAAGATCCTCTAACTTCAAAGAGCAAAGAAAACGCTTAGAGGACGAGGGCGTCGTTTTTAACAGCATTGGTCAATTAAGCCTTGCTAAGTATCAGTGGAAAAAGCGCCCTTTAAAAAAACGGGCCAAGCCTGGACAGCCTATGATGTTTTCAGTCTAATACCTGCTAGTCATTTTAAACTCTAAAAAGGTCAGATTTATGAAAAAAGTTTTAATTACAGGCGCTGGCCGCGGAATCGGTTTTGCTTTAACAAAAGAATTTCTTGCTCATGATTTTCAAGTTATCAGCACTTATCGAAGCGAATCTTCCGCTGGCGAATTACTTCAATTAGCCAAAGAAAAAAATAACGTCATTACGGTAAAAGCTGATGTCACAAATGAAAAAACTTTTGGTCCTCTTAAAGAACAATTAGGCAAATTAGGAACCATTGATATCTTGATTAACAACTCTGGAGTCATTGGCGAAAAAGGATCTTCAATCAAAGAAATCGATTTTAATTCTTTAAGTGAAGTATTGAACGTAAACACCCTAGGCCCCATGAGAATTTGCCAACTCGCCGTTCCTTTCATGAAACCTGGTAGCACATTCGCAAATATCACGAGTCTCATGGGATCGATTGCCGATAATGCAGGTGGCGGATACTACGATTACCGCATGTCAAAAGCGGCGCTTAACATGTTTAACAAATGTCTGTCGGTTGAGTTTCCGCAAATGACTTGCTTGGTTCTTCATCCTGGTTGGGTACAAACCGAGATGGGTGGAAAAGGCGCAACAGTCACAACTAAAAATTGTGCGGCTGGCCTTTTTAAAGTTGTGTCTGAAGCGAAATTAAATCAATCAGGACATTTCTACGATTACCGCGGCAAAGAATTGCCTTGGTAACCTGCCAGCTTAAGACACTAAGGCTTAATAAATTTTAAAGTCATGCGGTCGCTCTCGCCGATCGCTATGTATTTTTCTTTGTTTTTATCTTTCAGTTTCAAAGTTGGCGGCAAAGTCCAAACACCTTCTGGATAATTTTTTTGATCCTTAGGATTCGCGTTGATTTCTGATTTTGCCTCGAGCTTGAAGCCTGCGCGTTTTGCCATTTGAATCACGTCAGTCTCGCGCATGTAGCCTGATTTAGATTTTAGATCACGTTTTGATTTTGGATTTGCACGATGTTCGACAACACCTAAAACTCCGCCTGGCTTTAAGGCTTTGAAAAACGCATTAAACGCAGCCTGATCAGTTCCCGCTGCTGCCCAGTTATGAACATTTCTAAAAGTGAGAATCATATCGACCGGTTGCTCGACCGCCAGTTCCTTCGGTGGCGAAAATTCGACATTCTTAGCTTTTGCCTGAATCTCTGGATATCTTGCATACCATTGCTGAGTCGTCTCATTCATTTTAGTCAGGTGCTCATTCCCTGCAAACGGGGGATTAGCAGCAATGTATTGACCCTTGCTACTTAAGAGTGGAGCAAGAATTTCTTGGTACCAACCCGCGCCAGGGGAAACTTCCAAAATTGTCATCTCAGGCTTCACGCCAAAAAAGTTCAAAGTTTCAATTGGATGACGATACTGATCGCGGTGGCGATTTTCTTGCGCTCTGTAGCTGCTAATATTAACTGCGTCTTCAACCGTAGTTGGAGTCACTTTGATTTCAGCGGTTTGAGTCGACTGACAACCGATTGTGAAAATAACAAGAAGTGCCGAGACGATAAGTTTCATGAATTGCTCCTGAAGTATGTTGTATTGCCTAGAAATGGTCGCATTGAATCAAGGGAAACGGCAAGTTCAAGTTGTATTGATCTAAAAAATTAGCGTATAAACCATTTTTAAATTAGCTTAAAGCGCGGGGTCACAATGAAAACTAAAATATCAGAAGCCATAGATCTTCGAAAAAATAAAAAGCCTGAAGAAGCAATGGCGCTTCTAAAGGAACTACTCAGCGCAAATTCCGATGACCCAGATGTAAATTACCAACTGGCCAGCATTTGCGACTTTATGGGCAAAGAATCAGAAGCCGCTCCCTATTATGAGAAAGCGATCACAAACGGACTGGTTGAAGATCGGGAGGGCGCAATGCTTGGATTGGGAAGTACTTATCGCTGTTTGGGTGAGTATGAAAAGTCGCTAAAGATTTTCAATCAGGGCATTGAAGAATTTCCAGAAAATCGCTCATTAAAAGTTTTTAGGTCTCTGACGCTTTATAATCTTGGAAAATACGAAGCGTCTGTCGGTGATCTTTTGGTGCAACTAATCGATACAACTGCAGATGGCACGATTAAATCTTACGACGGTGCACTTAGGTTTTACTCCGACAAGTTAAACGAAACTTGGAAGTAAATTTAGCTCACGAGTAGTATAAAGAAATCTGCCCGGAAAGGTTCCAATATGTACATACCTAACCACTTTACCGAAAATGAAGAACTTAAAGTTAAGAAACTTATAGACGAAAATGGTTTTGTGACAATTCTGTCATTTCCAAAGAATGAAAAGCCTTTCATAAATCACTTACCGGTAATCTTCAGTCCACATCCTAACGAAGAAAAAGTTCTTCTAGGGCACATGGCGAAGAGAAATCCCCAGTGGAAGCACTTCAAAGATAATTCAGAATGCACCATGATCGTAAATGGACCACATACCTATATTACTCCTAATTGGTATAAGTCGGGCCGAGATGTTCCCACTTGGAATTACGCTATCGCGCATCTCCATGGAAAAATCGAACTAGTGGAAGGTTTCAAAGAACAAGTCGATATTTTGAGACAGCTCACACACTTTTATGAAAAACCAAGCGCTGCGCCTTGGGAATTTGAGCTTCCAGATGATTTATTAGATGAATCAGCATTAACCGCTGCAATTATCTCGTTCAAATTTCATATCGAAAGTGTTGAGTCGAAATTTAAACTCTCTCAAAATCGCTCGAACGAAGATCAGCAGGGCGTTCTAGACGGTCTTCGCGAGCGATCAGATGAAAAAAGCAAACTCGTCAGAGAAATGATGTTAAAAAATGAACAAGCAGCTAAATAAAATTCGCAGAGCTCACTCTGGTGATGAATTTGGATTAGCACAAGTTCATGTTAAGTCTTGGCAAGAAACTTATAAAGGACTTGTCCCGCAAAATTATCTTGATCAACTTCCTTCAGAGATTGAAGAACGGGTAAGTGAATGGAAAAAAACTTTGGTAAATCCAAAGCGATGGACATTTGTAGCGGAAAACAGCCAAGGCTTAGCGGGATTTATTCTTTTTGGACTTCCTCGAGATCCAAATAAGGAAGGGTTCATCGAGCTGGGCGCGATTTATCTCCTCGCATCAGAAAAAGGACAAGGAATTGGATTTGCGCTATTGTCTGCTGGATTTAATCTCATGCGGGAACTGGGATATAAAAGTGTCTATTGCTGGGTCCTTGAAAATAATCCGACTATTAAATTTTATGAAAAAACAGGTGCTACTTTCACCGGCGACACAAAAGATGATGAAATCGGTGGGAAAAAACTGGTGGAACTTGCTTATCAATGGCAGTCCCTCGAAATCGGTCGCGAGAGACTTAAACGTGGTGAATAAAAAGTTCACTTGGGAGTCTGATTCTTTCGCCGAAAATTCCTGTTGGATCTGCTTTTCCGACTCCGATGACCATCACAACTCGCGAATGGCGGTTCAGACCAATTAATTTCTTTACTCGGTTTTCGTCGAAACCTTCCATTGGGCAAGAATCGTAACCTTGTGCAACGACTGCGAGCATGAAATTTTGACATGCTAACGCTGTCGTTTTGGTGACCGTTTCGAAAAGATCACTTTTGAACTGTGGATTTCTTGGGGCGGGCCGGAATAAACCAATGGCCCACATGGTGATTCCTTTAACGACACCTAAAATTCCAAATGGATCTTGTAAGTAAGATAACGGAACGACTTTATTATAATAAGCCTTCACAGCTGAGGGAACTTTGCCTCTTTCGTTCATGGCTTGGACTAGAAGATTTCTATTTCTTCTCCAGGTATCAGTTCTTGAAACAGCGACAACAATTTCTGAAGCAGTCTTTGCCGCATTTTGCGAAAAGCAGGCTTTTACAAGAGCTGACTTTTTTTCTTCAGACCGGATCCAGTAAAATTCCCAAGGCTGCATATTTGAAGAATTCGGAGCAAGGAGTGCGGCTTGCAAAGAACTTTCCATGACCTCTACGGGGACTGGTTGATTTAAGAATTTCCGGACTGCGCGACGCTTATTTACGGTTTCAAAAAAATTCATTTTGGCCTCTTAGCTCAGTTAGCTACCAAAATTGACCTGGACATGCAATGGGGTCTATTTAATATTCCCACTCTTGATCTCATTTACAAGCTGGCCTAATACGATACCCCAGCCCTCGTGGAACCCCATTTTTTCGTGGGTGTTTTTGGTTTCTTCGTCCGCATGAATTGTCATGGCCGTATATTTGGTTCCATTGCCTTGAGATTCCAACTGGATCACACCGGTGAAAAGCATGTCATGTCCATTGGTCACTTTCACAATCGGACGGTAGCCAGGCAGTAGGGCAGAAGTCCATACGAGTCTTTCATTTTCAACAATTTCTAAAAAGCAGCCGACTCCAGGAAATTCTTGTCCCTCAGGAGAACGCATTGTAGTCATAAACGCACCACCGGGACGAAGATCAACTTCGCAAGCCGCGAGAGTCCAAGGTTTAGGAACAAAAAATTTCTTCAAGTTTTCGGATTTCGTCCAACCTCTCCAAATCATTTCCTTAGGAACATCGACAACTTTTTCTAAAATGAGATCAAGTTTTGGATTTGGTTTTAGGCTGTATGGAATATTCATCGTTTTGACTCCTCTAAACTTTTCAAAGTATTGTGCTTGAAAAAATTAGAGGGTACTAATGATTTATCCGCCCAGCGTGACATCCTGCTTCTCATACCAATCAAGAGCCGACTCCAAATGCTGGGGCACAAGGTCTGGCCAGTAATTATCGATAACAAAAAAGTCAGAATAAACACTTTGAAGAGGAAGCATGCCACTGAGACGGCGACAACCGCCCCAACGAACGACAAGATCAATTCTGGGAATTTCGGCTGATGCGACCGATTGAAGTAAATCTTTTCGACTTCCACCCGTAGATTTGGTCGTGGCGGTGTTCACGTCCCAATGCCAATCGTAGTTCACTAGAAAATTAACTTTCATCAAGTTTCTTCCAGAACTTTGCCGAGTTCGATATTTTACTAATTCAGGTGGAAAAACTTGAGAATCACTATTGCCAACTACCAATATGGCCGCATCCTTTTCATTCATACTTTCAACTGCAGCAACGCAAGCCTTGCGGAATGCCAAAGTCTCTTCTACGGGGCGCTTCATATTATCATTCGTGAAACCATAAAAGGTGAGTTCAGGAATTCCTAATGCAAGACACTGTTCATACAAGCTAATCCCAGGTTCTAAACCGCGCTGGTAGCCTTCAGATTTTTTCAGACCTTGTTCACTTGCCCAGCGCCGATTTCCATCCGGAATAACTGCAATATGTTGAGGCAATCTTTTAAACTTTGATTTCATAATAGCAAACCCCCTGCTTCGTGTAAGTGGGTTAATAAGCAATTCCTGCACCAAAATTAAATTTTTAAAAAGAATTTTTAGTTTGCGCTATTTCGTTTAGCTTGAAGAAGCTCAAACGCAGTATCTGCATCCAGGACTTTGTTTTTTGCAGTCTTTTTTCCAGTGGTTCTTGGTAAACTCGGTGCGCCTGTGACTTGTGAAACAAAAGCAGAAGTTCGCGGAGCATTATTATAAATCGCCACGGGGTTTCGATTGGATTCAAGCGTAAGTTCGTCCCGCGTCGCAAGCAGGCCAGCAGAAATACCTAAGAAGTAAATTCCAAGATCTTTGCCGTCTAAGCTTAACTGTCTTGCTAAAGCAGTATCACTTAAATTTCTTTCAAGCAGAGATCCTCTAACGTCTCTTAAAGCAGACTGCGGAAAAGTTTTTAAAATTTTATTTAAAGTTACATTCTCGTAGCCAGTGTTATCCACAGCCATGTCCACTTCAACTTGGCGGATTGCCTTGGTATCCGGATCTTGAACGGAAATTTTCAATTTTCCATTATTTAAGAGCTCAACTGATTGACCGTACCCTGGAATGCTTTCGATTCGGGTTTGCTGAAAATGTGGGATTACCTTTTCTATATAACGATCCCAACCTTTTTGGCTTGCGATATATTCTTCTGCTGTGTGGATATTGCTTCCGATCCAATAGATTTTTAAATCCTTTGGCATCACAACAAAACTTTCCATCAATTCTTCTAAAGAAATTCGGGCACCATCACCACTGCCAATAATTGCAATTGTTTTTGGCATCATGATTGGCTTTGCGCTTTTTGGATCTAACTTTAGCGCTTTCATGAAAGTTTCTGTGTTCATAAGCTTTTGGAGCGCAAATTGATTTTGTTTTGAGGCCTGAACTTGTTCGTGTAAGTTCTTTTGGTAATTTAAATCTGGAATTTTTGTAACAGCTTCGCCTAAGCCTGTGCCTACCATTAATTTCTTTGCTAAGATCTCCAGACCCTGTGCAGTTTTTAAAACTACGACTTCGATATCGCCGACTTGTCTAAGTTCAAAAGAAACAACTTCGGTATTAAGTAAAACCGGAACTCTCGATTGGAATTGAAGGGCTTGCAAATAAGTCGCTAGTTGTTGCGAATTTGCATACTTTGAGCTCATGATCTGATCAAAATCTAGAGCACCACCTGGGATCTCGTGCATTGTTAAATCAGAGGTTTCCGCACTATTGATCATAAAATCTTTTAAAGCGAAATTCGAAGAAACCGTATCTGACTTTTCAACGACTAGGGATCTTAATTTCGATTTACCAAGCACCATTGAAGCAGCTGTACACTGGGGTCCTGCACCTAAGCAGACAACATCGAAAATTTCTGATGCCTTTTGGATTCTAGATTGAATCAAAATTGATTCTTTACGAATTTCAGTCATTACTTTTTGGGAAAGCTTCAAGGCATTAGATAGTTCATTTACAGCGGCAACTTCACTTTGATTTTTATACTCAAGTAATAAGACCTTGCAGCTCTGATTTGCAGAGGCCACAAAAGTTGTAAAAATCGCGACCGGAAGTATGAAGAGCTTTAAGTAATTAAACATAGGGCTGGACTTTATAGCTTACTCCTAAAGACCGCAAGTATCTGGAACCACGATGATAAAAAGGAATTGTTTGTCTAAAAGTATGACACAAGAACGAAGACTTTCCTTAAGTTCCAGGTCTGCCGATAAGTCTGCATGTCCATCAGCCCTAAAATCATCTGGTCATTAGGAACATTCGCTATCCTGTTTATTGTGATTTACGCAGTAGGGCCTTCGTTTAAAAAATCAGTTGAAACAGCGCTGGTTGATAAGATGGTCAGTAGTTTTACTGATGAGACAGCCCAAACTCGATTCATGAGCTACGCAACCACGGTCACCCCACTGAAACGTGTCGAGCTAGCAAAAATTAATCAAATTGAAATATTTGAGCGCAGTTCGCAACCACAGATATTTTGGAAAAAATTAAATCTGCCTGAAGTTGTTGTGCGAGTCACAGTCCCGGTCGAATATCGATATTACGTTGATCTCAATCACGAATGGAAAATTGAATTAAAAGAGCAAGCGCTCCAAATAGTTGCGCCAGCGCTTTTTGCTGGAACGCCATCGCCGGATATCTCAAAACTCAATTTTGAGGTACGCAAAGGAAGCATTTTTAGAAATGAATCCAAAGTTGAAGCTGCACTTCAAAGTGAGCTAACGGGACTTTTAGAAAAGCGGGCAAAAGACAGTTCGATTTTAGTCAGAGAAACCGCAAGACAGCAGATCTCGTCATTAGCAGAACAATGGTTGAAATCAGAGATGAAGCAAGCACAGATTAGTGTTCGCTTCGCCGATGAATCAGATTTTATTCCGTAAATTATTTATTTTCTTGAGAACAATTAAAGCCAGAAATAGTCTGCTTTGTTTTCCGTCCGTCCGTCAGTTCAGCAACTGCAGCTCTAGCGCATGGTCAAACAATCAATCTCGAATAGAACTTATTACAAAATCAAATGTTTCCAATACATTTTGATAAGTAAAATGCGTCATTTTGTTTGAACGCTGCGCTTCGACAAAGTTTGGAATTCAAATATTTTTCGCGTGGTTCCCTCCGAAAAATTGAGTTTGAAAATAAAATGTCCGCTGAAAAACCATCAGTTGATTCTCACGATATTTTAATTGCTCACGCTGTGCGCAATTGTTATTCGTTTTCTATATGAATAAGAATTTTGCAAAACAAAAATATTGGAATATCGAGAAAAAATCATTAATCCTTCTTTCTGCAGTTTTTATTGCAGTCATGTTTGGCGCTTGGACTTATTCAATGAACTTGCGGCAGACCATTCAGGCCTCAAACGCCGTGGTGAATGTCGATGTGCGAGCACTCATTGAAGTTGAAAGATTGCGGAACCTTGTTGAATCCCAGGTGAACAACAGTCAAATATTTTTCCTAATGGGCGCAAGCTCACTTTTTGATGATCAAAAAAGAGATAAGCAAATATTCACGGAAGCGTTAGCTAATTTCGAAAAGAAATTTAGTCTTCCACAGGTTCCCGAAATTATAAAAAGTATCGATGGGATGCAAGTTCAGCATCAAGAAATTTTCGACCAAGGTATGGAATTCAGAGCCAAACAAACTGAATCAAAAATTGTTGGTCAGTTTTACCGTTCTAAAGTTAGACCAGTTCGTGACCAGATTAATAAAGCCCTAGATGAAATCGTGAAACTGCATAACTCCGAACTCGAACGTGCGCGTGAAAGAGCGCTCGAAGCAGCAGCAGGCGCAGAATCCCAAATCCCAATTGGCATGACTTGGCTTACGATTTTAACAAGCGTTCTATTTGCTGGTATGGCTTTACTTGTTTTAAAAATGCTCGGCGAAAGATCACGCCAGATTGGTGATCGCTCAAGATTATATGAAGAAGCTAAAAAAGCCGTTCAATCGCGTGATGAAGTGCTTGCGGCTGTTGCTCAAGACTTGAAAGATCCATTAATGGCGATCTCTCAAACAACAGAGGGTTTAAAAAATACGACTGAATCAAAAACAATTCATGAAGGTGTAGAACTTATTAAAAGTTCTGTTGCCGTAATTGATGATCGAGTAAAAGACATTTTGGATCAGACTAAATCTGATTCTGGGACAATGACTCTAAGGCTTGACCAACTTGCAGTTGATGTTGTTCTTGATGATGCAAAGCTGATGCTTCAGCCACTAGCTAAGCAGCGTGAAGTCCGATTAGAATTTAATTCTGTAAATCCGCCAGCATTGGCATTTATGGACCGTGAACGTGTTATGCGTGTGCTTTCGAACCTTGTTGGTAATGCGATTAAGTTTAGTCCTAAAAATAGCAAAGTAATTGTAAAAGTCAGAAGTGATCAGCAGTTTGTCTTTATTTCTGTTAAAGATAGCGGACCTGGAATTCCTGAAAAACAGTTGTCTGCGATTTTCGATCATTTCTGGCAAGCTCGTAAGACGGCAGAACAAGGGCCTGGAATTGGTTTAGCGATTGTTAAAACAATTATTGAAGCTCACGGCGGCAAAGTTCACGTAGAAAGCCACGTAGGCCATGGAAGCACAT
>JAYTJV010000097.1:0-9761 GCA_043730825.1 Pseudobdellovibrionaceae bacterium
AATCGCGCTGAAATGGGTGCTGAAGATGTAAAAGTGAAACTAAGTCGCACTATTGCAAGTTTTGAGTTGAGCTCGATTGAGGAATTACTTCAGGCTCAAAATAATTTAGTGTCTTTGGTTGAGGGGCAGCCTCGAAATTTAGAGGCAAGAGGCATGCTTTGTTTTTTATATAAAGAACTTTGGCCTTTTAGTTATCAAGATCCTGAAGATCAAAAAACAGTCGAATCAATTACTCAAACGACAAAGGCACTTAATTTAACAAGTCCTTACGGTCAACTTTGTGAAACAGTTCGAATGCTTGTTGTAGGTCGTTACCGAGAAGCAAGAGCGCAAGTTGATAGTATGCTTGAAACAAGTGGGCAGTTTTCACTTCTTCCTTTTGGATACTACATCAAAGGGGAAATTTTAGAAGTCGACAGAGAGGTTCAGGCCGCAGCTTCTTATTATGAAAAAGCTGGGCAAATGTGGGATACGTGGGCGCGGCCTTTTTTGACTTTGGCTCAGCTAAAATTAAGGAATAAAGAATATCAAGAGGCCTTTGCCGTTTTGCAGAACATGAAGCCCATGCATGCAAAAAATAAAGAGCGTTATGTTTTGTTGGGGCTGATTGATGCAAAAGGGTTTAATAAAAAAGATGTGGCACTTCGAAGCTTAGATGCAGCTTTGAATCAGCCAGGACGACTTCATCCGAAATTAGAATCAGATGCGTGGTTAACTCTTGCTGAATTATGGCTAGAGAAAAATGCGAAACCAAAAGCGCTTCAAGCAGCGCAAAGAGCTTATAACTTGATGCCTCAGAATAAAGCGGCCCGCGACATGGTTGTTTTATTGGGCGGTGATGAAGAACTTAAAGATAAGCGAAAAAAGAATCAGGAAATGGTTCTTTTAGGGGATCAGTATTTTAGACAAGGCGACTGCTTATCGGCACAAGCTGAATATAAAGCTGCTTATGAATCAAATACGAAAAACGCTGAAGCTGCGATGAAGGCTGGAAAATGTTTGTGGCAGCTAAATCAAGTTTACGATTCGATTGAATGGCTGAATAAAGCCATTAGATCTGATCCAAAATTAATCGAAGCCTATGTGGTTCAAGCTGATTACGTTTCAAGAAGATTTGATTTTGCAAAATCTCATGAACTTCTAATGCGTGCTCAGCAAGAGTCAGCGCAGAGCTATGAAGTATTCAGAGGCTTTGCATGGCTTGAGTATAGAAAAAACAATATGCTAGGCGCGATCCAATACGGTGAGCGTGCGAAAGCTCGGTTTGAAGGCGATGTTGAAACATATATTCTTCTTTCAAAAGCTTACAGACTAAGAGCTTTATCGATCTCTCCAGATAGTAACAAACTAATTCAAGAACGCGAAACTGCAGTTAAAAATATGAAGTCATATGCAACAAGAGCAGTAGAACTTGATTCAACCAGTACGGATGCGCAAGTGGTGTACGCGGAAATGCTGGCTGCTCAGCACGGAATTGATACTGGCGTTCAGTACTTCAACGAATTGATAAAGAAATTTGCGTACACGTTAGAATACCGAACAGCATTAGCAAAACTTTTAAGATCTGAAGACAGGTTTCAGCAAGCTAAAGAAATTTACCAACAAGTTGCCGCAGTAGATCCTAAAAATAAAGAAGCGTTATTAGGTCTTGGAATTTGCATGAGATCACTAGGCGAAAATGAAGAGGCGCTGAGAAGTTTTCTTCAAGCAGCCATCGTTGACCCTTCAGATGCTGAAAGTTTTTATCACGCAGGGCAAACTCTAGCCGAAATGAGCCGCTTTCAGCAGGCGATTGAAAATTATAAAAAAGCGCTTAAGGTGAATCCTCAATATCCTAGGCTCTATCTTTCGATTGGTCAGGCCGCACTTTTAAAAGGTGATTTTGATGAGGCAAAAAAAGCTGCGACTGAAGAGAAAGCTAGAAACCCGAATTTGTCCGATCCTTATATCTTGTCTGCCGAAGTGGATTTTGCGTTGAAACAGTATGCAGACTGCGCGTCTGAATATTCTCAAGCTATAAAACTTCGGCCTCAGGGGGCTGAGCTCTATGTAAAGGCTGCAAGATGTTATAGGCAGTCAAATTCGATTGATGTTGCTCAAGATATGTTGAGTTTGGCAAAACAAAGAGAAAATGGTTATGCTGATATTTATCGGGAACAGGGTGCATTGTTTCAGCTGAAAGGCGACAATGAGGCCGCATTAGAGGCTTACCAAATTTATATGGAACTCGCGCCGAATGCGCCGGATAAAGTACAAGTGAATGAGATTATTCAACAGCTAGGAGGTTCTTAAATGGGATTTGGAAATAGAATGGAAGAATTTGCTGGCTCAATAAAAGGATCAGCTCATAACTCGAGCGTAAAGTTAACTTCGGTTTTATTAAGACTCTTAACGGGGCTTATTTTAGGTTACGTTTTAGGTTTGATGGCTCAGGAAATAATGGGTTTCGGCAATTTGGTCGTATTATTTTTTGTTATAGTTTTCACAGCTGCTTTTTATAAAATTTCGGCAACGTGGACCGTGTTAAAAATAATTATGTTTGATATATTCTGTGCGCTTGTACTTCAGATTTTGAAGATGTACATCTTACTTGCACCGTAAAGCAAATTATTGGAGATCTAGATGATAGACATCAAAATGCTAGAGAAAAAATCTGAAAACGGTACTTCTTTCGTTGATGAATATAAAATGGCTTTATCCAATCGTGGCGCGACAACTGAAACCTTAGATAAAGTTTTAGAATTAAATAAAAAGCGTAAAGAACTTTTCACGAAAGCTGAAACCGAAAAAGCTCGTCAGAATAAAGTCAGCGGCGACATCGCAAAGATGAAGCGCGAAGGCCAAGATGCGACTAAAATGATCGAGGAGATGGGAAAGCTATCAGCTGAAGTGAAAAAACTTGAAGCCGATGCGGCAGCTGTTGATTTGGAAGTTTATAACTTAAGTCTTTATTTGCCGAATAAGCCTCACTCAACTGTTCCAGTGGGAAGTTCTGAAAAAGAAAACAAACTTGTTAAAACGGTTAGCGAACCTACGAAGTTTAGTTTCAAAGCTAAAGAACATTGGGAAATCGGTGAAAAATTAGGAATTATTGATTTCGAGCGCGCGGGAAAAGTAACGGGTACCAGATTTGCTTTTTTAAAGGGCCAAGCTGCGCGACTGGAAAGATCTTTGATTCAATTTATGATGGATCTTCACTCAAATCAGCATGGATATACTGAAATGATTCCTCCGTATATTGTGAATCACCAAAGTTTAGTGGGAACAGGGCAGTTACCGAAATTTAAGGAAGATTTGTTTCACCTCGAGGGAACAAACTACGCACTTATTCCGACTGCAGAAGTTCCAGTGACAAATTATTTTGCAAATGAAATTTTAAATGAAACTGATTTGCCAACTTCATTTGTTGCGTTTTCTCCGTGTTTTCGGTCTGAAGCCGGAAGCCATGGGCGCGATACAAAAGGGCTCATTCGTCAGCACCAATTTAATAAAGTGGAGCTGATGACTTTTGCTCATCCGGATAAATCTTATGAGGCTCATGAAGCCCTAACAGGTCATGCAGAGAAAGTTTTGGAAGCTTTAGAACTTCCATATCGCCGTATGCTTTTATGCACAGGTGACATGGGTTTTGGATCTTCTAAGACCTACGATTTGGAAGTTTGGCTTCCGGGTCCGGGCGAATACCGAGAAATCTCTTCTTGCTCAAACTTCGAAGATTTTCAGGCAAGACGCGCGAATATCAGATTCCGCCCAGGCGGAAACGGTAAACCACAATTCGTTCACACCTTGAACGGATCTGGCTTAGCCGTGGGCCGAACTCTGATCGCGGTGCTCGAAAATTACCAACAAGAAGACGGCACAATCAAAATCCCAAGCGCCCTAAAAAAATACATGTAACGCAAAGGCCACCTTCTCACTTTTGTAGAGGCGGGGAGTCAAAGTTCTTGAAAGCCTATATAATTAGGATCTGGATTTGACTTCCGGGGTCGAAATCCAATAGAACTGACCCCGGAGAGCTGGTAGAGCGGTTGAATACACCAGTCTTGAAAACTGGCAGCCCTTCGCGGGGCTCGAGGGTTCGAATCCCTCGCTCTCCGCCATTTTGGAACCTGGAATGGCATCTAATTATTTAATATTATTATAAAATTTGGTTGAGATTTAAATTTGGTTCCGTGGTTTCACGAGGAATCACTAATTTAGTGAACTAGGGAATCGGATTTAAACAAGACGCGAATCTGGTTTTCTTATAGAACTTGAAATCTCATTTGAACTTACAACTGAAGTAAGGATTAAACTGAAAAAAGTGCGCTCATATCTTCAAAAGAAATATTTAAATCATTAGAAAGATGGGATTGTTGCAACTCCAATGGAGTTCGCCAAGATGCTAGGCCTTGGCATTAAAAAAGCTGAATCTCCGGGGCACATTAGTTGATGCAGTAGCGAATAACCTAAAGGTAGAAAAGCCCTAAACCGTTGTGCAAATTGATCTAGAAACGAATTTCATTTTTAGGCACTTAGAATATTACTTTTAGCGCATTCTGCATGACTTGCGACTCCGACGAAAACTCCAGAGCAAAACTCTGGAGATGGTATGGATATCGAATTAAAACTATGGAGCAACGAATGCTGGGCATTCACCGACAAACTGATTTTTCAATTCTGTGATTTGTTGACTGCGAAGTTTTTGAATACTAAATCGATAGCGAGATTTTGAAGCGAAAGCCTGTTGGATAACGGCTTCTAGCTGTGCAACCCGACTTTGAAGTACGACATATTTTGCCTGACATTCTTCTACGGTTAAGGCATTTGCAGCAGGTGCTAATAAAAGGCTGATGGCTGCCAAAAATGCAATTATTGATAACTTGATTGGATTTGTCATAAACTTCCTTCTTGGGTGTTTCAAATTTGTGAGATCAGTTTCTCCTTTTCAAATCAAAATCCCTCTTTTTAGTTTATCGGTAAAATAAAAAAATAAGTTAGAAATGGCGATTGGTTTAAAATTTTCTCAATCTGATATGGTGCTTATCTAAGATATGATCAATTAATCGACAGTTATTTCTCTGGCAAAGCTAATATTTTAAAGTGAATATCCGGCGCTATTTCCTTACGATGAATACGCCGGAGGCGGACAAAAAGGTTTTGCCCAATTTGAATGTCAAAATCCTGCAGGTATCCAAGTTAACTCGGATTCAAGTTTTACTTGGAGCAACCATCGCTAAAAAACTTCGTTATTTTAATAACGCCTTTTCGATCGCACTCGTGATGATTGCATCGTCAGGAGTCATGTCTGGAGAAAAGCGGGCAATGACCTCACCGTTTCGACCGATCAGAAATTTTTCGAAATTCCAGAGTATGTCGCTCTTCTTTTCGCGAGTGACTCCGTAGCCTTTTAGTTTTTCTTCAAAAGATGGACCTTGTCCAGTGATAGCTGTCGGCATTGATTCGGTTAAAAATTTGTAAAGCGGATGCTGGCCTTCGCCCTTTACAACAAGCTTTTCAAACATCGGAAATTTGATACCAAAATTAGATCGACAGAACTCTTGAATTTCAGTGTTACTTCCTGGCTCTTGAGCGCCGAACTCGTTTGCTGGAAAACCTAAAATCTCGAAACCTTTTTCATGAAATGTTTCATACTGTTTTTCCAAAGCATCGTACTGCGGAGTCAGGCCGCATTTTGAAGCAACGTTTACAACCAGTAAAACCTTACCTTTGTAATCATTTAAAGTTGCATTTGCACCATTGATTCGTTTCACCGAAAAATCGTAAACTGAACCCATAAAGAGACCTCCGATAAGGAGTTAAACTTATACTAATAGCTATTTAATTAGTACGATTATTTTTACGATTTATACTAGCTTTTTTGCGCCAAGGTCCATTATTGGTTTTTCAATATAT
Source organism: Pseudobdellovibrionaceae bacterium (assembly GCA_043730825.1). Lineage (GTDB taxonomy): Bacteria > Bdellovibrionota > Bdellovibrionia > Bdellovibrionales > Bdellovibrionaceae. The sequence goes on from JAYTJV010000097.1 coordinate 5,896, forward strand.
TTGAAAGTAAAATGACAGAAAAATATAGTAATTATGAACGAAATTAAAAATATAGAAACGACATTAGTTAAATACGTTTGTACAATTTTTATAATGGGATAGTGAATTAGATAAAACGAATAGCTAACGGTTCCCAAGTAAACGACGAATCTATTTTCAAAGAATATTTTTGCCTCTATAGGCCTGTTCGCGAGTGCTAGAATAAGCGCACAGGTCCAAAGTGCAACAAAGTCTTCCTGGTTCCCCAAATTGCCCAAAATGAATAAAATCATCAAAAGCACCAGCAGAGGCAGTACCCAAAAATTAATTTTAGTAAAATAATTTTTGTACTGCTTTTGAAGGTGCCAAAGTAAAATTCCAGAAACAAAACAGAGAATATATTTAATAGCCGACCAATGGTAAGCAAGGCCCATATGCATCCCTGACGGGTTAATATTTAAAAAATCTAATTCCCTAATCAACAGGCAACCTACGATTATCATTAAATATTTAAGCAAGCTTCCGCGCGATCTTACATAAAAGAATAAAAGCGGAATAATAAAGTAATAAAAAATTTCAATAGGAATAGTCCATTCGACACCGATCAAATTATTTCGATACTCAACCAACGCTAAATTCATAAAAGACAAATGATAGAAATAATTCAGCCAATCGTTTTCAACTTTAAATAATTCGAAATATTCGGGAATACCGCCAAAATAAAAAGCTAACGTAATGACAAGATAATACATGGGCACAACTCTGATTAGCCGCCTGAAGATATAATGCTTGTAATTAAAAGTTCCCACACGGTCTAAGCTAAGGGAAATTGTATAAGCGGAGAGGACAAAAAATATGACCACGCCATATTTTCCGAAGTCGACGAAACCATTAAAAGCCTTCGAAACAAAGCCACCGGTGGAGCCAAGCTCCCGAAGACCACAGCCGCCAGAGTGGATAAAGAAGACAGCAAGCGCAGCATATGCACGTAGACCAGTTAAATAAAGCGTTCCGTGTGAAGTATGCTTAGATAAATTATAACGATCAAGCCAGCGTTCCAAAATAAAATATTTATTGCCTGCAAAAATTTGTCGAAAATATCTGAACATTGCAATCAGCGTAGCTAGATATCTCAAGATTTACAAGCGACGCAAAATGAATTAAAAGGCTTTTATTTTTGCGGTCGTTTAGCCGCTTTAAAAAAGCGGCAAGCTAACCAGCACAAAAACGACAAGTACGCAAAAATAACTAAAACCCCCCACGCAGAACGAAAATGAGTAAGCGGCAAAGCGATCGCTATACACGAAATATTGACCCAAAATAAAATCCCAGTGGATTTTGCGTGGGAAAAGCCGCTATCTACAAAGTAATGATGAATATGATTTCGATCGGCACTAAATGGAGATCTTTTTTGAACAAGCCTAAGCATGAAGACTCGAATCATATCAAAAAGAGGTACAGCCAGGACTGCAAACGCAACAGCAGGTGCATTAATAAGCGGATAAGCTAAAGTATCTAATTGAACTCGGTTAGCTTCGATAAAGCGAATAGCAATGATAGCGATGATAAAACCGACGGCCATAGAGCCGGTATCACCCATAAATATTTTTGCACGGTTATAATTAAAGATGAGAAAGCCAACTAGAGCCCCCGCAAGCGAGAATGACAGAATAGTCAAAGAGCCAAAGCCGTTTAATGCAAACCAAGTTCCAAAGGCAAAACTTGCCAGCAGCCCAAGTGTTCCAGCAAGACCATTTATTCCATCGATCAAATTGAAAGCATTAATCAAAGCGATAATTAAAAAAACCGTGATTAAGATTCCAAGCCAAGGTGGAATTTCTTGAAGAGTCATGATTCCCCATAAGGATGTGATTCGAAGATTACCTAAATACGTAATCAAAACTGCACACGCAATCTGGATCATTAATTTTTTACCTGCAGCTAAGACGAGCAAGTCATCTTTCACGCCTGCGAAAAATAGAATGACGAGGGCCGGAGTAATAAAGCGAAGGTCGTTAAATTCGTGAAGATCATATAAAGACGAAAAAGCCACTAGCGTGCCGGCAAAAATTGCGATTCCACCCAAAGTTGGAGTGTTGCCCTTATGCAGCTTTCTTTCTAAGTCAGGGTCGTCAGTTAAATTCTTAAGATTAGCTACGCGAATAATCACAGGAATTGAAATAGCTGAAATAAGAAGGCTTATGAGAAACGGAGCAAGTGCCAAGGTTAACATTCGGTTATCCTACAGAGACCTTTCTGCCCAAAGCACTCTTTACGCAAGGCAGAATAACTTTTTGCCTAACATCTGCTTAATTCAGTCAGAGCTACTTAATGATCAAATTAGAATAAAGAATGATTATCATGCGGTTTCTGCTTAAAAATAGTATTGGATGAGCATAATGACTTGGATTTTATTTTTTTTGATTATGTCTTGGATAGCGATATTTACCTCTCAGAGTTTGATTGATCTTTTAGATGTCGCTATGACTTTGACAGCCCTTTTTATCGCTTACAAAAACCAAGAGATAAAACGTTTGTTTACAAACTTTAGGCCCGCCTGGCTTTGGCCACTTTGGCTTTCAATTATTTTAATAGGACTATTTTTAAATACGAATCTTCAGTCAGCAAAGGCCTGGGAGGATTTTTTTGAATTTCGATGGATCCTAACATTTCTATGCATGATCTATCTGTTTAAGCATCTTCGAAATCAGCAAAAGGCATTTAACATTTTAGCAGTGATAACCATAGTTTTAAATGTAATCGCATTTTTCTTGTGGCTAAAAACTACTTACGCAAGAGCAGGGGGCTTACTTGGAGCCTCCATGAGCTTTGCGCACAATCTGGCTCCTGTGCTTTGCCTCTATACCATCTTAACGCTTACGAACTGGAAAAGATTTATACTCAAAGAAAAGATATTATATGCTGCAGTCGTATTTACCTCTGCAGCCATAGTCGTATTAACTTTTGCTAGAGGAGTTTGGATTGGAAGTGTGGTTGCGCTTTTAACCACTACTTTTTTATGGAACCGCAAAATTTTTGTCGGCTTAATTAGCGCATTACTTGTACTAGTTCTAATCGGGATTTCAACTAATGAACGTTTTGCTAATCGGGTTTTAACGAAAACTGCAGACGAAACCAACAGCAACCAAGAGCGGACAGCCTTATGGCGTGGTAACTGGGAAATGGTTAAAGAACATCCGCTTTTTGGAGTGGGCCTTGGAGCTAATAAAAGCCACTTACGAAGGCACTACGACACTTTTGGTTATCCCGAAACGCAGAGAAAATCGCATGCGCACAATCAGTATTTACAGTATTGGGCAGGAACTGGAACATTTGGCCTAATTTGTTTTTTAAGCTTTTTGTTTATAGTTCTAAAGTATTCGTATCAATCGTATAAAAAAATCGATGATCCCTTTATTAGAAGTGTTCAACTAGCACTTTTAGCGGGCCTTATTTGTTTTCTTGTCGGCGCATTTACTGAATCAAACTTTAATATCGCAAAAAATCGCTTTTTGTTCCTTATCTTAGCCGCAATGGCTATTGCGTGGTCGTCTAGCAACGACGAAGTCTTGAAACCTAAGGATAAAAATTGGGATTAAGCGTAGTCATCTGTACTAAAAATGAAGAAAAAAACATCGCAAGGTGTCTTCAGTCAGTATTAAACGTAGCAGATGAAATAATAATTTTCGATTCGATGAGCACAGATCAAACAAAAGCTATCTGTGAAAGTTTTAAAAAAGTAAAATTTTATCAAATTGAGTGGCTGGGGTTTTCGCAAACCAAAAATAAAGCAAATCTGGTGGCAAGCCAAAACTATATTTTTTCGCTTGATGCCGATGAAGTTTTATCAGAAGACGCTCGGCAAGAAATTTTACGATTAAAAAATA
>JAYTJV010000098.1:0-3325 GCA_043730825.1 Pseudobdellovibrionaceae bacterium
GTCATGAGAACAATTTCTATCCGATGCGGAAATCTTTTATAGGTACGTCGATCATCATCTGACTGGGAATCGCCTTCAGAATTCTTTTTTAAAACTGGCACAACCGGAGTTTTTTCCCAGTTTACATTGTCTGGGGCGAATTCATCATTAGTTGCTGGTTGATCTGCGCCTAAGCCGATCTCCGTATAAGTTCGCTCACCTCTTAGTCCACTATTTGATCGACCGCTGCTAGAGTTTGATTTGTTTGAAAGACTTTGAGTCAGCTCAGCTAATTTCGTCGTAATTTTGGTATCGTCATTATCTGTTTGATTAACTGGTGGTGGGATCACGAAAAATTTTTGATCTGCCTTCAGCATTTCTTTTACTGGAATCCACTTTTTCCAACCTGGTGTCCAGATTACGTAATGGCGGAGTTCATGTTGCTTCAATTGTAGAATGAAAACATGCGCTTGCATATGCGGAAGCGGCTTCGTTTGAAGCTGTGTTTTCACGTTAAAAAAAACCCATATCTGACCAATTGTTTTCACATTATTATTATCGGTAATTTAAAATATAATGATGAGGTCTAGGTTGTTTAATCTTGAGACAATATTAAACGTTAATACAAGAAACTAAGTGTTCTGAATTAGTGGCTGATGGTCTAGGAGTTAACAAGGGATCCGTTTTCGGACATTCTGCAGTCGCACGAGAACATCGCGGGTTGAAGTTACAACCTGGTGGTGGATTCATTGGGCTTGGCACATCGCCTGTTAAAATAATTCGCTGCTCTTTACCTTTTGGGTCAGGAACAGGAATCGCGGAAAGAAGGGCCTTTGTGTAAGGATGCATTGGGTTTCGATAAAGCTCTTCGCTATCTGCGAATTCTACAATTTTCCCCAAATACATAACTGCCACACGATGAGAAACGTGTTCAACAACTTTTAAATCGTGCGCGATAAAAATATAAGTAAGACCTAATTTTTTTTGTAAATCCATGAGCAGATTGATAACCTGTGCTTGAATTGAAACGTCTAACGCACTAACTGGTTCATCACAGATAATAAGTTCTGGATTGACAGCTAAAGCACGCGCAATTCCCACGCGCTGTCGTTGGCCACCAGAAAACTCATGTGGGTATCTGTTCAGATGTTCAGGTCTAAGTCCCACAAGTTCAACTAATTCAAGAATTCGTTTTTTGCGCTCTGCCTGGTTTGGATAAAGATTATGAATGATCAATGGTTCTTCTAGAATTGAACCAATTGTCATGCGGGGATTTAGCGATGCATAAGGGTCTTGAAAAATAATTTGAATCTTACGGCGTAATTCGCGAAGTTCTTCGCCTTTAAGTTTGGTAATATCGCGGCCACGGTAAGTAATTTTACCAGAAGTCGCATCATGTAATCGAACAAGGCATCGACCTAAGGTTGATTTACCACAACCAGATTCGCCTACGAGTCCTAAAGTTTCACCTTTTCTGAGATCAAAAGAAACACCCTGAACAGCTTTTACAGAGGCTACTTCGCGTTGTAAAAGGCCGCCTAAGACAGGGAAAAATTTTGTGACGTCTTCAACTTTTAGTAATACTTCATTCACGTTGTAGGCTCCTCGCGGTGATTTTCATCGGCTGGAATAGGGTGATGGCAAGCCACTTTGTGAGCTCCGCGTAAATTCTCGAGACGAGGATCAACAGCTAAGCAATCCGCTTGAGCGCGTGGACAGCGATCATGAAATCTGCAGCCTTTTGGAAGATTCATCAAGCTAGGCACCAAGCCTGCGATAGTTTTAAGTTGTTTAAGCTTACTACCTGTTTCGAAATGCGGGATCGAATCTAGAAGTCCTTTTGTGTAAGGATGCTTTGGTCGATAGAAAATATCTTCAACAGTACCTTGTTCAACAACTCGGCCTGCGTACATCACGATGACGTCCTGGCACATTTCTGCAACCACACCCAAATCATGAGTAATCAAAATCATACCCATATTGAAATCTTTTTGGAGTTTTCTCATAAGGTCAAGAATTTGCGCTTGAATTGTAACATCAAGAGCTGTCGTTGGCTCATCGGCGATGAGTAATTTAGGATCACAAGACATGGCCATCGCAATCATCACACGTTGGCGCATACCACCTGATAACTGATGAGGATATTCTGAATATCTTTTTTCAGGAGCTGGAATTCCAACTTTACGAAGCATTTCAACAGTTCGTTCTTTAACCTGCTTCGAAGAAAATTTTGGATTGTGGATAGCGACCGCTTCATCAATTTGATTACCGATCGTGTAAACGGGATTTAACGAAGTCATGGGTTCTTGAAAAATCATGGCCATTTCACTGCCACGTAACTTCATCATTTCTTTTTCTGAAATTTTTAGAATATTTTTTCCGTTTAAAAGAACTTCACCCTGATCAATTTTTCCTGGATTTTGGATAAGTCGCATAACGGAAAGAGAAGTAACAGATTTTCCACAACCAGATTCGCCAACAATACCTAAAGTTCTTCCTGGTTTTACGGAAAAGCTGACATCATCAACGGCATAAAATTCACCATCGTCCGTGCGAAATTTGGTCTTCAGATTTTTGACTTCTAATAAATCGCTCAAAGTGTATTCTCCTAACAGGTATTTATAGGGGGATTTGGTGCTTAAGTCCATGATATTGTCTTGCTTTTGGACTTCAGGTTACGTAAGTCGATACCTATGCGAAGCCATCAGCAAAATCAGCTATCAGAATACTTAGAAAATCTCGTTTCCGGACTTGATCCTTTTGAAAAACAATCCCGCGAAGCTTCTGTTAAATTAGGCCTAGGGGGAATTTCTTTATCTCGGGGGGAAGCTCATGTTTTGCGGTGGATTGTTCAGTCTAAGTCTGTGAAAAAAGCGGTAGAAATTGGAACTTTAACCGGTCTATCTGGGCTTTATATTTTAGATGGAATCGAAGAGGGCGGAAAGCTTTGGACACTAGAAAAAAGTCCGGAGCATGCTGATGCTGCTGAACCGATTTTAAAAGCCTTCGCACAAGAAAAGCAAAAGCTGGTTGAAATTGTCCGCGGAGACGCACGACTCACATTGGAAGCACTGCAATCAGAAGGACCATTTGATTTTATTTTTATCGATGGCAACAAAGCGGCTTACGGTGATTACTTAGCCTGGAGCGAAAAAAATCTGCGAAAAGGTGGCTATCTACTAGCCGACAATGTGCTGTTGAGTGGTGCAGTTTATAGCGAAGTCGAGTCAAACTTTTCTGCGAAACAAATTGGCGTGATGAAAAGTTTTAACGAGCGTCTTTCAGATCAAAAAATCTGGCGTGGCGCCTTGCTACCAACAAGCGAAGGTCTTTTTCTAGCCCAGAA
>JAYTJV010000099.1:0-3317 GCA_043730825.1 Pseudobdellovibrionaceae bacterium
TTGATTTTCTTCTGCCGTATTATTTGGATTCTTCAAAAGGTCCGCGAATCCCAGAATTGCACCGATGGGTGTCCTTATTTCATGAGACATGTTTGCAAGAAACTGACTTTTGGAAATGTTGGCTCTTTCAGCAGCATCTTTCGAGTTAGTCAAACTTTCGATAAGGCCTGCGATTGTCTCAAGCTGATCTTTTAAGTCTTTCTTTTGTCTAAAGAGTTCAATAAAAACATTAGCTTTACTCTGAACTGCTTGTGCATCGAGGGGCTTTAGTAAAAAATCGACGGCTCCGCTTTCGTAACCTTTAAAAGAGAAATTTTGCTCTTTCGCTGTTGCGGTAACGAAGATAATGGGGACATTCTTTGTCTTTTTTGATCCCCGCATAAATTCGGCAAGCTGAAACCCACTCATTCCCGGCATCCGAACGTCAAGTACTGCAAGGCAAAAATCATGCTCAAGCATCAATTCTAAAGCCAATGTACCCGAGAGAGCTTGGTATACTTTGACATCGTCTCTTTCAAGAATTGCATTGAGCGCTAGTAAATTATCTTTTACATCATCAACAATTAAAATTTCATATTTGGCTTTGGGTGCGGGTAAATTCATGATTGACCCCCACGAGGCATCCATACCCGAATAAGTGAAAGAAGTTTCTCTAGATCCACTGGCTTTGAAATATAGTCATCAGTTCCTGCGTCTAGACATTTTTCTTGATCGTCTTTCATTGCTTTAGCCGTAACAGCAATGATTGGTAAATTCATAAAACGCTTTTGTTTTCTGATTCTTCGGGTGGCCTCGTAACCATCCATTTCTGGCATCATGATATCCATCAAAACGAGGTCAATCTGGGGATCTTTTTCTAGCTTCTCCAAAGCTTCGTGCCCATTTCGACCAATTATGACAATAGCTCCTTTTTGCTCTAATGCACTTGTTAGTGCGAAAATATTTCTTACGTCGTCATCTACAATGAGAATTTTTTTACTTTCAAATACTTGCTCGCGACTTCTTACTGACTTAATCATTTGTCTTTGGCTTTGTGATAGTTTTTCTTCATCACGGTGCAAGATCAAAGTTAATTCATCGTATAGCCGCTCTGGCGACTTAGCGATCTTAAGAATTAAATTATAGGGTGCATTTTTTAAATACAATTCTAATTCCTGCGAAATTTTTGCTCCTGTGTAAGCAACAATCGATGGCGGTGATCCCATTTTTTCGCTATTCATTAAATCCAATAACTCGAGGCTCGATTGATTAGGCGAAGTCAGATCAATAATGATGCAATCAAACAAGTTTTCTTTGAGTAAAACAATTGCTTCTGTTCCCACAGTCGCGTGAACGACTTCCGACGTTTCATCACCAATCAGTGTTGCAATTACTTTATAATTATTTTTTTCAGTTCCGAAAATCATAATTCGACTAGATTTTTGGGAAACCTTTGATTCAAGATTTTTAAAAGCTTTTGCAATTTCATCTCGATTGATTGGCTTTCGAAGAAAACCAATCGCGCCCATTTGCAGAGCGGCTTTACTATGATCAACTACGGAAACAACCTGAACCGGTATATGGCGCGTTTTTGGATTTTCTTTCAATCGATCTAAAACCGTCAGTCCAAAGTGATCAGGCAATTTCATGTCCAGGAAAATTGCAGATGGAAGGTACTGAGTGGCCATTTCGTAACCTTCGTCAGCGCCTTGACCTACAATACACTTAAATTTCATTTCGTGCGCAAGATCAAAAAGTATTTTAGCGAATTCAGTATCATCTTCAATAACTAAAACTATTTTATCTCCAAAATTTAAATTAGTTCTATCATCTTCGAATGAAAGTGGCGCAAGGTTTCCGAAATACTTTTGACTTTTGACTTCACTTCGAAAAATAGGCTCAGGGTAATCCTCACTTACATTTGTCGAACCGTTGAAAGCCTCTGGAATGATAAGCGTGAAGCTGCTTCCCTGACCACTAGCACTTTCAACCTCTATACTTCCACCCAAGAGTTTTGCGAGATCTCTTGAAATTGAAAGCCCAAGCCCTGTGCCACCGAACTTACGATTAGTGGTTCCGTCAGCTTGCCTGAAGGCTTCAAATATTATTGATTGCTGCTCTTTCGGAATACCGATTCCTGTATCTTTAACTTCGAAACCTATTTTTCCTTTCGAATGTCTGAAAAGTCTTATTTTTACAGAGCCTTGCTCTGTAAATTTAAGCGCATTTGAAATGAGATTTTTTAATATCTGATCCAACCGCTGTCTGTCTGTTAAAAATGCTTGAGGCATATCTCGTTCATGCATGACCTCAAAGATGAGGTTTCGCTGCTGGGCAATCGACTGAAAAGTTTGTTTTAAACTCTCGATGATTTTATAAACAGGAACTTTTTCGACACGAATATCAAGTTTCCCTGCCTCAACTTTTGAAAGATCCAAAATGTCATTGATAAGACTTAACAAGTCATTGCCTGAAGAATAAATCGACGTCGCATACTGAATCTGCTCCTCAGTCAAATTTGCTTTGCTATTATCCATGAGCAGCTTTGCCAAGATAAGGGAGCTATTTAAAGGTGTGCGCAGTTCGTGGGACATGTTTGCCAAAAATTCTGTTTTATACTGACTCGCGCGCTGAACCTCATTTGCTTTTTCTTCCAAAAGGACCTGGGCTTTATTCAGTGCTTCGTTCTGAATCTGGACTTTTTTTCGAACATCTGAAGTATTGATCGCAATACCTATATTTTCTGAAACGTGACTTAGAAACGCTCTTTGATGTTCAGTAAACGGATGTAAAGATCCCAGTTCAATGACACCAGTTACTTCATTTTCGTAAAGAATAGGGCAGATCAAGAGCGATCGCGGAACCATTTGTCCGAGTGCCGACCCAATTTTATTAAAGTAAGTAGGCGGAACATCCTCAATTAATAGTGAGAGTTTCTCTGTCGCAACTTGCCCAACTAAACCTTCACCGAATTCAATAGATTTATCCGCAGAATCTGATTTTGGAAGAGCATATCCGCTCACACGCTGAATTTTTTTTTCGTCGGATACCACGTAAAATGCACCGATCTGCGCATTCGTAAAAGGCACAAGATGGCTTAATATACTTTGTCCCAGACGAGAAATAATCTGCTCTCCGCGCATCCGCTCAGAAAGCGCAATTTGACCTTCGCGTAGATAATCAAGTTCTCTAAACTTTTCTCGAAGTGAGGCTTCGGATTGCTTTCTCTCGGTAATATCACGTTCAGTTGTTGCGATTCCGGTAAGCTTTCCTTTATCATCAGTCAACTTGGTATTCGTCAGCCAGACATCGATAATGCGGCCGTCTTTATGTTTTCG
>JAYTJV010000100.1:0-30635 GCA_043730825.1 Pseudobdellovibrionaceae bacterium
GAATGAAATTCCTTTTGCAACTTCGCTTTTGGGTCTTACGGTTTTACTCCTTGTTTATATAGCATCTTACGACAAGGGTTATCTACTTGGGCCGGGTGCCTTGAGAAGCGTCATGACCTGGCTGGGCTCACGCTCCTATTCACTATATTTGATTCATATATTTTCCTTTCGAATATCCTACGAGATTCTTTCTTTACTTTCTCCGAGTGATCGCCCCTTCTCAACTGCCGATGCTCCCTACGTAATAGCGATAAGCTTTCCACTTCTCTTCCTACTAAGTGAATTAAATTTTCGATATATCGAGACGCCTTTTAGAATTTATGGTGCTGAAAAAGCACTAGCTTATTTGAAGCGCTCTTAAAAAGCCTGGTACACTTTGATGAAATTGGCCGGTATATTTCAGATGAAATCGGACACAAATCGACATAAGGCCTGAAAATGCCCCCAAATGAGACGCCTAAACATGAGAACTAATATATAAAATTCAAAATAACTTAGTTTTTTCAATTGCATAGACATACTTTAAAGTTTAACTTTAAATATTCCGATGGTTACTATATAATGAAAAGGTACGATAAACGTACTTTTTGAGGTTGTTATGAATACTCTGTTTAAAGAACTGCTAAGAAAAGGTGATCCAATTGCCACATCGGGCGACATTTATCACCTATTCCCACACCTCAATGCTAATGCAGTACAAGCGAAAATCAAACGCTGCTTAAAAAGTGGCGAATTAAAAAGACTTTATAAAGGCGTCTACTCACTTAATTCTGAATATTTAAAAAAACCGGTTTTCGAAGAAAAAGTGGCGCAAGCAATTGATGATTCAGCCTTCTTAAGCGGGCTTGGAGCATTAAGGTATCACAACTTAATTCCTGAAATTGTGAACTACAAAACTTTCTTTGGAAGGAAGTCCGCAAAAGTTAATCAGAAACATATCCGTTTTGAAATCAAAAAAATTCCATTAGATCAAATCAACTTTGGAGTTGAATCAGTTTCTGTAGCGGGAACACGAATGAGAATTGCAGACCCCGTCAGAGCCATTATGGATGCACTCATCGAACAGAATCTATCTCCCAAAAATAGATATCAAATTTGTTCATACTTTCGAATTGATGAAGACGAAGCTGAGAGTATCCACTGGGAAAAGGCCTCCCTCTATGCCTTTAAATTTCGTAACAATAGACTCGCGAAAGAAATTGCAAACGCTATGATGAATAATAATGTTGGAAACTAATGAAAGTTACCAAAGCTCAATTAATTGAAAGATTTCAAAAAGAGTCCGTGAATTTATCAGCGGATGACAAGAGAAACTTAATTCGCGAAATTCTTCAAGAAGCTATTCTTTGCCACATGCATGAAGTGAATCTCTTCGATGAAATGGCTTTTCACGGCGGCACGTCTCTTCGCCTGCTTCACCGAATTGATCGGTTTTCAGAAGATTTAGATATGTCGCTAATTAAATTAAACAAAAATTATGATCTTCCTGCTAAAATGGAGCCTTTGAAAAAGTCTCTGATCAGTGCCGGAATTGATCTCGAATTTCAAAATAAGTGTAAGCCACATCTTGAGATTAAAAAGTTTTTCTTAAATGACATTTCTCTTTTAAACCTGTTTAGAGATGAAATTGGGAATGTGATTGATGGCGAGAAAATTAAGATTAAATTTGAACTCGATATCTCACCGCCTGATCATCAAGAGTTTGAAATGATTGAAATTAAAAGTTTATTCTCAGCTAAAATCAAAGCACATAACTTAGCGACTTGCATGGGACAAAAAATTCACGCAGTCCTCTGCCGGGGACATGCCTATGGAATGGACATTGTTAAAGGCCGTGATTTATATGATTTAGAATGGTATCTTGCCAATACTATTACGCCTAATTTAAATAATTTAAGTGGCTGCTTGTATCGTCTCGGCCCTTGGGAAAAACAAAATCTCAATGTTGATATAACCTGGGTCAAAGCAGAAATCAGTAAGTGCTTGGAAACTAAAGATTTTGCCGCCATTCTGGCTGACGTAAAACCTTTAGTTAATTCTGCTGAATACGATCGAATCAGTAAACTTTGGGGTCAATCTTATTTTTCCAGTTTAAGTAAGAAACTAGTTTAGATTCTTGACTCTTTCTGAGGTCAAAAATTTTCTCATAAATTAACCCACTCGTTGAATCTTTGAACTATAAGTAAATTTTAATGCCGGCGTCTTTTTAACTTTTGCAATTTTTAAAACTTTCATTCAAGCTTTAAAAATGGTTTCGGCAAAAGAAGATGCCGAAGTTCCAAGACATGCTCGCAAACTGTTCACGGTAATAATAGATGAGTTCGCAGATATAACCGAACTTTTTTAGTTTTGAAATTCGCTCTCTCGCCCAACGATCGCTTAAACTAATTCAATCTTCATTTAAACATTTTTCATGTAATTGTTTGATCGTCAAAAATTTCATTTCCAAACAAAAAGCGATATTTTCTAAATCTCTTTTAGTCACAATAAGCCTGTCTTTTTTAACTTCCCCTGCTCCAAAATTAAATTCCATATTTCCTATTGAATTCATACCACTCTCTCCTTTTTATGTTTCGCTAAGTTAGGGCGGGATTTTTTGTTTTTGGTCACTCAACGAAATGCGGTGACTCTGTGATTTCGCGACGCGCTACACAAATGCATGAGCACATCTATTAAACTATTTTTAGACGCGGAAAATAGGCCACGGCCTCTGAAATGTACCCGAATTAGACCGAACTCATACGAATTAACTAATTCAATTATTTAAGTAAATTAGAGTACAAAATAAAACCACGAACATTTGCAATATAGTCCACGGATCGCCTACGGCGTGATGGAAAAGTTGTTTGCCACTTTCTCGATCTGTCCAGGAACAAGATGAATGTAGTCCATCGTCGTTTTAATATCCGCGTGTCCGCAAATTTCTTTCACAGTGCGAATATAACCCCTGAAGCCATCAAAAGCGTAGTGGCTGTATGGCGGAGGTCATGAAAGCGAATGCGCCTGCCTCCCCATGCCATTAAGTCCTTTTCAAATTTCCGATCAGTAAAGTTATCATGATTGATGGGATTCCCTTTTTCGTTTCGAAAAAGGGAATGATCTTTTGAAACTCCAGAAGAAATTCCCTTCAGCTCATTTATCAGAACTTCATTAGCAGGAACGACTCGAGTTTTCTTTCCCTTAGTGGGACCGTACTCGCCTAATACCCGTTCAAACTGTCTACGCACGAAAATACGTTTTCCTTCTTCTTAAATATCCAAAACCTTAAGGCCCCAGATTTCTCCAGCTCGTAAACCGGTATTCAGAGCTAATAAATAAACGGCGAAGATCCAACGTTCCGAATGTCCTTTCGGATACCGGGAATTTGCAAAGTTCAGAAAACTTTTAGCTTCCTCTTGATTCCAAAAAAGCATCTCGCCACCACCTACCCCTAACTTTTTATAACCCTTGGCAGGATTAAATGGAACCCGTCTTTGTTTCACCGAAAAGTTCAAAATGGAAACTGCAACCTGTACTTGCTTGTTAACGGTTTCGTTTTTAAGCCCCTTCGCTTTTTCTAACCGCTGGTACTGCGATAAAAACTCTGGAGTAAACTTATCCAAAGTTAAGTCGCTCCACAAAGGTAGAATTTTTCTTAAAACAATTCTTACTCGTTCTAAATGACTCGCCGAAAAACGAATCCTTCCATCCTCAAGCCAGTTACCCGCCTCATCTTTAAAAGTTACTTCGCTTAATTTTTTGGTATGAAAGGGGTTGTCCCGTTTTTCTTTTTGCTCGCGGTGAAAGTTTACTAAAAAACTTTCGGCGTCTACTTTCTTATCAAAACGACGTGTGAGCCTTTTTGAACTACGACCATTTCCATAAACACGCACTTCCCATTTCGTTTCATTTATCAGATTGATTTTCTTAACTGACATATTTTCCTCCTGAAAAGGAAGTTACGCAGCTTGCATCCGTCAATGTTCGATCTATCAACTCAGCTATTTTTATTTCAAAGAACCATGAGAAAAGAATATTTTTGATCGCTGCCTTTGTCACCATGAGGGCGATGTAATTTGAATTTTCTCGAGCCACAAACGGTGGTGTGTCAGGGAAAACGTCATAGAACATCACAAAAGATAACGAACAATCACAGAATACTTTTTGATAATTTTGTCAGCTTGATTATTTTTTCAGATTTTGAGATTTCCGACCGGAGGAGAAAAAATGAAAACTCAAAATACACTTGGTTTACGAGAAGGAAATTTAGTTCGAGCTTCAGATTTAGCAAAGCAACTTAACATGTCTTTGGAGACACTTTACGACTGGAAATACCGGGCACATAAAAGAGGAGTTCCAGTGGGGATGTTTTTAAAGATTGGAAAACTGCTTTATGTCAGACTCGATCTTTTCGAGTCGTGGATTGGATCAAGTTCATGATGTTTCTTCTGACTTTTTCCCTAGATCCCCAACTACTCTTTCCAGCTGCACATTCGGAACTTTTGTGGGATCAAGATTCAATGGATCTAAAGCACCGTTTCCAAGTATCGCCGTTACACCAGCTACTTCTTGAAATTTTGAAAATGTACTAGGGTCAAACAAATCAAGAGTAACCTTCGATTCCTGAGAATACTTAAATGCTGATACTATCCCAACCCAAATAAAGTTACCTAAATGATCGTTTATATTTTGCATGCTAATCTTCAAATCTGACTCGATTTCCTCTATGAACTCACCGTGCATAAGTCGATTTCGAATTTCAAATAGCTGCTCTATTGTCTTTTGATCTGGTTTTTTCGCATAGTTTTTCTTTAGGAGACTTTCAATTGCTTGCTTGGGAAATGGTTTATGCAACGGGGCTTCGTTACATTGCTGGCAGAACAACGCCCCTTTACATTTAGGGCATGGGCTGGGAACCTTATCTTTAGGCTTTAAATGGCTTGATAAAGTCTCAAGAGAAAACCAAAAGCATTGGAATTGATCATCTAAATGTGTGCAATTAGCTCCACGCCAAAACCAACGAACTGCATTTTCTATTTTTGGTGATATTTCACGTTGAGCAAAGTATTCAGCCGATTCAATACTTTTATCTGTTAAGCCTGGAATAGGAATGTCAGCTATTGGAAATGTTTTATAAACTTGCACTAAGCGCTCTGGAAGACCAAGTCTCCAATCAACAACTTTTCTACATTCAATAATCTCGTGCTTCAATTTAGTTACAAGTGACAATGTAGCAAGAAACTCTTTCAAAAAGATCGTGCCCATCTCCTTAATCTTTTTGAGGTTCTCAATTTTACCATCAAGATCAGATTCAAATATAACATTCGCAAGTATAGATGGCCTATGCTGCCCAGGATCACGACGAAAGTCCCTTAATTGAATGGAATATCTTTTTCTCGGATCATTAAAGGTTACAGATGGATATCCATCAGCTAGCGATACCTCACTCTCAACCTCGAACTCTACCATCCATCTAGATATATCAGCCTTGTCAGTATTCACAAAAATTATATTCAGTTTTAAGCAGGTTTCTTAACTTCAACATGAAGCTTCAGACCAGATTTTTTAATTTGGTCCCTAACTGAACACTCAACTGCCATCGCTTCGGACAATCCGCATTTCTTTGCGATCTTGGAAGCAAGTTCAATACTCACAAATTGGCGACCCTTTTCGATATCACATAAGGTTCCCTTTGCGACCCCTAAGTAATCTGCCATTTCTTTTTGAGTTTTATCCTTCATAGTTCGAGCTGCGCGCAAATAACCACCAAAGGATATTGGACCGAGTTCTTTAGTTAACGTCTTTGTTAAAGATTTAGTATTCATGTTTATTAACCTCGATAACTGTAATTTCAATTCCTTGCTTTGTTTCTTCGTAAATCGCACGATAGGCTTTGTTCAAACGAATCGAACGTTGTCCTCTTCTATCACCCTTAAGGGGCTCATCGTGGTAACCAGGCAGCTTTCGGATCTCTCTAATGCCATACCGCTCTACAGACTCTGCCCAGTACCTAAGAGATTCTTTGATATTATGTGGAAGTTTCTTCAACTGCTTATCTGCAAACTTCGTTAATAGAACACTTGTTACCGCTTCCACTAAACTCATCCCATCTAGTAAGGTAATTTACCTTACTTTATACAAAAAGTCAAATCTGACTCAATTCTCATAAAATAGATCTAATAAGTAAATAGTTAGATTCAAATCTCTAGGCGAGCGTTTTCCTGGCCACCCGCTCTATGCGAGTGGGTGGTCAGGAAATTTAAGCGAGCCGGGTTGATGAAAAGCTCAATGATATCAAGGGTAAAATGTTTGAAAGCATCCAATAAGGTCACTAATACGTTTGGAGTACTTTTTGGAGACTTCTCAGGTGACTTATTATCAGCCGCTAAGATACTGATTTAAAAAAGCTAAAGGGCTAATTAAGAATAAAACCCACCATTTAGTTAGCTTTTCCAATCTAAATTCACCGTAAATATTACTTCCGGGAAGCGTGTTACGTACTAGGACTCTGTTAGGACCATTTTTAGGAAAACGAAATTCGTAAGAGTTCTCGTGCATATAAATTCTTAAAATTGGAAAAGGCTTATGGTCTGTTGGATAACTGGTCCAGTCATCTGGCTTTTTAAATTTACTATAGAAAATTTTTTTACGTGAGAACATCCAGTCCAAAAACAACGTTAACCCGAGTGATAGAATGTGCCTTAAAATAATGCGATATCCTGGAATACTCGATGTCACAACGATATCATCTAACTTAGCACTGCTCATCTGACCTGAATTACCATTGTTTATTGCCGTTCCCCCAATCCACCCAGCAATACTGAAAAATAAAAACAGAGGAATAAATAGCTTCCAACCCTCGCCTTTTTCAAGATCCCAAATTGGTGTGATTACATCCTTTAAAGCTTGGAAAGAAGCTAACGTAATCACAAAAGGTCCGGTAAATGAAAACAGATATCCAAAAACTTTTTTAAAACTATTCACAGTGCCTACTATTAAAAATTAAAAATGTTTTGTTAGCGCTGAAAAATAATAATAAAACCCAAAATCATTAGGGCATATCCTGAATAGTAAAAAATCCTATTACGTTTAGACATCCGCTCAACAGCAGTCACCCCAAAAGAAAAAAGTCGTCCCGAATTAATAGCTTCAGCTTTTGCAATTAAGAATACTATTAATCCTGGAAAGAATGCCGCGAGGCCCCAGGGGTTATGAATGCCATTGGCCATATAAGCCACACCCGTTACAACCAGCATGCCGATCCAGAAAAAAGTCAGAAGTGGCAAAACAAAATACCGATAGAGCTTAGTTTGATAAAGTCGACTATTTGTCATCACCTAAATAATGAACTGTGTAATAGAAATAGTCCACCGATAGTCCACGGCACCTCAAAAAACACCGAATCTGACCGAACATCAACGAATCAACTTTCTCTCGTAACTTCCTGATTTAAATAAAGTTTTCGCGCAAAATCGCGCAGTTAGCAAAACCATTCCCCCGCCTTGCCAAGGCATAGGTCGCCGGTTTGAGCCCGGTCTCGCGCTCCAAATTTCTTTTTCTAGGGATTTGGAAACTTCAGCGCAGAAATAATTTTAATTTTTATTTACGAAGACTTAGCCATGGGCAATTCACGATTCGCAGTGATCTTGGGGGGCCGCCTTTTTGTTTTAAGATCACCGAGGTTTTTAAGACTTCGATACCCAGTCCTTCGATCCAACCTGTACCGCGGTCACGCACGAAAACGTTTTCAACCTTGAAACCGCTTGCGGTCTTTCGGATTCGCTTTGCCGTACCTTTGTAGATTTCTAAAACTTCCGCGTTTGCAGATAGATAACTCAGCTTAATGAAGTTGCGTCGCAATTCCACTTTTGCGATGACAGAAGCACTCTCCCTTTCAAATGTCGCGTTAAAACAGACAGTCGACTTATTTGTATTACTTTGAGCCATTCCTGATAAACCGGCCATTATCACAATTAGAGCTAGTGCCAATTTCATATATTCTCCGCGAGTTCAGTTGCCCCACTCATTTACCTTCAAGAAACTTGCCTAATTCAGGGAAGAATTTAAGCAGCAGAGGATTCTAAAACCAGCATACTTCAGTCTACTTATTTCTACTTTTGTTGATAGTTAGACACTTTTAAAAATTCGAGAGATTTTATTTGTTTAATGTCTCACCATGAGACTGTTATTTATTTTACGAGCGAGCTAATTAAGATTCTTTAGCGCTCTCTTTTGTACTCTCGAGCCAGTCGGCTAAACATAAAAAAGTATATTTGGCTGAAGCTATTACTTCGTCGAAATTTTCCAAGTCGATGATTTTTTCAGCTTCAACTTTAAACTTTGACCACATCTGACCTGTTAATTCGTTGTAGCCCCGAAAAAAATGGGTCGAATCTAAACTCAGACTCAGAGTTTTTTGAAGTTGCCGATAAATAACCTGACCTCCAAGCGTTGCCCCTTCCACAACGTACATCGCCCCCACAATTTGAGCTAAACTATTTGCAGCGGGAATACGGGGAATTTCGAGGAATTGTATTTTCTTAAAATTTTTGAGATCTGCATCCAGCAGCGGAATTTTCATACGTGAATTGATTTCAAAAGAGCCTGGTAATATGTGAACTTGCGAAAGCAATTGTTTTTCGTAAAGAAAATAAAAACAACGAAAAGCTGTCAAAAGATGAACGTAATCTTGCTTTGAAAAAGCACCACTAAAGATCCGAATTTTGTTCTCAATTTGTTCGTGCTCAACTTGGGTTTCAACGCGTAATCTCGCGAAAAGGGAATTTGAAATGGGCTTGATGGTTAAAGACTTTTTTATTTCCATAATTTTCTCCATTAAGTGGCATCAGTTCTACTAGAGTCAATATGCAAAACTATTTGCCTTTATAATAGTAAATCATGATTCCAGACAAAAAGATTAAATTTCATTGTAATGAACTGATCGCGGTAGTTAATAGCTTATGTTTTTAAATCCACAACTCCAGAATATCGCGATCGATTTAAATAGCTGTGGTCAAGAGCCAATTCATATACCGGGTCGGATCCAGAACTTCGGAATTCTTTTCCACTTAAGGGAAATTGATTTTTCAATACTGCAAGTAAGCATGAATACTCAAGAGCATCTCAGCATAGGGGAAAGCGAACTCCTAGGAAAGACTTTGAGCATTTTCCTATCAAATTCTGATCTTGAAATATTGCGCAGCCACATTCCCGCCGGAAACTTTGCAAATTCAGGACCCATCAATTTTTTGAGCAGGACAAAAAATTTGCAGGCTATGACCGGACTCGTCCATCGATTCAACGGTGAACTTATTTTAGAAATCGAATTCTTAAATCGCGAATTAGAAGATATTTCCTCACGCCTGCTGGTGAACGTTGCAAATGCAATCACACGCATCCGCAAAACTAAGACTATCTCTACACTGTTGCAAACGGCTGCGGATGAAATAAAATTTTTAACAGGCTTTAACGGCGTTATGATTTATAAATTTCATGAAGACGCTCACGGTGAGGTAGTTGCTGAAGCAAAAGACAAAGAGTATGAGTCCTACTTGGGGCTTCATTACCCAGCTTCGGATATCCCGCCCCAGGCGCGAGCCATGTTTTTATTAAATTGGGTTCGCCTTATTGCAGATGTTTCTTATGCGCCTGTCGAAATTATAAAATCTGAAAAATATGAAGTCCAGAAGCCCCTAGATTTAAGTCAGTCGGCCTTGAGAGCTGTATCCCCGATTCACATCGAATATTTAAAAAATATGCAAGTTAAGGCAAGTCTCACAATTTCATTGATCAACGATGGTCAGTTATGGGGTTTGATTGCATGCCATTCTTATACTTCTTCGTTTTATGTTCACGCTCATCTACGAACAGCCTGTGAAACTATTGGGCAAATTGTATCTTCAGAAATTTCAGTTAAATTAGAGCAAGAAAAATTGGGCAACTTAGGAGAGCTCGAAAGAGTTCAGGAAAATTTAGCCTCTGCAATGAATCTGCGAGCTGATGTTGTATCGGGCTTATTCAGTGAACCGAATAGTCTTTTAGAACTTGTCGGCGCTAATGCTGGTTCAGTTGCCATGTATTTTGAAGGAAAATGGCATTTGAAAGGTGCTACCCCCACAATTTCGCAAATGACTAACATCGTTAATTGGCTAATCGAAAACCATGAAGAAAAAATAATTTTTAAATCCGACCACTTTCCACTTTTATATCCCGAAGCTGTCAGTTTTAAAGATATTGCCAGCGGCCTTCTTGCCTTATCCATTCCGAAAGGAGACCGCAGTTACATTCTGTGGTTTAAACCTGAAGTCATGCACACGGTCAATTGGGCAGGCAATCCAAAGAAGCCCGTTATCGTTACGGCAGAGAGTAGTAAAATTCAACCCAGAAAATCCTTTGCGCTGTGGCAGGAATCAGTCAGGCTGCACTCGACCCGGTGGTTTTCTTGGGAGGTCGAAAAAGCAGAAGAACTTCGAACGTCGATTTTAGCATTAGACGTTCAAAGACAATTTGCAAAAGAACAAGCAGCTAGACGAGATGCCGAAATTGCGAATTTAAGGAAAGAGGAACTATTAGCGGCTGTTTCTCACGATTTAAAAAACCCTTTAGGATCTTTAAGATTAAGTATCGGACTTTTAAAAAAATTAATACCAGAGGAAACATATACTAAAGTCTCGACTGTTATCGGAGCTATGAAGTCTTCTACAGATTTAATGAATCGACTTATCTCTGATTTACTATCAATTGCGAAAATTGAATCTGGTACTTTTGTGCTCGATACTAAAATTCTTCCAGTGAGCAAAATATTCGAAGAAATGATTGACCTGCTTGGACCCTTAGCTGCAGAGCACGGAGTCATCTTAAAAGCAAATCCGGTGGAAGAAGATCTATTGGTGTTATGTGATCGTGAAAGAATATTTCAAGTTTTTTCCAATCTAATAGGAAATTCGATTAAGTTTACCCCTGATGGAGGGTCAATAAATTTAGAAGTTGAACAAACTTCATATGACTTGATTTTTGCAGTAAAAGATAGCGGCGTCGGGATTCCCAGTGGTGATTTATTGCTTGTTTTTGATCGATTCTGGCAAGCTCGGAAAACTCAACGTCATGGTACAGGTCTGGGTTTAGCTATCTCAAAAGGAATTGTGGAATCACATGGTGGAAAAATTTGGGTGGAAAGCGAACTCACGAAAGGTAGTCACTTTTATTTCTCATTACCACACCGGCATCATGATTTTAGAAATTAGTAGTTTTGTACGTCACTCCATTTCGCTTGGATAAAGGATACTTTTTTATGAGCCAAATTTTAGTTATCGATGACTCTGTGGATATGCTTATTCTTCAAAAAATGCTTCTGGAATTAGAAGGACATGAGGTCTTGACAGCCGATTCTGCTATCGATGGATTGCAAGTTTTGGAGAGAATAGGTTCGCCTGATCTCATATTGTTAGATGTCCAGATGCCTGATATGACAGGGCCTGAGCTTCTAGAATTGCTTCAGATGACTCAACCGCAATTGTTACTTAAAACACCAATCGTTTTTATGACGGCCCTTGACGAGCCGCCAAAAATCCATGCTTCAGGATTTATTAATAAAATGTCGAGTTCAGACGATTATATTAAAAAAGTTTCCCTTTATTTAGACTAAGGAAATTTTTTGTTGCGACAGTTGGACTCATCATGGATTGCGCTGCTAACCGTTGAAAGTAAAAGATCCAAATCAGAGAATGGTTTCTTTAAAAAACCTTCGGCCTGAGATTTTATAGAATTTATTTTTACATCCGATCCCGCTGTCATTATGACCACAGGAATTTTGGCTAGCCTAAAATCTTTTGCTTGCTCAATTCGAAATTGATACCCATCCATTATCGGCATCATCAAGTCTAACAAAATCAGGTCAGGTAGGAATTCAGTTTCGGCTAGAAACTTGAGCGCTTCTTCTCCATTTTCAGCGATACTAATTCGATAACCTTCATCTTTGAAGAAGATGCCGAGTAATTCATGAATATCTTGGGAATCATCAATTATCAAAATATGGTTTTTTACATACGATGGAGTAATATCGCGTCCTTCTTTTAACTGAGCGTATAGTCCTCTTTGCATAACATGCCTTTACAAATTAACAGTGATGAATACATTTTTTGAAGACTATGCTGTAGGGGGTGCAATGGAGCAATCGAAATCTAAAAGTTGGCTTTCCGGTGGTGGAGTAATTGGTAAAATTATTGCGAATCATGATTGGACAAAATCTCACTTAGGCCCGATAGCGACCTGGCCGCAGAGTCTAAAAACTGCTCTTAGCATTTGTCTTTGCTCAAAATTTCCGATGGGAATTTGGTGGGGACCGGAATTTGTAGTTTTTTACAATGATGCTTATATCCCTATTGCAGGGAAACTCAAACATCCGATGCATTTGGGTCGACCGGCAATTGAAATGTGGCCAGAAATTTGGGACGTCGTCGGAAAACTGGCCGCCAATGTTTTTGAAGATGGCACTGCTACTTGGCAAGAAGATTTACCACTTTTTATGATGAGAGAAAACGGATTACCCGAAGAAAGATATTTTACATTCTCCTTCAGCCCGGCACGCGATGAAATTGGCGCTGTAGGTGGTATGTTTTACGCTGTTCAGGAAATGACCTCGAGAGTTATCAGCGAGCGAAGACTAAGTCTTTTGCGAAGGCTTGGCGCTGAAGAAGTAAAATCCATGGACGATGTTGTCTCATCAGCAATGCGTTCGCTTTCAAAAAGTCCAAATGAGGCACCATTCGGTATAATTTATCTGACAGATGAAAATTCGCTTAGTGCATCACTTGCTGGGTCTTTTGGTATCCCCACTGACTCGAAACTCACGCCAAATTCAATTGACCTCAACGATTTTAAAGAGGCGCCTTGGCCATTTGCGCAAGTCATTCAAGACAAAAAGGCACTTTGCGTTGATGGGTTGCTTACGCACTACAAAGACTTTTTGCCATCAATACCTTACGAGGAAAAACCAGGCTCTGCTTATGTCATGCCGATTGTCTTCGCAGGACAATCCACACCGGGCGGTTTTTTAATTCTTGGAATAAATCCCCGGCTTACATTTAATGAAAGCTACGTTGATTTTTTTAGTCTCGTTGTTAGTCGAATCACCAACCATTTCTTGAATATTCGCAGCTTGGAACAAGAAAAAAAGCGATCGGAAGCCTTCGCTGAAATTGATCGCGCTAAAACTGCATTTTTCAGTAACGTGAGTCACGAATTTAGAACACCTCTTACTCTAATTCTTGGGCCTATTGAGGACATTTTATCAGGGGAAAAAGGCGAACTCCCACCAAGGTTACGTGCAGAAACCGAAGCTGTTCATCGAAATGCTTTAAGGCTTTTAAATCTTGTAAACACACTTTTAGATTTTTCACGTATAGAGGCCGGACGAGCGCGAGCCATTTATGTTTCGACCGACATCGCACAGCTTACGAAAAATATTGCAGCATCATTTCGTTCGGCAATTGAAAAAGCTGGACTAAAATTTAATGTGAAAACAGAATTTTTTCCTGAAGCGGTTTATGTCGATCGCGACATGTGGGAAAAAATTGTTTCTAACTTATTATCAAATGCCTTCAAATATACCTTCGAAGGGGAAATAGAAGTTAAACTTGAAAAGTCCGGAAACTTCGCGAAGCTTACAGTACGCGATACAGGTGTTGGGATTCCAGAATCGGAAATTTCAAAAGTCTTTAAACGATTTCACCGAATTGAGGGTGCTCGAGGCCGAACTTACGAAGGAACTGGGATCGGGCTCTCGCTTGTTGAAGAACTTATAAAATTGCATAGCGGGACAAGCGGACTCGTAAGTCAGGTTGGAAAAGGCTCAACTTTCACGGTGTCCATTCCTTTGGGTACGGCACATATTCCAAAAGATCGAATTCCTGAATCGACTTTGCAAGAAACACTTCCCGCATCTACGGCTCAATTATACACTGCCCATGCGCTTCGATGGTTACCTGATTATGGAATTGTTGATTCAGCCAAAGAAGCTGGATCAGAATTGAATCAAACACAAAATGAAATTCAAAAAAAGCACCTTTTGATTGCCGATGACAACGCTGACATGCGCGATTATGTTAAAGGGCTTTTAACCAAAGATTATCATGTGACAGCTGTCGAAGATGGGGAAAAAGCGCTTGCTTCAATTTTTCAAACGCGACCGGATTTGATTATTTCAGATATCATGATGCCTGGAATGGGCGGTATCGAACTCCTACAAGAGTTGAGAGCTCACGAAGAACTACTCACAATTCCTATCATTTTACTTTCCGCCCGAGCTGGTGATGAAGCAAAATCAAGCGGAATCGAAATGGGTGCTGATGATTATTTAACTAAACCATTTTCAGCGAAAGAGCTTCTTGCCCGTGTGCGCACACAACTTTATATGGCGGAAGTCAGAAAATCTGTGGTAGAAAAAAATGCTGCCGTTATTCACTTGTCACAGCAGCAGCAGTGGTTGCAGAAAATTTTAGACCTCGTTCCGACGCCGCTTATTCTTATGGAGCCTGAAACAGGACGAATGAAATTTGCCAATCAGGCGGCACATCAGATGGCAGGAGGAAAATTCCCTTTAAATATACCTGCAGGAAAGTTCGACCAGTTTTTTCAGCTGACAGACTTTGATGGAAATTCACTTTTGCCAGAGGAGTTTCCCGCAAGTAGAGCACTGAAGGGCGAAAAAGTTCGAAATGCCCAAGTCGTTTGGCACAGCCCTGCTGGAAAGTTTTCACTTTTGGTAAATTCTGAACTCGTTTCGGACGGCGAAGGACATTCGCCCATGATTATTCTTTGTTTAAATAACGTCACCCCACTGAAGGAAATTGAAGTTGAGCTTAGGCGGTCAATTGAATCACGTGACGAGTTTTTATCGGTTGCATCGCATGAACTGAAAACTCCCTTAACCAGTCTCAAGTTACAGGTGCAATTGATTCAACGAAGGATGCTGAAAGGAGACCCAGACGCCTTAGCGCCAAGCGTGATGGCCGCGATGGTCGATTTAACTGATCGCCAAGTGGTGCGCCTTTCACAACTTGTGGATGATATGCTGGATGTATCACGAATTGAATCCGGTAATTTAAGTCTTAACCGCGAAAGATTCGAACTTTCAGAATTAATTTCTGATATCGTTGGACGACTTAGTAGACAAGCAAAGTTTGCGGGAACTGAAATACGAATAAAAAATGCAGAAAAAGTGAGTGGAAATTGGGACCGCATTCGGCTCGAACAAGTTCTGAACAATTTGCTTACTAATTGTTTTCGATATGGGCACGGTAATGGAATCGACATTCATTTGCATAGCACACAGCATTCGGCAAAAATAGTGGTTCAAGATTACGGTCAAGGAATTGCCGAAAGAGATTTGGCTCGGATCTTCGAGCGTTTCGAAAGAGCAAACACGCAAAATGAAGTCAGTGGATTGGGACTTGGGCTTTACATTTCAAAAAAGATCGTCGAGGCCCATGGCGGTCATCTGCATGCCGAAAGCGAGCTAGGAAAGGGTACAAGCTTCACAGTCGATTTGCCTTTGCATTAATTGGCATCTTATTTTGTCAAAATAAGATGTCTTAAAAATGATGCCTATAGTTACTGAAGAATTCAAACCGCCCTGAAGTTAGCTAAAAGAAAGAAAATACGGTGAAGTCCCTTACAGTTCAAAACTCCTCTAGTTAATCTCTTTAGTGACGAGTCATGAATGGGAAAACAAATAAACCGTTGTGTTTTCAAATCTTCGTAAGATAGGATCGTGTTTCTCTAGAAGTCGGAATACAGGAGACATTTTCGATGAGTCGTCAGCGTAATGAACTCCATCTTCAACAAGTCGAAGCATGGAAAAAATTAAATCCAGATCTTTCGCCTGAAGAAATGACTCAGCTTCTTATCAAGGCTATTTTGGCAGTACGCTTGCGAAGTTTGAAGACGTTAAGTGGTGTGACGGTTACCGCGGTTATTGATCGAACTATTAAATCGAGCAAAGAGAAATTTGAAATCTTCTCAGAAGTATCTTGCGATTCTTCAGGAATTTTTTTTGAATCCATAACAGATCATTCTGATCTCATTCAAGATTTAGATACACATGAAGCACTCCAAGATCTTTTAATCGAACTTCTGGATGTTTTCGGAAAAATCACAGCAGAAATTTTAACAAAATACTTACATCAAGAACTGATAACCGTGACACTCGTAACGGTCACTCAACAGCAAGACTTCTCAAAAAACCCAAGTTTTAGTATCGTCAAGAATAGAGAAAAGAAATGAAAGCAAACTCAGCCTTAGCAAGAATATCGACCGGAGTACGCAATCTCGATGAAATTTTAGGTGGTGGCTTAATAGAACATAGTTTAACTGTGTTTGCAGGAACACCCGGCTCTGGAAAGACGATTTTGTCGCAACAAATAATTTTTGAAAATGCATCTGTCGAATCGAAAGCCATATTCTTTCAAACACTGTCTGAACCGACTGCGAAAACTTTGAAATATATCAAGCAATTTAATTTTTATGCTCAATCAAAACTAGACGATGGCTCGATAGAATTTATAGATCTTGGGGATATTCTTCGACTCGATGGCTTAGAAAAAGCGATCGAACTTATGATGAATCACGTCGCACGCCTAAAACCGAATTTTGTTGTTATTGATAGTTTTAAAGTTTTTGAAGACTTAGCAAGATCTCAAGAAGACTTAAGAAAATTTACTTATGAAATCGCTATCAACCTGATGGCTTGGCAGTGCACGGCTCTTTTGCTTGGTGAATTTTCTCGAAATGAAATCGAAACTAATCCGCTTTTTTCAATCGTGGATGGAATTGTATCCCTCAAACATTGTCCTGAAGCCGGTGAAGAACAGCGATTTATTCAAGTTTCTAAAATGCGCGGCACCAACCACAGCCGAGACGACCATACTTTTACCATCAAAAATAGCGGCTTAGAAATCTACGCTCCTAAAGTCACAATTCGCAGAGAACCTGGAACGGATAGAAAAATTCTAGGAGACGGACCCGTCAGAGCAAAACTCGGTATTCTTTCACTTGATAGTGTATTGGGGGAAGGTATCCCCTGGGGATCAAGTGTCTTGATTTCGGGTTACGCAGGAACTGGTAAAACAACCTTGTCTTTAGAATTTCTTTATCGAGGCGCCAAAGAATTTAAAGAAAAAGGCATCTTCTTTTCTTTTGAAGAAACCCCTGATCGACTCATCACGACTGCTCATGGAATGGGCTGGGAATTAGGCGAACTCATCGAAGCGGGCCTACTTGAAATCGTATTTGTCCCGCAAACAGATATTCTAGTCGAAAGAGACCTTCTGATGATGAAGGAAAAAATTGAAAAAATGGGAGCCAAACGAGTCGTCATCGATTCTGTTTCCGTTTTCGTGCATAAAATTACAAGCCCACAAGCCGTACGAGAAAAAGTCTTTCAGCTCGCAACACTCGTGCAGTCGTCGCAGGCAATTGGCTTTTTCATAACCGACATTCATTATGGAACAAACCAGATCAGTCGATTTGGTGTGGAAGAAACTGTTGTGGACGGTGTGATTTTATTAAGCTCGACCGAAAGTGGTTATACCCGCGAGAGATTCTTAGAAATTTATAAACTCAGAAACACGGCCCACAAAAACGGTCGGCAGAAAATGTCAATTAGACCTGGCGGAATCATTCTATCAAACATGACGCCTTCCTAAGTTGTTAATGAAGATGCCTTGTGCGGCTTTTAAGAGTATCTACGAGAATGGCTGAATTGATAGGTTTTCCAATATGTCCTGTGAAGCCTGCAGCCAGTGCTCGATCTTTTTCTTCTTTAAGCGTGTGGGCAGTCAGTGCATAAATAGGTTTTTTATAGTTTTCTTTTCGAAGCATCGCAAGCGCTTCGTAACCATCAACCTCTGGCATTTGAATATCCATTAACACAACATCATAGTCAGACTCTAAAGCCATCCTGCAGCCCGTAATAGCATCCGGAGCTTCGTGGCTAATCGCGCCTTCCCGTTCTAAAAACATTTTCAGTAAATATCGATTATCAATTGAATCGTCGACAACTAGAATTTTCCAGCCGTTTAATCGTTTTTCTTTTTTTACTGATTGCTGCTGTAGCTCGGCAATGACTGGGTCAACGATGTTTAAGCTCTTCTTAACGTTAAGCTTTACGATGAAAGTAGATCCTTTGGCGTTGCGACTGTCCGCGATAGAAACGTTCCCGCCCATTGCTTTAGCTAATTTTTTAGAAAGTGCAAGCCCTAGCCCGGTCCCACCGAAATTTCTGGTTGTCGAATTATCTGCTTGATTAAAAGCCTGAAAAAGTTTGGCAGCTTGTTCTTTGCTTATTCCAATTCCTGTATCAGCAATATATAAAGTTACCTCATAGAAATTATTTCTTATTGGCTTATATTCGCCTGAAATCCTGACACTTCCTTCTGAAGTAAATTTAATCGCATTTCCCACAAGATTAACTAAAATCTGACGAATTCTAACTGCATCGGATTCAACTTTAAATTGCGGAAAGTTTTTAGAGCTAAATTCTAGCCTTAGACCTTTTGCCTTCGCTTGATCGGAAAACATGGAAACCACATCTTCTACAAGATTTGTTAAACAAAGTGGAGCTTGTTCAAAATGAATTTTGCCAGCTTCGATTTTAGATAGATCTAAAATATCATCAATAATTCTGACTAAGGCATCTCCGTTTCGACTAATTATGTTTAAATACTTTTCCTGTTCCCTATTATCTAGGTTGTTCGTTTTCAAGATTTCCGTAAATCCTAATATTGCCGTAAGTGGTGTGCGAATTTCGTGGCTCATGTTTGCTAGGAATGCGCTCTTGGACCTAGTTGCGGCTTCAGCTGCAAACTTAGCTTCAAGTAATTCCTTTTCTTTTTTGTCCTGAATGTCGCGCTGAATTTTTAGTTCATTGATATCTGTTTTAAATTCTGAAAGTTCGGATTTAGTTTCTTCATTCAAGACTGCATTTGCAAGTGCGGTATTAACTGTAAAGTTGAGTAAATCAAAAAATGCCATATAACTTTCATCGAAGGGCAATCTTGGGCTGATCAGTACAATGAGGTAACCCTCTAATGAATGCTCGCCCGACGCGTGAAAAGGCAACAGACAAGCGCGCTCTATCGGTTCTGGATAATCGGAACAAGTAATGTTTCCAAACCGAGGAATCATATCATTAACGTAGTGTGGCTGGGCTGTTTGATTTGCGTCCTTAAGTGGCCATTTGCTTAAATCCTTCAAGCTATTTAAATTAGGTGTTGATGCTGAAACTTTGAAATTTCCAGATTCGTCTTTTAGTACGATGATGGCACCTGGAATGTCATACGTATAATCCACTAAGCTTTTCATAATCCGAGAAGCTGCTTGCTGAACATTATCGCAATTTTCAGATTCACTCGAAAGATCACGAAGAAGCCTGGTTCTTCTTTGGTTCAGCATTGTTGAAGTTGTTTCTGTAACAGGATGAAATATCCCTGCGACATTTCCAGACTCATCCCTGATGGGACTTAAAGAAAATGTGAAGAAAGTCTCTTCGAGGTAACCGTTACGAGTTAAAAACATCCGCTGATTTTCTAGGTAGGAGGTTTCGCCGCGTAGCGCTTTCTCAAAAGGCTCACCAAATGCAGGCCAAGCTGATTCCCAAGTAGCTCGGTAAGATTCACCAATTGCCCGCGGGTGTGCTTTACCACAAAGTTCTTTGTAGCCTGTGTTGTATATTTGAATCGCATCGGGTCCCCAAAGAATGTTGATTGGAAAATTTGAAGCTAAGCAAAGACTAACAGTCGTTCGTAAACTTTGTGGCCAATTTTCAATCGGACCAAGGGCAGATTTCGACCAATCACGAGCCTTGATGATTTCGGCGATTTCTCCGCCGTCAGTAAGCCAATCTGGTTTTTTTCCTTGAATTTCTTCTGCTTCAATTTGCACAGGCAAGCTTGGTCGATTGCGAATTGCTGCGCCCATGATTGATTTCAGAGTTTTCAAAGATTTTAAATTAGGTATCGAAGTATTCATTTTTCCTATATCAAAATTTTCCATCGTAGTCCCGATCAGGCTTCTTTTTAACAAAGTTTTTAAATTTAATGAAGACAGCCAATTTGTGAGTTGATTTTGACCATGCGCTTTTAAAATATGAACGTAAAGCGCCAACCTCAAACGACACACTCTTGATGTTAAAAAGTATTCCACTCGCGAAATTTTTTTATGGATCTTCACTCGCGATTTTTCGGATTGTAAGTAACTAAGATTCCACAAAATTGAAATACTTCTCATATGAGAAGTATTTTTTATTATTTATTTTGAAATTTTTTGAAGCAGGTGCCGTTTTGGAACTGCATATTTATTTCTTTCTATGACAAAGATACTAGCCGGTCTGTTCATTAAATCATTTAAAGCTAACATTTTGTCACGCTAGCAAAACAACTAAAACTGTATAAACACATGAGATAATTCAAAGCTGACAATGTCTTACGTTTAGCGGCTGATTTTGTGGCCTTCTTCAGCATGCACTTCGATTTTTAAAAATTCCATTCCCGCAGCCGTCGCCGACTGCATTCCTAAAACACCGTCTTCAAAAACTAGGCAATCTTTTGGTTCGACTTTTAAAAGTGTTGCTGCTTTCAGAAAACAATCAGGTGCTGGCTTCCCGTTTTCATAGTCTTCTGCGCAGATTAGAAGATCGAAGTAATGTTCCATCTTCAAAAGTTTAAGTGTCGCAAGTACTGGCTTTCGACGACTGCCTGATACAATCGCCATTGGAATTTTTCCGTATGCTGCTTCAATGATTTCTACAACTGGAAGAATTGGTTCTACATTGGGAACGTTCTTTAAATAAAACTCTTCTTTATTTTTATAAATTTCGTCGATGGACAGATCGACTTTATGATACTCGCTCAAGAGTCTTACAATTTCCCGAGTGGGCCTGCCAGCCCAACCGTGATGCTGTTCTTTGGTCAGGGTTAGATCATAATGCCCAAGCGCGTGATTCCACGCCGCCAGATGGCCCGGCATCGTATCAGCTACAGTGCCATCGAAATCAAAAAGGAACGCCTTAAAGTCACGATCGGGAAAAAAACGTTTAACCATAGAGGTTCTTATTTATCTGATATTTGAAAGAAAGTCGACCGGTGATGTCGAATTGAATATAATCTCCTGAATTGTTCGAACGAATAATTCACGCATACGATTCACTGGAAGCTCCAAGCTGGAATTGACAGGTCCAGTTGGTTTTTTTGAGTATTCGACTCTTGATTTGCCACAGAAAAGGGCTTTAAAATAATCTCATAAACTTGAGGAGAAGCCCCCGATGCTTTGGAAACAAAAAATATTTTGCGAGAAACTTCCGGTCACTGTCGACGTTAATCAGCTACGCGAATACTTTCTTGCCAACATTATCGATACGCTACCCGCTGTCTGGCAAGGTACCTACGATCCCATCAAGGAAGTTTATTTAACAACTGCTATGCTTTCAGATGAAAATATTCCTAAATTTTGGGGTGGCTGGAGTCTACAAAGTTTTGATGGAGAATACACAAGCGCCTGGGAACCAGGTCACTGGCGAATACCTCAAAATAATTTTAAAGTAAAAGTTCGGCTCAAAAGACCGGACATCGAACAGACAATGCCTACGCAAATTTGCAAAGGTCCTTTTTTTGAACTGATTGATCAGATGTCGAAGCTAGGGTTTTGTCCTCATCGTGCGCGAATTGTCTGCGTACCGAAGCAGACCGCCTTGGCCTGGCATGTTGATACTTCTACTCCGGAAGTTTATACAGCTCGAGTCCATGTACCACTGATTACGAATGAAAAGTGTTACTTCGAAAGTGAAACCGAACGCTTTAAGATGGCAGCTGATGGGAGCGTCTACATTTTGAATAATAATCTGATGCATCGATTCGTAAATGACAGTGATTCACACCGCTTTCATGTAATTTTCAATGCCTTTGATACAAAATGCATGAGTCAAAATCTTCATTACCCCCAAAAGCCAGCCACTTCAGCTTAAAGTAACACTCTCCATTTTTTGCATCGGTGACTAATCATTTAACATGTTTTAAAAGCCTAAGCCGCCCTTGTTTCTTCTCACGGTGAAGCCAATCTTGCTACTTTCTTAAATAACTGAAGCAACCCCGGAGATCACATGAAACTACTTTCTTTTACTTTGATTCTTTCGATATTGATTGGCACTTTAGCCGTTCGGGCGAATAGCTACACGGCTCTCGCAGATGTTTGTTTCAATGATATGAGCTATAAAAATGACCCCATCATCGGGCGCGTGACCATTCATCAAAATTACGTGACTGTTGGTTACTATTCTTTTAAGGGTGAAGGCTTAGGTAGCGACCGAGGACTCCACATCACGCCGCTTATCACGAAAACAAGTATCAAGTTAGTCAACGTGACACTTCACGATGGTCGGGATGGCTGGTTGGATAACATGAACATTGAAGTCACAAAAACAACGGTTAGCGTTACCCAAAAAGGTGACAAAAAAGTATTACGGGCAATCGTGACTTGCCCGAAGACTCAATTCCGAAAATAACTTCTACCAAGCCATTAGTGCGAATGGCTTGAGTGACCGCCGATTGTGAAATTAGCTTGGAAGAAAAATACTTTTTCGGTCGAATTATTCTTAGCACTTTTAGTCCCACCCGTTCGCTCGTTATATTCGAACTTATACGATGATGTCGCTGAAGGCAGATAGACTAGTGCTAACGAACTTCTTTCCCAATTATCGTTTGGCAACTTAACAGGACTGAAAGAGTCGTTAACATTAAGATTGTCGAATCTATATGAACCCGCCCAATGATCAACGAACTGATATTGAACCCAAGTGGCAATGCCTGATGCTTTTTCATCTGCTATTTTATCCTGACCTTGAACTCTTGAAAGGTACTCAAGCGACCAAAGAACCGAATGATGACGACTGTCTTTTTCAGGGCTCCAGTCGAAAGTTAAGTCTGCACCCGTTAATTGAGTATCTTCTTTGAAGCTGTTATGGCCCTTGGCATAGGAAACGCCTGCTTCTATAGATAATTTTTCCGAAAACGAAAACAGGTTTCTCCAGTCCACAAGACCAACGCCGTCACCAGGGGATGGTGAGCTAAATTCTTCGTTCTCGCCATCGCCGCGTAAATATTGAATAGTGAAGTCATTTTTCCAGCTTGTTGGCAAAATGACTGTAGCAGAAACTCCGGCATCGTTTAAGCCTTCGTCACCCAGCAAATATTGATTCCCCATTGGAGCTTGGACAAAGGGGAATGCATGCGTGTGTAACAAGTTATGTTTTCCCATGGCACCTTTGAATTTTCCAACTCTTAAAGTAACATTAAAAATCGCAGTTGATTCTGCGTAAGCAATCTCGGGCTCGATATTCCAGGATTCTTCTATATCTGTTCCATTGGATATAAGTTCTGGGTGCAAAGCTAAAACAACATTAAGTTTGGTATAAGCATCAATGTCAGATAGAAACTGAACTTCGATTTCCCGAACATTAAACCCGTTTGGCTCTGTGTCCAGATTTATTGGGTCCGTATCTTCCTTATGGAAGTTTGAATCTTGAAAAAGGAAGAGCGTATTCGCGCTGACTTTCGGAACTTGCGAAGGAGCTGATTCATCTGCAAAAACGGATGCCGAAATGAATATTAAGCTTATCAAAGAAAAGAGATTCATGACTTATTTCCTTATGGGAAGAAAAAATGGAGTACCTAAAACTCATCGCAGTGAGTGATGAATTTGAAGTACAATTAAAATTTAAAGGAAGCGATATTTAAGAACTTTAGACAAACAATTTCGGTGGTTTCCTGAGAGGCTCTAGATCAGGTCCTCTAAAGTCATTTTCGATAGTTGAAATGACGTCAAAAACAATTCCATAGGTCGGTTCGAATTCATCAACCACTGACGCTGGAAACAATGAATAAGAAAAGACTGATTTTCCCGCATGGCAAGTTTCATTTTTTTGCGAACGAGATGTGGTCGAAGCTTCAACAAATCTTGTTTCGTCGTGACCATGCATCAGGCTGGTATGTCTATGCCAGATTTCATTACAATCTTCGTAAGCCATTTCTTTCGCATGCGGTATCACATGTTTTAGCATGAGAATGCCAAAGACAAAAACGAGTAGTACTGAAATTAGACGAGTTCTTTTTTGCACGATATACCTTGAACCAACTTTTAAGTGGTAGGTCAACGTCTCCTTTGATCTACAGTTAGTTTTTTCGCGCTACAGCTGACTTTAAACCTGGCTTTTCAAAATAGAAGAAACGAATTCGATGATCTTTTCATTCAATGGTCGGCTCTTCCATTGCTCGTAGGTCATCTCTATTGTACGAGCTTTGTCTTTTTCAAAAACTTCCGACATTTCCAGAGCCCACTTAGGTTCAATCGCATTCAAATTACATTCGTCATTCAACCTTAATGATCGATGATCTAAATTTGTTGAACCGACAGAAGCCCACAACTCGTCGACGATCATAAATTTACAATGATACATCGTTGGCTGATATTCATAGATGCGGATACCAGCTTTTAGTAAATCGCCCCAAACGGACCTTGATGCTCGTCTAGTGATGTGAGTATCTATGATCGGACCTGGCAGTATGACTTCGATTTTAACCCCGCGCTTTGCCGCATCAATCAGAACTTTTCTTAAATGTGTGTCGGGTACAAAGTAAGCGGTCGAGATTCGAATCGTTTTCATCGCATGCGAAATCGAATACAGATACATCAGCCGAACGCTTCCGCTACCCTCTTCAGGTGAACTTTTAAAAACTTGCGCAAAAGCGTCGCCCACTTCTGGAACCAGGGGGAAATAATCATCCCCATGCAAAACGTCGGGATGGCTTGCATTCCAATTATCCATGAACGCAGCTTGAAGTTGCGCAACAACTGGGCCTTTTATCTTGAAATGAGAATCGCGCCAGTGATCTTTATCTTGAGCATTTCCAAGCCATTGATCAGCAATTCCAACTCCACCAACAAAACCGATAAGGCCATCGATAACTAAAATTTTGCGGTGAGTTCGATTATTCACCCGCGCAATATTGTACCATCTGATGGGACGATACCTTTGCACTTGGACGCCAGCACTTTTCATCTCTTCGATATACGATTCTTCAAAACTTCGACTACCTAACCAATCTAATAAAACGTGAACTTTCACTCCGGCCCTTGCACGTTCCGTTAAGGCTTCCGCAAATCGATTCCCAATGTCGCCAGACCAATAAATGAATGTTTCAAAAGTAATCGTCTTTTTCGCTGAATTAATACCGGTTAGCATAGCCTCAAAAATCTGATCGCCATTATGCAAAGATTCGATTGAATTTCCCTTCACAAGCGGAGGACCCAAAAGCTGCGCGATTGAACGCGTCACGACAGGCGAATCAATTCGACCAACCGCTTTGATATTATGTTCGATCCGTTTGCCCGGCGACTTCATATTTAAAATAAGAATCGTAATGGTTAACGTAATGAGAATGGTCAGAAAAATGGCTGTGAACATATATAAGATTTAACCCCGCTGCTTTCGCATAAGAAATGATTTTAAACTGGCGCGTTCGTCTGGTAATTCGAAATCAAGAGATGGAAGTATTGAAAACACTTCCATTCCCTGAAGTTTTAAACTTTTTTGAATTTTTAGAATCAGTTGCCGAAGATCATCAATCACAAAACCATCGAAAGCTGTTGAAAAAAGCAAGTATCCGCCGTCATTTAATATTCGCAAGCAACCAGTTAAAAGCTCTTCGATATCCTTTTCAATTTTAAAAATTACTTTCTCGTATCTGGAAAAGCTGGGAACTTCGCAAATCACAAGATCAAATTTTTGATCTTTTTTTAAGCATTGCCTCAGGAATGTTAAACTATCACGGTTCAAAAATTGATGCAATTCGACATTGAGGTCGTTCAGTTCAAAGTTTTTTCGGCCCCAATTGAGTCCACTTTTACTGACATCAATTGAGGTGACTTGTTCTGCCATTCCCTTTGCAGACGCTACACCAAAACTGCAATTGCCTGAAAATAGGTTTAATACTTTCTTATTTCGAGAGTGATTTTTAACCCAGTTTCTTTGAAGTCTTTGATTTAAAAAGAGGCCGCCTGAAGTTGCTTGCTCGCACCTGACTTCGAAGCGAAGATTTTCTTCTTTGGAAATCCAGGTTGAATCGAAAAATTCAGTTTTAATCTTTGGAACAATTTGTAACTGAGCTTTGGGAAAACGCACAACAATTGGTTTTTTTAAAATTCTAGAAAGTTTAGTAAAGCTTTTAAGGTCCTGTTCTTTCCAGCCATCTTCTTGCCAGTTTAAAATGAGTGTCTTACCCAGCTGATCTAAGGAATATCCTGGCTCTTTTTTGACTTGGGCAAGCCTGAAGCTTTGTTCAGTTTTGAGCGCTTCTGGAAAAAGTCGATATCTCCGGTCAACTTCAAAAAGGGTTGTGGCTAATGTTTCGTCTTCAAGCAATTCAAGGTGTTCGAAATACTCTGGAGGCTTAGACTGAATGACAATTCCATTTGGAAACTCAATCTGGCGATTATGCAAACATAAGAACGGATATCTTGAACCCCCGTACTTATCATCCCCCAAAATTGAAATACCCGCGGCTTCAGCATGAATTCTGATTTGGTGATTTCGACCAGTTTTAGGATTTGCCTGCCAAAGTTCATACGTTTTCGTTTTTTTCAAAAATTTCAGATCAGTT
Organism: Pseudobdellovibrionaceae bacterium; assembly: GCA_043730825.1. Taxonomy (GTDB): domain Bacteria; phylum Bdellovibrionota; class Bdellovibrionia; order Bdellovibrionales; family Bdellovibrionaceae. The sequence continues at coordinate 26,685 of JAYTJV010000100.1, forward strand.
TTTGCTGCAAGTTCTTTTCCTTTGTGAATGATTAGTTTATCAATCACAAACTTTGCTTCAGCCGATTTCTTGGCAGTAATAAAAAGATAAGTTTTTTTAACCAAGCGATCAAAAAAGTATTCGGCATAAGTCTTAGCTGCCTCTACTGTTTTTCCAAAAATGATTACCCCAGTTGTCGTTTGATCGAGGCGATGGATTATAAAAAGCTTTTGATCTAGCTGTTTTTCGAGAAGTTCAATCAGCCCGTCTTGAATGAAGTCAGAATGTTCAATTTTAGAGTCATTGGTGTGGGTGTTAAACCCGTAAGGCTTATCAAAAGCGATAATGTCTTCGTTCTCGAAAAGAACAGAAAGAAGTGGATCTGACAGTCTTAAAAATTTCATTTCAGTAAGATCAGGTATAGTTGAGTTTTGAGAAAACTGTCAATTTGGTAATAATTTTATAAGTCTTGATAATTAGAGGCTTTTTTAAAGATTCTTCTAGAGGGTTTGAAGCATTCTAGATAGAGTACCGAATACTTAAGTACTGTTATTTCTACAACAAGGACAAAAAATCCCATATGAACTCATTTTCTGGCTTTGGCTTACTTCCTTCTCTTCTTGAATCTTTAAAAGAAAAAAATCTCGCTCGTCCAACTGAAATTCAAGAACTGGCCATTCCACTTTTGATGGAAGGAAAGTCTGTTGTTGGAGTTTCTGAAACTGGAAGTGGTAAAACTTTAACTTATGCATTGCCTTTACTGCACATGCTTAAAAAATTAGAAAATGATGGCGAAGCGGTGGCAAATCCTTCGGCACCCCGTGCTGTTGTGATGGTGCCAACTCGTGAGCTTGGGGAACAAGTATCTAAGGTCTTTAAAACTCTAACTCATAAAACTCGGTTGCGCGTCCGACCGGCTTTAGGTGGTATGGCTTTCGAACAAGCTCGAAGAAATATTGCTGAAACTTTTGAAATCTTATTAGCGACTCCGGGAAGACTTGTTCAATTAATGGATAAAAATCTAATTGATTTAACAGATGTTCGGGTTCTAATTTTTGACGAAGCTGATCAAATGCTTGATCAGGGCTTTTTACCTGACTCAGATTCTATTGTTGAAGCGTGCCCGACTGGCCTTCAAATGGCTTTATTTTCGGCAACGGTATCGCCATCAGTACAAAAGCTGATGAACAGCCTATTTTCGACTGCTGAAGTTATCAGAACAACAGGAAGTGGCAAGATCGTTAAAAGTTTGACCACACAAAATCGAATTGTGAAAGATGGAAAACGCTGGCCACTTTTTGAAAGCATTTTAAAACAACCGGTTCACGGCGGAACGTTAGTGTTTACCAACACACGTGAACAATGTGACAAGCTGACTCAGGAATTAACTGCTAAAGGTTATGCCTGTACTATGTATCGCGGCGAAATGGATAAAAATGAGCGTCGCGCAAACTTAAAACAATTCCGCGATGGGAAAGTAGATCTTTTAGTTTCAACAGATCTCGCTGCCCGCGGATTAGATTTAGATAATATCGGACGAGTGATCAATTATCATTTACCAGAGCAAATGGAAAATTACCTCCACCGTGTAGGCAGAACTGCGCGTGCAGGACGTGCCGGCCTTGTGATTAATTTAGTAACCGAGCGCGATCAACGACTCATTTCTCAGCTTGATGGGAAAAAACCAGTATCGCTCGAGAACAAATCAAAGCACCCACCCAAACCTCCGCGTTCACCAGCCCCGAAACCAGGTCGAAAAGCATTCCCAAAGCGAAAGAAGTAGTGTTTTAAATCCAACGAAATTGTGAATTTAGTTTTGAAAAATTCAGATTTTTTGCGAAACTAAAATAATTTTTTATTTAAATAATTCGCGGAAACTCGCCTCATTTCTGTTGTGATAGATCGCTTTGCCGGGCTTAATTAGGCCTAGAAGTTTTGTATAGCTTTTTTCTATACAAATGACTCAGGTTGAGACACCAGGGGTCTAGGAAAACTAGAATATGCCGATAAGTTTCTTATGGAACGTAATCACCTAAGCACTCGAATTAGTAAATATTTGTTCAGAACTACTCTGACTATTTTGGTTCTGCTCATGTCCTCTTTATCGTATGCAGTTTCGGGCATAACTTATCACGGTCGTATTTTAAAACCTAACGGTCAGCCTGTAAACTCTGCTAGCGTTCGATTTCGTATCCAGATTCGAACACCAGGCGCAGAAAATTGTCTTTTATGGGACGAGCAACAAAGTAGAGACTTATCTGCAACGGCCGGAATTTTCTCCATCACGATTGCGGATACGTCTGATCCTACGCTTCTTGCAAATACTCTTCCTTTTACATTAGAGAAAGCTTTTTCAAACCGCACTCCTTATACAGGTTTAACTAATTGTAGTTCAGGTTCTGCTTATACTCCGTCTTCATCTGTCGATGGACGTAATCTTCAAGTTTATTTTAGAGAAGCCCCAACCGACCCTTGGGAACAAATGCCCGTTTCAAAAATTAATTTCGTGCCCTTAGCGTTAAATTCAGTTCAGTTAGAAGGTTATGGTTCTGCTGAATTTTTGAAAATTGATCCGTTAGCCATTTACTCTCCGTTGACTTCAGCAAACGTTAATACGTTAGTTGATATTATTGCAGGGACTAACACTCAGTATTTAAGACCAGCCAGTGTTTTTGCTGGCGACGTGACTGGCACTGCTGCCACCACCATTGTGAACCGAATTCGTGGTACAAATGTTGTGGCGACTGCGCCTACTTTAAATCAAGTTTTAAAATATGACGGTTCTGACTGGGTTCCTTCTGCTGATGCGACGGGAACTTCTCCGGGTGATGCTTCTTATCTTGTAAAAGGGATTGTGCAAATTGATACAAGCCTTGTAACTTCAGGCCTTAATGTAGTCGCTGGAGTTTTATCTCTTCCTAACGTAATTGTCGCTGGTGGTCCGATCGGAAGTACTTCTGTTACACCTGTTATAACTTACGATGCAAAAGGCAGACTGACCGCTGTTACGACAGCAACGATTAATGACACCTCTAAATTACCCCTTGCTGGTGGAACGATGAGTGGACCCATCAACATGGGTGTTCAAAATATTACCAATGCAAGTTCTGTTGCCGCGACGAATTTCTCAGGCAGAAATTTAGTTTTGAACGATAACGATATTAATACGGTCACAATTTCAACACCGGTTGATATCACGGCTAACTACGCTCTAACTTTACCAACAACCGCGGGAACGGCTGGATTTGTTTTAGCAACGAATGGCACTGGTACTTTATCTTGGGTTAATCCATCAGCTGGTTCTGTAACAAATGTGACCTCGACTAATGCTTACATTACGGTTGCAACTGGAACAACGACTCCTGCGATCACGGCAGTCGTAGGAACTGCTGCGAATACTTTAGCTGCTGGAGATGATGCTCGGATCTCAGGAGCTCTTCAGACTTCTTCTTACAACGCTGATCTTTTACCGGTAGCAACTTGTACTTCCGTTCAAAAACCTTCTTGGAATACAGTTTCAGATGCTTGGGAATGTCTTGCGATTGGAACAGTTGCAAATGCAACGAATGCAGTTAACTTTTCTGGATCTTTAGCCGGTGATGTTTCAGGGACTCAAGGCGCGACTTCTGTTGATAAAATTAAAGGTAAGACTGTTTCTGCGGCAACTGTTGCAAATCAAATCATGATTTATGACGGTGTTAACTGGGTTAATAATATTTTATCGGGCGATGCAACTTTAACTTCAACAGGCGCTTTAACATTAGCTTCGACTGTCACAGCAGGCACTGCGGGTTCTGCTTCTGCAGTTCCAACTATAAATTATGATGCTAAAGGAAGAATTACTTCTACCTCTTCGGCCGCCTATCAAGATGCCACAGGTGCTGTAAAAGGTATCGTTCAGGTTGGAAGTAATTTAACTATTGCCGCTGGTACGATTTCACTTACAAATGCCGATGCTTTAGCAGCTCTTGG
>JAYTJV010000101.1:0-3188 GCA_043730825.1 Pseudobdellovibrionaceae bacterium
TATCGAGTCGATTAATGATGCGGTTAAGAAATTAAAGTCTGAAAAAAAAATGTGGGCTGCTTACTCATTTCAACTACACCGGCGAACAGAACTCATACAAGAAAAAATCTACCGCGGAAAGCAAAAGAGAATTAAATTCTTAAGCGCTATTCCGAAGGATAATTTTGGTTTTTGGTGTTTGCTGGATGAAAAAACTATTTTAAAATGCTCGACTACAGAAAGTTCCTTTCCACTCGGGCTTGTCGAGTTTCAAGAAGATAAGGTTACTCCCCCATCAAGAGCCTATACAAAACTATGGGAAGTATTCACAGTTCAGATTGCTCCACCTAAAAAAAATCAACGAGTTTTAGATATGGGTTCCTGTCCTGGTGGCTGGACGTGGGTTTTACAAAGCCTGGGCTGCCAAGTTTTGAGCGTGGATAAGGCTCCGCTTGATCCCAGGATCGAAAAACTACCAAATATTGAATTTATTAAGAAAGATGCTTTCAAACTTAATCCAGAAGATGTGAAAAAGCCCGACTGGTTTTTTTCTGACATTATTTGCGACCCGAAGGATCTTTTAGTTATGATAAAAACCTGGATAAATTATTATCCGGATTTAAAGTTCGTATGTACCTTGAAATACAAAGGACAGACCGATTTTAAAACGACTGATGAGTTTCTAAAAATTCCAGGCTCAAGAATAATCCATTTATGCCACAACAAACATGAAGTAACTTGGATTAAGGAATAATCTCTCGCTTTTTTATCTAGACCAACGTCAGGTCTTTCAAATTTTACACTTAAAAAAACTAAAAATGCCCGTTATTTAGGATGAAACAAACGCCGATAGAGTGAAGGACGCTAGGAGTTCTTATGAATTGGGCCAGCTACTTTTCAACATTGATTTTGTTTTTGTTTTTAACTAGCGGTTGCAGCGTTGGCAGTACATCAATGCCGATAGCTCCGAACAGTGCTCCTGACCTGCCTTCGTCAGAAGCTCCACGTAATCCTGAAGTACCAAATCCAAATCAAGAGCCTGTGATTGTCAGTGCGCCGATGCCAATCAGTTCAATCGCATCTCAACCTGTTACAAATATTGATGCTGACACTGATGAAAATTCTGATTCCACTGCCACTTCTGAGCAAATAGACACATCAGCTAATCAAGGGCCTGCTCGCACATCTCAAACACAAGCTCGAACTCCAGCCCGACAAGCTCCGCAGCAAGGTCTAACTCCGGCCCCACAACCTCAAGCGCCAACTCGAACATCAACTGGCGATCGATATGGTGATCAGCCATCGAACCCTTACCACCGTCCGTCAGCAAATATTGATAATTCAAAAGACAGCGCAGACTTTGATGACAATAGTCCCGATTCAATAGCGCCCGAGCCTATTGGTATAAACAAAGAGCCTGATTATTCAGGTGATGCTCAACTTATTGATGCAACTGATATCGTGAGTGTAACTGCACCTACAGAAAGTGAAGCTTCAGAGCCAAGCCAGGCAAGTTCTCATACACCTGTTAAGCCAGAAAATGAGTTTGATAGAATTCCTTCTGGAATTATGGATTCCATAGATATTGGAAATCCGGAGCCCCTCCTTGCCGAAGCCAGTGCACCAAATTCTAATGCTGATTTTGGTTCAACAGATTATGATAGTTCTGATGATATTGTAATCGATATTCTAGTTGCGGGAAGCTGCCTCGGTAAGAAAAAGGCTGGCGTTGTTTGGTACGATAAAAGACGACCAAACAAAAAGAACAAATCCGTTCATTGTAAAAACGGCAAGTTTGAAACCAATATCAAAGTGAATAAAAAAGACGTCGATTTCATCGATGTTCAAACACTTTTCTATAATTAGGATTTAGCGAAGTGGAAAGGCTGAGCTAAAGCCCTTTCCCTACCCTTTGTCTTTCGACAAAATTTTCTGTCTCAGCCACGTTGTGCACAGCTTATGCATATCTATGAGCCTGTTACCATAAGAACGAAAGCAGGCGAGATTCATGATATTTCAATCACTTTTGATGTCCCATTTTGACCACTCAAGTGTTCATTTTGTTCTTCGTCAATTTGAGAAGAATTTTCAGTGTAATCTGGAGAGTGAAGTATGAAGTTTTTAAACAGAATGCTTCATTCACCAATTTTTTGGACGATCTTAATTCTGGCGATTATCGTTCGCATAACTGCACCACGGATTATTCTACAGCAAACGAATAAATTTTTAGCCGATTTTTCTCCGGTTTATGCGGGTCACTTGGATGACCTCAATCTAGGAATTATTCGTGGTGCTTATGGAATGCGCGGCTTTGAGCTTTGGATTAAAGGCGAAAACAAGGAACGCTTTGTTCGTGTAGACTCAATAGATGTTTCCATGGCGTGGCGTGAATTGTTTAAAGGTCGATTGGTTACCGATATTTCAGTAGATAAGATTAATGTCGTGTTGACAAAAAATGTTCTGGACTCTTTTAAGCGATTTAAGGAACAAGCTAAAAAAGATACGAAGACAGCAACATCAAAGATGTTTCCAGTTAAAATCGAACGCGTCGTGGTTACAAATTCAATCTTTGAATTCGCAGAAGTGATTTCGCTTCCCGAAGCTAAGCGCTGGCGTTTAACTGACATCCAAGGACGCGCTAGCAATTTAACTCCAAGTGAAAAATCGCCAAGGACTATAGCCACTCTTCAAGGTAAACTTTTCGATCAAGCAGTTGTCAGAGCGGTTTCGAATCTGAATTTGTTGAAAACTCCACCAGTTTGGGATATTGACCTAGAGCTTAAAGATTTCCAGTTACCGAATGCGAATGGCGTTTTACAGGACAAACTGCCTTTGACGATCACAAAAGGGACATTTGATCTGTACGCCGAAGCAATTTCAAAACCTGATGGAATCGAAGGCTATGCGAAACCGTTTTTAAAGAAGGCTGATATCGTTGCAAATAAAGAAAACTTCAAAGGGTTCAAACACGGCTTAATCGAAATTTCTTCTGCAGCTGCAAATTTAATTTTAAGATCTGCCAAAGATAGAACAGTCGCGACAAAAGTTAATTTCTCTTATGATACTTCAGGGATTAAAATTAACGCCGCGCAGGCTTTAAACGAGGCAATTAAAAATGGCTTTAAGGATGAAATTCCTGAAGGCCTTGATGAAGAAATATCAATCCCTAATCCGAACCAAAAAGGAAAAACATTATGATACAAAATATT
>JAYTJV010000102.1:0-29258 GCA_043730825.1 Pseudobdellovibrionaceae bacterium
GCACCGCTGAAATCGAGTTTATCAACTGCGCGACCATTCTTAATCTGCGGTACTCCAACGATGTCTTTGATGTCATCGAAGACTAAAGTTGATTGACCTGCTTCTGCGCCAATACGAAATAAACCTACTTTTACGCCGCCCTCTACTCCTATTGAATAACTATGACTCTTGCTTGACTTCAGTTTATCTAAGTCTGTTGGTATTTCAAATTTGAGTTGATGACTGAGGCCGTAGGTGGCGATCGGTCCCAAATAGATTCCGGTATTAATGATTCGATAATTTAAAATTAATGCTAAACGAGTTATTGAGTATTTGATCGTTTCAGCAAAAGCCGAATCTTTATCGTTAGCGCTTTCATAGCGAAGTCCAATACCCAAAGGCATCATCGGTAGAATAAGGATTGCATCAGCACCCAAGTAGCTTTGAGAAGAAATTTTGGGTCCATCCGCAAAGTTAAAATAGGCATCATTATACTTTTCAGGTTTTCCACTTGTATCGCCATAAGTTAGTCGGAAATCACCTAAAAGTGCGTGAGCGGGAACGCTTATAAATATAGTAGCTAGAAAAAAAGTTATGATTGGTAAGAATTGTTTCATCGGACCTCCATGTGTTTGATATATGGTTCATATTAATTCGAATTAGCGCAACACAAAAGATGCGTTTTAGTCACAGTTAGACTAAGAAATCGACCGATGTTTAAGAATATTCATACCTTAGAGGCTGTAATAGAAATTTAAGTGCATCTTAAAAGCAATAGTTATAGTGACAGATCTGTCTCAAAAACGCTCAATTTTTTTCAATTCGAAGTTAGCAACTTCCCATACAATATTTTGTTTAAATTAATAACTCAGTTTATTGTCTTTCAAATGAATCACATTTACGTGATTCGCCATTGTTCTTAGCCAATCAAATTCTCGTAAGATAACTCTCTTTGAGTAAGGCCTAGCAGAAATTGGATTTGAAGGATCATACACATAAAGTTCTTCAGAAGGATCCGAGTACTGAGAATCACGAACATAAAACATACCCTTTGGGTTGCAGCCACCATTTCGTTGGAAAGCTGTTGCAAGATCATCCCTGTGAGCCGCTAGAATTCGAGAGCGCTTTTCTTGGCCTAACGATTTCGCGTAACTAGATTCAGCAACGTAATAAGCTAAAGCTTCACGAACAGATTTACAGTTATATGAAGACATTTTTTCATCGTATCCTACGATAATGACGGAATGCCAGTAGCCTTCGTGATTATAAATAACTTGAACGGGTGCCTGGTATTTTTTGAGAGCTGCAATGACTTGCTCGACGATATCAGCTGGAGCTTTTCCAATTGACCAAGGATCATCATTTTTATCTCTCATCAAAACTGTTCTATCAAAGCGTGGTAATTTAATGAAAGGTCCTGGGACTTTATCTAAGGCAGATACCCAATTAAACCGAGTTGAGTAAACAGCACCAGCTGCATTCGGCGCAGTTGGAATATAATCTTCGTCGGTTTCGATCAGCCAACCTTTGGCAAAGCGATAGTTTCTATTTAAAGCTGAAGGTGTCGAGTTAAATAGCAAAGCGGCGTCTGAAAACCAGTAATCGATATCCTTTGAATACTTCGTAAAGTTAGAGACATTCATCCACCAACGCTCGCTTAAATCCAGATTTCCATCTTGAATAAATCGCGGGGCTTTGTTAATTCTATGTAACCATAATTCAACTGCACCAGTTAAAGACATGAGCATACAAGATGCTGCTTCTTCTTGATCAGGTGACGGAGTAACAAACGGAAGTAATTGATTATAACCTTTAAGATCTTCGATATTTTTCGGGGATAAAGCTTTCGAGTGAACAGGTGCAATCCCTTCCGCAACAGAATTTGGAAATTTAACGCCCTTCACTTCGATCAAATCAAATGCAAAAATATTTTGAGCGGTTAGTATGTACGACAGGAATAAAAAGCTGTTGATGAGCTTCATTTGGACCCCTTTAGCATTTTTGGCTTGAAGGCTATCCAATATGAAGTTTTGCTAAAATACTCAAGGGAAAATCAGCGACCGTGTAGAGACAACTCACTAGTGTTGTTTGGCAGATTAGCGAAACCCCGGCTCCGTCGGGAGGGAGGGGTCGTAGTTTAAATCATAAAGACTGATATCAAAATTAAATTTCTTCCCATTCTTAGTGTAATAAAAACAACCGTTTTCATTCGCGCTAAGATTAAATCCTGCTCCCCAATAAAAATGCTCTGGCAATTCTCCAGCAGTATTGGCCACATGCCCCGGGTTCTGCAGAAAAAATATTTCTTTCGATCCATTATTGTAGCCAACTAAATTGCGAGTTTTAAGTCGGTGTTGAATTCTTGCATCAGGTAGTACCTGGTCATCTTCATTCAGCATCTTTAGCTGTTCAGCCGTATGGTAAAGAACTTTGAGATCCTGATCTGCAAAGAAAAGTTCATAAATTTCCCGATTTGTTCCCTTAAGAGCCTCTACGTATTTCGGATCATGGTTCCATTTACTGGTTGGAATAAAAAAGTGAGAGTGGCCCATGTCTGGAAAAAACACTGCATCTATCACATTCTGTTTAAATCCGGACTCAATATGATAAGCCACGTTCTGCGGAAATGACGAAGGAACCTTAACATCTCCGCCTTGCTGGGGACTGTGCGGCAAAACTAACTGTCCGGATTTTTGAGCAAGGTACGCGCGATTTTGAAGCCTTTTATTTGAAGCATACATTTTTTCAAAAACAGAAAGCATTTCCGGCAAATCAAAGCCCCATTTGAAATCGCTTTGGTAAATAAAATAATCTGATGAACTTTCTTTACTACAATTCTCAACGTTTAAATTTTTTGCAGCCCATGCGGTTAATGAAACAAAAATTAAAATAATTAAAACATAGTATTTCAAAATTCACCCTTTCTAAAAAATATAAGCAGAGCTTGGATTAAAGGTTAAATGTAGGGGTGAGGGCAGAGATCAGTCAAACACCACGCAGCGAGGCATAAGTTCCTCTTATCTAAGTAATCGAGTCTGCCGTGATTTATATTTGCTATTACTTGCCAGAAGAATCTTAAGTCAAATAAGACTATGAAGCTTAAGACTGATATCGCACTACCAAGCCAGGAAATTAAATGAATTATAAAAGTCTACTCAATCAATATAGAAGCTTACTAACCGGAAGATGGCTAACTGATTTAGCCAACACTGGTGCATTCATAATGTCAGAGTATCCGCGGATCAATTGGGTCGGATTTTATTTGCTCGAAGGAGATAAACTTTATTTGGGCCCATTCCAAGGAAAACCTGCTTGTACTGAAATTGCAATCGGTCAGGGAGTGTGCGGTGCTGCCGTTTTAAAAAAACAAATTATGGTGGTTGATGATGTTCATGAATTCCCTGATCACATTGCTTGTGATTCGGCGTCAAGGTCTGAAATGGTAATACCAATCTTTAAAAATGATAAAATTATCGGAGTATTCGATATCGATTCACCCGAACTAGCCCGCTTCGATCAGGCCTCGCAGGAATTTTTTAAAGACGTGGTCGAAACATTCATGAAAGGGCGGGTTGCCCTTTCATGAATCAGTCTTCTTAAAATATTTAGTGAAGATTTTGCTGAGGCTTATTTTTGCTGAACTGGTCAGAGCCTTCAACTTTTACAATCTTGTTGTAGATACCTATTAACATAAAAGTTGGAACCCACAGACCTACGAAATTAGCCATCGCTTTTTGTTTAGAAAAGACGGCGATCGCAGCTGAAAGTGCCATACTTCCAAGAGCTAAAGTTAAATAACCGCCTGAAGGAATCTGCGAAGTTACTTTCTCGATTTCTTTAGTAATTTTTCCTTCTTTTGGTGTTTCATTAGCTTTTGAAACTACTTCTGATGCTTTTGCTGCCAATGAAGAGTCGTTGGCTTGAGGCTTTGATGATCTATTCATCATTGAGTTATCTTTGTTCGGATTTGATTGTTGGTCCATTTGAACTCCTTAGCTAGAGATATGTTAATTGATTGTTTCGGCTTGTGCGCGTTCAATTCACCTAAATGTGCAAGCTAAGTGCCACTAGCGACATCGAATACAGGCTAGTTTCGTTCAGGTTGTATTTTGAATGACAAAAAGTATGGGGCGAAAATTCTTCTGTGAATCACTTATAAAAGCGCCGCATTTCCATGAGTGCTTTATTGTAGATTTCGTAATCAACTTCGATTTTATCAGTAGGATGATAATTTAAATCTAATACTTCGTAAGAGCCTGTTGTTTTAATAACAATAAAGTGATCCTTAAGACGAATTCCAAAATCTCCATAGGTTCCATGCAAGATCCACTTGTGACCTTTGCCCGTCATAAGATTTTCGCCACTGCTGTAAGTTGACGGCTCATTTTCGCAATTAAAAATTTCCTTCATCACAGTTGGAGCCACATCATAATGTGAAGTCCAATGATCGACCGACTTTGGGAATTTACCTTTTAGTTTTTCAGGCCAGTACACAAAGAATGGGACTTGAGTTTGCGCATTAGTGAAATTTGAATTGTGTCCCCAATAGTTCAATTTGTTATCATTAAATTCTTTGCCGTGATCTGCACTAAAGAAAACAACGGTGTTTTCAAGTAGGTCGCGTTTTTTTAAATCATCAATGACGCGACCAATTTGTTGATCAATATAGTAGATACTGTTCTTATAGCGATTAAGAAACAGAGTTGGGTCGGTTGAATTGTTTAATGTAAAATAATTGATATCTTCTAGATAAGGTTTAAATTGTGCGTGTCCGGGGTCATGGGAAAACTCGTGGGCGGAATCATAAAATAAAAACCCAAAGAATGGATTTTTATTATCGCGCTGTTTTGTAAAATCCAACCACTCATCTGTAATTTCACGATCTCTTTCATAGGCTGCGAAAGTTTTTGATTTCTTTCGTAAATTTTTAATTTTGCTAAAGACAGTGCGATCGAATTCAGGCTTAGTTAGCGGCGCACTTCCCAATATTTTGGTTTGATAATTATTTTTTAAAACCTGATCCATGATGACCGGAGAAGTATGAGTTTCTTTAAATTTATCAAAATAAAGCGGAGGCAATCCGTAAAAGAAGCTGAAGATGCCACCGCGAGTTGAATTGCTTCCACTAAAGTGCTGATTAAAAATAATCGAGTCTTGAGCAAGCGCAAAACTATTGGGCATAACCGTTTCATTCAAAACATCAAACCGAGTCGAATCAAGAAGTATAAAAAGGATATTAAGTTTTATTTCAGGCTTACAGCGCATCGCTTCGATTGGATACTGGACTAAACTTTTTTTCTCGTCTGCTAAAGTCATAAGAGATTTGCGTTTATGAGCCTCAACATCTACCCATCCCATTTTAACTAAAGTTTCCTGCGCATTTAGTGGGGCGGCAAAAGGCGGAATAGTCCCGATCTTCGTAACGGGTCTGTAGAAAAATCCATCAGCTAGTGCATGCCCAACATGCGTTCCCAATAAACAAACAAACCAAAATCCCAAAAACCAAGTAGTACGCTTTAGATTATGAGGCTTAGCTGTACTCTCTAGCTTTGATGAGATCCAAAGCTGAAAAACCCAAAGCCCGCCCATAAAGGCAATAACAATTCCCCACAAGTACCATGAGAAGCTAATCACTTGCCCCTGACCGTTAAAGAATAAATCGAGAACAAAAAGATTTATATGGAACCGGTACTGTTGATAAACGAACGTATCTATCAATAATAGTGTGTGAAAAAACGAAATATAGAGGCAGAAGATCCCTTTAATGACGCGGGCTCGGGGGAAAAGTAAGCATGCCCAAAAAAACGGTGCAAACAAAAGCATTGCAAGTAGTGCTAGGTGAGCCCAAAAATAGGGGGCCATGAATATCGCAGCCATAGCATTATCGGGTCGTGTAGACGGGGTAGAGAGGTAAAGAAACGATATTAAAAGTGAAATGACGCTGTTCAGAGCGAACAAGCCCCAAAACCAATTTAAGCTTTTTTTCATATGTTAAGGGGGATTGTAACTACTTTGATAACTTTTGGACAAGTTCAGAAAGCGCTTTGACGTAAGAAGTAGGATTTTCGTTCGGAATAACGTGTCCAGCTTCTTCGATCTCAATGATCGAATTTTGGTGGCCCGTTTGCTCCTCATATAGTCTGACAGCTTGTTTCTGAATAGATTTGCGAGTCTGATTTTCCCTCTGGCCTAAAATCCAAAAACGTTTTGGACCTTTTGCAAAATCCTGAGATCTTAAATCAAACTGACGACCCGCATATGCAAGTTGCGCTAAACCCTCAGAAATCTGTCTTTGAAAAGGGCCATATCGTTCATGAGTCTGAGTCAAATCCACAGTTTGCTGATACCAGTAACCGCGGTAAGCCCAAAACTCTTGATTCGCGACCACATATTGACCAAAAACCGGAAACATTCCCATCCACTGTTTCCAGCTTTCATAATAAGGAGACGGTGGATTATTTTCCAACGATCGTCCCATAGGAGCTGTTTCAATCACGACAGGAAATAAAGAAGCATCAACATACGGAATAATGCTTGCGCTGTAAGACAGCGTAACAAGGATTGGACGCTTAATTTTAAGTGTCTTTTTTAAAGTCACAAGTTCGTTCGCTAAATTTTGGCTGGTCACTTGATTCATCCAAGGCATAGGATTTCCAAGCATCATCGATTCCGGGTGACGGCTCGTATGCCAAGCAACCCAGTTCAACTTTCTTCTGCTGAGAATTTGTAAAAATTCTTCGTTTGGCAAAAAGCCACGGAAAATTCCAGGCAAAAGAATTAAAGTTGGAAGTTCTTCATCTATAATTCTGACAAGAGCGTAGGCCGAGTCAGTTGATGAAATTTTAATTTTCATAGCCTCAGGTTCAACAGAACGAGGAGCAGGTGCCGCGTAGGCTATTTGAGCTGAAAAAGTGATTAAAAATAGGGCTGCTTTAGTAAATGAAACATTGCTTTTTGTCATAAGGGCTATTACTTAATGCGTCATCAGGACTTGGTCAAGACTGTAAACAAACTTGATTCAATTTATTCAAGTCGATATGGATAGTGGCGTACCTAAGATATAAGCCGGAAATATGGTTCGGCGTTTCTACGAAGCACCTTTAAATGCTTCTCTACTGGGGGATGTACATGGTTAAAGCTTTTGCTCGAAATGTATTTGCTACTGTTCTTTTGACGGTAACTCTAGGCCAGGCTGCTTTCGCCGGTGGACCTTACCCTCTCAATCCGGATTCTTCTATGACTCCAGGGGAGCTCTGCCAGTTTGCGACTCGCAAACGCTACCCTGAAAATATCAAATATTGTGAGCGCGATGTAGACCCAGATACGAAATGGGCCGTAATCAAGCTTTACGTTCAAAAGGGTGGTTACAATATTAACCCTGGCAACAGAATGCAGTTTAAAATCGACCACTACATTCCACTTTGCATGGGTGGAAGTAATGATGTGAAGAACCTCTGGCCTCAGCACCAGCGTGTTTACGAGTTAACTGATCCGATGGAGCCTCTTCTTTGCGAAAAAATGTCTATGGGTAAGATCAAGCAGGCAGAAGCTATTATGCTCATCAAAAAGGGCAAAAATGACTTTAAAGAAATTCGTGGCATCCTTGCCTACGTAAGCCGCCTTTAAATTCCAAATCCAGTCCAGCACACCAACCGGCAGCCTCAGCAAACCAAAGACTGAGGCTTAATCGTATTGCATTTTTTACTGCGAGTTCGGATTGTTTTTTTCAATTCTTATCAGAACGGTCAGTCGTGCTTCCTGTTTAAATGTTAAAAATACCTATCTAAGTGCTTTTTATTCTTCGCCATCTTGTGTCATCGACCTATTGTGGGGTATACAGAAACGCTCTACAACTAGTCGTCCGCCGGGGGAATTAATGTCGAACGTTAACACAAATGCACCAACACCTACGAAATCTGCGAATGAAAAATCAATGGACTCTATCGAGGACGTTGATGTTTCTGAAGAGTCTTTAGACTCTGAAGAGTCTTCTTCGAAGCCTCGATCGCAATTTGATTTATCTTCAGAAGAAGAAGCGCGTGAAATGGCGGCTCTTGAAAAAGAGATGCAAAGCATGCCTTTAAATGAAGACGAAGATGATATGGCTAGCCTTGATGAAATTAACAACATCTTGGATTTACCAGATCAACAGTTTCCTAAATTTACTTTAGCTAAAAACAAAGCGCGTTTTTTACGTATGGTCAGCTGGTACCGCGGTAAAGAAGAGTGGATTGAAGTTGCTCCATTATCTGGTGTGACGAAATTATTTAAGCAGCAAACGAAAGAATTAGAAGGCATCCGTTCTTCTAAAATGGATTACGAAATGGAGCTTGAAACGGGAACATTGACTCCGTCTCAGCGTTCTTACCGTCGTGACGAACTAAAAATGTGTAAAGTTCAGGAAAAAATGGCTGTCCATTTAATTTCTAAACTCCAATTGAAGATCAAATCGGGTCGTCGATAATTTTTAGACCGCGGACCAAGACTTTGGTCTGCGAAATTTCCTCATTTCGCCTCAAAATCATTCAGTAAGAGTTTACATTATGGACTAAGGTCGCGAATCATGCGCCCTTGGTCCATTTTTTTTTGCTCGCCCTTTAGTCTCAAGATGAATCGCCGAAAAGAAAAGTGTCTCGATACTGAATCGAATTGACACATTTCACGGGTGCTTGAAATAAGCGTCCGTTTCTCTAGGAGGATACATGTCTCGTTCAATCGTCATCATGGTGAGTAGCAATCATGACTTCGTTGATAACAGCAAAAAACAATTTGAAGGTCAGGATTGCACTGTGCAAACCTTTTCACCTGAACAGTGGAGAACGGGTCTTGATAGTCCATTCTTTCGCCAACAACTTATTCAGGGTGTCCCTGCATTAGCGGGTGGAGCGAACGCTTCAACTTCTTTTAGCAATCCTCCCGGTCAAGTTTTAGCTTTTCCAACTCCTAACGATTCACATGTTCAAAAAATGGATCACATGGAAGCTAAAGCTATCGAGAATGCAATTCTTCAATACAAAGGAAACTTAACTGAAGCTGCAAAAGCTTTAGGAATTGGCAGAGCAACACTTTACAGAAAAGTGAAGCAATACCAAATCGATCCCGCAGTTGCTCGTAAGAAAAAAGCAATGGCTGCCTAATTTCCTTATTAACAGATTGAACGACCAACAAAATCGGCACTTTTAAAAAAGCCGATTTTGTCTTGTTTGGAGACATCTTATTTTGAGTCGTCTAAGAAAACTTCGACATCTGTCCAGATCAAACACATGGATTTGCTGCTATATCGAAGCTAGAGATTCCAGACCTGGTCCAAATCTCGCAATGTTCTAGAGTTCTGATAGTCTAGTTACTGGAGATATAGGCAGAAAATTGAAATATACTTACTGAAGGGGGCCGATTACTGTGGCGAAAATTCTGGAATTCCCAAAGGAAAAATCAGTGCGAGCAAGAATTTTGCAAAAATCATTTCAGCAGAAAGCCGTTATACCACTTTCACTACTTTCAGTTTTAGTTGTTTCACTTTCGTTAAACGAATGGATTCAGTTTGCGTCTCAAAGAATTAGCACAACTCGCGGACTGGCAAGCTTGCCGTCTCAGGATTTGGAAAAACAAATCAAGTGGGAACACAAATGGGCTGATTCACTTAATAAATCAAACATTCGTCCAGGCGTTACAAGCCAAGAGCCTAGCCAATTAGACACTTTGCTTTTCGGTGTTTTACAAGGCGATGTAAAGATGACTCGTTCAGGTTCACAAATTTCATTACTTGAAATGATCAAACCTGTAGAGCTTAAAAATAGAGAAGAATTTTTAGAATCTTACAGAGCCGTCTGGTCAGTTTCATTTGACCGCGTAGAACTTGATAAGCAAAAGATCGCTGTTAACAGCAAAGAAGAAACTTATAATCTCATTGATAAAAGTGGCAAGACTGTTGGTCAGGCTATCTTTGGTCTAGATGATCTTCAGACAGTCAGAAAATTGCAGTTTTTGACTCAGTAGTTTTTCGTCTCAAGCCGATAAGATCGTATGGTTATTTCAGATCTATCGGCTCCAAATCATGAAGCAAAACCAAATCTAAAACCAGCGTCTACGATGGACCGGCTGATTGCTGGCTTTTTCGATATTCTGCTTTTAGCTCCGATCGCGACGTTTGTTCCCGCTTTGCATATTCGCGAAGCGCGAATCGATTACATCCAAGGATTTGAATCTGACATTTGGTATCAAATCGTATTGTTGTGGGCTTTAACTTTTATTATCATTCATACATTCTTTCTTTATTTCACAGCGACAACGCCTGGTGGAATGATCATGCATACCCGTGTTTATGGATTAAACGGAAAGATGACCTGGAACCAGTGTTTACTAAGATCCACCTTTTCTTTTTTATCTTTTCTCTTTTTAGGGCTTCCATTTCTTGAAGTGATTACTCATGCAACTAAAAGAGCCTGGCATGACCGGGTTTCCGATACTGTCGTTGCTGATTTGAAAGATCACCCTTTTTACGACGTTTTAGTTTTTAACGTAAAAGGTGCGCGGATTATTATGATTGTTGGAATCTTTATGGTTCTGGCTGCATTAAACAGCGTCATGACAAGTCGGGGAGAGTTCACTTTTATTCCCGATGATTCTTCGACAGAACAAACTGATAGCTTTGTTGCTCAAGCCTTACTAAAAAAAGATTATTCCGAAGATACCCAGAACGAAATCGAAGAAAGAATCTGGAGTAGTGGCCGTAGAGCGGAAAAAGCTTTGGCTTACTTCTTTAAGCTTCAAGTTGAAAAGAATGATGACGTGAAAGCTGCTTTGTCAGAGCAAATTTGTAAGTGGAGTCCAAGTGAAAAATCGGGCTCTCTTTGTATGCTCTCAAAGTATTCGTTAACTAACGATTCGAAAATGCTAAAGCAGATGGCTAAAAACCCAGTGGAGGTCAATAGCCTCACTTCAAAAGTATTTTTGATGAAGGAATTCACTAAGAATGCCCAATATTCTGGGGCTTTAATGGTTTATCAGCAGATCAAAAAACAGGCTTCACTAACGTCTTCGTTCAAAGACTCTTTGAAGATATGGGATGTCAGTCTGTTCTGGGCTTTACGGGAAAATCAAACGAAGTCAAAACGGGTTCCTGCAAGTGCTGATGAAGGTTCGGTAAAAAAAGACGAAAGCGCTGCTGCGATCGAAGAATATATCAAAGAGCGGGAGCTTAAGTGATAGTTCCAATTCCGGGACGGGTGAAGCTTGTCGATATTTTTGAAGTTTACCCTTGGACAATTACACTTCTATTTTTAAATATTTTCTTTTTCTGCACAGTTTTTTATGAGTCTCCAATAGCTGAAAGTAAAAAACTAAATGGAGAGATTGAGCTCACAAACGAATTTATCCAAAGAGCTGGACACTTTTATCTAGAGTGGGGTCATGAGTCCCAATTAGGCCGACAAAGTTTAGAATTTCAGGCGATTGGTGCCCAAGCCGTTCGAGATGCAGATTTTATTCTCAGTCTGGAAAAGTGGAAATCTAAAATCGATCCAGTTGGTTATTTAGTTTGGAAAAAAGATTTTGATGTTATTTTTATAAAACAAACCAACAAAGCTGTCAGCATCTTTGGACTTTCGCAAGTCGATAATAAAGCTTTAACCTGGATTACCTATCAATTTTCTCATCAGGGAGCTTTTCATCTTTTTTCGAATATGCTGTTGATGGTTTTTTTCGCAGCTATTGTTGAAACGATGGTAGGCGGACTTATGATGGGAATTATTTATCTTTTAGGTGGAATGATCGGCGCATACTTTTTCATGAACATGGAAAGCTCTGGTTTAATCCCAATGGTTGGTGCTAGTGCATCAGTAACTGCATTAATGGGTTTTGTTGCATCAGGGGCCTTAAAGAAAAATATCGAGTACTATTATTTTCTAATCCCGATACGCGGTTTTCACGGCAAAGTTTATTTAAGTCCGCTATGGATTATCTCCATGTTCTTGATTGGTGATATGACTGAAATTCTATCAGGCCCGCCAGGTTGGGGTAGTGGAGTTGCGCATACGGCACACTTGGGCGGCGCATTCGCTGGTCTTGTTCTTGGCTTAGCTTTTAAATACGGCATGACAAAGAAGTCTTCTACACTCACGCGCACTTAAATGACATGGCGTCACGGCTCGCCGCCCGCTGGTAATGTACGCAGGCGGCGTGCCCTGTCACCTTCTATTCGACTGGGGCGAAGCCTCTTCTGAGGGTATTCTCTGTTAGGCAGACTGGTTCGACGAATTGTTTTAAGTAATCGGGGCCGCCGGTTTTACTTCCAACGCCTGACATTTTGAATCCGCCGAATGGATGACGGTCAACCATAGCACCCGTGATTCCACGGTTGATATACATATTGCCGCAAATCAGCTCATCTTTAAATGTCGAAATATTTTCAGGGCTTCTAGAAAACAATCCACCTGTTAGCGCATACTCAGTCGAGTTCGCTGCTTCAATGGCTTCTTTTAAGTCTTTCACTTTAATCAAAGCCAAAATAGGTCCGAAGAATTCCGTCTGAGCCATGTAATCATTTGCTTTAACATTATCTAGAATCGTGATCGGAGCATAATATCCATTTGCAGGAACGGGTGATTTGTAAAGAACCTGTTTTGCTTGCTCTGCTTTTGAAATTTCCTTCATAAGTCTTGAGTAAGCTTCTTCGTCAACAACAGGGCCCATGTACGCAACTGGATCTTTTGCATCGGCAATCGTAATCGACTTTGCCGCTTCGACTAGTCGGTCTTTGAAGCGGTCGTAGACTTCTTCTAGAACAATACATCTTGAAGCTGCGGAACATTTTTGGCCGGCAAATCCGAATGCGCTGTAGAGAACTCCATCAACTGCCTCGTCTAGATCAGCATCCTTATCAACGATCACGGCGTTTTTGCCACCCATTTCGATGATGCTTCGTTTTACATTTTGCTGACCGGGCTTTACTTGAGATGCCTGATTTAAAATAAGCAAGCCAACTGCTTTTGATCCCGTGAAGGCTATCGTCGCAGTTAGCGGATGATTGACCATGTGTGCGCCTACAACTTCGCCCAAGCCTGGTAAGAATTGAACAGCTTGAGATGGAATCCCGGCTTCTCTTAAGATTTGGTACAAGCCTAAGGCAACAAGTGAACTTTGTTCGGCGGGCTTCATGACAACTGTATTTCCGGTAACGAGTGCCGCTGTCACTTGGCCAGCTAAAATGGCAAGAGGGAAATTCCACGGAGCAATAACCGCAGTCACACCGCGAGAGCGGTAAACGTAATCGCTATTTTCGCCCGGAATGCCGCCCACTTTTTGAGTTTTGAAAATCTCTTTAGCATTTGCTGCATAATAACGGCAGAAGTCGATAGCTTCTGCAACATCGGCATCTGCTTCAGCCCAAGGTTTACCAACTTCATAGACTTGCGTTGCTGCAAGTTCGAATTTTTTTAAAGTCATGATGTCAGCAACTTTTTCTAAATAATGCGCGCGAGTTGTAACTGGAACTTTTTTCCATTCCTTCCAATAAGTGTGGGCTGACTGAATTGCTTTTTCAGTCTGTTCTTTTGTCGCGAAAGTCACGTGAGCCACAACTTCAGAATTGTTTGAAGGGTTAACTCGAGAAAAGACTTCACCGCTTGTGGCTGGTTGGCCATCGATTATAGGAGACACTTTTTGGTCGAGTTTGAAATTTTGAATGGCTGCGATCATTTTCTGACGATCAGCTTCAACGGCAAAATCAAGATAAGGTTCGTTGTTAAATGCACGCTTCGGATAAAGCTGAGGCTTGGTTGTCGGGATTTTTTGCGCAGGGTCACCTAAAAGATCATCTAAAGATTTTCCTTCAGCAAATTTTCCACGTAGCCATGATTCATTAGAGGTATTTTCAAGTAATCGTCGAACCAGATAAGCCATACCAGGCAAAAGATCGCCGACAGGAGCGTATTCGCGCACGCGGTAGCCAAGCTCTACGAAAGTTTTTTTGATCGGTTCAGCCATTCCGTAAAGCATTTGGATTTCGAAAGCATTTTTAGGAAGACCTAAGCCTTCTGCGTGAACAATTGCAGCAGCTAAAGATCGCACGTTATGTGACGCTAGAGCTACTCGGATAACTTTATAATTATCTAGTAAAAGTTTTGCACAAGCTTCGAAGTTCGCATCACTTTCGGCTTTGACTGTGTAAACAGGGCACTCCCAGCCTTTTTGTTCAGCTTCGATAGTTTCTGAATCCCAGTACGCACCTTTAACTAATCGAACTGTAAACGGAGTTCCACGTTTGGCAGCAAAATGTATTAACTCTTTGATATCGTTTTCAGAATCCCTTAAGTATGCTTGAATTACGCAGCCGAAATGGCGGTAAGACTTAAATTCTTCTTCAATCATGAGGTCTTTAAAAACTTCGATTGTCAGGTGTTTGACCCCATAGTGTTCCATATCCAAATTAATGAATACGCCACTTTTCACTGCAGAAATTAAAATAGGGCGAAGGCGCTTTTTCAATTCGTCTTTAGTAAAATTCCAAGCCTTATCATTTATTTGAGAATAAAGTGCAGTTAGTTTTACCGACACATTAATTTTCGGGATGTCGCCGTCAGCATCCTGATCAATTTGTGGAATTGAATCCCACTTCTGCGCATCGCGAGCAAGCCACTCGACTAACTCCATATAACGAGATTGATATTCCAGAGCTTCTTTTTCACTTAAAGTCGCTTCACCTAAAATATCGACTGTGAAAGTCATTCGGTCTTTACGAGCTTTTTTCAAAACAACAAGTGCGTCTTGGGGATTTTCACCTGTGATAAACATCTTGGCCATCGACATCACATTTTTCTTAATAGCACCTGCCATAAGTGACGGCGCCAAAGATCCCAAGCCTAAGCCAACGTTAAAGACAGGGGGTAGTTCCCCGCCGTTTTCGGTGAAATATTCTTTCAAATGTTTGGAAACATCCTGGCCAGATTGCAAAGAGGGAAGTACGTCAACGAAACGGAACATATTTGTTTTAAATTTTTCATTTTTCATACTCCATTCCATGATGGAGCCGTACCAAAAATCTCGGGAGAAAAGACTTGGCTTACTTTGGGATTCCATTTTTTTTAATATGGTTTCACCTTTTGCTTTAATCAAATTTTGTAAGTCAGCTGGTGCCTGGCGCGATACTTCCATAGTCAAACCCCCGGTATTCTTTCGGAGGTGGAACATTAACTCGATTTATTTGTGGTGTCACGGTGCTTGCGGTTTTTAACTATTTAATTTTCCACTGAATTTTTAGGGATCCAGAGGTTGCCTCTAAAATATCACCTGACTTTAAAAGGCCTACGCCCTTTGGAGTACCGGTGAAGATAGCGTCGTTCGGAGCAACGGGGAAACGATCATTTAAATACTGGATAAGCTTATCGAATTTAAAGATCATTTGTGAAGCGTATCCGCGCTGCCTTTGCATTCCATTGATGGAAAGGGTGAAATCGAGCTGCTCAAGTTCTTCTGTTGAAGTAACTGGCTGCCAGGGTCCTAAAGCGACGGCGCCCTTAAAGGACTTACAGAGTTCCCAGGGTTGGCCCATTTGCTTAAGTTCGTTTTGAATTCTTCTCTCGGTTAGATCAAGTCCTAGAGTCCAATGAGTTGGTTTTAGTCCTTCGCCTAAAAGTAAAACAATCTCGAGTTCATGGTGAACGTCGCTGCAAAAGCTTGGGAAGCTGAGCTCCGGGCCGCTTTGTAAACAGCCGCCGCTTTTAAGAAAAATAAGGGGCTTTTCTGGAACTGGATTTCCTAATTCGGCCGCGTGGTCGCTAAAATTTCGCCCAATGCACCAGTACTGATTTGGATTCATACACCCTCACATTTCAAAAAGTGCCAGAGTTCCTTTTTTTCAAACCAAATGTATTGAGCTGCCCCGAAATTTGAGTAGCGGGAAAGATCGGAATCACTTTCGATGACTGTTAGAAATTCTTCAACCCAATCGTAATGGGTGCAGAGATAGATAACTTCGTTATCCTGATGGAGGAGCAAAAGTTTTACGAGAAATTCTTGAATTCGAAACCGGAACTTTTCTGGTGTTTCGCCGGGCACACGCTCGGTCAATTCGGCTTTGATTTGAGTTTTCATACGATACTGGGCAGCCAAAGGTTCCAAAGTTTGAGCAGTTCTGCGTTTTGTTGAAACATAAAGCACATGGGGCTTTGGCAGCTTGCCGGCTTTCACTTTTTCAGCAATTGCTATCGACTGAGTATGGCCACGCGGAGTTAACTCCGGATCAAAACCTTGAATCTGCTTTTCGCCATGGCGAAATATTACCCACATCATTTTTTTAAGGGTAACGCCGGCAAGCTTGACTCCGCAAAGAGCATTTGAGATTTTGACACTCTATGTCTTCATCTTCTACTCCTCGAGTTCATCGCTATGTGACCAAAGATTTTACCGTTCGCGCTGCTGCGGTAGACGCAACTGCCGTTGTTCGCGAGATGCAAGCATTGCAAGGAGCTAAAGCGCTTCCATCTTTGGCGATCGGTCGCGCGATGGTCGGAGCCATGCTCTTAGCGGCACAGCAAAAGCAAGGTCATCAAGTTGGTGTGTATATCAGATGCCAGGGGCCACTTCGCGCGGTTTATGCGGAAGCTCACTTCGAAGGGCAAGTTCGTGGTTACAGTCCGATGACTCATTACGAGCCTGCAAATTATAACAATGAATATAATCTGAAAGAAGCAATCGGTGAAGGTTCTCTTACAATCGCAAGGCATCAGCCATTTCAAAAAGCGCCACATCAGGGAACAGTGAATCTTGTTTCCGGCGAAATTGGCGAAGATATTGCTCACTACTTAATTCAGTCTCATCAAATTAGAAGTTTGGTTTCAGTCGGTGTTTACTTAGATGCTTACGGCCAAGTTCGGTCCGCGGGCGGTGTCATTATCGAAGTCATGCCTGGAGTCGAAGATCAGTTGGTCGAAAGAATTCAAAAAAATGCGGAACTTCATAAGGTCCCGGTGTCTCAACTTCTTTTTGATGGAGCGCAGACAATTGATTTAGTAAAACCTTATTTCGATGGTATCGAATTTATTGAAATCGATCATGACTTTCCGCTCAGCTACACTTGTCCCTGTACTAAAGAGCGAGTTGTCAGAGCGCTCGAAACCTTGGGATTGGAAGAGCTAGAGGATATGATTAAGAAAAACGAAAAAGCGGACGTTACCTGCCAAGTGTGTGGTCGACCTTACTTGATTGATATCGATGAACTGACTGTGTTGAAGAATGTGCTTTATAAAAATAGTTTGAATTAATAAATTCGGTATTCAAAACGCCGACCGACATGTGAAACGAATCCTTGTCATAGTGCCAATCGAAACCTTCTTTGCCTGCGGGTGTGCAATAAAGTATTGAGCCCGGATTCCGGGCTCAGCCTTGATATTTTGCAGTTTGATTAAGATTAATTATCTTCGACGATAGCTGTTACCGGTGGTTTAGATTTTTTAGCTTTGATCTCGGTTTTACAGATCTGAACTTTTTCTTCATACTCATCTTGTCGTTGCATGAGAACTTTCTTGTAACCACGAAATCTTTCAATGCGATCTTTCAAAAATTCTTCGCTTACGCCAATGAGCTTATTTTTTTCATCTAGGCCGATTTTCCACTCATCTTCTTTATCTGTGATGCGGTCTATAGGCTCGGTCCAACGAATTTTTCCATCGCCGCCGTTTTTTGGATCTGATGAATCAACTTTGCACTGACGAAGAACTCCGTAAAGTCCTAAAGAACCATATTTACGATTTCCGTAAACGCGATCTTCTAATTCAAAGACTTCGTTTTGAATTCTTCTAACTTCTTCGTTCATCTCAACTTTTTGCTGGACGACCATATTGCCTTCTTTAACACCAACAGTGGTGTTGCCCGTGATCTCGGCTTTATTATCGATTTTTGTGTCGACCTTTTCTGCTTTGTGGGGATTTGAAGCGCAGGAAGCAAGTACAAGTAGTCCGAGGCATGCGATAAATTTTTTCGTTATAAAACTTTTCATTTTACTCCTTAGTTATTAACTTGTCTGATGAAACTGCACGCGCGAACTCTACAAATTCTTGATGAGAGCGTCTGTAAAACTCGTCGTCGTACCGCGGCCACCAAGGTCAGCAGTTCGAACATTTTCATCGGCTAAAGTTACCGTTAAGGCTTTCATAATTCTTTGTGCTTTGTCTAGAGCTCCGACGTGTTCCAGCATCATCACAGCACTCTGCAATAAAGCGATCGGGTTGGCTTTGTTTAGTCCCGCAATATCGGGTGCCGAGCCGTGAACTGCCTCGAAAATCGCAGCTTTATCACCTATGTTGCTTCCAGGCACCACTCCTAAACCGCCGACTAATCCTGCGCATAAATCGCTTAAAATATCTCCGTACAAATTTTGCGTGACTATGATTTCGAATTGCTCAGGTCTAGTTACAAGTTGCATGCAGGCGTTATCAACGATCACGTCACGCATTTCGATTTGCGGATATTGGCTTGCAATTTCCTGCGCAACTTTTAAGAATAGACCATCAGTCATTTTCATGATGTTCGCTTTGTGAACAACAGCGACTTTTTTCTTTCCCATTTTTTTAGCTAACTCAAATGCGTACTTGATTATTCGCTCACTGCCTGGACGAGTAATTCGCTTGATACTTTCAGCCGTGTTTTCATCGACCATGCGTTCGATACCTGCGTAAAGATCTTCGGTATTTTCGCGAACGATCGTAAGATTGGCTTTGTCGTTTACGCATTTCACTCCTGGTAAAGCGCGCACGGGTCTCACGTTTGCGTAGAGCTCAAACTTTTGGCGCATCTGAACGTTGATTGACTTGTGACCGCCGCCAACTGGAGTCGTCGTAGGACCTTTGATCGCAAGTTTAGACTTTTGGATCGCTGCGATCGTAGAGTCGGGCAGAAGCGAGCCATGAGAGACGAGCGCAGTTTCTCCAGCTGGGTGCTCTTCATACTCGAACGGAGCTTGAACAGCTTTTAAAACTCGAATCACCTGAGCCATAATCTCAGGCCCAATACCATCACCAGGAATAACCGTCAGAATCTGCACCACAAAAAAACCTCCACCCAAAAGCCACCTTCTCACTTTTGTAGAGGCATCGCATCTTGAAAAATCCAGCTTCGCGTTGGCCATGAAGCGCCGCCTCTACAAAAGTGAGAAGGTGGGTGTCTGGGTGTCTTGGGGGCATTTCTACACCTTTTGGTTTAGATTGGGGTGGGTCCAGTTTGGCACTTGTGGTTTAAGTACTTGAAAATACGAGGTATAATGGGTTGGCATATGCTGTGCTATGTACAGTTGTAAGACACTTCCAGCTTCTTCCCTTTCGGGAGATCATTACAGAAGCTGATTAGCCCACCAACATGACCTACCTAGGGACGCCAGGGAATAAACCCCCGCCGGCCTCCGCGCGCGCCGTTTTAACAAAACGGCGTCTTGTTCCATTTTTAAGAATCGTCTCGTATGAAGGCGTTGTGGGCGAAAGGAAAGACTCTCTTTGGCTTTTACGCTGTCTAAAAGTTGGTCACTCAATTTATCAGTAATTTCAGTTGTTTAACTGCGATCAAACATCGCTTATGCAAGTTTGATTTTGAAGTGCCCACGCCAATTCCAATTTAAGTGAAAGGCAGGCGGTCCTCTTATTGCGATAGGTAAGTGGCATAGGAGACTCCAAACGTTGATCTACCCACTCAGAATTTTATTTTTAACTTATCTTGTTTTGGTAATCGCAAGTTGTGCGAAGCCAAAAGCTGAAAATGATTGTGGCTATGTTCAAAATGTTTATGGCGAAAGAGTTTCATGGAAACAAAGTGCGCCGGTTAAAATGTTTCTGCACACTTCAGTCCCTAGTGCACACGAAGTTGGAATTCGTGCAGCAGCAGAGAGTTGGAATAAAGCACATCGCAATAATCTGATATCGATTGATCCTGTTCGCGTATCGGGTGGTGCTCCCGCACGTGATGGAAAAAATGTGATCTACCTTCTTTCAACTTGGGAAGCAGATAAAGCGTCAGAGCAAGCACGCACTTCTCTATTTTGGGTCGGCGATCAAATTCAAGAAGCTGATATTAGAATTAACGGACAAAATTATCAGTTCTATGTAACGAACTCTAATCTGACTCAACAAGCAGTTAGCATTGAGGCCTTACTCCTTCATGAGTTCGGTCACGTTATAGGTCTGCGTCATAATGATGCGTCGCCAAGTGTGATGGCAACTTACTTGAAAGCGAATCAGGATCGCACTCAATTGCAAGCGGCAGATTTAGCAAGTTTGAGTTGTGAATATTGACATAAAAGACATGTAAAAAACTCATGTCAGGTTATTTAAGTTGTGGAATTTAACAAAGGCTTTCTAGACTAATGAGTCGGGGCTTTTGAAACTTTTTAAAAAAGCTTTCCAAAAGCTTGAGCAGATACAGGAGATCCCTATGAAACAAAACCTTATCAATAGCACTTCTCAAGACGTGCAACTTCAGATCAACGCATCTCATGCAGTGCATTTTGCGGCTTACCACGAGATGGCTGATATTCCTGTTTCATTCAGTAATTTAGAGGAAGAATTTTTGACTCGCTTAGCGCTAGTTGAAG
The DNA here is from genome assembly GCA_043730825.1 of Pseudobdellovibrionaceae bacterium. Taxonomy (GTDB): domain Bacteria; phylum Bdellovibrionota; class Bdellovibrionia; order Bdellovibrionales; family Bdellovibrionaceae. The sequence goes on from JAYTJV010000102.1 coordinate 20,552, forward strand.
ATCTTCAAAAGCGCTTTCACTTTATGATGACTGAACTTAAATCTGTGGGCTTACGCACAGAAGACTAAAGTTTAATTCAAATGGCAGATCAGACTTGTCTGTTGAAGCGGTCTGAATACCTTATTTTCCCGTTTGTTTAAAATCATACTCAAACCATTTCCATGGCGTCTTAATAAAGTCATTTGAACGCGTTCTCTTTTTTCAGAATCGTTAATCGACTTTTCTTCAAAAACAAAATGAATTTTCTCTTTATCCACTTTGCAAGTTTGTAATGTGCGGCTTGATTGCTCGTCTGTTTCTTTTAAAAGAAAAGAAATCACATGTGGAGATCCCGCGGCCTGAACTGATAAAGTTGTATCAGTTAATTCCATGGAAACAGTACACTCTGTTTCAGTGCGAGTTTGTCCTTTGAACTGTTGCACAGCAGACTTATTTAGCCAGTGCGTTTTCATCGCACGGAGACACTCATTTAAATCAGTTGTATTAGCTTTCAAAATTTGAGGTAAAGCTGTTGTTACTAGAAATGCTAGAATCATAAAAAAATTAGATTTCAAAACGAACCCCCTTGAACTTTAACTGTGTCTCTTAGCCTGTTTTGTGTTCGGAACAAACTGTCAGAATTATGGACAGCAGAAACTACAGGGTGATGCCGCAAATTGCGCTAGAGTCCGCTTACAGACCCCAGCAGCTTTGCATACGCTGTCCTTCGACCGAAGAGCTTTTAGCTGTCTGGCACGCAGGTTTAAGCTTATTAAGCTGTGAATCAACTGCAATCAGTCTATAGAAACTGCTCGCGTGTACGCCATCTTTGTCTGAAGACATTTGCAAATGAGAATATTCACCACCATCCTGTTGTAACAAGAGACATGAATAGTTTGCTTGATGAGTTGGCTTTAACTTCATCATCTCCGTTGCAAAAAGATCCGCGATATCTTCTTCTAGGTATGAAGTGCTATCTTGATTTTTTTGCAAACAAGACTTCACTTGAGAAAACTGGGACCGCATACTTGCCGAATCTGCCGCAGAAATCACATGACCCAGTTCGTGAGCCACAACACCGTAGCCGAATTGTGGGTAAAGAACAGAGCGCCAGCCAACATTTACAACTTGGTAAGAAGTGTAGGCAGCATCGGAGATCTGTTCAGCCGAGTTTTCGAGGCAGAAGTCATTAACATCATCAAATGGATCTTCTTTTTTCTCTTCAGTTCCTGAATAGGCCCCTGCCAGCATGAGAAGAACGATTTCTCGATCTGCTTGATTATTACTATGAAGTTTAGCAATAAGCTCATTGGTAGCTGCAGTCGCGTTAACTTCGTTTTTTAACATTCTTGAAAGTGCGGCCGCAGTTTGCTGCTTAGTTGGCGGCATTATCAAAGTAACCTTATTAATGGCTTGAATAACTTCAGGAGAATTATATTGAGACTTGCTGATAATACTCTGAGCATCGGTTTTGAGTCCCTGAACGAGTTGCATAAATTTTAAATTTTGATCAGGCGTCGGAGATGAAGCTAAATTATTTAACATGTGAAAGGTGCATTTAAAGTTCAGGCTATTCCGTTCAGATGCCAGCTGATCTTTGGTCATATTGAATTCAATGGATTGCGAAGCTGAACGAATCAGGTCTTCAGCCATCTTTTTAATGTTGATCGGTCTTTGAAGTAAATGATTTCTCCAGCTACCATTCGGAAGGATTTCCTGAAACGATAAAAAAGTCATTCGATTTTCAATGAACTCCTTTTTTTCGTCAGGAGAAAGCGGAGTTTTCGATATTGCTTTTTGAAGGACTACATTTGAAGCAACGGTATTTGATTGCAAAATTGGATATGCTTTTGAAAGCTTATCCTGAACAACTTGAAGTTTTTTTGCTTCATTCGCAATTGCAGTCAAAATATCATCATTGGGATAAACTTTTTGAACGAAAATTTCCAGGGGATATTGGCTTAAGTAATAATTCGAATAAAAAATTTCTGACTCATACATGTTTTGCGCTAAAAGAATGACCCAGCTTACTTGGTCTTCCGCTTTTAAGCCTACCTTGTGAAGTTCCTTGCGAAGATTTGTTGTATCAACTTTAATTTTGCCTTTGTTAAGGCTTAAGGAACTCGAGATCTGTTCGCCAAATTTGTGGAAATAGAGAAAGTTAATAAAAACCAGGTAATCATCAGAAACTTCTGAAATTGTCATGCGCGAAAATTCTTTTAGAGCCTTGCTTTTAAGTGCAATCGAATTAATTTGTAAATCTAAATATTGATTGAGAGAGTCTTGGATATGCTGTCTAAAAAGATCTGAATCGGCTTGAGTTGCGCGGGCAGAGATAGCGGGAAGTCCACTGGCTTCTCCACAGGTTTCTTTAGCACAAGCAAGATGCGTTGGATTGACTGATAGACTTTCTGCTGCCGTGGCCTCGGCTTGCAGTTTTTTATTGGATTTTTCAGATTGAGAAGGATTTCCTAGGCAACCAGTTAATGAAAGCACCGCGAGTGAATAAAGAAAAAAAGTGAATAATTTCATTTGAGAAGACTCCTGGAATTCAATTAAACCGGGAGTTTACTTCCTAAGCAGGGGGCATCGATAGACGAGCTTTCGTTTAAGTAAAGGTTTCTGCCATCGTTTAAAAGTTAACAAGTTTGTTTTTCAGAGTTGTCTAAAAGAACTACACTTTTTTCGAGAACTTGATCGTGCTGCTATCGACAGCAGACATTTTAGGAATTTCAAAAATCACATAATCGCCGCGACGCTCTCGAACCATGGCTTCGGTAGCGACTGGGATGTCAAATTTAAATTCTTCCCTAAAACTTTGGAAATTGTCAGTCGAAACTTTTTTTGTCTCGTCTTCGATTTTATCGTTAAACGCTCGCTGGCCGCTAATTACGGCTTTAGATCGGTCAACGGTCACACGAACTGAGTCTTTTTCATGCTCTGGCGAGTAAGCTTCTAAAATGTAAGACTGAGTTGTCTCGCGAATTCGAGAGCCGCGGTCTTGTAACTTATAAAAAGGATCCTGTTCTTTTCCAGCATATTTTGAAGCTTCACGAACAAATTTACGTTTTTGATTCAGGGCCTGCTTGGTGTAGCGACCCTCTTGAATCCCAAGGGCTACTTGGTTATCGGCCTCATTTTTTTCGTAAACTTTTCCGAAATGCTTACCTTGAGATTTAATTAATTCTTGATGGTTCTCTTTTTGATTTTCTAACTTTTGGGCGTAGGACTCTTGCATGTACTTTTCTCGTTGAGTCCAATTTTTATAGGTTTTATCGTAGTTCTTTTTAAACTCAGTTTCGACTTTTTCAAGCTTAGAGTTGGCTAGATTTTTTTCATATTCTGCTTGAGCGTCGCCGTCCTGATGAATTTTCTTAATTTGTTGTTCGTAATTTAATCGAACTTTTTCTTGGGCTCGTTCGCCCCGCGTTATTTCACTGTCAACTTGCTGACCGTTGCGGTCGCGAGCTTGCTCTAATTTAACAGCAGATTTATCGTTTTGCTCTTGGAATAAATGTTTGTATTGGCTTTTGACGGAGTCTAATTCTTTTTTGCCGCTTTCTCGGGCCTCTGTAATTTTATTTTGAGTGTAATCATTAATTTCTTGAAGCTTAGCTTTTTTCTCTGTGTTGATCTGGTAAATGGCATCGGCTCGATCTTGTTGCATTTCACTTATTCGAGAATTGTAAGCCTTTTCCATTTTTTCTATTTTTACTTTACCTTTTTCAACCGATTTATTCCGGTTCTCAGAGTATTTATCTAAAGTTTCTGTTTGGGTATTTTGAATGTGATTTATAGCAGCTTCGTTTTGTTGGACTAAAGCTTTCTTCTTATTCAAATGGCTTGCTTGAGTGTCTTCAACATCTTGCTGATTTTGATCACTAATTTTTTTCTTTTTGCGAGCATGGTCCGCTTGCAAATCAACAAGGTCATCTTGATATTGAGTTCGTGCTTTAGAAGATTCAACTGCCATGAGGTCAGTTTATCACGGGTCGTTTTAATTTGAGACGTTTGGCTCTGTAATCTGGGCTTTTTGAGGGGAAGGACTAGCCGTATCAGCTGAAGCTGGCTTAGGGCAATAGTCTTGGAAGTCGCCCGTGCGACCAGTGCAGCGCCAAGTATCGATGTACTCGACTTGCTCGTCTGGTTGGACAGGGTAGTAACCGCGGTACTGGACTGGATCTAAATTGCTTAAAAGAGTTCGCTCGATCGTAGGCAAAGTTTTATCCGGATTAGGCTGAGAGAGTTTCAGTACAAAGACGCGATACTCAGCATGGACGATAGTCGTAAAGAAAAGGCTTATTGCAAAAGAAAAAAGGAAGAAGAGTTTCATCTTCTTCCTTTTCGGACAACTTGGTCCATTCATTTAAGTAATTCTTAAGATGTCGTGTGTTCGTCTGGGTCTTACGGTGTTGTAAAATCGATTGGACCACCTAGAGCTTTCCCTAGATCTTCTGAAACATTTATAACTCGTACTTGATATTGTGTATTCGGTAATAGGCCAGAATATCGAATAGAATGCCGAGTTCGTAAGATATTATCTGTTGCAGTTAACACTGAATCGCCAGTTGCTACATTCGTTACAATAATTTGCGAAGTCGCAGGAATATCGGTCGACCAGCTGATAAATACGTCTGTGCTGACAAGCTCATCAATCTGTAATTGACTGATCATCGGAGCAGAACCTTCAGTGCAAGGGTTAAACTGTGTATTTTCAGTCGACTCTTGTGGAAGATAGAAATTATCCTGGCTTACAACATTCCAACCTCTTGTGAAAAGAGCATTAAAATTAGCAGTTGGCTGCGAATTATTGTTCGGATTGAACCAATGATCATTTCCGCTAACTCCGCAAGCAGTGTCTGCTCCCGCAGCTTCAGCATCACTTAATTTGCGCCAAAGTAAAATATTTGAAATGTGATAGCGAGGACCTTGGTAATACAAAATTTCAGTCTCCAATTTTGTAGCTTTAGTCATCGTAATTCTATGTGATGAACAACCCATGCGTGTTGGGTGATCACCGTCATTATTGATAATTTCAGAATAGCTATCGCCGTTCTTAATTTTCATAACCGATCCGTCATCACTTAATAGAGCAAATTCGTAAACGCCTTCAGAATCAGTTGGCGCAAGCTGAATTGATGTGTGCATCTTGATACCAAAGTATTCAATAAGAGTTTGGCCAACATCATTTTTCAGAACGCCGCTTGTTTGGGTTGTGAAGCCCACATCAAACATTCGAGTTGGAACAAACATTTCCGAAAAGAAAAGAGTTTGATCTGCCTTCGTTGTGAAGTCGACATAGTCTTGCGCTTTATAAAAGCGAGCCTGACTTTGCGAACGGGAAAAAAGCTCAGCCTTTATCCCTTGCTTCGCAGTTGTGCCGCCGCCGCCACCCATTGGGTCGCAGACGACTTTGTTCATAGGGTAGGCGTTGATATCATAAGTATGAAATCGAACTTCCTCGTTGGGTACTTGGCTGCCACTCTCACATCCGGTAACGTACAACATTGCGAGAACGCCCATAGCCACGGTGGTAAAACGTGAATGCGTGGAATACATGAGTGTCCTCCTGGACGAATGCTTTTAAAAAGAATACAAGACATTGGTCCGAGCGAAGTGAACTAAACTGATTTTGGTTCAACATAAGTCACTAAAAGTTCGACAAAAAAACGAAAAATAGAAAAGTATCAAAATAATTCAATCTTTTTTGAGACTTCATAAAATTGGATAATGGGATTTGAAATACGCTTCCTGCCTACGCAAGCAAGCTTGGCGTGAAGGCGCGTAATAAATTGATAACGAACTTAGTGATTTAAATCGTGGTTAGTTCTGACAGTACTTTCAACAATATGAAAGTAAGCTCTTACAACCATCTCGAAAGATTCTTTGTCGAGTGTCTTGATATAAGACATTTTTTCAAAGAAGCTCGGTTTAGCTATAAGTTCTGTCATGACGTCTTGCACCTTTTTCATTTTATCAAAATTGAAAAAGTCAGCATCGTCCTTCACGTTTCGAAGCACATCTGCTAGCGACTTGTTGTCGAATAAGATATGCACGCCACGTGCTGAATAAGCTAAGAGTGCTTCCATGCGCTCTAAATTTTTTTCTTCTACGACCCGAGACAATCTCCGCCTCCTTGCGAGAATGTTGAGCTCTGAGACTTGCCGTCCGCGCTTTGCCGTCCGCTCGTCCCTTCATTTTATGCTGAATGACTCTTGCTTAAATTTCAAGGGAGACCTCAGCGAAATGACGTTTAATGTCATTTATGAAAAAGCAGATGTTGTGACAACTTCATGTTCGAGTGAATAATAAAGTTATGAAGAATTCGAAATCACGTGGTCAAAAAAAGAAGACAGCAAAAGAACAAGAACTCATCGTGATTGATGAAAAAGCAGGTTTGATTTTCGAATCAGAAGATGCGCTTGATGGTTATTTCATCAATCATATCGAGGTACTTGAAGGCGAATACATGCTGAAAAGGAAGAGCACCGATTTTTCAGATAAAACACAAATAAAACTCGAGAAGCATCTTGAAGAGGTGCTCGCAGCACCTGATAGAATTTGGAAAGATGCGACTTCATTTCCTGATTTAGTCCTTCATATTTACACAAAAGAAATTCAAGCGAAGTCTCAAGACTTCATTTATATCGCGATTTGCTACGTGACCGTTGATGAGCAAACACCGACCTTCGTCTTGACCCATTTTCCAACTAAAGATCAAGAGCTTCATAAGCACTTCAAGCGTGGCGAACTGATTTACGATAAAGTTTTTGAAAAAGTAGCAGACGGAGCACTTGAAGGTGATTCGCTTCTTGAAGCAGACGGTTTAGCAATGGGACTTTATTTATCGATGCTTAAAGTAAGATCTGATTCAGATATTCCGCAGATTGAATTTAAAAATTACGCAGACCTCAGAGAATCGACTATCGAAGATCCCGATGAAATCTGGAGAAAATCAGATTTGAACGGACATCAAATGGTTGTTTTCATCAAAGAGTTCCCAGATCATGCAACGAGTGATTTAACTTATGTTGTTGCGACAATTGAAGATGAGGGACAAGCCGTCCACACTCTACTTTTTTCTTTTCCAACGAACGATGCAACCTTAGTTGATCGTTACCGTATGGGTGAAAATCTTCAAGCTGAAGAAGTGATTCAGGAAAGCTCGCACTAATTTATTGGCAGAGAACTGCGGCTAGGGCGTTAAAGTCGCCAGACTGATTTTTTAATGGATGCAAATTCTTTAAAACACTTTCGCGAGCCATACCATTTGACTTAATTGCATAGTCTACAGGATTCGCATGAAAAGTTGGAAGCAAAGACGGTATCGCTTCGATTCCAGTATTGTCGGCCGTATTGTAACTTGCTGGCGCAATAACTGTGTAAGTGCCTGATGAATCCTGAAGTACTAATATGAAAAGTGCGCGAGCCATAAAGCTTGCTGGAGTTGCTCCAGGAATTAAATTCTTCACGTCATTCCAACGCAGCGATGTGTAGGTATTTCCTGAATTTAAATAAGCACCAGCTGTTCGATCATAAATTGCGAATGAAACTGCTGTCGTATCATAGTTAATAGCCGCGTCGCCGTTTGCCTGACCTTTCGAAAATTGAATGTAGCTAGTGCCGGCTTCAAAGCCAGTTGGTAAATTACCAAGATAAAGGTTTACAAAATTGGGATCAAAAGTATTACCAGGCATTTGTGCAGCAGTTTTATAAGACAAAGTTGCACTGCCAGCTTTGTTACACTTTACGATCGCTTTAGCTCCAGCAGATGAAAAGTCCTGACTTTCGGGCAATGACTTTGAAGAGCCACAGGCAGTCAATAAAGCTAAAAAGATCAGTGTAATAAGGATTCTAACGTTTGTTTGTGTGCTCATGATTAATTCCCCCAACGATACATCGTAGTATTGCAAGTGGGAGGCCCGATCTCATAGTGATCAGATACTTGAATCGGTTGATTTGATTCGAGAATCCTTGTCTTAAAGTGGAATGTCTTATATCGAAACGTCGAGGAACTTCACAACTGTAACGGCTTTCATAGACAGGTTCAGAGCGAAGTATTTTATTCGCCGATTTCGACCCAGGTGATTCCATCGCCGCCTTGTTCGGCCGCGCCAGCTTTCCATTTTTTCACGTAAACTGATCTTGATAAATAAGTTCTAACAGACTTTTTCAGCGCTTCTGTTCCATGGCCATGGATGATCTTCATGCGATCTTCTTTATAAGTAAAAGCGCTATCGAGCGCTATTTCAAGATCTTCCAAAGCTTCATTAACAGTTTTGCCCCGAAGATCTAAAGTCTTGTCAGCATCAACTAAGGAAGCGGTAAAACTTGTATTCTGCCGAACAATTTTAGCTGTTGGATTCTGCGGCTGACCTGCAGGTTTTAGTTCAAACCATGGCAATTGAAGTCTGATTGAATTTGATAAAATCAAAACTTCGCCTTTTGAGTTCGGCTGACTTTGAATAATGCCATCTTGATTTAATGCTGGCACATGAACCTTAGTTCCAGGCGGAAACTTCAATGCAAAATCGTCCGCTGATGCGATCTTACTTTCCATTGCAAATGGCGTTGCTTTCACAATTTCTGGTAAAGTGTTTTTGATTTCACTTAGGTCGCGGTATTTTTTGAAAGTATCCTGTACGCGGGCCGTGCTGATGGCTTCTTCAACTTTTTTCTCGGCGCGTTTTACTTCTTTGTCCAACATTCGATCCTTTTCGGATTCGAA
>JAYTJV010000103.1:0-8981 GCA_043730825.1 Pseudobdellovibrionaceae bacterium
AAAAGTGTTCCTGAGTATTCGGTTCTTGAGGGACCTTTTCACTTAAAAATATTAGTGATCGAACAACCGAAATTAAATGAATAGGAAATAACATGGAAAATGGAAATGAAATAAAAGATGTTTCAAAAAAAACTAAAGACATTGCAAAAAAGATTAATGTTTTAAAGAAATTAGATCCAGAAACCGCGCGAGTTTTACAGCAACTTAAAGATAGAGCCAATAAGAAGTCTTTTGGTCGAAAGATCAGGGATTCTGAAATTATTAATTTAGGATTGAAGCAGTTGGGCCAAGATCACTTACTTATGCTGCAGGAAGCCACTTTGACAGGAAAAGACAGACTGGCAATTGCACACGAAACATATCAAAAGACCCATGGAAAAATCACCTTAGATCAGTTTATTGCGAAGCTGGTGCCAAGCGAGCCTAAGTTCAAAGAAAAATAATTGAAAGTGATGAGTTTAAATTTATTAAGAGATCGCTTTAAGTTTTGTAGTTAGGAAATAGTTTAAAAGGAGTTTGAAATGTCAGTGTATTCGAATGAAAATGGTCTCGTTGATAGCGATGGGCTCTTTGAAAATTTAAGAGGTTGGCTTAGGCCTGAGGCCTTGTCTAAGAAAACAGGCTTTGCTGTTCAGACAATTTATAATTGGAAATATTATTCCAAGTCTAAAGAAATTCCTCAGGACCTATTTGTTAAGTTTGGTGGGAAGTTATTTATAAGGACAGATGTTTTTAAGAACTGGATTGCTTCAAAGAACCCGGACCTGAATTGGTCCGATCTTTAGAGGCCTAATGGAGGTTCAAAATGTCTATTCGAAAAGTTAAAACTAAAACCGGAGAGCATAAGTGGGAAGTTAGAGTTCACTCAGCTGGTCGTGGTTCTAAACGTATCACGCGAAGATACGACCGGAAGTCTGATGCCGAAAGCTTTTTAATGGATCTTAAAAGATCCTTTTCTGAACCTAACAACTTTACAAGTTATCAAGGTGCTCTTAAAGAGAAGCTTTTCGAAACTGAAGCTGAATACTGGTTTAATTCTGCGGTTATGAAATTTTCAGCCGGGCATTTGAAGCGAATGAAGGGAATTTACAAAGAAGTACTTCCGCAGTTCGGACATTTGCCGCTTGAGAAGTTTACCCCAGAATTTATTACTAAGTTTCAAAGAGCTGAAAAAGAAAAGGGTCTAGAGAACTCAACGATTAACCGTAAGGTTCAAATTATCACCTCGATACTCAATCATTCACTCAAGCATCGTAGGATTAATTATAATCCAAGTTTCGGTTTTTCGAAATTGAAAGAAAGTGACGTTGAGATGTTCTTTTGGGATCGATCAGAAGCAGAATCTTTTTTAAAGTTTGCAGACGAGAAGTATTCTATTCAATCCCAGGATCGCTGGGTTTATTTAGTATACTTAATGGCACTGAATACGGCGGTGCGAGCCGGAGAACTTTGGGGACTTAAACCGATTGATTTATCCGAAGACGGTTTAAAGATCGTGGTAAGGAGACAGTTTAATCTGGTTACGAGTGCTATGAGTCCTACAAAGGGAAATAAGAGCCGGACGGTACCTTGTAATGCCGACTTGGAGAGAGAGCTTAGGGCTTGGATAAGTTCTAATGATATTCAGCCTGATGAAACTATTTTTATGAACGAAAACCGTAAACCAATTAATCACGTTAATTTCGTTAAGAGAAAATTTGAGGTCGACTTAGAAGAGTGGGCAAAGTGTTCCCGGGGCAAGAAGATTCGGTTTCACGACCTGAGGCACACTTCCACAACGCTATTAATAGCAGGGGGCGTAGATATCAAGACTGTGAAGGAAATCTGCGGTCATCAGGATATTAAGACCACGATGAATTATGTGCATATGGTAGCGGGCACAGTAGAAAAAGTTGCGATAAATTTTTCTGTTCGAGCAGCAGTAAATAATACGAAAGAGGAGGTGAAACAGAAAGAATCTGCTTAGGGTTTCCTAGGAGTTCCCGAGTTGGTTGACTATCGGTTGACTATCGGAGGTAAAAATCAATCACACTTCAGAGTTATATGAGTACTTAAGTGATTGATTTTAAAGGGAGAAAATTGGTGATGCCACTTCGATTCGAACGAAGGACCTACGCCTTAGAAGGGCGTTGCTCTATCCAGCTGAGCTATGGCACCACGACCCGTAAACTGTAAACGAAAGACTTGAATAGCTTAGTTTTGCCCGGATTACGAAATGTAATGCAGAGTGTAAACGAAATAGTTGAGGCCAACCGCGGCTTATTTAATCGAAATCGTCGGTTTTGTGCAAGTAAGCGACAAAGGCGGCGCCAAGCAAAATGATATACCAGCAGATCAAAACGAAAATGAGAAAAAGTGGAATCATGGCGACGGAGCCGTAGAATTTGTTGATGCCGATAAATGACTTTGTGAAATAAGCGAAAGTCTTTTCTAAAACGATGAGGCCTGATCCGGCGGCGAGTGCTCCGATCAATGCTTTTTTCCATCTTACTTTTGCTTCGGGCAAAATTTTGTAAATGATGAAAAGTCCTGAGATGGCGACGATACTATCTAAAATATCTCGTTTTGATTTTAAGAATGGTTTTAAAAATTCGACTGATCGGACGCTGGCATAGACAGCCAGTAAAAGTGGAATCAAAAGCATTAAGACCGTGACGATTCCGAAGCGACTGAAAATTCTGCGCGAGGGTTTTGCTTTCCACATGCGATTGATTCCGTATTCCATATCCTGCAAAAGCCTGAAGCTTGTGAACAGAAGAAATGCGGCGGCAGTGGTGCCCAAAGTTTTTGGATTAATTTTTAAGATAGTCATTTTGATGACTTGAGTGACATCGTTTCCTAAGGCTTCGCGGAAGTAGCGAAAGAAAAGACCTTGGATTTTTGGAACTAGAAATTCGAGTCCGCCAATCAGTTGAAAAACTGAAAGGGTCAGGCCTAAAAAAGGGATGAGTGCGAGTACAGTTGAAAAAGCTAAGGCGCTTGCGACCAGGTTGATTTCGCCTTGCTTGATCTGCTTGTACAATCGAATCATAACATAAACCGTTTTTCTACAGCAAAGTCCGGTCCTTTTTTCGCAACTTGTGCTGCATCACAATCGGGATCGTGTTCGAAATAAAGAAACCATTTTTCGTCGCTGGCTTGGCTTAAGAAATTTTCTTTTTCTTCAATCAAGAGCATGGGATTTAAATCGTAACCCATGATCCAGGGAAGTCTAACGTGGCTAGATGTGGGAATGACGTCGCCGCAATAAAGTAAAGTTTGAGTGCCGTCCGTCACCTTCACAATTTGTTGACCTTGCGTATGACCATTTGAAACGAACACACTGATTCCGGGAATTAAATCTTCAACATTTCCCAAAAGTAATTCCAGCTGATCATTTTTTAATAGTGGTTCAAAGTTAGACGGGAAATAACTACCTTTTTCGCGTATGTTCGGCTTTTGTGCGGCTTCAAGATTCCGCTGTTGAACATAATATTTGGCATTCGGAAAAGTCGGAACAAGTTTCCCATTCACTTCGCGGGTACCACCGCCCGCATGATCAAAATGCAAGTGAGTTAAGATAACATGCTGGACATCTTCAAATTTCAGTCCGTGTTTTGCTAATGATTTTTCCAAACTGGGGCCTTCAGGGTCGATATTGTACATTTCAGCAAATTTTGGTCCCAGTTTTTCACCGAACTTTGCTAAAAAATCAGAGCCATTTCCACAATCAATGACAACATTACAATTAGGACTTTTCAGTAACAAAGCTCGGGCTTCCATTTTTATTCTATTTTTTTCATCAGGCGGATTTGATTTTTCCCACAAGACTTTGGGAACTGTACCAAACATGGCGCCGCCATCAAGACCAAAGATTCCAGTCGGTAGGGGACAGATTTCGTAAGGACCAATTTTTAGTTTTAGTTTTTCTGCTTGGCTCATCGGGGAACCTCTTCTGCTACTGCATTTGGAGCAACTGATATGACCCAATTTTTGTAGGCTTCATAAACTATTTCAATTGGTCCAGGGGGATGAACGGGCCCAACATGAATTGTTAATACACCTGGCCGGGCCCAATTTTTCCCTTTGGGCCAAAGTTTGGCATTACCATCGATATAGAGAAATAAAATAGGCGTCTGAGTTTTTTCAGAAAAAATGCTGACGCCTCTTTTAAATTCCTGAATTTTACCATCCGGAGATCTTGTGCCCTCAGGAAAAATGATAAGCCACATACGATCTAAATCAGTTAATAATTTGATAATTAAATTAATCGCTTCACCTTTGCGGTCTTTGCGATCAATCGGAATTGCACCCAAACAGTGCTGCGAGAAAAATGTAAAAAATGGATTCGTGAAAAAATAATCTTTTGCAGCTGCGATATAAAGATCTAGCCAATAACGTTTCGGAACGGAGGCCGCAATTGAAGTCGCATCCAAGTGACTTGCATGATTTGAAATAATCAGAAGCTTCGGATGTTTTTTATAAATATCGTGATAACTATTTCCGACAACTTTGAGGCGAATATAAAATCTGAAAACGAATTCTTGAAGGTAAAGTGACCAAAGGAAGCGAAAGAAAATGCTCGTTAAGTCCTTTTGTCGTGTGAACAAAGGAAGATGTTTTAAGTAGGTGGGCAGCTGAGTCCACTGTTCGTTTTCGTAGCTCCAATCCTTCATTTAAGCTCCTAGCGCAAGCATAACGTAATAATAAATCGGTGCTACGAAAATGAGTCGATCCATTCGACGAAGAAAATCACCCCGACCTAATATGAAAGGTCCTACGATTTTAACTCCCGCATCCCGGCGTACAACAGTCATCACGAGATCACCGATCACGCCACCGAAAGCCGCTATAAGCCCTGCAGTCAGCCAGTATTTTTCTGAAGAGTCTGGCAGCAATTGTCTCATGGCACCTGCTAAGGCAAGTGTCAGCGAAATTGCGATCACAGTTGAAATCACACTTCGTTTTGAATCGATATTAGGAAAGAGCTTCCAGCCCCGGAAATATCTGGCGATAGCTAAGTTCGTGTTATCGCAAAACTCGGTCAGGATCAAAAGATACATAATTTGATAGATTCCGCTCGGGAAATAATAAATCAGCCCTAAATGCATAAATGACCAACCCAAAAAGATAAAAGCTAAGAGGGTAATCGAAATATACTGAATCATTCTCTTATAATTATTTCTGATGAGTGGAACCAAACACGCAATCGCGAGTACCAGCATTGGCATTCCATTATAAGCCTCGAGCCGCTGATAATAACAAGAAACACCCAAAGCAATAATACCAGCATAACAAATCAAAACAAAATAAGACCGGTGAAACATTCCGATAATTTGAAAGAAAGCTTTCGCACCGTAAATTGCAACAAGAACGAGCATTACCAAAGGCCAAGGATCTGGCGTCGCGAAACCCAAAAACATAAACGGTGCTGCAAATAGCCACGATTTAATTGAAGCCCACGCTGATACGAAATAAAAACCTGTTTTACGTAAAAAGAATAAAAGCATTCCAGAGCCAAAGATAATCGATAAAACAATTGCTACTGTTTTGCGGTAATCATGATCGTATAAAAGGGGGAACACTTTTTCTAACATAATGGTTAATTGTCCTTAAGCTTCAAATTATATTCTTTTATTTTTTTATACAAATTAGATTTAGACACATCGAGCATTTGAGCGGCTTTTTCCATATCAGTCTCTAAATCGAGGCAGCTTTGAATGACACTGGCCTCAAAATTTTCGACTAACTTGTTAAGTCCCACGCTAAAGTCGATTTTTTCAGTCTTTTTAAGAATAGCCCCCATCGAGGGTTTCACCCAACGCGCGACATCTTCGCTCCGAATCAAGGGTAGGGGAGAAGTCAGCGCCAACTGTTCACAAACTCTTTTAAGTTCACGAACATTTCCTGGCCAATGATAGCTTTTCAAAGTCTCGATACCATCTTTGGTCAAAGTTTTGTTGTAGCGAGGTTTTTGTTTTTCTAAAAAGAACTCTGCTAGGACTTGAACGTCATCTAAGCGAGCTTGCAAAGGCGGAAGCTGAATTTTTTGAGAATTCAGTCTAAAGTAAAGATCTTCTCTGAATTTTCCTTCCTTGACCATGACATCAAGTGGTTTATTCGAAGCTGCAATTACCCGAGTCTGTACTTTTTGAGTATCTTTGGCGCCCACTTTTCGAATTTCACCGGATTCAAAAAATCTTAAAAGTTTTGCCTGATGCTGAAGGGGAAACTCTTCGATTTCATCTAAAAATAAATCTCCGCCGTGAGCTGCTTCGATAAGCCCAATCTTTGTTTGGTCAGCGCCGGTGAAGGCACCTTTAACATGACCAAACATTTCGCTTTCAAATAAATTTTCTGCGATCGCTGCTATGTTCACTGGAATTAAAGGTCTTTCGCTTTCCTGCTCGTGCAAAATACGTGCGACAACTTCTTTTCCCGTCCCTGTGTCACCTTCAATTAAGACCGGAGTCGTTTCGCCTTTAAGGCGAGCTATAGTTTTTTTCAGGTCCTGAGAAATTTGCGATTGCCCGATCCAAGTTGTTTCGCGATTTGTTTGCGAAACATTCCGTAAATACCAAAGTGCTTCGGCTTTTTCTAAAATCGAATGAACCTCATCGACCTGCCAAGGTTTTCCTAAAAATCTTTGCGCACCATTTTTTAAAGATTTTTCCATGATCTCGCGATTCCAATCACCAGAAGCCGCAACAATTTCTAAGTGAGGCTGCATTTCAGATAATTTTTTTATCACCTCAAGCCCTTCAGGCTTTGTAGAGTTTTTAGTGAAGTGCATGTCAACGAAGGCGAGATGAAAAAATTTATCAAAGGGAACTAGGTTCGGATCTTGGCAACTGATGACACGCCATTGTTTTGGTACAATAAGTTTTAGGGATTGATGAAGAAGTGGATCGTCATCAACAAATAAAAGTGAAAATTCTCTAATTTGAGTCATCGCTTTATTTTCTCTTTCATGATTCAGTTAGACGAGTATTATTGCATCACGTTACTTGTCGTAACCAAACCTTTTTGATGGGATGACTTACAAGATCATGAAAACTAAAATTCTGTTAGTTGAAAATATTCACCCAGTGGCTCAAGAACGACTTGAAAAAGATGGTTACACCGTCGATATGATTAAAGATTCTCCAAGCGAAAAAGAGCTCATCAAAATTCTCGCAAACTATCACGTACTTGGGATTCGCTCGAAAACAGAAGTCTCTGATAAGGTGTTTAAAGAGTGTCCGCACTTGCTCGCAATCGGCGCGTTTTGTATTGGAACTAATCAAATTAAACTTGAATCAGCAAAAAATCATGGCGTGCCTGTTTTTAATGCACCTCATGCTAATACACGCTCAGTTGCTGAACTCGTGATCGCAGAAATGATTGCTCTATCCAGACAACTTGGTGACCGAAATTCTAAAGCTCACGTTGGCGAATGGGTTAAATCCGCTGAAGGATCGAAAGAAGTCCGTGGTAAAACTTTAGGAATCATTGGTTACGGACATATCGGTAGCCAACTTTCAGTTCTAGCCGAAAGCATGGGCCTTCAAGTTATTTTTTACGACATCGTCAAAAAACTACCGCTCGGGAATGCAAAATTAATGAGGTCGATTGAAGATGTTCTTCATCAATCTGATTTTATTTCTCTGCACGTTCCAGAAACTCCGCAAACAAAAGATATGATAGGGGCGGCAGAACTCAAGCTGATGAAGAAGGGTTCTTACGTCATCAATGCCTCGCGAGGTTCCGTAATTGTCATCGACGATTTGGTCGATGCATTAAAATCGGGCCACATAGCCGGGTGCGCAATAGATGTGTTTCCACAAGAGCCAGCTAGCAACAAAGATAAGTTTAAATCCTCGCTGCAGGGCATACCCAACGTCATTTTAACTCCACATATCGGCGGTAGTACGGAAGAGGCTCAGCATGCTATTGGTTTAGAGGTAGCTGACAGTTTTCGTAAGTTTTTATCCTATGGTTCTACAGTTGGAAGTGTTAACTTTCCTCACATCGATCTGCAAAAGGGCAAACTTGCTAAGCGGATTTTAAATGTACACAGAAATGAACCGGGCGTCTTAGGTGAGATCAACGGAATCGTTTCAGAAGCGCAGGCCAACATTCAGGCTCAGGCACTTTCAACAGATGAAAGTATTGGGTACTTGGTCATGGATATTGAAGCGAAGCACATCGAATCTCTGGCAGAAGAGATTCAGAAGCTAAAACGAAGTATAAAAACAAGGGTGGTATAAATATGAATTTAAGAAGTCTTTTTGTTAGTTTATTTTTTCTCGCCTCATCTTTTGTATTCGCAGCTCCCTCGGCTAGGCGTCTTCCCAATGAAAAATTCAACGTCGCTCGTGCTAGACACGTACCAACTCAACCTCAGAACATACATCTTCAAGCAAGTAGTGCGTGGGGTGTGGCTGTACGCTACGAAAAATTAGATTTTTCTAAAGTCACTGATATCGGTAGCTTAGAAAAATTGAATCGCATCTTTGCCTACATCAGAGATTCAAAATTCATCAATAAACAAACGGGCAGTATATCAACAAGAAGACTTTCTTGGCTGTTTCCTGATGATGGTTGCTACGTACGTGCGGGTTTAGCTTCTCACTTTTTAAACAAACAAAGTGTTCCCGATACTTTAAAACTTTTCGCCTTCGGTGATTTAGCTGTGAAAAGCAATAATCACCCAGACGGTGTTGTTCGTTGGTGGTATCACATTGTGCCGGTGTACCGAGTCGGTAATCAAAGTTACGTGATCGATCCTTCAATTGATCCGCGCGGACCTATGCTCGCTGAAGATTGGAAAAAGGCGATGGAGATTAACGTGCCTGCCGAAAAGTTTGCGATATGCAAAACTCAAATTGTAAGCCCAGAAGATAATTGTGCAAATCCACGCGGCCAAAGCTACGAAAGCTTAGTCAGAGAACAGGAAGGATTTCTAGATCAAGAATGGGCTCGTCTCCAAAGGCTAGGCCGAAATCCACAACAAGAATTAG
>JAYTJV010000104.1:0-28806 GCA_043730825.1 Pseudobdellovibrionaceae bacterium
TCTTCGAATTGAACGAAAAAAGCAGTTTTGCTAATATTTACGTGTTTGTAGGTCAGAAAACAGACGACAAGAAACTTGAGCTTGTTCAGGTTTTAGTTAATCGCAGTGGTTCTATGTTTGTTATCGATATGGACATCGTAAAAGTAGAAAAAAAGAAGCTAACAATGGTACACGGTACACCTGATGAACAAGAAACTTACACTGCCATTTCAACTCTAGGTGACCTTTTTAAATAACATTCGAAATCAGGAGATTGCATGCGCATTCAAACTTTTTCTTTAGCTATTCTTACTATCGTTTTTTCATTTCAAGCTCAGGCTACGCAAAAATCATTTCGTATATTTGATTCAAAACAAATTACTTCTCATGTTGACCGCTTTTACGGTCAAGATGGCAGTGCTTTTGCGACTGTCTTTTGTAACCCAGAAGCAGCTCAGGTTATGATGGTTGATAGCCGCATGCCTGAACTTGACGGTAAGACTTTTTTCTTTGGCTCATTAGAAAATTGCGAACAAGCTCGTAAACAAGCTCGTAAAGGTAGTAACGAGTGCGTTGTTGGTTTAACTATTGACCTTACGTCGCAGGCAGCACGAGTGGATGTCGGGGCTTGTAAATAATCAGCTTAAGAATATTCAAGCCCTAGATATCTAATGTAGGGTCAGATTTTGGATTGTATTCCGGTTTTTCATTTGCGAAATCCGGTCTGGGTCCTAAATTAAATCGTTTAGCATTCTCATTTTGGTTCTTAATTCTTTCGCCTTTGTTTTTTCCATTCGGGCTGTGATGCTCAACCAGAGCATTCACTTCTGATCCCAAAAGGATCACCAGTCCTGCAATATAAAGGTACAGCATCAAGATTATGACAGCTCCAATACTTCCGTAAGTTGCCGCATAGTCAGCTAAATTTTGTACGTAGTACTGCATACCTAAAGACGCAACCGCCAACAAAATAGTGCCTAAAATACTACCTGGCGTAATGAATTTAAAATCTTGCTCAACATTGGGTCCATAATAATAAATAACGGAAAAACCTAAGAGAAGTAGAAAAGCGATTACAATCCATCTGAAGACTGTGAAAAATGGAATTAAAAAACTTTGATATCCGAACTGACCGATTAAATAATCTTGCAAGAATCCACCAAACACGATCAGCGCAAATGCACTGATGATGATAATTCCAAATACAAAGGTCATCAGAATCGCAATTCCTCTAGCTTTCCAGAAAGGTCTTTGCTCAACCACTTTGTAAGTCTTGTTTAATAACTGCATAATTGCATAAAGGCCCGTTGAAGAAGCCCAAATAGTTGCAATGGCTCCAAAGGATAAAAGACTGGTACTTTGTTCTGCCGTAACTTCGTCTACGACACCATAAAGCAAAGTAGCAGACTCTTTTGGCAGGGCCTGGTTAATGAAAGCCATAATAGCCTGGTTCAAATTTTCAACTGGCAAATAAGGCAAAATACTCAGCAAAAAAATCATAGCAGGAAACAAAGAAAGAAGAAGGTAATATGACAAAGCCGCAGCACCATTAAAAATGTCGTCTTCGTTTATGTCGTGGTAAAGCTCACGAAAAAACGGCTTCATTGAAGTTCCGACATACTTCTTAAAAATCACAGCTTCTCCGTTCTATTATCCAAAAAAATCCACGCTTTACAGCCTAATTAGATATCGTTTCATTACTCTTGAATCGGCTTAGAAGCAATCCTTGCGCCCAACGGATTGTAAAAGTGTTGAATATCAACCGACATGCTTATTTAAATCGAGTGATATAATTGCAGCGCTGGCAGAGGGTTTCGACGAGTCTATTTTTTTTAAAACCAGCTATGATATTTTGTGCTCTCTGATTCATTAAAATTTGCATTATTGGCTGCTCATTCACGTGCCCTAGCGGAATCATACCTTCCTTGTCTAAACAGCAGGGCACAACGGTTCCGTCCGCAAGAACCCCGAAGTGGCTTGATAGTCCGTAACAGGTACCCTTCTCTCCCAACAATGGAAGATCCATTGCAGGCCATGTGAATTCAGTATCAAAATGCAGGTGTAGACGGTTTTTAATCCGAACACTTTTGTTGCGGCGAATATCAATATTCTGATCGAAATTAAAGTCGAAGTAAGTTCCCACACGATCTAGCATTGCACGATTCTGTGCCCCTACCCCCAATGGTTCATCTAGATTCCAGAGACGATAATTGATATAGAGTTCCGGCCTTTCGATAAAAGCCCGCTCAGTAAACTTAAATATTTTAGTGAGATAAAGACTTGGGTCTTTGTCGCCGTAGTTATCATGAAAACTGTGAATCGAGAAATTTACCTGCCGGATAATGGGGTCTAAAAGAAGCTCTTCCCTGATTTCATTTAATAAAACGCCATTCGTAACCAAGAAAATTGGCACTTGATGGGTTTTACATACACCAATAAATTCATTTAATTTGGGGTGAACTAAGGGATCACCCATGAGGTGTAAAGTGACTTGGTCCGTGATGCCTGCAACTTGCGAAATGACTTTGTCGAACACTTCTAAGCTCATCATTTTCTTTTCGCGCTCGACTGGAGGACAGAAGCTACACTGCAGATTACAGATGTTGCTGATCTCGATATTTACTTTGTTGAATCGTCTCTGTTGCTTAATAGAAATCTCTGTTTTCGTTTAGCACGGTGTCTTAAGCTAAAGACTTTAGTAGCCTAAAATATCCACGTAAGTAATGCCCTTGTTAATTGCAGAAGAAGGCCTAGCCCGTTGCCCCTTAATCAGAATTTTTTCGTCCTGAAAAAGCTTTTTAAAAGCACCGCGAGTCAGAATTTTAAGATTTAAATTATCTTTTTGAGCTCGGAGGGCATTTAAAAGGATGCTATCAAGCCTTTTTTCAGACTTCACCAAATCTAAAACGACACGGTATGATTTTGGCGGCTGAGGCGGGATATGCTGTTCCATAAAATTCTCCAGTGGGCATAGATGTGCCACAGACTCTCGCGGAAGTCTACTTTTCATGTCCTTTTCCTAAGCATTTCAGAGACGAAAAAGAATCACTAAAATTTTGACAGGTAATTTCTGCAAGCGACTCGAGTGACTCCCGCTTTGCGGCCCGCACCTGTAATTAACTCAAAAAAAATTCCCGTACTCGCCCAAGTTGCCGTTACGGGTTCGGCACTCCACTTGCTCTCTGTTCTATTAGCAAACGGAGGCTACAATGGAATTTTTACTATCACTAGGTCGCGGATTCACTTCACCAGATGCAATTTGGATGTGGACAATTTTGTGTGCACAAATCGTATCTATGGCAATTATCGCAGAGCGCGTAACTGCTCTATTCATCAACCGTAAAGACAATCAAAAAGAATTAGCTAAGGTTTTAGCAGAGGACATCCGCTCTGGTAACTTAGATAAGGCTCTTAAGAGATCATTACAGTTAAGCAAAACTCAGCCCTTAGGAAGCGTTGCTGCTGCAGGGATTCAAGCTACTTTAGATTTAGGTGGCAAAGAAGAGATCCAACTTAAAATGGACGAGGTTTTGATGGAAGAATCAACTCGTGTAGAAAAGCGCATCGGATTCTTAGCAATGTTCGCAAACGTTGCTACTCTTTTAGGTCTACTTGGAACTATCACGGGTCTTATCCATTCATTCGCAGGTATCGGCGCAGCTAACCCAGTCGAAAAAGCAACTATTCTATCTCAAGGTATTTCTCTTGCGATGAATACAACTGCTTACGGTCTGATCGTAGCGGTACCAGCACTTATTATGTATGCAGTTCTTCAAAACAGAGCGACTCGTTTAACTGATGATTTGAATAAGGCTTCGTTAAATCTTTTCATTCAATTGGGTTACCACTATGAGCCAGTTGCAGTGAAAAAGCAGCGCCCGACGAACTTAAACTTTTAATAACTTTGACTATAACTTTGAAATTAGGGACTTGGTTTTTTTATGAATAAGAAAGAACTTAACTTTGAGCTCAACATTTTGCCGATCTTAGATATACTTTCGGTGCTAATATGCTTTTTGCTATTAACGGCGGTATGGGTCCAGGTTGGAACAATTGATACAAAGCAAGCCATCGGTGATAACACTGCGACCGCGGGAAAAAATCCGCCTTCGATTTGGGTATCAATAGCGAATGATGGTGTTGTCACTTTATCATTGCGTGATTTACCAAAAGCACAATCGTTAGAGTCCCAAATTCCAAGAACTGCGACTGGCGTAAACTGGGAAAGTCTCAATACGAAGCTGCAGGCTTTAAGAAATCAATGGCCTGATCTTAAAACTGGGATTGTTCAGCCAAGTTCACAAACGCCTTATAAAGATGTCATCAGATTGATGGATCAATTGAAACAATTTAAATTTGAAGGAGTGGGTTTATCCCCACTTGGGTAGGTTGTTATGATGAAATCACACAGTATGCAGACACAAAGACGCTCGCCTCTTCTAGAGACTCAGCGTATGACGATGAAGGGTGGCAAGAAGTTATCAGTACGTGATCTTGCCCAAGCGCTTCCGTTAACATCTTTGATTGATGCTTTCTCTATTATCGTTATTTATCTTTTAATTGGTACCCAAAGCGGAGGAATTGAAACCTCGATTAAAGGTATGAACTTACCAATCGCTCAAAATAGCCAGGGTTTGGAAAAGTCAGTGGCAATTTTAAGAATTCAGAATAATCAGTTCTTCTTAAACGACCAGCCCGTTACATTGAAGAACTTAACTGAAAAGTTAGTCGAACTCAAAAACTCAACAACTGAAAAGATTGTCGAACTGATGGTTCAAGCTGATCAAAATATGGAATACTCCCAGTTAGATCCACTCATTAAAGCCGGTTCTTTGGCAGGAATCGAAAAACTTAAATTCGCGGTATTGCCAAAACAATGAAAAATTTAAACCGTAACTCTTTTTTAATCTTGCTAGCATCAACTCTGATGACAGGTTCACTTTCCTTCGCGGAAAAAATGAATACTAAAACTCAAGACCTTGTTATTAAAAAAATGGAAAGAGTTATCTCGATCATGGACTCTCGCGACACTTCGTGGCTATCAAGTAAGCAGCGCTTAGCTGACTTACTTTCCGAAAGAGCTCGAAATCGCTTCATGCTTGAAATTGAAACAAATTGCCAAGGTTGCAAAGGCTCAGTTGCTGACCGTGAAAAAGCGACCGAGATTTATGAGATCCTGCTCAAAACGGTTGATCTTAAGCAAGATGGTAAAATTTTATTTCAGTTAGCTCATCTTTACCAGATGGCCGGGAATAACGAAAAGGCTCAAAGTTTATTCGAAAGCATTTTGAAGAATGCGAAGACTCAAAAAACTTCACGAATTATTTTAACTCGAACACACGCTGGACTTGGCGATCTTTTGTTTCAAAAAGGTAACTTCAAGGAAGCTCATAAAAATTACTCAGCTGCACTTCAAGACAAAGAACTTATGAATCGCCCACTTGTTATTTATAATAAGGCTTGGTGCGAATTTAATATGGAACAAGTGAATAGAGCAATCGCAACATTGTTTGCCCTTTTGTCTCACCCGGAACAAATCACACGTCAAAATGAAGAAGGCCAAGTATACGATGCTGCCTTTCATACTGACTTATTAAAAGACTTAGCAACTTTCTATGCAAAGAAAACGGTAACTGCTCAAGAGATCAATTCATTTGAAAATTTGATCCCGAAAGGCAATGAAAAAGAAATGTTGATGCATTTCGCGACCGAAGTTGACCGCATTGGCCAAAAAAGAGCCGCTCAAATCATACTTGATAAATACCTATTAGATAAAACATTAACAAAACAAGAAAGACTTCTTGGTTTTATTATGCGGGCTCAGGTTAGCTACGATAATGGGCAAAGTGCTCAGTCGATTCAAGATTTCGCGAAAGCAGCTGCTGCATACCAAGATCAAGGATGTTCAAAATCTGAAGATTGCGTAAAACTTCAAAAAACAATGAAGTATTATGTAACGGAACTTCACCGATCTAAAAAACTCAAACCAGATGCTGATCTTTTGAATTCTTATAGCATTTACGTTAAAACTTTCCCCGAAGATAAGGAAATGATCACTCGAGCAGCCCAAACTGCAATGGAAGTCGGCCACTTCGGCGTGGCGGTACAATACTACCGAAAAATAAGCACAAACTCTGAGTTTAGCGAAAAAGAACGTAACGAAGCTTTATTAAATGAAGTTTCTGCTGCTGAAAAGTCAAATAACCCACAAATTAAAAAAGACAGCTACGTATACTTCATTAAACACTCTTCTGATGATGTTAAAGTTTACGAAGTAAAATACCAATTGGCTTACCTTGCCTACAGTCAAAAACAGTTCAGAGAAGCAGCTGACTCATTTTATAGTCTTGCGAAAGAGAAAAAAGGAAAGCTAGAGCTTCGAAAAAAAGCCGCTGACTTATCTTTAGATAGCTTGGCTCAATTAAAAACCGATAGCGAATTAGAATCGCGCGCTTGGGAATATGCTAAAATTTTCCCGGCGGCTACAAAAGAGTTTGAAACGTTGGCGCGAAAAGCCTTGATGAATCAGGTCGCAATCGTTGCAAACGATAAGAACTCGGGCTCGGCTGAATATCGAAAGTTTTTAAATAAAACTTGGGAAGCTAAGCTAACTACTGCAACGCCAGAAGAAAAAATTCTATTTTATTCCAATGCACGTGTCCTTTCTTTAAAGCTTGATGATCAAGAAAGCTATTTGAAGGCTCAACAGCTATTGTTAGCCCAGCCAACTTTAAGCGAAGATAAGAAACAAGAAATTTACTCAAGTCTAACTGCTTTTTACGAAAAGCGTTTAGACTTTAAGCAAGCTTACAAGTGGGCATTGAAGATTAATAATGCAAAGACTCAAGCAAAAGAAAACGAATTTCGCTTAGGTACTTTAGCTGACTTGGCCTTATTAAATCCCGAGCGCCATTATAGAGCTGCACTAAAAGCTGGTTTAAGTGATGGCAAGTCACTCGTAGTACGATCGCGATTAATTGCATTGTCTTCGAATCCAGTAGCAGAGTTGAAAAAACAGGCTCCAGAGTTAAAGCGTCAGCCTCAATTATTCAATGATATGGTTCTCCTAGTTTACGCACGAACTGGAAACGGTAAGGCTTTATCATCTTTACTTGCAACTAAAGAATTACGTTCCAGATCGGCAGCAAGATTTTTAACGAATCAAACTGTTTACGACCGTATTTTACAGCATAGAAGAAAACTAACTGCGTCTCAGATGAATTCTTATTCTCCGAAAGCCTTACAGAGAGACACAACTGAAAGAGCCAAACTTTTATCTCAAGCCGATAGTTTATTAAAAGAAAGTCTTCAGTTAAAAGATATTACAGCTCAAATGATGTCGCTGGATATGATTGCTATTGAGAACAATCGCTTCTTTAAAGATTTAAGTCAGATCCCACAGCCTAAGGGCTTAACTATTGTGCAAGAAGCTCAATATACAAGAATCCTAGATTCAAAAATTAGACCTTATATGACAAAGGCAAGTTTGGCAGAACAAAAACGACAAGAGATTTGGGCTCAATCAAATGCATTAGTCGAATTAATAAATGACTATACTCAAGCAAGACCTGAAATTCAAAAGTTGATGTCACGTCAGGTGACTTTACTTTCTCAGGTTTCTGGCGATGGTCCATTGAAATACAACTTACAAACTGCGCTTTCAGCCTCTTCAATATCTCCGAAGGAACTTGCTTCGGCGCGAAGATCTGTATCTGAAAATCCTGAAGACGCTAAGCAAATTGAAAATTTGAAAAAACTCGAGACGAAAATGGGCCATCCTCTGATGCCTGCTTACTTGGGTGCACGTTTAAACCATTTACAGAAGGAAAAGAGCCTGTGAAAAATTCAATTCTAATGGTCTCTCTTTTGCTATGTATATCTGTAGCTTCTGCTACTGAAACTGGGACAAAGAAAAAGGGGAATACTTCTGCGAAACTGGGGACATCATTTAAATTTGATGGCTCTACATTACGGGGAAAATACCAAACATCTCTTGGAACAAGTGCAACGGTAGAAAACGATAAGTATCTTGATGATCTTTTAGGTGGTCGAAAACATTTCGAAGACCGCGTAAAAAAAGATGATCAAAGAAACTAGAAACTAAGGATTAGTTATTATGGGTGCAACAAAACTTTTGATTCTTGAAAACAGCTTAGGCCAAAAGGTTCGTACTTTTGCGGCCAATTCTGAATTCCTGAACTTGGTATACATCAACGACACTCGACGTGTTGAAGCTTATGCTACATTGACAAAACTTGATGCAGATAAGGTTAGTTACAAATTACTTCAAACGATCGAAATTAAGAAAATGCCAGTTGATGGTATGATTTTAAAAAACTTAGGTACGATCCGACCTCTTTCTGATTCTGCTGTTAATAGCCCTTCTTACGAACTTCCTGAACAACAAGATGAAGAAAACTTAAAGCTACTATTAAAGAAAACTACGATTGCGCACGTTGCAGCTGTTTTTCTTCTTATTATGGCTGGTTGGGCTTGGACCACTTTCTTCAGTAAAGAAAAAGAAGAGCAATTAGTAACAATCGTTTTACCTCAACCGGAAGCTCCAAAGCCAAAGCCTCCCGTTCAAACTGTTAAAATGTCTGAGACTAAAATTAAACCGACTAAAAAGATTTTCAAAAAAGTTGTTCAAAAGAAATCTCCAGTTAAAGCCTATAAAACTAGAACTGCTAAAGCGGTTGATATCCAAAGAGTTGGCGCACTCGCCGCTCTTGGTGGTTTGAAGACCGGCGCTAAAGACGCTGAAGGCCTTGATATGAATTCAATGAAGAACATTCGCTCTGCTGGCACTGGTAATGGTGGTGGCGGTATCGGAAGTGCTGGTCGTGGCGGAATTAAAGGATTTATTCCAGGATCTGGTCTTATCGCCGGAAGCGCTGGTTCTGGTGGCAAAGCAACTAGTGCTGGTGGTTACGGAACACGTGGATCAGGTGGTGGAAAAGCAGGATACGGAAAGATCGCCATCGTTGGCGGAACTTCCGCTGTTAGTCTTCCATTAGATGATGAGGCAACCGTAGAAGGTGGCTTAGATCGTGACCAAATTATTGCTGTGATTAATAGAAACCGCGGACAAATTGTTTATTGTTATGAAAGAGGATTGCAATCTCAGCCGAATATCGGTGGCCGAGTTGCAGTCAGCTTTATTATTGGTCCAAATGGACGGATCAATACCGCTCAAGTTGCTCAATCTTCACTTGCTTCAAAGACAGTTGAAAACTGTATGTTGAGTAAAATGAAGACTTGGCAGTTCCCTCGCCCAGTTGGAAACGTAAATGTAGATGTATTGTATCCATTTGAATTAATGCGCGTAAGTAGCCGTTAAAAAGGAGCTTTGTATGAAAAATGCTATTTTAATAATTTTAACGACTCTTATAGCTGCAGGTTGTGGAGATGGTTATAAGAAAAATCCTATTGGATCGGATCTTAAAACGATTCGTGAACAGGGTAAAAGACCCAACGAAGTGGTGCCTCAAAATCCAACAGTAGTTTCTCGAAAAGAAACTGCCGAAGATGTTGAAGCAATTGGTAGTTTGAAAATTTTGAATTTGCCAACAGAAGTGACAGAGGGTCAAGAGCCAGTTGCATTCACAGTTACTGCAACTATTCCAGGTTCTGACGAGACTACTCCAAAACCAACTATTGCTGCTACTTACGATGGTATCAAACAAACAAAGGGCAATAAGTTTTTAGAACTTGATGGTGCTCGTTACGTAACTTCGGACCCAGAGCATACTGAGCCTGAATACCTTGGAAACTTTCAATGGAAGTTTTCTCTACTATTTGATGTGAAAGATAAAGCAGTACAACCACAGTTAGCCCCAGATGGTTCACTTATGACAAAAGCAACAGGAACTCGTGTTAGAGCCACATTTAAAGTCACTAACGGTCAGGGTGTTACAACTCCAGCTACTTTGGCTCAAATTCTTATTCGGTATAAAAAAGGGAAATAATCATGAAATCATTAAGTCTTTTATTTTCAATTGTTCTCCTTCTGACTTCGACCGAAAAAAGTTTTGGTGCTCAAGTTAGAAAACCGAAAACTTCGCAGATTAACGTATCTTCGGATGTCGATACACTTGGTGGAAACGAAGATCTTCTAAAGATGGCCCAAAGTTTACGGTCACAAACAAAAACGCGAATCGTACAGGATCGGATAGTAGATCGTCGAAACAAATTAGAATTCGCTTTATCTTACGGTGGTTTTGTTGGTGGCGATTCTTATATTAAAACGCAAAGTATGGGTTTTGCGGCTAACTATCATATCACTCCCCGTTGGTCTTTAGGAGTCCATTATGCCGATCTTACAAGTAGCTTAACTCCTGAAGGAAAGCGAATGTATGATATTTACCGTCAAAGCGTAAATGGAGGTGGCACGCCTGCTTACGTTGTCGATGTAGACCTTCCATTGAGCTCAACAATGGCTGTTTTAAACTGGTACCCGATTTATGGAAAAACTAGCTTTCTTGATTTAGGAATTACGCAGTTTGACATGTACTTAATCGCTGGCGCTGGCCAAATTAAACTTTCAAGTGGAGAAACTCCTATTTTATCAGCAGGACTTGGCGTTGGCGCTTGGTTATCAAAACATCTTTCATTAAGAGCTGAAGCTAAATACCAAACATATAAAGATAAGCCAATTACTGGAAGCCGGACTCTTGATACGGGAATGGTCAACGTTGGAATGGGTTGGATTTTATGATCTCCTTAATTCTCTTCACTTTCACTGTGAACCTTTCTGCTCAAGCTTCTGATCGATTTTCGGTCGAAGATTGGAAGCAATCTTTTGCAGCCGCAGTGTCGAAGAATAATGTTCAGAAACTAAATCAACTCACTGATCTACAAAAGCTCGAGACTCGAGCAGTTCCAAAATGTGTTGATTGTGAAAATAAGAATAAAATTCGCCAGGCTCGCGACCTTTTTTCAAAAGGTAACTATGCAGGTGCTGAAAAAATTTATAACCAAATACCAAAAGGTTCTGACGTTTGGCTCGAAGCAGTCGAGGAGCGTGGCTGGAGTCACTTTCGTCGCGAAAATTTCGAAAAAACTTTAGCTCAAACTAAAACTCTGTTAAGTCCGCAGTTCGTTGGAGCTATTGGCACTGAAGCTTACTTTCTTCAATCCTTAGCTCAATTAAGAATTTGCAACTACGAAGGAATTCTTACGACTCATAAGATGTTTAAAGAAAAACATAAGACTCGCATTATTGAAATTCAAAACTTAAGCAGTACTGGTGCAAACGATGCTCTCAGACAAGTTGTAAAACAAACTTCGAAGTTTCCTCTCAAATATGAAGACTTCGGAGAACTTTTAACAAAACTTCCGCTGTTATTTTATCGCGATTTGGAAGTTCAAAAACAGCTTCTTAATTTAAAACTATCTCAAGCGGCTTTATCAGTATTGTCTGATACGTCTTCATCCGTTTACAGGGACAAGTTCACCCAACTTAAGATCGAGAGCTCAACAAAACTTCAAAATAGAATTCAAGTTCTAGCGACAGAAGAAAATGCAGCTAGTGCTAAGATTGTTCAGAAGTTAAATCTTATTGAAGTTGAAGCAATTCAACGTATCCATACGGACATGGGTCTTAAGGACGAGAGCTATAAATTGAGTAAATTTAAGAAAACAAACGATGATCAGCTAATTTTTATGGATGACGGCCAACCTTGGATTGACGAGTTGGACAAATATGATGTCGCAGCCAAAAGCTGCTTAAAAGGCATCCGGAGGAAAATGTGAAAACCTTAAATGTGACAATCAGTGTAGCCTTAATTGGACTCATGATCGGCTGCTCGCCGAAAAGTGATGATCTTGTGGTTTACCCATCTAAGAACAATACTTTCGAGAAAAGTTTTGAATTCTCTCCTTCGGAAGTGACGGTTCAACAGCAAAGTTACGACGAAAATACAGTGTCTGTTCTTTTCCAAGTTTTGAAAGATGGTAAATCCGTTGGTTCAGTAAGCGAGTCCGACTTGCGCGTCGAAGAAAATGGCGTCCCGGTAACTCCGTTTAAACTATCTGCGCAAACAGAACGAATTAACCAAGTCGCCGATATTGTCTTCTTAGTTGATATCACGGGCACAATGGTTGAGTTAATTGAAACCGCAAAAAAACGTCTTGCAGAGTTTATCAAAAGCTCCAGAGCGAATGGTTATCATACTCGAATGTGTATTGCCACTTTCGGCGACTACACAGTTAAAAAATGTAGCCGCTTCTTTGATAATAATCCAAAAGATAAGTCAACGGAAGCGCAAGTAAAAGAATTGCTATCAGAGCTTGCTCAACTTCACGCTTTCAGAGGAAATGGTAAAGATCCAGGTTGGCCAGATTTGGATGAAAATCCAATGGGTGCCTTAGTCGATGTTTCGAAAGCGCCATGGGGAGCGGACTCACAAAGATTTGTGATTCTCGTAACTGACTGGGGATTCTTATATTCAGCTGGAAACCAGGGGACTATTGGCGACAAAGCCCCTACAATGAAGCAAGTTACTGACGCTATCGCAGCAGCTCAAATGAAAGTTTTTGCTGTCACAAGAACTCAGCATACTCACAAAGGACAAGCACTTGTATGGGATGGGTACAATACTCCGTTTCAAGGAGAACCCGGTATTGTTCAGTCAAGCGGCGGTGAACATTTTGATTTTGATAAGGTGTTAAAGGGAGAAATCTCATTAACTTCAATCTTGCAGCGAATTTTAGACCGACTCAATACTAACTATAAGTTAACTTATGTCGTGGATCAGGTTCCAGGACTTAACCCAAGTTTGAATCTTGATAAACGCGACGTAAAAGTAGCAGTACAAAATCCAGCGCTAGGCGAAGTTACCGTTGGAACAACTTTAAGTTCGATCCCAAATGGTCGACCTGAATACAAACGAAATTGGAAAGTTTCTGAAGAAGCATTGCAGGCAGATTCAGTACAGGTATTTGTTGGCGATACAGAACTTAGTAAGTCCGAATACCAAGCTCAAAATACAGATGTGACTTTCAATTCAGTCCCTAAGCCAGGATCAAAGATTCGTTTTAGCTTTTATAATGAAAATTTTAGGAAGCATTTACGTTTAGAACCCATGTCATTTTCTGGACTAATTGATTTATCAAATACAAAAGTTTATTTGAATGGAATTGAAGCTAGACCGGGTGATGTGATCTTTGCCAAAGACTTGGAAGGAAACACAACTTTGACACTTTCCGAAGAGGTCTTGAAAATCAACGACCCGTATGCCATCCGTGCAAATCGAGGGCTCAAAATGAAAGTAACCGTTAGTTTTGTGGATTATACCGATACTCGTAAAGGAAATTCACAATCTCAAGCGAAAAAGAATTAACTCCTAAAAAAGACGATCACGATCATCAAATGAATTTAAGTAGAACAGACGATTGCCAAAAACCGGCAGTCGTCTTTTTTTTTGCTTTCAAATCGTGATTAATTGAAATACATCAGCGCTTATTCGGAATGTTAATTGCTGTATTCTTCTATATGAATGCATGCAGAGGTCGTCTCAATTTGAGACATAGCTTTTTAAACTTAGTCTTTTCTCTTCTTTTTGGCTTACAGGCGCATGCTTCAGCTAATCTTTGTGCTTCCCAGTTAAAGATCTCTGCAGCAACGACTATCACTTACCCGCGCCTTGTCGATATTCACACAAGTCCTTCTAGGGCCTTACAAGACCCATTAGTTGATCGCGCTCGCGAGTTAAAGCTTTATGACGATTTTAAAGTGCTAGCTGATTTAAGCGTCCGCGATTTGTCTGATAGCCAAAAATTAGCAATCTTTGCAAAGGCGAAAACAATTTCAGATGAAAAGAAGCGAGTAAGCTTCTTAATCGAGTCGGTATACGAAAATAGAGATGAACTGTTGCCAACCAATATGCCTGAAGTCAAACCAGCGTGGACGATTGATAACTCTCAACATAAAGCAACATTTGAACATATTGAAAGAATGTGGAACCTGTTGGTGCGAAAAACTCCAGAAAAAACTACTTCTTCATTAATTCCGCTGCCCCACCCAATCTTAATTCCCGGCGCAAGATTCCAAGAAGGTTATTATTGGGATTCAATGTTCGCCTTTCCAGCACTCCTAAAGACTGGTCGGGAAAAACTTGTTCGTGGCCAAATTGAGAATTTTCTTTTTCTATTAAAAAATTATGGACTTATTCCAAATGGAACAAGGGACTATTACTTATCTCGATCTCAGCCTCCACTTATTTCTGAAATGCTTCGCATATACGTAGCCTATAAAATAGAAAATGGTGGTCTTGATCCTAAGACACGAAGATGGGTTTCTGAGGACGCTTATCCTCTCATAAAAAATGACTACGAAACGTTTTGGATGAACGAAAAAACCCGATATCGCAAAGAAACGGGCTTGAATCATTTTTTTGATTCTCAAAACACTCCAAGACCTGAGCGCCACTCAAGCGACAAGGAAAATGAAATTGCAAAAACTTTTCGCGATGTCAGGGCAGAAGCTGAAAGCGGAAAAGACTTTACCGCTGCATTTGACGGGGAAGCAACTCAATATGAAAGTGTGATGCTAAATTCCCTCTTATTTCAAGTTGAACAAAATTTAAGTTGGATGGCAAAGCTCGCGGGAAAAGAAACCGATTCTCTAGCATTTGAAGCTGCTGCTCAAAGGCGAAAAGTTTCTATCAACAAATACCTTTGGGATTCAAAGACCCAAACTTACAGAGATTATAATTTCCGTACCAAAACATTTTCTAGTCTTGTGACGGCCGATATTTTCATTCCACTATATGTCGGACTTGCGAGCCCTCAGCAGGCGCATGGAGTTCGCAACCAGCTTGCCGTTCTAGAAAAAAAAGGCGGACTCATGTCGTCAGCTGAAAATTCTGGAAAACAATGGGATGCACCATATGGCTGGGCACCTCATCACTTCTTTGCGATAAGTGGATTAAAGAAATACGCCTTCGTCCCTGATGCGATTCGTTTAGCTGAAAAATGGGTTAGCACGGTTGACATTATTTTTCATGAAACTGGTAAAACAATAGAAAAAATAGATGCTGTTCAAAGTGGAGTTCCCAGTGAAAGTGGCGACAAATATCCTACTCAAGACGGCTTCCTCTGGACAAACGGCGTTTATGTGTGGGCAATTACAGATATTTTGAATATCAAACCAGTAGCCAAATAAACTAATCATGACTATTGTGCTACTTAAGTCCTTAACAAACTGGTTCTTAGAGGTTCACACCCATGCTTCACTTTAGCCATGTCATAGACTTCTGGTTCAAAGAGCTTAAGCCAGAAGATCATTTTAAAAAAAAATTAAATGTCGATCGACTCATCGAACAGAAATTTTCTCAGCTTCTTGAAAAAGCTAAGTCGAGTGAATTATTTTCTTGGCGGTCCGATCCACTTGGCCGTCTGGCTGAAATTATTGTTCTTGATCAGTTTTCAAGAAATATCTACCGAGACAGACCGCTAAGCTTCGCAGCTGATCCGACCGCCTTAGTGCTAGCTCAAGAGGCTGTTCTTCATGGCATTGATCAGCATCTCGAAGCTAAGCAGCGCAGCTTCCTATACATGCCTTACATGCACAGTGAGTCCCTCCTTATTCATGAACAGGCCGTAAAGCTCTTCAGCCTACCCGGTTTGGAATTCAACTTAGATTACGAATTAAAGCATAAAAATATAATCGAGCACTTTGGGCGTTATCCACATCGAAATAAAATTCTCAATCGCCAGTCAACGCCCGAAGAAATTGAGTTCTTAAAAAGCCCGGGCTCTTCGTTTTAAATGACATGCTGCGGTTTCTGGTAGAATTCAGAATAACAAATAGTTACTTAGAGGCAGAATTCGATACGATTAACCTTATCTAATCGATTGGAGTTTCCATGAAGAACCTATTTCTTTTCTTATTTGCTTTGCATTTTTCATTCTTAAGTTTTGCAAAACCTGCTGCTTCATCATTAGAGAAATCTGAAGCACACGATTTCAAATTCGAAAACTTACTTACGGAAGATTCTGTAATCTGGGGATTTGATTTCCTTCCAGATCAAAAAATAATTTTCACCCATCGAAATGGTGCACTTAAAGTTTTTGATTCCACTACTAAATCTGTAACAGTTATTATGGGATCTCCAAAAGTTTGGGCCGAAGGTCAGGGTGGCCTACTTGACGTTAGAGTTCATCCTAAAATAAAGAATAGAATTTATTTAAGTTATTCAGAACTCCAAGGAAAAGAAGGCTCAACAGTAGTTGCAATAGCCACTTTAAAAAATAATGCCCTAACTGATTTAAAGAAAATATTTGTTGGAAATAATTTGGACGTTGGCGGAATGCATTTTGGATCTCGAATCGAATTCGATGGTAAGGGCTTTATTTTTATAAGTCTGGGAGAAAGAAATGTCAGAGACAAATCCCAACAGCTCGAGTTTCATAACGGCAAGGTACTTAGACTTAAAGAAGACGGAACCGTTCCAACAGACAATCCATTTGTAAAAAATGAAAAAGCTAAACCTGAAATTTTTAGTTACGGCCACCGCAATCCCCAAGGATTGGCGTACGACTATAAGACCGGCACTCTTTGGGCCGCAGAAATGGGCCCACGGGGCGGCGATGAACTTAACCTCATCAAGCCAGGCTCAAACTATGGCTGGCCTGTTGTGTCCTATGGACGCGAATACTATGGCCCCAAAATCGGCGAAGGTTCGAAAAAAGTGGGTATCGAAGAACCCGCAGCTTATTGGGTTCCTTCAATTTCTCCCTCCGGCATGGCAGTTTATTCTGGTGACTCGTTTCCAAAGTGGAAAGGAAATATCTTTCTCGGAAATTTAAGCGGCACTCATCTCAGGCGCATTGTTTTAGACGCGCAAAACAAAGTAACTCATCAAGAAGTTTTACTAAAAGATAAAGAGTACCGAATTAGAAATGTTAGAACAGGTCTCGATGGGAATCTCTATATTTCCACGGATAATGGAATTTTAGCCAGACTCGTGCCGGGTACCTAAAACAATCAGTGGTTTGCCTTCAAGGGATCAAGGGATGGTTGTCCAAGTCCTGATGCTTTTTTTAGAATATTTGAACCAAGGTGATTTCGAATTTTGCGGAGCAGCTGTAAGCACTAATCTTGCCGAAGCTATTTGCGCAGCCGCACTAGTCGCAAGACAAAAAAAATTAAATATGGATCCTAGCTCAATTCCACCGATACCGGAAAGTTCAGGGATAAACTAAAAATAGTTATGCATTAACAAGCGAAAAGGCATTCGCTAATTTTTGGGCCGCTTGTTTAAGATGCTCATTAGAAATGACCGCACTTATTTTAATTTCAGAAGTCGTCACAAGTAGCACTGGAATATTTTCTTCAGCTAAAGTTTGAAAAAATACAGCAGCAACACCTGGATGATTCCTCATTCCTAAGCCAACCACCGAAATTTTAGCCATTTCAGCCATTGTTTCTACACTGACCGACGCTGGCAAAATTTCTTTCAGAACCTGCCTAGCTAACGGTACATCTTCCTTTGTGACTGAAAAAGCCAATCGCTGACCTTTTTCTGTCTGACTTTGAGTAATGATGTCGACGATGACTCCACGTTCAGCTAATTTTTTAAAAAGCTCTGCTAAGAAATGAGTACCTTCAGGAGTTGGGTAGAGTGTAAAAACGAAAGTGTTTGCATCGTGAGTAACGGCCGTTACAAGTGGGTTTTCCATAATTTCTCCTTCAGGCACAATCCAGGTTCCTTCGCGTGACTCAAATGTCGAGCGCAAGTGTATTCGAATTCCATATTTAGCGGCTATCTCAACACATCGGATATGAAGCACTTTGCTGCCCAAGGCAGCCATTTCCATCATTTCCTCAAACGAGACCTTGTATAACTCTTTTGCGTTCGGAATAAGTCGAGGGTCTCCAGTGCAGACGGCGGCTACGTCTGTATAAATCTCGCAATCACGGGCTTTGATGGCCGCAGCTAATGCGACAGCTGTGGTATCTGACCCTCCCCTGCCCAGGGTCGTAATATTATCATCTTCATCGACACCTTGGAAACCAGCGACTATCGGTACAAACCCATTTTCGCAATATTTAAGTAGCTTATCGCCATCAATTTTTTGGATTCGTGCTTTAGAATAAATTTTGTCTGTTTGAATGCCTAATTGATAGGCCAAAAGCGGCTGCGGTTTTAAACCTTTTTTTTGTAGCGCTATAGCTAGAAGCGCTACCGAAACTTGTTCACCAGAGGCCACAAGCATATCGTACGCTAGCCCTCGGTAATCAGGATCCAACTTTTCTGCCATCGCGACTAATCGATTTGTTTCTCCAGACATAGCAGAGACAACCACAATTGGAGTTTCGCCTCTTTTAATGTCTTCAACTAAACGAGATGCGACACTTTCGATACGCTCAAGTGTGCCGACAGAAGTGCCACCATATTTTTTTACGACTAAGTTCATTTAGGCTCACAGACTCTAAAATTAAATCAAAGCGAGTATCCCCATTCCGCTCCATTTAAGCAAGAGTCTGTTCTAGTGGGTAAACGAAAAATACCTCTCGGGATATCGCAAAGTAGACTATTCCCTATGGTTGCCTGCAGGATTCGGTCTGCCTTGCGACTGTCGAACAGGAATTAAACGGTCTAATTGAGTTCGATTAGCAGTGTGAGCTCTTGGCTTATCTTCTTGAATGCTGCGTCGAGTTTTACCAAAAAGCAGCAAGGCAGCGTAAACCAAAAGAAACGCAAAGATAAGTCCACCTACTAAAAAACCAAAGCCCATACCAAAAGTAACAAAAAGCGATGAAAGATAACCTAATATGTCAGACATTCGATCCTCCTATTTAGAAATTGCGCTACAACATCATACAACAATTGGCAGTGTATGGGCTTATGAAGTTTATGTGTTCTGCCAGAATCAGAATACTGTGTTTTCTCAAAATTCCCAAAAAGTCCCTTTAGGATCCAATTTTTCCAATCCAACTTTGTGAGCTGCCCTTATTTTGGTTTTCAACTTGGTCTTAGAGTTGCTTTAAAGTCGTGTAAGTAAACGAGCACTCAACTTGAAAAAGGAGCTAAATAATGGCTAATCTAAACAATTCTTCTATCAATACTGCTGGAAATTCAATGAATTCAACTGTTGATAAAGCAAAAGCTGCAGTAAATTCAGGCCTAGCGAATATTGATCCAAACACTGTAGATCAATTAACTCATCTGAAAGATGAAGCTATGGACCGTGCAGCAGTATTTTACGAACAGACTGAAAAAGTAGTACGTCAAAATCCATTCTACTTTATCGGTGGCGCAGCAGTAATTGGTTACCTTCTTGGATCTATGATTTCTAGAAAGCACTAATTTAAATGAAAAATCTGTTTCTAGTTTTCGCAGATCTGGCCATGAATAAAAGTGGATCATATCGGTGGATTGCCGCCAGTATAATGAACAAGGTTAGAATCGTAAGTATGGTTTTGGTATTTAGTATCTTAGGCTTAATCGTTATTGGTTCAGCTTTGAATATGATAATGTCCGACCTCCAGCGAACGACAGAACTTCAACACTCGTTGGGTATAACTTCAGTATCAGCTGTAGGCTTAGCGATAATAATCGGATCATTGACGGCAATCTGCCTTTTTTTTAGAAAATCATTTTGGGGTCTTGATAATTCTGTAAAGGAAGAATCATCTCTCCAAATGAAGTCAGATCCAGCTGTGGAACTTTCGCCAATTGTTCAGGCTTTGTCCGTACTGGTAATGGATTTTGTAGACGAGAGACGTGGAAAACGCCAACGTGAATCAAATTCGGTGGGACAGATTCTCGGCTAGGTCCAATTTCAATTAGACAATCTAATTTTTTGCAAGAAGACAAGTTTATCTTGTCTTCTTGCTTTTTTCATAAAAAAATATCTCTATGAATAAAAAAATTTACTTTGCCATCCTCGTGGCAGCACTCGGTTATTTTGTCGATATCTATGACCTCATTCTTTTTAGTATTGTCAGAGTTCCGAGCTTAAAATCATTAGGCTTAGATGACGCCATGATTACCTCTCAGGGTCTCCTTCTATTGAATCTTCAAATGGCAGGAATGCTAATCGGAGGAATTCTCTTCGGAATTTTAGGTGATCGAAAAGGCAGACTTTCAGTTCTTTTTGGTTCTATCTTCCTATATAGCGTTGCCAATATATTAAACGGTTTTGTGCAGACAATAGAACAATACGCAGTTCTCAGATTTGTTGCGGGCATTGGCCTAGCCGGGGAATTAGGCGCAGGCATTACTCTTGTGGCTGAAATGATGCCAAAAGAAAAACGCGGTTACGGTACTACCATCATCTCTGCAGTAGGAATCTCTGGAGCTCTCTTAGCTTGGTGGATGGCCTCCATCTTCGACTGGAGAGTCGCTTATTTCATCGGCGGCGGCATGGGCCTTCTTTTATTGTTACTTCGCGTAGGTGTTTTAGAATCCGGTTTATTTGAATCTATTAAAAAATCGGCAATTCCCGTTAAACGAGGGGATTTCCTTAGTCTTTTTAAGACTCCCTCAAAACTGAGACGGTTTGTAAATGGAATTCTTATCGGCGCCCCTTTGTGGTACGTAGTCGGAATAATCATTACGCTTTCCCCTGAATTTTCAAAAGCATTACTCGGAATCGAGCCAGTAGAAGCAGGCAAATCCGTTTTCTTTTCCTATGCAGGATTGGTAGTTGGCGATGTAATTGCTGGACTTATCAGTCAAAAACTAAAAAGCCGCAAAAAAGTTATTTTAGCATTTTTAATTGCGACAACTTTAGCTGTTATCACTTTCTTCCAGCTGAGAGGTTTAACAGCTGATCAGTTTTACTTTATGACATTTATTCTTGGATTCTGCGTTGGCTACTGGGTTTTATTTGTAACGGTTGCCGCGGAACAATTCGGCACCAATCTGCGGGCGACTGTCGCAACTAGCACACCCAATTTTGTCAGAGGATCCCTCGTTCTAATATCACTTCTGTTTACGTCACTTAAACCTACCATGGGACTTTTAAATGCAGGTTTACTGACTGGACTTATGACTCTCGCACTTTCTTTTATAGGACTTTATTTTATCGACGAGACTTTCCATAAAGATTTAGATTATGTCGAGTAATAAGTCTCTGAATTATGTTTTTTCAGGGTCATACACATTCATAGCAATTTCAGCTTCAGGAATTTATTTAGGCTCAATTTTTAGTTGGACTGGCGTGTGTATTATTTTTCTCGTATTGCCTTTGATTGAATTCTTATTCCCGAACTTTAAATTGATCAGAAAGCCAGAATCAAATTTGTTCTCCGAAGTCCTGCTCTATGCTTCACCTTTTGTACTAACAACTTTAGTAATTTGGAGCGGAGACAAATATTTAGAGGCCACGTTAACTTCTGAAAAATGGGGAATTATTTTAAGTGTGGGTTCAATTACAGGTGGCTTAGGAATTACGATCGCTCACGAGCTTATCCACAGAAAAGGAGCTTGGCAACGGGCTTTAGGAGTTTGGAATTTGCTTCTCGTGAACTTCGGCCATTAGGGAGTTGAACATGTCTTCGGACATCACAAGACAGTTGGAACATCAGAAGATCATGCGTCCGCCACTCAGAACCAGTGGCTTTATTCTTTCTGGTTAGCTGATTATTTTGGAGGTCTCTGGAATTCTTTTAAATTTGAAAGAAGAAGAATCGAAAATAAGAAACTTTCTTTATTCAGGAATCGAATCGTAAATTATACTGTTATCTCAATCTTACTCACTTACCTACTATATGAAATAAACCCAGAATTGGTTGCCTTTTGGTGGGGCCAAAGCATTGTTGCAATTCTCTTGTTACTTTCAGTCGACTACATCGAGCATTACGGCTTAAGACGCACAAAAAAAGAAAATGGCCTTTACGAGCCCGTTAATATTCATCACTCCTGGGACACAGAAGCTTTTGTAACAAACGCAGTTCTTTTTAACTTAGGACTGCACTCTCACCATCACATGAAGGCCAGGGTACCCTATCAAGAGCTCCAACCCCAGCCTGGTGCTCGAACGATGCCTTATGGCTACTCAGTCATGATTCTTTTGGCATTCTTGCCGCCACTATATTTTAAGAAGATGAATCCTATAGTTTAGGGTTGGGCTTGCTTTGACTCTTGGCTATCCCCAGTTGTTTCTTCATCAATGGCAGTTGTAACATTAAATGTATGCAACAAATGTTCAGGCTTTTTTACTCGACTGTTTCTTCTGCCCGCCTCCTCGAATACTGACCGAATGCTTTTGTCTGCCAACCATTTCGTCATGCCATCTACAGTCATTGCGAGCTCTTTGTTTTTAAAAACTAAAATCTGCTCGTTATTTTTTTGGGCATTTTTACTAAAGTTAAATGAGGTACCTAAAACAGAAAATGGCCCAGCTGATAAAACTTTGTGATGGATTTTGGCTGAAACGGGATAAAATTTCCCGTTTATTTTCACTTTTCCATTCGAGTAATATGGCGGGGCAATTCGGATTTTCGATCTTAGCTTTGTATAAGTTGTTTTCCCTAAAACATCTTGAAAAGGGAGATCATCAAGCTGAATAAATTCATCTTCTCGATCCTTATTTTTCACTCTTTTCAATCCAGATAATTTCAAAAACTGCGACCAATTCTGCATAGCAAATGGAGTATCACCGACAGAAA
Organism: Pseudobdellovibrionaceae bacterium; assembly: GCA_043730825.1. Classification (GTDB taxonomy): domain Bacteria; phylum Bdellovibrionota; class Bdellovibrionia; order Bdellovibrionales; family Bdellovibrionaceae. The sequence goes on from JAYTJV010000104.1 coordinate 22,604, forward strand.
GAAAATTAAACTTTTCACCTTGATGCTGAGCTTTCTCCAACAAAGCTTCCGTAACATCCTCAGAAGAAAATGCAAACTGGATCATTCGAATCGGCCCGTTTGATGACTTAATAAAATGTCCGATTATATTGCGGTTAATGTTTCGATTTCCTCCACCCGGGGAAAACGAAATAATGACCGAGTTTTCAGGATAAGCTTCAAAAGTCTGTGGATCCACGCCAGGCCCCGTGATTTGATAAGATCCCAACACAGGATACTGAGCTCCCCGATACTTATATTTTTCATCCATAGTCTTAGTTAATTCATTATGAGCAAGGTTTGCGATAAGCCACGAGTTCATGGTCAAAATATGATTCGCATTAGGAACTGAACGCTCTGGCCGCAGTTCCTTTGGTATTTCTTTTAAATCCCCCTCAAAACCCAAGCATGACTGAGTTAGGTTTCCAGAAGAGAATAAAACTTTCGCTTTAGCTGGTTGGTCCCAATCGATGATCGCCATTTTTTGATGGTTTAAGTTCACAGAGTTTACTGCAACTGCATTAACACCGTTCTTTTTTAAGTATTGATAGATTTTTGAAACTTCAGGTCTCTCTTCGATTGTTTCATTATCAATTCCAATCGTCACAGCGACTCCTGCTTTGGCTTTAACAACTAATGCAATTGCCACTTCCATTAAATCAAAATCAAATACATTAAGCATGATTCTGGTCTCAGCTTGATTTAAGAAGTGTATCCACTCTTTAACTAAATTTGACTCTTTTACTAATTGGTCTCCCATGTAATAAGGATGCGAAACGAAAATTTTTAAATCTGAATAGCCTGGCAATCCCGCAGGTGGAATAAGTCTTAAATGTTTTGTAGGATCTGTTTGGACTTTCGATTCTTTGCGAACAATTGCCAATAGCTCTTTTCGGTCTGCATTAATTTTTTCTGGATTTTGATACAAGTATTCAATTAATACCGACTCCGAAACATTTTTGGAAATCCGAACCTGATCTTTTTTGTTACTTTGCTTTAATACTTCACGCGTTTTTTTAAAAATTACATCATATTGAACAGCGTCTACAGGCCTCTTGTTTCTTATGCTGCCATTTAGTGTGTCTTTAATTTTCGCCTTACTTACGCCATTTTTCTCGTCATCTACAGACTTCTTCTCGTCATCTACAGACTTCTTCTTGCCGTCTATAGACTTCTTTTTACTTAAGCCATTTTTTTCGTTATCTTTAGATATTTCATCACTAACGCTAGACTTTGCTGTTTCAGCTGCATGGAATGTTTGCGACTGAAGGTTGAAACTGAATCCTGTTAGAGTAATGTAAAGAACAAACGCTACAATTTTCATTTTTAGACTTTAGACTTTAGTTTTGAACAATTCATCTACTCTTTGAACCCATTTATCTTCCACCGGTGAAACAGCAAGTTCTTGAACTTGCTTACGCTCTTCTTCAGCTAACAAAGTTGATAAGTATCGCTCGGTATAACTTGGAATAATCGTAACAATAACTTTCCCCTTATTCTCCGGTCGAGCCGCAATTTGCAAAGCAGCAGCAACCACAGTCCCAGATGATATCCCCACTGGAATTCCTTCTAATTTTATAAGTTCCCGAGCCATCTTCATCGATTCGTCAGTCGATATTTTTATAACTTCATCAAGTAATTCTCTTTTGATAACTTTAGGAACAAATCCTGCTCCGATTCCTTGTATTTTATGCGGCCCTGGCTTTCCACCAGATAATACCGGAGATTCCGTCGGTTCAACCGCAATTATCTTAATTGTCGGATTCTTACTTTTTAAAAATTCACCAACACCGGTAATGGTTCCGCCAGTTCCAACTCCACTGACGATTATATCAACTTTGCCATCGGTATCTTCCCAGATTTCGGGACCTGTTGTTTCTTTGTGGATTTGTGGATTAAACTCATTCTCGAATTGGCGAGTATAAAAATACTTACCAGGATTTTCTTCATTCATTTGAATGGCTTTACCAACAGCACCGCGCATACCCAAAGGCCCTGGAGTTAAAACGACTTTCGCTCCAAGAAGAAGTAGCAAAGTTTTTCTTTCGGTCGACATAGTTTCAGGCATAATAAGCGTTAGCGGATATTCTTTAGCAGCACAAACAAACGCCAGTGCAATTCCAGTATTTCCGCTGGTAGGCTCTAGAACTTCCATACCTTTTTTTAGGACTCCGGCAGCTTCAGATTTTTCGATCATGTTTAATCCGATTCGATCTTTTACGGATCCCAACGGATTAAAAAATTCAAGTTTGAGTAGAATTTCGGCTGGTAGATTTTTTCCGATTCTTTGCATTTTGATTAGAGGAGTTTTTCCAATCGTCTTTGTTATGTCGGAGTATATTTTCATTTTGCATCGCCTTTGATTTTTTTGTATCAGCAGCTGGACTCCAAAGAAATCGCAAGGGCCACTGATGAGATCCCGCTGGATCATTCAGCGTATAATCTATTCCGATTCTAGGAGTTTTAACAATTTCTTTCGACGGAACACTAAGCCCAGCCTCAATCCACAAATCGCTGCTTTGCAGTGAAGCCGCATTCAAACTTTTGTCAATTTTGAGCACTTTACAAAGACGCCCAGGCCCAGACATCATGCGATTCCATTTTTTTTGATCTGGCTCTAATTGCATCCATTTTTCAACACTTGCAGCAGATCGTAGAGGAATAGCTCCACGAATAAGGACAGCCTCGGGTATTCCTACCGCGCGCGTGACAATGTTTAAGCAGTAATGCATGCCATAGATGAGGTAAATGTATGCACGGCCGGCTTCGCCCCACATGATTTCAGTTCGTGTTGTTCGACGGCCACCATATGTATGACAAGCCCGATCTTCGAGTCCCAAATAAGCTTCAGTTTCCGTAATAACAGATTTTAGTACAGACCCATTTGGATGCTTCCTACAAAGAATTTTTCCAATCAACTCTTCAGCAACTTTTGCAGTGTCCCTCAAATAAAAACATTTTTTAATTTTCATACTCAACTTTCACCAAAAAAGTACGGCATCCGGTAATTAGCTCGAATACTCTTAAGCTTACATTTGCATGTTTACCAGCGCGAATACCCTTAAGCTTACATTTGCATATTTCCCAGGGCGAATAAGCCTGCAAACTAAAAAGCTGGCACTCTTTTGTCGAAATTTTTAATTTTTAAACATTGTTTATTGTCAAAGGAGCCAGAACTGGGCTTCTTTATTGAAAAGGATAAAGTTTCCTAAGCGATTTTTCTAATCTGGTCGAGCTTGTTACGAAATACACTGAGCTCATGTTTGAGCATGTTGTTTTCATTAACTAGCTGATTTACTTTCTTCTTTAAGAATTCAATTTCTTCTTTAGAAGACTCATTTTTTGAATCACTCTTAGCTTCAGTTTTCAAACCGTCAAATCGAAGTTCTTTTTCAGCCACCACTGGCGCAGCGCTTACAACTGAATTAAATCCTATTTCAGCTAGTCGTTCTTCGATATTTTCAGGAATTAAAAGCTCTGGATCAAGTTTATCAAGTTTAATAATATTTTGAGCGATCATAGTTCTCGTTTCGCTCAAGATTTTCATTTGGCTTGTCATCTTCTCAGCCGGAGTCGGATTAATTTCCTGCAGTGTCATTTTAAATTTGCGCTGATCAGTTGCAGTGATTGCTTTAAAAACTAAATCAATCTTTGCTTGCTCAGAACCGTGAAACGCTGACGCTAAAGTTAAAATTTGAATTCGAGAAAATATCTCTGCTAAATAAGCAGGATTCCAAGTCAGAATTTTTTCAAGAGTTAAAGTTTTACGTCGAATCTCAGCTTCCCAAACAGGACTTTCCTGAGAAACGATTCCTAGAAATTGTTCTTGTTTCGCTTTCCCCGATGTCTCAATCAGTTGAAGCAATTGAACAAAGCCACCTTTTTTTTTATAACGATCAAGCATTCCCATGCAAAGATATCGGTGAAAACACGAAATAAATTAAGACCTAATTTAGACCGTACCAAAACGAGAATAATTAAATCGGTAGCATGATCTTAAGCAACAATTTCCGCTGCACACAATCAACGAGCGCATACCTATGCATGCAATTAACAAAGCCCCAATTATAAAGCAATCGCCGGGCGCCTTTGAGTGTAACTAGCAGGCCCATCATTAAATGTAACTAGCAGGCCTATCTTTGAATGAAATTTATTGAGCACCTTGATTACATTTGTATTTGTAATAAACTGTCGAGCCGACTGGTAATTTTTTATTGAATCGAATCTCTGAACCAACAACCGAATGTGTAATTGAAGGATCACTTGATGAGACCGTAATATTTTCAATTTGTAGTTGAGGAGCCGCGCACTTCAGAGCAATTTTATCAACGATCTTACCTTGAATATTATTGAACACGCTTAAAAGTTGCTGAGTGTAATCATTAGCGCAAATATCGCCAGCAACACCAGCACCTGCTTGAGTCGCATTATAATATTCCCAACCAAAACTTCCACCAACAAGACCATTTGTCTGAGCATTTTGTTGATTCAAGCAAGTTTGATCTTTTACGATGAACGCATGAATTCCTAAAGTTTTCTGCGGATACTTAGCTTTAATTTGGCTAACAAGAGTTGCAGATTTATCTAAGTTCGCTAATTCAAATCCAGCAATATTATGCCAATACATTTGGCTTCTCTCATCTTCATCAGCTAGAAAAATAATTGCTAAGTCCGCTTCTTGGCGAATTAAACTATCAGGATTATTTTGCACAACTAAATTTGCTGCAAAAATCCCCCTCTCATCAGTCGAAGGACAAGCATTGTAATAAGCTTGTGAATAAGCTGAAGTATCGCGACTGCCCGGATAGTTAATGATAAATTGTTCACAAGAAAGAGTTTCTGGACGATTGATCACCTGATTAAACATCTGCTCTTTTTGGGACGCAGATCCAGAACCAGGAACTAAATATTTTTGAGAGTTTGAGAATGTAATTAGTTTTCCATCTTGCAGCGCTCCACCTTGATTGATTGAACGAGGGGCATTTTGTCCGGAAGAAATATCAGTAGTTGTAACGGCCATGCGGTAATCAATTAACCTTTGATCAAATTGAGCTATAAATTGATTGAAACGTTGCGCTAGTCTCGCTTGTTCAAATGACATTGAGGCCGAGTTATCATTCACAAAGAGAACATCGACTTTTCCACCTGTAATAGTTTCAGTTCCTTCATGAACAACTGCGCCGGCTTGAACTACGCAATTCGCAGCGCCATCACAACTTGCTTTGGTCGAAAACTTAACAGCGGAGCAGCCCCAAAATATTGAGACGCTAGTTACAAGTGCAGTCCATTTTAAAATAGACTGCGCAAATAGAATAAGCTGATTCGTTTTCATGACAACACCTCTACCTGACTCAAGTCCAAGTCCTGTACCAATTCGACGAATCTAAAAAACACTGTAAATAATTGAAATTGTTAACGTTTAAGCAATCTCATAATGAAACACTCGAACATTGCTGATCAACGCTTAGACAGAGGGACGATTTACGCCTGACAATCCCAGAATAGAACGCCACGCTAAAGTCATGTCGAATGAAAAACAAAGTCCAGAATCAAAGAACGTGAAATCGCTAAACTCTTCGGCGGATAAAGGTAATTCTAATACAACTCTAGAAAAACAAAAAAAGAATTCAGGCTTGAGCGAAAGTTCGCTAGCACCGGAAACAAAAAAGTCTAGATTAACAAAATGGATTTTATTCATACTGCTGGTGACAGGTATTGGATTGTTATCTGAATCCTTCTATCAAAACTCGGTACCTTCAATTCAACAAATAGAAATGCAGTCGCAAAGCCACTTCGTAAGCAGAGACTTTCATCAGTTAAATAAAAAGGGGCAAATTCCAAAATACTTTTTTCAAATCAGAAACATTAAGTGGTCTTATCACGATCAAGATCTAAAAAAAGATATCCCCGAGGAAAGTATTCCATTTAGGGCAACCGCGTCCGGATTGTATAATCTAGAAATCGACGCGTTTAGCTCCCAACAAAAAACATCCAAGATTGCAGTGATTCAAATGAACCTAATTGATATCAAAACCGGCAATAAAATTTGGGAATTAAGTAGAAACTACGAAATCGAGAATTCAAAGTAACAATAGAATTTAGAATTTAGAATTTAGAATTTAGAATTTAGAATTTAGAATTTAGAATTTAGAATTTAGAATTTAGAATTTAGAATTTAGAATTTA
>JAYTJV010000105.1:0-3068 GCA_043730825.1 Pseudobdellovibrionaceae bacterium
AATATAGCAGTTGTTTACTGGGGATATGTCGTAAGTTCAGGGTTATTTTCTAAAATAAAGTGTGACTTTCGCTGCTGGATGCATATATATTCGATCTTACAAATGTCGCGGGATGGAGCAGTCTGGTAGCTCGTCGGGCTCATAACCCGAAGGTCGTAGGTTCAAATCCTGCTCCCGCAACCAATTTTTTCTTCTACTTAAACCCTTGATAAAACAAGGGTTTTTTAGTTTCTAGGGTCCTCAGGTTTTCAATTATATTTCGTCAGTTTTTCTAAAAAGGGTCAACCGAGGGTCAACCATTTTTCCAAGCTATTACAAATCACTCCCAATCAATCCAAAAACTTTTTAATCTTTAACACTCAAGAGCTTCGCAAAAAGCACTACTTCACGATAGCAAGTTTGCGTTCAGTATCCTCCTTTTCAGGTTGCTGCTTCGGAGCAATCACAAAAATCTCAGACAATTTCTCAACTGAACCAGCTACTAAATGCACGTAGTTCATAGTAGTTGAAATATCTGCGTGACCACAAACTTCCTTCACAGTTTTGATATCGATTCCTTGTGAAATCATCAATGTTGTTGCTGTATGCCTAAGATCATGAAATCGAATTCTTCTTCCACCCCAGTTTTTAATATCTTTACCAAACTGACGATCTGAAAAATTATCATGACAAATTGGCTTTCCCTGATCGTTTCGAAAAATCGTATCGTCAGGTTTTATGCCATTTTTACCGATCCATTTCCTTAGTTCATCCAACACAATTTTTGGACAAGGCACATAGCGAGCTTTCTTTCCCTTAGTCGGACCAAAATCAAGAGTCACTCGGTTGAATTGCCGTCTGATCCAAAGACTTCTTCCATCCTGAGAAATATCCATCGGCTTTAAACCCCAGATTTCTCCAGCACGAATTCCCGCATTCAACGCTAATAGATAAGCTATATAAACCCATCTTTTATCATGATGACATGGATACGCTTCTCCAACAGACACTAAAAAAGTGAGAGCTTCAGTTTCAGACCAAAAAGACATTTCAGCAGATTCTTTGCGAAGTTTTGAAAATCCTTTGGCCGGATTAAAAGGAATTCGACGATGTTTCACTGAACAATTTAATATTGCCATAATGATTTCGGTTTTTCGATTAACTGTTGAATTAGAAAGCCCTTTTGCTTTTTCAGATTGCTGATACCGACTTAAAAATTCGGGAGTAAATCTATCTAAAGACAAATTTCCGAATCTAGGGTAAAACTCTTTAAGCACACCCTTAGATCTGATGATATGTCCTTTCGAGAATCGAAGCGCTCCATCGTTTAGCCAATACTCTGCTTCTTCACTAAAACGACGATCTTCAAAACTGCAATCCTTAAATGGATTTTGTGCTTTGACTTCAATTTCTTTTTTAAAATCGAAAAGAAATTTTTCAGCGTCTATTTTTTTGTCAAATACTCTTTTGATTCTTTTGGAACCTCGTCCATTTTCATGAATTCGAACTTCCCATTTGCTGTCACCGTTTTCACGAATGACTTTTTTTATAGCCATGTATACCTCCTTAGAAACTCATGGGAATCGATCCCGATGAATTTTGTGAAGATATCCAGACCCGTAATACATCTTTACGAATGAAGAGTTTTCTATTGAACTTTATAAAGAGCCCATCTGGTACACCGGCTAGTCGGCCTCGATTTTTCCATTTGTAAATGGTCCAGATCGAAAAACCAAACTGATCAGCGACTTCTTGTGGGCTCATCCATCCCTTTAAATTGTCAAAGAACTTGTCGGGATTTTGTCCTGACATTGTATCTACTAGTTTCACTTTACACCTCTAAATATTTTTTTTTAACAGTTTAATGACCTTCGGGTCAAAGTTGACCCTTGTGTCATTGTATTTTACCGATTTCACCCTTGAGTAATTTGCCGATAAACTGATCCAAAGACATTTTACCGTTCAATTTTTGAAAATTTTCGTGGGCCATGTGTAAACGATCCTTTTCAGAAAGGGTTTCTTGCTGAAGTTCGCTTAAATGGATGTGGTCAACGAGTGTTAATGCTTTCGCTAGAATTTCACTATCCCTGATTTTACGTCCATAAGTTTTCTTGTTAGCTTTATCTTTCAACGACTGCAAAAGCTTAGCTGTTTCAAGATCTAGCTTTTTAAGTACATTTTTTTTCTTCAAAGTTGCTTTTTTCTCAGATGTTTTATCTATTCTCATTTCTTCCATGTTTTCCCCTTATTGGTTTAGTGTTGGTTGTTCGGTTATTAATATTTGAAATTCAAAAGGGCCTTCTAATACCGCATACTCAGGCACGGCTTTTAGCTTCTCTGAAAACCGATCTGCAGTTTTAGACATAGCCGAAGCTAAAGCTTTTTTACTAAATGTATCTGCCCCAGGTTTTTCCACATAGCCACCGTATGGAGTTTGTTCCCTAGAAATTGTTGCGTCAGCATAACCAGCGGCCGCAGAAGCTAAAAACTCAGCAGCAAAATACTTGCCTTCACCCGACACTAACCGTCCCTCAATCCCGAGAATTCCTTTATAATCCAAAGCATGACCTTGAAGATTCCAAGATTGATGATTTGAATTTGAAATTAATTTATTAAAAATAACTAATATTCGTTTTGAATTTTTCTCTAAAGTTGCTTCACCTAATAGAATTGATCCTTTTAACTGACCAGAGGTAATAATAGCTCGAATAGGTGCTTTAACTTCTGAAAATGCTATCAAGCTTTCTTTAATGTAAGCGTTTATCACTTCACCACTGGGTAATTTACCTAATAAAACTGACTGAGGCTTTGTCGGTAAAATGATTGGACTACCATCAGCTACAAAATGATTTCTTTTTTGATAATAAGAAGGCAAGTTTCCTGCTACCGAAGAAACAGTGTGTTTTTTTGATATTCTTTGTTTTGGTGTTACAGAAAGTTCATTCTTTTTATTTTCAATTTTAGCTATTTCAGGTTTTTTATAAAGATTGGATTTAATCTGTGCAAAACTAGTCATTGGCCATATTAAAGTGATTAAAAAAATCATGGCGATACCGTTAACCTTTTAGTTTTTTTAATATGATATTTTT
>JAYTJV010000106.1:0-3059 GCA_043730825.1 Pseudobdellovibrionaceae bacterium
ACCCCTCCGCAAACAGACCTACCTACAATGTTAGACAATTTAAGATAATTGTACGGCTAGTCCTTCTTTAAATCTGGACCTAAATCCAGTTCGCATCAAAGAAAAAGGGCGTTATGACGCATAGGGGCCAGTAGAAGTGCTAATAGTGGTGATTATGGTTTCAATAGTTTGGATACAGAACGTGTCTTATCAGAACTAACAGTCGCTGACTGTTCATTCTGTTCCTGGATTGCTAAATATACTTCTTCACGGTGAATTTTCGTATCTTTAGGTGCTTCAATGCCCAGGCGGACTTGCTTTCCTTTAATCTGAACCACGCGGATTTTAATGTGATCATCGATGGCGATGCTCTCACCTAACTTCCTTGTAAGTACCAGCATAGTATGACTCCTTCATACGGGTGTTTTGCCACCTATCGGCACTTTATCAATTTATCTAAAATAAACTATAAAGCTACGACCATAGACTTTGATGGGCGGGAGTCTAGGTATTCGAACTACCTGAGGAAGTCAAGCAAGCTGCGCTCAACCATTTTACTAGATGTTTCCATTGTGGCTTTAAGAGCACTCTCTGTTTTGTTGATATCACTTACTAACTGAAAAACATCTGCGTCTTCTAGTTGAGAAGCTAAGCCTTTGTTGTCGACAACAGCTTTTTGTAGAGACTCGGTCGTCGCGTTGAGTGATCCGACACGAGAACCCATCTCTGCTCGAGCTAAGACGACCTGAGAGATCGCCTGATCAATCAGATCCATCGACTCTTGAACGCCAACCTTGTCATTTGTCTTTAAGCTAATCTCAAGGCCTTTAAGAACCTTAAAGACATTGAGACCCTTATCTTCTGTAATTGGATCTTTGTTGCTGAGTCGAGTAATCGTACCATCAGAAGCCAAACCTCGAGTTTGAATACTGTGCTTCTCTTCTTCTTCTTGCTCGAATTCGATCTCTTTTTTTTCTTTTCGATACTCATTAAGTTCTTTAACAGTCTTCGGCGTGTCAGAGCTTGTTCGGATAACTCCATCGCCTTCGATGCCTTTACCTAAGAAAACTTTGCTACCAGGCATATTAACGCCAACATAGGCATCCTTATGAACCTGAATCTTAATGTCGCCATCATCGCCCGCATAATTTCCTTCAGTGTCGAATGGCTGCTTCATCGTTTGAAAACCACCGAAAATAAAGCGGTCGCCTAATTTACGATTCGCAATCTGCACACTCTGAGAAAATAACTGGCCAACTTCCTGAGCAGTGATACGGCGAGTTTCCTCGCTCGCACCACCGTCAGTTGATTGTGCAATCGATAGTTCTTTTGCTCGAACTAACGAATCGTTTAACTCTCCCAAAGCCTGTTCAGAAAATTCAAGGAAGGACTTGGCTTGAGCTATATTTTGAATAAATTGTTTGTATCCACGCTCATCAGTTCTTGCGGCAAGAACACGAGAGCTCGCTAAAGGGTCATCACTTGGACGCGTGATTTTTTTCTGAGTCGCCGCTTGGTTAGACAAATCCGACATTTCAGAACGATTCTTCTGAATATTTCGAAGTGACTGACCTGTGATATTCTTATCTGCGACTCTCATCTACCTACCCGATTAACGTTTTAAATTTAAAATTGTTTCTAACATTTCATCTGCAGTCTTAATAACTTTTGCCGAAGCATCGTACATTTTCTGCATCTCGATCATATTCGTTGTTTCTTCATCTAAGGAAACACCGCTGATATTTTCTCTTAAAGTATTCATTTGATCGACGATATTTTTTTGAGCTTCCTGAGTTGATCTCGCCCGTTGAGTGATTGTTCCCAACTCACCAACGCTAGCGTTGTAAAAATCGTCTAAAGTTGCAGTTCCTTTTTCCATAGTAGTTCGGTACTGGATTCCAGAAACCATATTTGCAATTGTGTTATCACCCGGCGCATCTTTTTTATTTCCAGCTGCAATTCGGCCAACGTCATTAAAAACAGTTTTGTTAACGTTAATTTTTCCAGACGCGCCTTTTGCAGTGTCTGGCATATCAAAGAACAAAATGCCTGGCTTTCCATAACGATCATGACCTTCAATATGGGCCGTGTTCACTTCACGCGCTAATGTGTAGGCCATTTCATCAACACTTTTTAAACTGTCTTCAATAATTTTATCACGAACTTCTAAAAGACCGCCAAGTTGACCGCCCTTAAACTGTTCTGTGATTTCAAAAGTAGAACCGTACTCGTTTGATCGATAAAGGATTTCTGCTCTGTCACGAGTCGCATTTCTTTGGGCGATTAACTCCGTAGCTGAACTGCCAGAAACTAAGATTGCCGTACTTCCAGCCGTAATTGAAACTTGGCCATCTTTGCCTTCAGCCCAAGAAATTTCAACTTTTTCACCTAAATTTTTAACAAGTAGATCTCGACGATCACGTTCGTCATTAGCATGAGTACCCTGCGCTTCAACTTGCAGAATTTTTTCATTTAGAGAAGCGATTTCTTTTGAAGCCTGATTTACTTGCTCAGTTAAACTTGTAATCTGACCGTCGATATCATCTTGCACATCGACTAATTGTGAATTCACTCTTCTAAAGTCATCAGCCATTTGCTGTGCGGCCTCTTTTACCATCGTTCTTGAAGAAAGTGATTCTGGGTTATTAGAAAGTTCTCTGAACGCATTAAAAAATTGAGTCATATACTGATTCAATCCTTTATTTTGCTGTTCGTTGAAAATCTGTTCAACACGAGCTAAAGAATCAGCTCGGCCGTTTTGAAACCCTAAACCTGTTCGTTCTTTTTGAATTTGCTTTTCCATCCAAGGGTTATTCGCTCTTGTGACGGCACCAGCTTTAGCGCCCATACCGATACGAATATTTCCTACACCTATTGGTGGCATAGATGAAAGCTCAACTCTCTGACGAGAAAAACCTTCAGTCGTTTTGTTGGCGATATTATGGGAAACCGTCTGCAAGCCAGTCTGGCTATTTTGCAGCGATCTTTTTCCCACATCCATCATAGCGCCGATTTTAGACATTAAGCTTCCTTGCTAACGAAGTTGCCTGAAACTTCTGGGCCTGATTTGTACTGCCCTT
>JAYTJV010000107.1:0-28501 GCA_043730825.1 Pseudobdellovibrionaceae bacterium
TTCTTAGCTTCGGGTCTTACCACGAAGCCTTGTTAAGGCCAATCGATCCGTTCCACAACTATTTGGAGCACTGTCTGACCGTAGGGGCGCAGTTTAAACCACTGCCTAAAATTCAAATCACTGATCAACAAGGCTCAGCCTAAAAAGCTAAGCCTCTGTTTTTCGAAGCTTTGATTTCGAAAAGAAAGTTCTAAGCTTTAGCCAGACGAATAAAATTAATTTCCACACCTTGAGTGATAAAAATCTTCTCAAAGCCTGTTGTGAAATTCTGTGACTGCCATTCAGATTTATGTAAATCCAAAGTTTGAAATTCAACTTTATATGGTGTTTTTTTGATTTCTTCTAAAGACCACAAAAATAACTCGCGGCTATCAGTCTTAAAATTTAAGTATGATCCGGGTATCTGAAGACTATGAATCATATTTAAGAACCAAGCATTCGTTAGTCGGTTTTTAGGTTTCTTAGGGCTTGTCCATGGATCTGGAAAATGAATAAAAACATTATTGATTTCGCCGACCTCAAAAATTTGATCTAAATTAAATGCATGAAATCGAGTAATGGCCACATTCTTACAACCGAAACGCTGTGCTCTTCTGATGGATTGAATAAGTGGTTTGTATTTTAATTCTAAACCTACAAGCGCACGCTCTTTCATCGTACTTGCGTGGTGAGCGAAGAAAAGTCCGTTACCGGTTCCGACTTCGAGATCCATTGGAATTGAAGCTTCAACACCCATAATCTGACGCCATTGACCCTTATTAGCCGGCGCGCGCTCTTCACTAAATGCAAGATGACGAAGTTCGTTTTCCAAAGCCAAAGTATATTCGTTGGGTTTTGGTAAAGTGCTGGTTTTATTGATCAGGGGTCTTAAGGGTCTTTCCATTGGGACAAGTCTTATCGAAGATTAAGGCTTCTGTCGATAGGAGCTTGGCTTGATCAATTTTTTCTCTCCAGCGACCTGTTCGGGCGTGAAAGTTTTTCGCTTCTCAAACTTATTCGATCTGACAGGGCAGTTTTCGTAATTGCATGAAGAGCAATCCGCTGGCTCACAAGGATCAATATGGAAGGCAATTTCGCCATCAAAGCGGTAGGCGTTTACGACGTTTTTTTCCAACTCTTCCATGAAAATATGGGCGCGGCCGACATTCCAAAATCTTGGTACCACTAAGTGGGCATCGACGTGATGAAAATTGCCTGACCGAATAAATCTAACAGCGTGCAGATCTATTAAGCCGGGTGCTTTTCCTTCATCCACTACTTTTTGAAAAGCGATAGAAAGTTCTTTCAAAATTTGAGGATCAAGTTCGTCAGTAAGGCCTGAAAAAGCTTCTCTTAAAACTTTGTAGCCTTCGTGGAATAAGAAACAAGCTAGGACTAATGCGACGGCTGGATCGATCCAAAGTAGCCCGGTCATCTTCGAAATTCCAAGCGCTAGCAAGACACCAATCGTTGTCCACACATCTGACATCACGTGAATACTGCTGGAGTTCAGTAAAGTTGACTGCTGCCTGACTGACGCTCTTTTTAAATAGATGGCTAGAAAAATATTGAGAGCTGTTGCAGCTATCGCAACAAGCAGGCCCATATCATTAAATTCAATTTGCCTGGTTGGAGCAATCAGCGTCCGAATGGATTCAATAAAAATGGCAAGGCCCGCAGACAAAACGAAGCCACCTTCAACGGCAGAAGAGATAAATTCTGCTTTTCCGTGCCCGTAGGGATGATTTTCGTCTTTAGGCTGAGAAATAAATTTCAATACAACCAACGCAATAATTGCGGCCGCGATATTGACTAAAGTTTCAAGAGCGTCGGAAAAAAGTGCAGTTGATTGAGTTTTGATCGCAGCTGTCGTCTTTAAGCCGAAAACAATAATACTGATGATAAGATAGACGAGGCCCGCGCGCATTTAGATGGTTCCCCAATTAGGCTGCTTTTTTCTTCTTATCTTTCTCTATATGGTCAAAAAAGCAAACCTTATTTCGCCCAGTACGCTTAGCATGATAGAGAGCATTGTCGGCTCTGCGCACAAGTTCTCTTGCAGATACCACTTCGCCCGGTTTTGTAATCGCAAAACCTAAAGAAGCTGTTAAATTGATCGTATCTGTTCCACTTCGGAAAGTGGTTTTTTCAATAAATTTACGAAGCCTTTCGCAAAAGAGCATCGCTCCGTCGTAGCTGACTTCTGTCAGGACCACTAGAAATTCGTCACCACCGTAGCGGGCTGGAATATCAATATTTCGAGTGCTCTGCTTGATGATCTTTCCCACTTGAGAAATAACGTAAGACCCAAATAAATGATCATGACCATCATTTACATTTTTGAAATGATCGATGTCCATCATGACAACGCAAACATCACGCGAGAAGCGCTTGCCACGCTCTATCTCAAATTCTAATTTTTGATAAAGAGAACGCATATTGAAAAGACCCGTCAGGTCATCAATGTCCACAAGCTCTTTTAGTCTTTCGTTCACGTAGATTAACTGCTGAGTTAAATCTCGAATTCTTAAATGAGTTCTAATTCGTGCAAGCAACTCAAGGGGCACAAAAGGCTTAATGATATAATCGTCAGCTCCGGAATCTAATCCTGAAATGATAGACTCTGTCGCTGGATCATCTGAAATAATCAAGATAGAAGTCAGAGGCAATTTTTTCTTAAAGATTTCAATAGCTTTCAAAGCCTCAGGATTAATTCGAGTATCAAGAAGCAAGATATGCGGAGACCAAGCCATTGCCACTTTTAAGGCCTGCTTAATCGAAGTTTCCCCTTTAGTATCATAACCTTCCCAACGCAAAGGCTCCAATAGAACGCCTAAGCTTTGAGAGTCTTGATCCACGACGAGGATACGACGTGTATTTGAGTTCGGACTGTGCTCCCAAGTCATGTATCTCAATCGGATTTTAAGTAAATTGTCTAAAGAGCTGACAGGCGAATTAGACCAAAGGCTTACTTCACAAAAGCACTCATAATTTAGTGATTTCCAGATTATGTGATTGTCCTGAATGCCTAATAAACATATATATTTAAATCTGCATGTGAGCTTACAGCAGCTAGACTGTTCCTCAGATTTATAAAGGACCAAGGTATGAGCTATTCTCAAATCGATGTTGAAAATAAATGGCGCAAAAAGTGGGCAGATGCTCAAACTTTTAAAGCTGACAACAAGTCTACCAAACCAAAGTTTTATGCCCTTGATATGTTTCCGTATCCTTCTGGGTCTGGACTGCACGTAGGTCATATTGCTTCATACACTCCAGCTGATGTGGTTTCTCGTTACAAACGCTGCAAGGGGTTTAACGTTCTTCATCCAATTGGCTACGATGCTTTCGGACTTCCCGCTGAGCAATACGCCATTCAAACCGGTGTCCACCCTGCAATCACAACTGAAAAAGCGATTGAAAGTTTTCGCACAACTTTGGAAAATTTTGGTTTCAGCTTCGACTGGTCACGCGAGATTTCTACTTGCGATGCAAAATACTACAAGTGGACTCAGTTTATTTTTACCAAGCTTTGGGAAAAAGGTTTAGCTTACCAAAAAGAAGTTCCAGTCAACTGGTGCCCTGCCATGCGCACAGTTTTAGCGAATGAAGAAGTCGTCGATGGAAAAAGTGAACGCGGCGGTCATCCTGTTATCAGAATGCCAATGAAACAGTGGATGCTTAAAATTACAGATTATGCTGAAAGATTATTGCAAGATCTTGATAAAGTCGATTGGCCCGAACGAACTAAAGAAGGACAAAGAAACTGGATTGGAAAATCTGAAGGTGCGCTAGTCAGATTTGCGATTGAAAATTCAAAAGAAACTTTTCAAGTTTTCACTACTCGCCCTGATACATTGTTTGGCGTTAGCTTTATGGTTTTGGCTCCGGAAAATCCTTTAGTTAAAGAAATTACGACAGCTGCGCAAAAATCAGTGATTGATGCTTACGTTAAAACTGCTTCTAGTAAATCAGAAGTTGAAAGAAAAGCTTCGACTGACAAGACTGGCGTTGCTACAGGTGCTTTCGCGCTTCACCCAATTACGGGTGAAAAAATTCCGATTTGGATTTCAGATTACGTTTTGATGGAGTACGGGACAGGTGCCATCATGGCAGTTCCTGGTCACGATGCCCGCGATTTTGAATTCGCTCAAAAATTTCAGTTGCCTATCAAGCGCGTTTTACAAAGTGAACAAGACCTTCCTTTCGAAGGGGAAGGCCTATTAGTGAATTCGCAGTTTTTGAATGACCTAACAAAAACTCAAGCCATTTCAAAAATGATCGAGTTCTTAGCAGAAAAAAAATTGGGCGAAAAATTAGTTCAGTACAAATTGCGTGATTGGCTTTTTAGCCGCCAGCGCTACTGGGGCGAACCGTTTCCCGTTGTTCACTACCCGGCTAAAGGAATTACAACTTTACCTAAAAATGAACTTCCAGTTTTATTACCTGAAGTTGCTGACTACCAGCCATCAGCCGAAGGGGAAGCTCCGCTTGCTCGCAACAAGGCTTGGGTTAAATTTACAAACTCAACCACGGGCGAAGTGGGATTGCGGGAAACCGATACGATGCCTGGTTCTGCCGGATCTAGCTGGTATTTTTTAAGATTCACTGATCCAAATAATGAAAATGATCCGTTTAGCCCTGAAGCTCAAAAATATTGGATGCCGGTTGATCTTTATGTCGGGGGTCCGGAACACACGGTGGGACATTTGCTCTATGCCCGCTTCTGGCAAAAGGTTTTATTCGACGCTGGCCTTGTTAGCCACGATGAGCCTTTTAAAAAGTTAGCTCATCAAGGCATGGTCTTAGGTTTAGATGGCGAAAAAATGTCTAAGTCTCGTGGGAATACTATTTCAGCTGATGAAATCCGGGAAAAAGTAGGCGCCGACGCATTAAGAACTTTTATTTGTTTCATGGGTCCGCTCGATAAGGACAAACCTTGGTCACCGACTGGGATTGAAGGCGTTCGCCGTTTCTTGGACCGAATTATTCGTTTAGCTTTGAATGATCAGGGCCAAGCGATTGCGACCGATGAAGCGCTCAACCCCGAAGTCGAGAAAACTCTTCACAAGACGATTAAAAAAGTCACAGAAGATATCGAAAGCATGAGCTTCAACACTGCCGTTTCTGCGATGATGATTTTAGTAAATGATCTTCATAAACATAGCAGCCGCTCAAAAAAAGCATTGCTTCCGCTGATTCAACTTTTGGCGCCTTTTGCTCCGCATATGTCTGAAGAATTATGGGAAAAATTAGGCAGCACGGGTTTCGTGGCGCTTGCAACATGGCCTACATTTAACCCAGAGCTTTGCCAGGATGACGTGATCACTCTAGGCGTTCAAGTAAATGGAAAAATGAGAGGCACAATTGATCTTGCTCCCGACGCTCCTGAAAGCGAGGCTTTAGAAGCCGCGTACAAGGTTCTTACGGTGCAAAATGCTCTAAATGGCCAAAAACCAAAAAAAGTGATTTACAAAGCTGGAAAAATACTGAATCTCATCTGTTAGGAAATACTTTTTCTGAGTCAGGAGAATTCATAAAATGGATTTAGAAAAATCGGGGACTGCAAAAATGTCAGAAAAAAATATGGATAAGAATCAAGAAAATTTGTCGCAAGCATCTGCCAACTGGAATCCTGAAAAAAGCGCCGCTCTTTACGGGATCAACAATTGGGGTGCTGGTTATTTCCGCGTCAACAGTGCTGGTCACGTGATGATCACGCCTGAAGGACCAAATGGAAAGACTCTGGATTTATTTGAACTGACTCAAGATCTTTTAGAGCGCGGTATCCGCGTTCCTATCATGATTCGCTTTCCTGATATTATTAAATCTCGCGTGGAATTGATGCACGCTTGCTTCCAAAGAGCTTTTCAAGACCACGGCTACAAAGGTCAGTACCTGGGCGTTTACCCCATTAAAGTTAATCAACAAAGACATCTTGTTGAAGAACTTGTGTATTACGGCCGTAACCTCAAATTAGGTTTAGAGTGCGGATCGAAACCAGAACTTCTTGTGGTTCTAGCTTTGATGAACAATAAAGATGCTGTCGTGGTTTGTAACGGCTTTAAAGATTCTGAATATATTGAAACCGCACTTCTCGCACAAAAATTAGGTCGTCATACAATTATTGTGATGGACCGTAAAGATGAACTTCCACTCATTATCGCAGCAGCAAAAAAATTCAATATGCGACCTAAGATCGGTTTCCGAGCGAAATTAAATACGCAAGGTGCTGGTAAATGGGTTGATTCATCGGGTGCTCGATCAAAATTTGGTCTAACGACTGTTGAAATCATGGAAGGTATCCAACTTCTTAAAAACGAAAACATGCTTGATTGCCTTGAACTACTTCACTACCACATTGGTTCCCAAGTCCCAGCAATCAACTCAATCAAATCTTCACTCAAAGAAGCAGCTCGCTTTTATGTTGAGCTTTATAAGTTGGGCGCCCAGCTGAAATATATAGATGTCGGCGGAGGCTTAGGAGTTGATTACGACGGTACCGGCCGTTCTGACTCTTCAGTCAATTATTCTGAACAAGAATACGCGAATGACGTAGTTTCAACTCTTCAAACTTTATGTGATGAAAAAGGAATTCCACATCCAAATATAATCACTGAATGTGGTCGTGCGCTTGTTGCCCATCACTCAGTTTTGATCTGCAATGTGACTGGACGAAATGATTTGCGTCGCCCAGAACCACCGAAGCCTGCTGGGAAATCTGATCCAAGCATCATGCAGGACATGCAGTATATTTTTGAAAAAATTAATAAAGATAACATCAACGAGTGCTACAACGACTTGATGCAAACTAAAAACGAAAGCTTAAATCTTTTCGTTTACGGCGTTCTTTCACTAGAACAGCGTGCGTGGTGTGAAAGCATGTACTTCGCAATCTCCACAAAGATGTTGGCGCTAGCTAAAGTGACTCCGGATTGTGATGACATCGTAAAATCACTTCAAGAAGAACTTTGCGACACTTACTTCTGTAATTTTTCGGTCTTCCAATCAGTTCCAGATTCCTGGGCCGTGGGACAGTTGTTCCCCGTGATGCCAATTCATCGATTGGAAGAAGAACCAGATCACGAAGCTACACTTGCAGATTTAACATGTGACTCTGACGGTAAGATTGAAAAATTTATCGACACTGAAACAGGCGAATATAAAAAGACGATTAAGATCCACGAGTATACAGAAAAAAATCCTTACTACTTAGGCGTTTTCTTGACCGGCGCATACCAGGAAATCCTGGGCGATCTTCACAATCTATTCGGTGACACAGATGCGGTTCACGTATCGATGACAGAGGCCGGCTACACAATCGATCACTACGTACCAGGTGACACGGTAACTGAGGTATTAAGTTACGTTCAGTACGGAAGAACCGAATTAGTAGACAGCGTTCGACAAGCAGCGGAAGAAAGCATCCAGCGTGGCACGATCACAAAACAGGAAGCAAAGCTACTAATCCGCAACTACGAAGACGGCCTCAGCGGCTACACCTACCTAGAAGAAGCCGATCTATAAAGGCACCTTCTCGCTTACCGGTAGGCGTTGCGTAATCTAAAGCCAGCTTCAAACGAGCTGGCTTTTTTTATTACTGAATCTTTTGTCCGGCCATCGTGGCCAAACAAACAATAGACTTTTGCAAGAGGGGATTGCGCGCTGCTTACGTAAATAGGACGCAGGTAGCGCGCCCTGGCACCTTTTAGCCGACGGAGCTTCTCGAATCGAAGGCATCGCGAACCGCTAAACCGATATTAATTAATAGTGTGAGCGTTATCACCATTGCGCCTAGTGACGACCATACTAGCCATTCTGAGGTGCTGAAGTAGCGCTCTGATTGTGACATCAATTCGCCCCAACTTGGTGTTGGTGGAACAAGTCCCAGTCCTAGGTAATCCATCACCGATAAGTAATAAACGTTTGCTGCAATTGTAAAGGGAGCGAATGTTACAATCGGCGTGAGTGCGTTTGGAACGATGTGTTTTAAAATAATTCGTGAGTTACTTGCACCTAATGCTCTGGCCGCTTCAACGTATTCGCGTTTTCGAAGCTGTAGGAACTGTCCCCGCATGTACATGCTAATTCCAGTCCAATCAAAACAGACCGTGATCAGAATCAGTAAAAATAATCCTGGAGTGAAAATTGATATCAAAGTGATTGTTACGAAAAGAACTGGCGTGTTTTGAATGACCTCGACGATTCGCATGCCGATAAGATCGACCTTGCCGCCCCAGTAGCCCATATTTGCGCCGATAAAGCAGCCCACGATATAAACCAAAATCCACGCACCGATTGCAAACGTAAGCGTGTAACGAAGTCCATAGACTAATCTTGTTAGAACATCGCGTCCGCTATCGTCCGTTCCCAACAAATTTACTTTCGTAGGCGGAGCGGGATAATTTGCTAAAGCTTTATTCGATTCGTATGGATTCCACTGAACCACTGGCCAGATAGCCCAGTCTTTTTCGCCAAATTCTAATGCTCGGTAATCCATGACATAAATATCAGTTCGATCAAATTGAGTCGGATGATAATCTTTTATAATTGGAGCGTAGAACGAGCCTTTATAATACATAAAGTGCGGCTTACTATTGGCCCATAATTCCGCAGTGAAACTAATTAAAAGTAATAAAAGAAATGCCCAGACAGAAAAAACCGCGATTCGGTCGCGTTTGAATCTGCGGTAACGTTTTAAAGTGAGTTCGTTTGTAATCAGGTGTTTTTCCAGCAAATCCATTATTTAAAATCAATCCTTGGATCAACCAAAACGTAAATTAAATCACTAAGTAAATTTCCAAGCATCAATGCTAAGCTTGATAGGAATAGAAGTCCCATCACGACATTGTAATCACGAGAAAGAATAGAAGAATAACTAAGAAGTCCAATGCCATCTAAGTTAAACATTTTTTCAATAATTAATGATCCAGTTAAAAACACACCTAAATAACCGCCTAAACCCGTCGCAACAGGAATCAAAGCATTTCTTAAAGCATGTTTATAAACGACCATATTTTCAGATAAGCCTTTTGCACGAGCCGTTCGAACATAATCAGATTTAATCACGTCCAACATCGAATTTCTTGTAAGCAAAGTCAGCTGAGTAAAGCCGCCGATCAAATAACAAATTGTCGGCAACACAAAGTGATGGGCACGGTCCGCTATTTTTCCGAAAAAACCTAAAGATTCATAGTTATCAGAATAAAGCCCACCGATAGGAAACCAGCTTAAGTAACTTTCACCGGCAAATACCACGATTAAGAAAATACCTAAAACCAGCGGCGGGACTGAGTACGCGATATAAAGCAAAATTCCAGATAATCGATCAAAGCTTTGCCCAGCGGACAAAGCTTTCTTCACACCTAAAGGAATACAAACTAGATAAGTTAGAATTAGTGACACAATTCCAAACTGTAATGAAACCGGGAATTTACTTTTAATCACATCTATAACCGGTTCGCCGTAAGTAAAGCTTTCGCCGAAATCCATGCGGAAGATATTCTTCAGCCAAATCCCATAGCGAACCAGTACAGGTTTATCAAAACCGTACTGCTTTTTTAAAGCTTCAATGATTTCTGCATTTACTCCGCTTGTGCGGCCACCGCCGTAAGAACCGCCGCTTTCACCGCCTCCGCTACCAAAGCGAATTTGCTGAAGCTTCTGTTCTACGGGACTTCCTGGAGCTAAATTGATGATGATAAAGCTCATCATCGTAATCCCCAGGAAGGTCGGTATGATCAGTAAAAGTCTACGTAAGAAATATGCAAACAACTTATGACTTCTCTTCTATTTCTTTTATTACGGTTGCTGTTTCCACCAAAAGCTAAGACCTGTGCTGTACTTCAAAGTATCACCAGGCATTCCCATGCTTTTAGAGTGGGCGTAGAAAGTAAATTTTGGGTTAAATAAGAAAACATAAGGCGCATCGTTAGCGATGATTTCGAAAACCTTCGTCAATTTTTCTTTGCGCTTGTTCTTATCCAAAGTCACACGAACATCATCAATCAACTTATCCACTTCTGGATTTTTGTAATAGATAAAGTTTGAGCCACCTGGAACTGCTGAACTTGAATGCCAGATTTGCTTTGGTTCCCAGTCGATATCGTTTGCATTCCACGCAAGAGCTGCAGCATCGAAATTACCATCATCCAAAAGTTTCAAGAATGAGTTCCATTCCATGTACTTAAGTTCAAGATTGATTCCCGCTTTTTTCAAATCTTGTTGGTAAAGAGTCCAATATTTTTCAGTGTCTTTGTTTGGATAGATTAAAGCAAAGTTGAAAGCAGTTTTCTTGCCACCAACTGTTTTATCTAAAACACCGTCTTTATCAGAGTCAGTCCAGCCAGCTTCTTTTAATAATTCTTGAGCGCGCTTCGGATCGAATAAAAAAGGCTTCACACTTGCGGCAGCATATTCACTGTTATTAAAAGTAGGGCCTTTAGCTAATTCATTATGACCATACATGAATTTCTTGTTGATCTCTTCGCGGTTCATTAAGTGAGCTAAAGCAACGCGAACTTTTTTATCCTGGAAAATTTCGCGACGAAAATTCCAACCGATAAATCCGTAGCTCTTTGGAGCTTCGTTTTCTACTTTCTTCTTTAAAACTTTAGTGCCCCATGGAGCGCCAGAAGTTTTCTTTTCATAAGATTCAGCACGAAGTTCGATGATATCGAGTTCGCCTTTTTTTGCTCTTTCGATTTCGATGTTTTCATCTTTGTAGAAACGTAAGTCTACAGTTTCGAAATTGTAAGCGCCTTTGTAGTAGGGCTCTTGAGCAGCAGCCCAATCCGCATTTCTTTTCAAAATAATTTTTTGACCACGATCAAATTTTTCTAATCTGTAAGGACCAGAACCAACTAAAGTTCGAGTCATCTTTTTAGACTTTTCAACATCAGCGTAAACATGCTTTGGAATTATGTTGATTGTCGCGATTGAATCGAAATTTTTGTAATAGCTATCTTTTGCAGTCACTTTAACTGTGTTTGCATCGACTGCTTCAACTTTTTCAATTCCAGCTAAATAAGGAAGCAAGTGCGCTGCTTGATACTTCGGTTCAAACACGGCTTCGAAAGAAAACTTCACGTCTTCAGCCGTTACAGGCTTGCCATCATGCCATTTTGCATTTTTACGAATCCAGAAAGTAAAAGTCTTTCCGTCTTTTGAGATTTCCC
The DNA here is from genome assembly GCA_043730825.1 of Pseudobdellovibrionaceae bacterium. Taxonomy (GTDB): domain Bacteria; phylum Bdellovibrionota; class Bdellovibrionia; order Bdellovibrionales; family Bdellovibrionaceae. The sequence goes on from JAYTJV010000107.1 coordinate 11,157, forward strand.
ATTTTTCAGCTAGGCGCGGAGCCCATTCCCAGTCAGTCGCTTTTCTTTCTAAAAGAGTATCCATTACGAAATCCAATACGCGTGATGCATAGGCATCAGTCGACATAATGGGGTGTAATGTAGGTGGTTCTCCACCTAAACTGCGAACGATATTTCCACCTTTAGGTGCGTTCAAATTCGGTTCCGGAAACTTTTGAATTGCAGCACTTGCAATATTGGCCCACACGATGAGCACTAAGATCGAAGTTAAAAATTTCATGAAGTCTTCCTCCTTAAAAGGATTGTATTCAAAGCCCACCCTAACTTCTTAGAAACACCGGGAAAGATCAAGGTTATCGACCCTCTTGACACCTGGCACCACCCCTCCCTATCCTGCCGCAATGATGTATCTACATGCTGAGACAAAAGGTGGGGTTATGAGTTTTGATGCAACAACAACGATTTCGGCTGAATTTGGAATATTCGGAATTCCTCTCAGCGAAGCTAACTCGCGAGTCATCTTGCTGCCAGTTCCCTGGGAAGTTACAACCTCTTACGGGTCTGGAGCCTCTCACGGTCCTACCCTGATCAGACAAGCTAGCGAACAAATCGATCTTTTTGACTTGGAATTAGGTAAAGCTTACGAGCAGGGCTATCACATGCTCCCCCACCCGGTTGAAATTAAAGCTTTAAATGACAAAATGAAAGCCAAAGCCCAAGAGTTAATTGGTCTCATGACCGAGCAAAGCAAAGATGAAAAGAAAATTACGCAGTTAAGAGCCGAAGTGAATCAGGCAAGCGAAAGCCTTAATCAGTGGGTTTATTCTCAGTCGAAAAGAATTTTGGATCAGGGTAAACTCCTAGGACTTGTAGGTGGTGATCACTCATCTCCGTACGGAGCTATCCAAGCGGTCTGCGAAAAACACCAAAGTGACATTGCGATTTTACATATCGATGCTCACTCGGATACGCGAAAGGCTTACCACGGCTTCACCCATTCCCATGCTTCGATCATGTATAACGTCATGACAGCACCTTGGAAGCCTAAAAAGCTTGTCCAGATTGGGATTCGCGACTTCTGCGAAGAGGAATATGAGTTCATTAAATCAAGATCTGATATCAAAACTTTTTTTGATATGGACGTAAAACGCCAACTTTTAGGCGGCGAACCCTGGGCCCGAATTATTCAAGAAATCATCAAAGAGCTCCCAGAAAAAGTTTATATCTCTTTTGATATCGATGGCCTTGATCCAGCTTATTGCCCACAAACTGGTACACCGGTTTCAGGTGGCTATACTCCTGACCAAATTTATTTTTTATTCCACGAACTTGCAAAATCAGGCAAAAAAATTGTCGGCTTTGATTTAAACGAAGTTTCAACTGGCGGAGTTGCGCCTGAAGATGCGAATGAGTGGGATGGAAACGTCGGCGCCCGAGTCCTTTTTAAACTTTGTGGCTGGAGTGTTATTACAAACAAGGCTTAAAATCGAGGACTGATTCAATTTAATTCTTTTTTCGATAGACCCTTTAAAGCCATTTGAATTTCAAAAAAACGATTCAAGTATTTTTTCAGTTACAGCTTTTGGATGATTTTTTTTCAACCAATTAGCATATTTTAAAAAGATTTCCATTTGTCTGTTTGAAGCCTGGATTATATTTCCGCTTAAAATAAATATAGGTGAAAAATGATAATTTAAATCGTGGTAAGCAATTACGCTTTTTGTCCCAAAGGGAAAATGAAAATGTTTTAAGTTGTTTTCAAGAAAAGTTCGAACTGGAGTAATACAAGTTTTGATTTGAAATTTCGCCTGTAATGATTTTGACAGAGTGACCATTTAGGGAGCGATTTAGGTCGCGGGTTTAAAAACCCTTATCTTAAAAGGCTCGCTTTGTCAGCAAAGCCCTATCTTCGTAATGGAAATTACCTGGCAAAACGTTTGTTCATGGATTCGCGCATTTCAGCACCTTCGATGCTTAGGCGAGTCCAAGGAATTGCTCGAAGTCTTTCAGGCTCGATGAGCTCTTCAGTCTCTTCGCAATATCCAAATGTTCCGTTTTCGATGCGGCCTAACGCGCTTTCGATTTCTAACAATTGGCTTCGGAGTCTGTCGGTCATATTAAGGAACTCCTGTTCCGCTAATACTCGAACCGTTTGATCCGCTTCGTCTCCACCTTTATCATCGGTATCGAAGTTCATTTTGGCTTCTTTTACTCTATTTAAAAGATCTGCCTTTGATTGCAAAAGTTTACCTTTGCATTCCGATACAAGCTTTTCAGAAACTCTTAAAGGTTTATAACCTTCTGGATTCTCATGCTTTTCGGTTTTTCCAGCCTTTTCAATTGCCGTTAATCTACCCGCCATAGTTAAACCCCCTTGTGCCTTCCGTAGGTATAGGTGCCAATTTGGAACTGCTCCATTAAGTAGTAGATGTGTATTTTTTGCAAGAAAAAATCTTACATCAACTTAAAACGCAACAAACGTCTAAAAACACTGGGGTTTTGGCTTACAGCTTGCGGCATTATGACCCATTCAAACCACAAAAAACTGTGAACTAACTCTTATTTTGTCACAAAAAGGACACATGCGTTTTACTTTTTCCAAATCAAGCTCCAATTCTCGACTAAAGTTAAAGCTCTATTAATTTTATCCTAATTCTTTCCCTTCAAATGGCCAGCCTTACGTCTAGTTCCTTTGCTGCTTAACTCTTCTTCTGTAGAAGGGCTTTGGCTTCGTCCGCGCGCAAATAGAGGCATCCAAACGCATTATTTGGAGGGACTTCGATCAATACTGTATGAGTGATTTTAACCATCGCTTAGTTTGCGAAAGAAGGATTGGAAGAAGAATTATGTAACGGTTATTACGAGCCTTCGCAGTGCTCTGTTTCAGGGGACAACTCCTGAAAAGCGACCCACAACTTTTGATTCAAAAGCTTATTTCAAACAACGTTGAATTCGATTAATCAAATCAGTCGTCATATCATTTAAATTTTGCGCAGTTGCTTGAGCTTTATGAGATCGAACTCTGTAAGCTTGTGCGGATTTATCCATCGCGATAAGTGCTTTTTGTGGAACTGTCTTTTTATAAAGAGCTAATTCGAAGGAAAGGTCACTGAGTTGGTCTGCAAATGTATCGTGGTTTTGAGCGAGGGAAGTAATGATCTGGTTCTGGGCATTTTTCATTTGATTCATTTCCTCAACAAGAGCTCGGCATGAACTTGTTGAGCGACTGGGTTGTTCATAACCCTTGGTACCCGCCACCGGCGCCGAATACGCGCGAGGTGTCAGTAAAAGTACGAACAAGGTCACAACTAAAATGAATAGATACGATAATGCTAACGTCCCCAAAGTTTTCACGGCGAACCCCCACCCGAAAGTAGAGCAAGACCAGGGCCAGATTTTTACGTCAGCAAAAGTTGTTTGATCAGATTTGAAGCCGAAAAAGAGCCTAGTCTTTGAAAAATTTATCAAAACTGTCTTTGGTTTCACCAATCACATATGGATAGAGCATTCGAGCCACGTGTTTCTTTCCACGCTCGATCGTAGATTTCGTCGGAACACGATCCGCATTTTCAAAAAATTGAAGATACGTTGTCGACATTGCAAGTAAAGCCTCAGAAATATAAGTTTTTTCTGAAACACCTTCAAGAGTCTGCAAGATACCCTTCTTACTCCACTCTTTATATATAATGTTCATGAGTCCCATCATTTTTAAGATGTGCTTTTTCCACATTTTTGCCAATGACGGGTCTTTGCGTCGAAGTGAGTACATCTCGCGATGGAAGAAACGAAACTTCCAATAAACTTCGAAATTAGAATCAATAAATTCAAGAGGAGTTACATGAGTCGAGCGCTTTTGTTTCCAGATCTTGTAGGTCTCAGTACACATTCTTTTAAAAAGTTCCTGAAGAATTTCCTCTTTATTTCGGTAATGAAAATACAAATTTCCGGGACTCATCTTCAGAGCTTTTGCGATATGGTTTGTCGTAATTGCCTGGACACCATTTCGATTAAAAAGATCGTTGGATGTGACTAAAATTCGCTCTTTTGTTTTCATGACCGGACTTATGTCATGACCAAAAGGACTTTGGCAAGAGCAATGAAAATCATTGAAATGACTTCGCCCCCTTGAAGTATCAGAAAAAACAGGCACAATTTAAAGATGCGAATACGACACAAATTTAAATTACTTTGGATGGCCGCGGGCCTGGGTCTAGCGGTCCTAGGTTCTCTTACTTTTAAATCTCTAAATACAGTTGAAGATAAAGCCGTTAAGGTTGTCGCAAAGACTTTGGAAGCTCGTTATATGGTTTCTAAAATCCTGGAAGATAAAATCCAGGCCCACAATTGGTCTGAAGATTGGGAAGGCGATTGGAACGGTGATAAGAAAAAGCTGAAGGTTCGTTTTACGATCGATTCAACTCTACAAGAATATAGCGACATGATTTTCAGACGTTATAAGCCTGACTACGGAGCACTTATGATGTTCGACGCAAAAACTGGTCGAGTACTTGCTCTATCGAGTTTTCAAAAGGGCGTTGCGACTGAAAAAAGCTTAGCCCTCAGAGCCAGCTACCCCGCCGCATCTGTATTTAAGATCATTACGGCCACGGCAGCGATCGATAAGGCCGGCGTTCACCCCGGTAAGACCATTCGCTTCAATGGCGGGAACTACACTCTTTATAAGAAGAATGTCATGAGCGAAAAAATCAATCGTTGGACCCGCACGGTGACTTTGCGTGATGCGTTTTCAAAATCCCTCAACACTGCTTTCGGCAGACTTGTTTTAGAGCAGCTCGAGCCTGAAACTTTAAACGAATATGCGAACCGATATTTGTTCAACCAAGATATCCCCACAGATTTCCCCGTTGAAAAGAGTGTGGCCTTTGTTCCTTCAGAAAAAAACTACGAGCTGACTCAAGTGGCTTCAGGCTTTAACAGATACAATAAATTAAGCCCTATCGTCGGAGCCGTGATCGCTTCTGCGGTTGTAAATGGTGGCAATATCGTAATTCCATATATCGTGGATGAACTCATCGATGAAGACGGCGAAGTCGTTTACAAAGGTGAAACTTTAGAGCGTGGTCAGATTATGACTTCTACAACTGCCGAAAGCATGCGTGAGCTTATGGAAGAGACAGTTTTATCTGGGACTTCACGCAAAAGCTTTCGTGATTTAGTTCGCAGTAAGAAGTTTAAAGAAGTTCAAATGGGTGGAAAAACCGGTCACCTAACCGGCGACAACCCTAAGGGACGTGTCGATTGGTTCGTCGGCTATGCTTTCGACGAAGATAATAGAATCGCGATTGCAGCCTTAACAGTGAATGAAAAAAAATGGACTGTTAAATCGGCTGTTGTAGCGCAAATGATGTTTAAAAAGTTTTTTGATCCGGTGATTGCTGAAAGAATGGCTGCCACAAAAGAGCAAAAGCGACGTTTAAGTTCAACTGAAAAATTAAAGATTAAATCGAATTAGGCATTTTGATTCGAACTTTTAATTCTTAAAGAATTTAGCATTTAAAAAAATAAAAAAGCGCACTTCTTTACGTGCGCTTTTTGTACATAGTGACCGAAGTTTAAGTTCAGGCATTAAGTCATTTTGGGGGGCCCCGCTCGGTTCTGTCCTCTACTTCCAAAATATGCAGTCTTCGGTTATTTTTTACCACACGTCCTCCTTATTTAGTATGACTTCATGAGTTTCGAACCTCTTAACAAGCCCGCGGTATCTCTCCGTGGATTCTTGCGACGTCATACTTATACTTTCGGCTAGTAATACGGAGTGCTCAACTGGCTAATTTGAGACTATCTGTGAAATTTTTGAATTCCCCCAATGAGATTGAATTTTTCTGAGCCGTATTCGGCAGTTACTGAGATTTTAAATGTATTAAAATAAATGACTTGCGATAAAAGATTATTGGGCTGTCTCAGTTTGATACAACTTTATAAATTGCCAAATTCTAACTCGGGCTTAGAAAAATAAACTTAGCGTTACACCGTTGCTATTAGTGCTAATCAGCCAGAATTTACGAATCGAGAGTGGTTCGTGGGCTGGGCACATTTATCGTCCAGCAAGATTAAATTGATGATTTCAATTTAATCTTCTGCACATATTTGTAATGAATTTACCCGATTGAATATGAGTTTCTAAAATTTCCCGAGTGGATTTTAAAATTAAAAAACTATATTCCTTCTGCATGATGCCTGTTGTATCTTGATGACTACGCTGAATAGAAATACTGGCGGTTAAACCATCCGCACAATTTTTTGGCACGAAGGCTTTTAATGAATTACTTCCCGAATGGCGATTGGCCGGAACAAAATCCATTTTTTGCGTCACTTCAACAAGAGCAGTTTGAGCGAGCGCCGTGGCTTCTTTGTCTGCGATTGGGAAGGTGCTCGACTGAGCCCTTTTGATATCTACAATGTCATAACCATTGCAAGAGGCTTTCGATTTTAAAGTATATTCCAAAACATCTAATGCAGGCCCACTTCCGTCTCGGACCTTTGAGCTTGTAGCGAGGACAGTTAGCTTCGCCATATGCTCTCGTGCATGCTCAGACAGAAACTGCATCGGCATAGTGCTCAGGCTGAGGAGCCCAAGATCTGCGCCACTTTTTACTACACCCGGTACAAGCACAGCATTTTTCGTCACTGTTTCTACCGCAGATTTGTAGGAAATGCTGCCGAATCTGCACTGACCTTGTGCAAGGGCCGAAACCAAAAGAGTTGCTAGTATTAAAATCGCCTTGTTCATAGATATATCCCCTTATTTTTTTAACAAAATGCAAGCTGAATTCGGTTCGCGAGGATTGTAGAATTGTGCGAAAACTTCATCAACTGTTAGGCCTCGTTGAAATGCATTTTCCAAAATAACTTCCGGCTGTAAATCGCAGGGAGTTTCTAGTGAACTAATCCAGCTTGGAAAAATTTGTGCAAAATAAGCATTGCTTACAGTGCGAAGCTCGCCCGTGCTGTTGTCGACATTCAAGTAGCTAGATCCTTGCTGAGGAATGCCAGCAATCACATTTTTTTGTACAATTTGTGAATGGTTTTTGGACTTTTTAATGTTTAATTTAATTTTATAGTAGATGCCACTTTTCAAATTCGAAGTCTGGAATTCAAATTGACTTGCAAAACTTAAAAATTCTTTAGCCTTTCGTTGATAACCTCTACTTCTTCCGTAGCCATCACTCATTAGTTCCGCGTCTAGAAATAAGCTTGGATTCACCTGATCTCCATCGATGGTAAATTCGATTTCTCCGATTTGACCTTGAGTACTTTTCACCGAAGAAAGTTTCATTAATTCAAGTCCACACTCGATGATATTGGCGCCGTCAATCGCGTAAACGCGAGACTCGCCAGTGATGATGTCCTTTCTATCGAAGTCAATTCCAGTGCCTTCCATTTTTCCAAGAAAAATATTCACAGACCGATATTTTGGCACATCAGAACTGTGGCAAATAACGTTTCTTTTCTGGACCCCCAAGCCATCGGATTCAGAGAGTTCATTACTAGTTTTTGGTACAGAAAAGTCTTCATTCAAATCTCGAACTGATGTTGCAAAAGCGACACTCGTGATTAAAAGGCTCGCAATGATTAAGTGCAAATATTTTTTCATAAAATCTCCGACGACTAGTTGGTAGTAAATAAATAATTTAGTGGGCTGCCATCTTGGCTACGTCTCTCGTTATCTTTTTGATACTCACTGGCGATAGCAGCAGCAAAGGAGTGGTCCTGATCCTCGTATCCATAATGGTGACTCAATTCATGCATCATAAGGCTCATTACGTCGCTATCCTGAATGTAGGGGCCAAATTCCTCGACAAAGCGGGAAGGGTTTATGCAGATATCAGTGGCTGGTGCGCTTATGCGAGCTACAGCGGTTTTTTCGACTCCGTTTTTATCTTTGCAACTTTTTTTCATAACAAATTTTGTCTGAGCTAAATTTTTTCCAAAGCCTTTAGAAAGCATATCATCCAAAATTGCTTGTGACTTGGCATCACCAAGTTTTACGCGGCCGATGGCAAACCAAGCTAGCAGGTTCGAAACACTTTGAACCCCTATTGAGCCATCAAAAACCTCTGCCGTTTGCCTTATGAGGTCTTGACGCTTAGATTCTAAAATCAGAGATCGAATCTTGCGAGCGTCGCCGCCGCCACGGTCTGATCCACCCCCCAGAGCTTTCAGACTCTTCGAATCCAGCTGAAGAGTTTTAGGAATGGAGTTACTTGGGCGAACGCTTGCAGTTGGAACCTTGGTCAGATTCCGCGCTGCCGAACTGGTAGCCAATGGCTTGGAATTCGACAGCAATGGCAGCAAAACGCCTGTTAAAATCGCTATATTTTTAAATAGTCTCATAACTTAGCTCCTCGCTCTTTAAGCCGTGTAGTAGCAACTTGCGATTCATAAGAATCAGTAGCTGCAGGCAACTTAAACATTTTTGCGACGCATAGCTATATATTCTTTATAAAAAGTCTGCTATTATTCTTTATGTTTTGTAATTTATAGAAAACCTATTAAATACTAGGACTTATGAACTTGTTACAATTCGATGACTATCGAGATTACTTAAAAAAAGTCTTCGAACAAATGCCGAATCGGGGATATGGAACTCTAACTAAACTTGCCCAAGAATCCGGGGTTAATGCCGCGACCCTGACCCTGGTTTTAAAGAAAGACCGAGATTTCACCTTGGATCAAGCGCACTCGGTCTGTCTATTCTTGGGCTTGAGAGAACTTGAAACAGAGTACTTTTTAACTTCCGTCAATCTTCAGCGCGCGAGTAAGAATCAGCTTAAAAATTTGCTGATGCAAAAGCTTGAAAAGATTCGCGAGCAATCGCTTGATTTGCAAAAGCGTTTGGGGACTTCGAAAGATCTGGATGACAATTCCAAAGCACAGTTTTATTCAAGTTGGTTTTATAGTGGAATCAGACTTGCGGCCTCGATCCCAGGACTCGACAGTGTGGATGCGATCGCTTCCCGTCTAGAGGTTCCTCGCACAACAGTGGCTCAGGCCGTAGAGTTCCTGTTACAACACAACTTGCTGAAGTCAGAAAATGGAAAATTAAATCCTACCGTACATAGCACTCACCTAAGTTCACATTCCCCACTGGTGGCCCGTCACCATACGAACTGGCGGGTCAAAGCTTTCGGAAAAATGGAGGCGCCAAAAACAGACGAACTTTTTTTTACCAGTCCGGTGTCCATCTCGCAAAAAGATATTGGCCGAGTTCAAGAAACTCTGGTCAGAGCCATCGACGATGTTTTTAAGCTAGTAGATCCTTCGAAAGAAGAAGAGTTGGCTTGCCTGAACATCGATTGGTTTCGGATTTGATAGTTGTCTAGTGAGCAATTTATTACGGCTAAAGCAGGCAGCCTGGTCACTATTCAAATCCCAGAAAACCGTATTGTGTTCACTATCGCTAGGCTTATCTAGACGCCCTTACGCCCTATCCGACTCATGCAACTCATTCAATTTCAAAACTTCAGCTCTGTAACGACTGGGCAGTGATCAGAGCCTTCAATGCTGTCAAGGATGTCAGCGGAAGTTAAGTGCGCCTCTAAGCCCCTCGAGACGCAGATATAATCGATTCTCCAGCCCCTGTTCGAGATGCGCGCGAGCTCGCGGTAGCTCCACCAGCTGTAGCGGTTTTTCACATTGGGGTGGAATTTTCTAAAAGCATCTACGAATCCGAGTTCAATAAAACTATCAAGCCATTTTCGTTCCTCTGGCAAGAAGCCGCTTTCTTTTGAAAGTCTGACGGGATCATAGACATCGATTTCTGTGTGGGCCACGTTGTAGTCACCCACTACGATGATGTTCTTTCCTTTTTTTAACTCTTTTTTAAGATGATCATTTAAATCTTTTAAAAATTGTTGTTTAAAGTCGTGTCTGACTTCGCCCGACCCGCCGTTTGGAAAATAAATATTATAGAGATCGAAATGTTTGTGCGCGGACCACGCGACTCTTCCTTCATTTGTATAAAACTCTTGTCCCCAGCCGTCTTTGAATTCGACTGCGTCACCTTTTACGTAAGTGGCGACGCCGGAATATCCCTTTTTTTGTGCAGAGGACCAAAATGATTGCGGGAATTTTAATTTTTGTAGATCAATCTCGACTTGGCTTAAATGAGCCTTGGTTTCCTGTAAACACAGAATGTCGGGCTTTTCGGAATCAACGAAGGATTGGAGGCCTTTCTTAGCGCAGGCTCTGATTCCGTTGACATTCCAAGTGATGATTTTCATGATAGGCTCCTCATATGAACTTGTCGCAAAACTTTTATGCTTATTTATGTCAAAAATACCCCAAACTTCAAGATGAAGCTTTGGAAAGTGCGATTGCACCGAATCTTTTGTCGCCTTACCACGTTAAGTTGTCTCCAAAAGTTAAATCGGATGTTATTTTAACAATAGAGGCCTTTCAAGCGCTTAGGGATTCAAGCTCTTTTCAAAAATATATGGAAAACAAGTGGGGCCCACTTTTCAATCCAGGCAATAACTCTGTTTTCATGAGCTACGACTTCCACGTGACCCCCGATGAAAAGCTAAAATTGATTGAGATCAACACCAACGCTTCGTTTTTAGGACTCGGTTGGGAAATGAATCAGTTCTTTAAACACCCTTGGAATGCTGATTTTCAAATTTCAGATCTTAAGAATTGTTTTTTGAACGAATTAAAATTAGCTGGTTACACAAAGCAACTTAAACAAATTATTATCACTGATGAAAATCCGAAGCAGCAAAGATTGTATTTGGAATTTGTTCTTTACCGAGAACTTTTTAGGTCTTTTGGTTATGACTGTGAAATCGCCGACATAAATGAAATCGATAAATTAAAAACGGCTAGTCTGATTTACAATCGTTCAACTGATTTCTACATGGAAGAACCGCAGACTTCGGGACTTAAAGAATTATTTCTTTCGAAATCTTGTGTGGTATCGCCACAGCCTTATGAATATCGCCTTCTTGCTGACAAGGAAAACTTTATTGACTGGTCAGGGACTGATTTCTGGAACGAAGTTCAGTTAGAAGAGACGTATAAAAAAGTAATTCAGGATGTTTTGCCGAAAACTCGGGTGCTAACTCAAGAAAATCGCGAACAAATCTGGGCTGAAAGAAAAGGTCTTTTCTTTAAACCCAAGCGTGCGTTTGGTTCTAAAAGTGCCTTCAGAGGCGCCTCTGTTGCTCGAAAAGCATTTGATAGCTTAGTTGAACAAAACAGTTTGGCTCAGGAAATAATTCCTCCTGCTGAACTTCAATTTGAAACTCCAACGGGTTTGCAAACTTTTAAGTACGATCTGCGTTGTTATGCTTACCGTGATCAGTATCAGGGTTGTGTGGGTCGCCTCTATCAGGGCCAAGTCACAAATTTAAGAACCGAAGGTGGTGGTTTTGCTCCCGTTCTCTTTTGACAAAGTTCTTGAAGCGCCCGAGAAGTAACTCTTTTACTAGGGAAAGTTGCACCGGGCTGGATTTATTCACTTATGAACCTTAGAAATGCCATTGTGAAGCCTCTGGGATTAGCAACCGGCAAAGCCGATGACAGCTTACCGGATATCAACAAAGATTCTGACTGGCTTTCCGCTGCGCCAATCTTAAACGAAACTCCTGAGATGATAGTATTCGGATTAAACGATTCGCATCTCGATTTTAAAGCTGCCATTACTCTTAAAGAAGAGCCCAATGCGGAACAAAGAATTGCTATCGAAACTGTAGTTAAATTCAATAATTTCGCCGGACGAAGTTATTTCTTCTTCGTTAAGCCATTTCATAAAATTATTATTAAAACTTTTTTGCAGAGATTAAGTGCCGAACTTAGAACTGATCGTAAGTAATTACGATTGTTTCCTTCCAACTCGCAATATTTCTTTCAAGATGAATCGTGTACTCAACGTGATTCTTCTGCGTTGAAACAACTTTGTAACCTTGGGTTTCCAAAGCTTCTTTATAATTTTTATTTGGAATTAGACTTCGTTTTGATTGCACAGCACCCGTCAATTTATCAAGGACAGCTGAAAATGACCAATAAGTGTGTCCAAATTTCTGACCTTCGCTTCGATCAATCAAAGTCGGAATAAAAGCCTGCGTTTTAATCGCTGATTTTGCTTCACCTGTGTAGCAAACATCTTGGGAGCTTTTTGAATTTTCCAACATCGATTGATAAGAAATGTACTGATCGTCTAATTTTTTCAAACTTTGAACGACAGAACGTGCTAGATAAATTCCCGGCGGGAATTCTGAAACTGACGTTACCGCTTCATCCTTAAGTTCTAACATTTCGTTATAATCTTTTTTGCATGAGTTCAAAGTTTTGTATGATAGCCCTTGCGCAACGATCGAAGCCGAAAACAAAAAGATCCCTGAAATAATTATTATGTTAAGACGATGTGGCTTCATACTCGACCTATCGGGATTAAGGTCTGTACATTTAAGTCCAGTTTTTGCCGTCTCATTTAAGGACTTCAAGCACTTAGCCGACATGTTCTATGTAATGAGCCAAAAAACCGCAACTAGATTGCAACCTCAGACGAGCGAACTACTTTACTCTAAGTTTAATAATTTAGACGGCCAGCATCCTTGGGCCAAAGCTGTTTCTGATGGAGCCGTTACTTACCGCGTCCGCGAGTTAGAGCAGGGCCATGTCGCCTATTTTAATTTCGTATTAGCAAAAGAGATGGGACTTATCCCTGAAAATCATCCGCACCAGATGAATGCGCAGTTAGAAAAGAAAATAATCGAGATTTTTTCAATTCAAATTATCAACGAGTACGATGAGTTATCTAAAAAAAGATATCCAGAGCACACAATTAAACCTCATCGATATATGGCGACTCGCTATCTGCAACTTCAGCATCAAAATAAACAAGGTAAAACTTCTGGCGACGGCCGTGGCATTTGGAACGGAACCGTTTCGACTAAAGGAACAACTTGGGATGTTTCAAGTCGCGGCACGGGCGTAACTTGTTTGGCTCCTGGTGCCGTTGCTGCCCAAAGACCTCTTAAGACTGGTGGAACTGAATTTGGTTACGGTTGTGGTCTTGCTGAAATCGATGAACTAGTTGGATCGGCAATTATGGCAGAATCATTTCATCTGCAGGGAATTAACACAGAACGTGTCCTTTGCGTAATTGATTTGGGAAAAGATGTTGGTATCGGAGTCAGAGCTTCTAGAAATCTGATTCGTCCTGCCCACTTATTCAGATTACTTAAAATGGAACGTCATGCGGATTTAAAATCTGCATTCGATTATTTCATTGATCGTCAGCTACAGAACAAAGACTGGGTTATGATTGCTAAGAACAAATCAGTTTATGATTTGGCTTTGGATAAAATCGGAAACTCATTTGCAGAATTCTGTGCGCAGCTTGATATTGATTATGTTTTTGCTTGGTTAGACTGGGACGGCGACAACGTCTTAATAAATGCAGGCATCATTGACTATGGAAGCGTTCGTCAATTCGGATCTCGCCACGATGAATATCGCTATGATGACATCGAGCGCTTTTCTACTAACTTAAACGAACAACGATCGAAAGCTCGTCTAATCGTTCAGGTTTTTGCGCAATTAGCTGATTATGTTAAAACAGGTAAAAAGAAACCACTTAAAGATTTTTCTAAACACCCGGTTGTTACGGGTTTTAATAAACGTTTTGCAGAAGCGCGTGCCGAAAGACTTCTTTACAGGGTCGGTTTTTGTGCAGAACACAGGGAAGCTATTCTTGCTAAACCGGGATTGTTTGAAAAATTTGATAAAATCTTTTCTCACTTTGAACGAGCTAAGATCAGCGGAACGAAACAAAAAGTTTCTGATGGCGTAAATCACTTCCCGCTTTTCAATATGCGCGATTTCTTAAGGGAAATGCCTGCACACTTAATCTCAAACTCTGGATTAATGCCTTCGAAAGATCTTTTCAAAGTCATGTTATCTAGTTTCGCAAAAAATCGCGATACTCGCATGAGCCCCAAACATGACCGCATGATCAGGGATCTTCAAAGAATCTATTCTTCACTTGTTCAAATTGGAACTAAAAAAGTTTCTTTGAAACTGACGCTTGAAAAGATGAAAGAGCGCGCACTGATCTTGAATTCTGAAAAAAGACTAACTGGTAATGCTTTGATTAACATCGTGGAATATTTATTAGAAGAAAAACGCAAAGGTTTATCTAACCAAGGCATTCAACGAGTGATCGATCGCCTAGTGACCGAGCATCTCGACATGCCCGAAGTAAATTTAAGTAAGTATTATAAAAAAGAATTTAGAAAGCCATTAGTTTCAGCGCAGATCATTCAGCACATTCAAAATATCGTCTTGGAATTTAAAGACGACATCTGAGTTTTCACCCATTTGCGAATCACCGGATAGTCTTCATCCGAAAATACATGTTTCTTATCACTTTCAATCCACGCAACTTTTAAGCCTTCGCTTTGTAGTTTGCCGACTCCATGTCTTGTATCACCGATTGCTAAAATATCGTCTTTTGTTCCATGGGTAAAAAGCCAAGGTGTTTGTCTGTTTTCTTTATTCAGCTTGTTTCTCCAGCGCGGGAAGAAGTGAAAATAGCCACTGACTCCCACTACTCCACCTAGTTTTTTAGGATAGTGAAGGGCCACATCAGCACTCACTAGGCAGCCTTGCGAAAAGCCCAGTAGAAAAATGTTTTCAGCAAGCCAACCCTGCTCTTGGAGATCTTCTAAAAGTTTAAAAACTTTTTCTCTGATTTTGATAACTCCCGCACGCTCGTAAGGAGGTTCGCCGTACCAGCTATAACCATCCAAAAATTTTCTGGGAGCATTTAGTAAAAGATAGTTAATATCCTTCACTCCTAATTCTTGATTAAAAATTTTAAACGGCTTCATGCTATCGCCGCGTCCATGAAAAACGATCATCAGCTTGTTCGAAGCCTTTTGTGCAGGTATGAAGTGCGACCGAAACAAGTTTGTACTAATCATTTTGAGACTCCCGCCAGTTGATCTATACGTTTCTATACTTCAAAAGGAGGGCCATTCTCTGCTAGGGATTTCGTTTTAAGCTCAAATTTAGGTGCTTTATAAATGTCTCAATTCGGGATTGCCACTTATTGCTAACGCGGCTGAAAAATCGAACAGGACGCTCGAAGAACTGTCTTTTTTTAAGATCTCGCCTGAATACAAAGCTGGTCACAGCGTTCATTGTATACATTGCCCGAATGCGCTCTGACCCAATTCCACTGAATGTGGCTGCGCTGGATTAGTTGGTCTAAGATTTCAGCCTGATCTGCGTTTGCAAGCGGCCGTTCATCTTGGACAGCACAATCAATTAATATTTTGGAATCAGTATAGAGCTGAACTTTGGAACCTGGCTTAATATATGATAAAGCCTTAATCGCAGCTTGAAATTCCATTCGAAGACTTGATGTTCTTCGGTCTCTGCCGCTAGCTTCGTGGATAATTTTATTATTTTTAACAACGACAAAAGCCCAAGAGCCCCATCTACCCTTATGACTGCCATCTGTGTAAATCACGATTGGCTTGGGCTTGGGAATAAGGCTTTTGAAAAAGAAAAGAACCGACTTAAGTTTCAAAGTTGAACTTTAAAATAAGTCGATTCTCATTATCTTGCAACTCCGGAAATCTGCGCGACACCCCAACAGCTAAGCGCTTGTTGAGCTTTCGAGATTTCAGGATCTTCTGGATTCGTTGCCAGTTGATCCATATTTTGACATGTTTCAAATGGAAGGATTGAAAGCGCTGGCTCGTTTTCTTGTTGAGCTAAATCTAAACTATTCCAGTATTGTCCTTCTTCGCGACTTCCGCTATTAGACGACTCGACTGATAAATCAGGCGTGATCCCCATTTTTTGCGGCGAAAACCCTGACGGTAAGTAATAAAAACCTTTGGTTTCAAAAAGTGCTAACCTCGAATTCAAGTTCCAGATGTCACCTTCTTGGAAGGATCCTTTACCGAAAGTTCTCTCTCCAACTAAAATTGCTCGATTATATTCTCTTAAGGCACCGGCTAAAATTTCAGATGCGCTTGCGGTACCTCTGTTAACTAAAACTACGGTACGACCTTTATAAGCTTTTTCTTCTTCAGAAAAATAAGTTTCATTACGTCGCGGGTTCTTTAAATACTTAACAGAAAATATTTTTTTATCAGGACCGGTGAAAAGACCTGCGATGCAACCGGCCTCGTCCATTTGGCCACCTGGATTGTCGCGTAAATCAAGAATTAGGTTTCTGACGCCCATTTCTTTAACTTCATTTAAAGCTGCCTTTACTTTCTCACATGATTTCCTAGAAAATCGATCTAAAGTTAGAAGAGCCGTCGGAGTTGTCGTATCGAGAAATTTCAAATGTACCGTTGAAAACGCTTGATTTGATTTTCTGATATTTAATTTAGTTTCTTTTCCTGAATTATGGCGAACTGAGATTTGAATCTCGGCTGATTTATCACTTCGGATTTTTTCGTTAAGTACGTTCAGCGCAAGTTCTTCTAATTCCCAGTTATTAACTCGCGTAATAAGTTGCCCGCGTCTTAAACCTGCGTAATCAGAAGGTGAACCTGGAATCACTTTTTTAACGTAGAAATTACTTTTTATCTTCGTGATCACGAAACCATAAGAAGAGGTCTTATAATCAGAATTTGCAATGATCTGTCTGTAGTAATCGATTGGAATCAAATAAGTATGTGGATCACGGAATACAGACAAGAAACCATTTAATGCGACACCCGTCATCATTGGATGTTTTGAAGGTTCAAAATAATCTTTTTCAAGTGTTTTCCAAAGACTGCGAAAGTTCAAAATGATTTGATCATCTTTTCTGGCCTCGATGATTGACTGCCAAGGGCCTAAGAGATCTTTCTCATTAAAATCAACATTTCGTTCTGTTGGAATTTTCTGAAAACCTTTATTCGGAGTGAGGATGACGCCATTTCGAATCGCAACTTGTTGAATCGCGTTCAGGCACGATAGAAGGTAGCGATCAGAACTATGGCAAGCACCGTCTTGAAGAAATTTAAAGAGATCTTTGTTCGATAGACCGGTTTGAAACCAGTAAGATTCAGCAGAAGGAGCCTCGTCTGAGCGATCCAAAGCACTGCCGATCAAAACCCCAATAGAAAATATAAAGAGGATCAACCCCTTGATCCAAGCCCCCATGTGCACCTACCCTAGTGACATTTAAGAGCAACCCTTGTGCCGTCACTTCTGCCACTCTCCTATTGTTTATTCTCTTTTGAGATGGGGACCTTGAAGTCTTTACTCGATCTGTCTGAAGTGATGACAGTGGTTGAGCTCTTTCTTCTTTTTGTGGGTTATCCACATTCGTTATAAAGCCAGTTGAGTGCGTACTTAGAGTTTAAGTAGCCGCACTTCTGCATAATTTTCAG
>JAYTJV010000108.1:0-28381 GCA_043730825.1 Pseudobdellovibrionaceae bacterium
AAAAGTGTTCCTGAGTATTCGGTTCTTGAGGGACCTTTTCACTTAAAAATATTAGTGATCGAACAACCGAAATTAAATGAATAGGAAATAACATGGAAAGTACCAATGAAGTTAAAGATGTCACAAAGAAAATTAAAGATTTTACAAAAAATACTATTATTTTAAAAAAGCTAGATGCTGATACAGCAAAATTGTTGGGTCAACTTAAGGATAAAACAAATAAAAAAGTCTTCGGAAGAAAAGTTAGAGACAGCGAAATTATCGCTATTGCACTTAAGCAAATCACTTCGGAGCACATTAGATTTCTCCAGGAAGAGACTTATTCCCAAAAAGATAGGCTCGCCCTTGCACATGAAGAGTACCAGAAAGATCACGGAAAACTCAGCCTCGATCAATTCATCGGTAAATTGCTCAAAGGCGAACTTGGTCTCAAGAATTAGCATTATACCCGTTCTTTTTTTAAAGCCTTTAAGGAGGTAGTATTATGAATTCTCAGCAGCAATTAACTATTAGTTCGACAAGTACATTATTTGAGAATGCAAAGGCCTTGTTAACGCCAAAAGAAGTGTCCTCAATCCTAGGTATTGCACCTGCAACGATTTACGATTGGAAATATCGGTCAATTTTAAGAAAAGTTCCTACCGGGCTTTTTATTAAGTTTAATAGAAAGCTCTTTATTCGAACAGAAGTCCTTAAGCACTGGATTCTTTCACAGAATTAATCCTCTTGACGATGAAAGGATACGAAAGTGTTTAAAGGTATCCTAATCGTCTGCGCTTTATCTCGCGAGTCTAGAATAGCAATCGACTCACGGTTTCAAATGAACTTAGTGACAAGGGCAGCGGTCACTTTTATCTTCGCCTTATCGCTCTTTGAAATGGGAATAGTTTGGTTGATAGACCGAAAAGTACGGATTAACTTTTTCATAGCTTCCTCCAAAGGAGGAAATTATGTCTGTTAAAAAAGTAAATACGATTAATGGCGCTAAGTGGGAAGTAAGACTTTATGAAAGTGGAAGAGGTTCGAAAAGAATAAAGAGACTCTTTGATAAAAAAATTGAAGCTGAACAATTCCTTTCTGAATATCATCACGAGAAAAAAGAGAAGTCCTCAAGCCCATTTAAAACCAAAATGCTGAACGAAGTCGTTTTTAAGGATGTTGCTATAAAATGGCTCGAAGATGGAAAAATTCGTTTTTCGCCAAGTCACGTGGTTCGGGTCAGCGTCGTGCTAAAGAAGATTCTTCCAGTTTGGGGAGATTATACTTTAGATAAGTTCACACCTGATTTTATAAATGCATATCAGCGGCAAGAAAAAGAATTGGGACTTAAGAACGAAACGATCAATAAGCAAGTCCAAGTAATAGCATCTGTTCTAAACTTTTCAGTGAAGCAAAAAGCAATCCCTTTTAATCCGACGAATGGTTATCAAAAGCTCAAAGTCGGAGGTGGCGAGATGTTTTTCTGGAGTCAGCAGGAAGCCCAAAGTTTTTTAAAGTTTACAGACATTCGGTATCCGAAGGGGTCGAAGCGCCGCTGGATCTATGGTGTGTACTTACTAGCGCTTAATACAGGCTTAAGAGCAGGGGAACTCTGGGGACTTAAGGTTTTAGATATCTCAGCTGAGACGAAAAGAATTTTGATACGCAGACAATTTGAAAGAGTCATTTACAACTATGCTCCCACAAAGGGACGCAATACGAGAGCAGTTCCAGCAAACGAAAATGTCATCAGTGAACTTGTGGAAATAACTCGCGGGTTCGCACATGACAGCCCAGTATTTAGAAACGAACAAGGTAAACCCATTCATCATGATAATTTTATTGGGCGAAAATTTGATAAAGATTTAAAGGATTGGGGAGGCAGAGCAATTAGGTTTCATGACTTGAGGCACACGGCAATTACTCTCCTGATGGGTGCAGGGATTGATATTAGAACTATCAAAGACATTAGTGGACACGCTGATATCAAAACCACAATGAACTACATTCACCTGATCCCGGGGCAATTAGAAAACGTCGCAAAGACTTTCTCAATTGCTCCAGCAAGTTCTCGAAAGGCATAACTCTTAAATCGTTTAAGTTCGGGTGACATGGGATAGGTTCTGATCGCCGTGGACCCTCGGTGGACCTTTTTCACTGTTCAAAGCTTTAAAAATTTTTATGTGATGTTCGTAAGTGCTTGAAATTCCAAAACTTAATTTGGAGCGCGAGACCGGGCTCAAACCGGCGACCTATGCCTTGGCAAGGCATCGCTCTATCAACTGAGCTACTCGCGCACTCTATTCTCAAGGACTAAATTGAGAGACAAAACTAATGTTGCCACCCTATTTAGTCAATGCCAATCTTGAGAGATGAAAAAACTGATTTGGTTGATGGTTTTAGGGGTCGTCTTTTTTATTGGTGGGCAGTGGTGGGGCTTAAGTCTTTCTGAGACGAAGAATCGAACAGACTCTTTGGCCACGGAACCGGTGATTCGCGCAGAAGGTGCCACTACAGATGCTCAAAATGGCAGCGCGTCAGAGTCCAAAAAGTAATCGATTAAGGGCGAAGAAAACTAGCTGTTATTGAGGAAGGTCCGATTCGTAAACCTGGTTTCGTTTTAGTGACTTTTTGGGCATGTAAATACAAGCTCATTAAAAGCATCATAAAGATCATAGTCCAAGAAGCTGGTGTGAAATATCTGAGCATGACCTGACCCTGAACCTTTCTAAATCCCTTTAAAAACTTAACCTAAGGATTACGCTTTACGAATTTCGTTATACGACTGCCAATATTGGTAGCCCGAAAGTAAGCTTAACACAACCGAGATCCATAAAACGACTCTTCCTGTGTCACCTAACCAAGGTAGGCCTGGAAAAGTTTCAAGGATCACCATTGAAATTCCAACCATCTGAAAACCAGTCTTCCATTTACCAGTTGGTTTGGCATCGATGACCAAATGATCGGCGGCGGCGGCACTTCGAACTCCGCCAATAAACGTATCACGACCCAGTAACACCATCACAAGCCAAGGATCAATTTTGTTCATATACAAAAGAACGATTAAGACAGTTGAAACTAAAATTTTATCAGCAACCGGGTCCATGAATTTTCCAAAATTCGAGACCAGATTCCACTTGCGGGCTAGAGCTCCGTCCCACGCATCCGTCAGCGATGCGAGCGCGAATAAAAGACCAGCGCTCAAGTCCCACCAGAAACCTTTATGCAGGATCATGGGGACTAGAATCACCAATATATAAATGCGTGAAAAGGTGAGTTGAATAGGTAAATATCGTTTCCAATTCGGCATATAATGAGGTTTAAATCAGGTACTCTTTAGATTCAACAAAAGGATGAGCCTCATGGAAAGAAACTTAAGCTTAGAATTCGTCAGAATCACCGAAGCGGCAGCACTTGCTTCGTCAAGATGGATGGGGCGGGGTTTAGAAAAGGAAGCTGACCAAGCAGCTGTAGACGCCATGAGAAAAGCTTTTGATAGTGTTCATATTGATGGAACAGTCGTAATCGGTGAAGGCGAGCGGGATGAAGCTCCGATGCTTTATATCGGCGAGAAAGTGGGAATGCGCGGAACTGATTCTCCAGAAGTCGATATTGCACTTGACCCTCTAGAGGGAACCACAATTTGTGCGAATGGTGGAGTCGGCGCGATCTCTGTTATCGCAGTTGCTGAAAAAGGCCAATTTCTTCATGCTCCTGATACTTACATGGATAAAATTGCTTGCGGTCCTGCAGCTCGGGGTGTGATCGACATTGATAAATCAGCGACTGAAAATATTAATCGTGTTGCTGAAGCTTTAAGAAAACCTGTCAGCGATGTGACTGTTGTGATCATGGATCGCGCAAGACACACAGAACTAATTGCAGAGGTCAGAAAATTAGGAGCGCGCATTCAGCTTATTGGCGACGGTGACGTTTCGGCCGCTGTTGCAGCTGGCTTTGAGCAAACGGGAATTGATCTTCTGATTGGAATCGGCGGCGCACCCGAAGGTGTGATTTCAGCCGCTGCAATGCAATGCTTAGGCGGAGATTTCCAAGGAAGACTCAAATACCGAAATGAAGAAGAAAAATCTCGTGCTACGAGAATGGGAATAAAAGATCTCAACAAAAAATTTACTTGTGACGAATTGGCCCATGGATCTGTTATGTTTATTGCAACTGGTATTACCGATGGCCCACTTTTAAAAGGTGTGAAGTTCAGAAGTGGTCAGATTGTTGAAACTCATTCTGTTGTGATGAGATCGAAAACGGGAACGATAAGGTTTGTTGAAGCGACTCATAATTTAAAAAGAAAACCTCTATCAGTTTAGTTGGCACTTTTTCAGGCAATTGAACTAGCATCTGATTGGCATTCAAAGATAAAAGGATTTTTTAAAACCTATGGAAGTATTTTGCTTCAAATGTAATGAAAAATTAGATGTTCCAGAACCCGTTAGCCGTAAAGAAGAATGCCATAAATGTCACTCCGATGTTCGCTGCTGCCGAAATTGCGTATTTTATGATCCAAAAGTTTATAACGAATGCCAGGAAACACAAGCGGATCGAATTTTAGAAAAAGAACGCTCTAATTTATGCGACTATTTTAGGCCACGTAAACAAGGCCTCAATATAAACGATGAAAAAGATGCGTTTTTGTCAGCAGCCGAAGCTTTGTTTAAGGGATTTAAAAAAAGTTGACCTTTGATCTAATTAGCCGCCCAATAGATGGGTATGGCAAAGGCAGTTACAACCGAATTATTTCCATGTACCAGCGAACAATTTTACAAGATTGTGACGGATTACGAAAAGTATCCCGAATTTTTGAGTGAAGTTAAATCCTGTAAAGTTTTAAAAACTGAAGGAACTAAAAAACTCGTCGAGTACAAAGTCTCTGTGATCAAATCTTTCACGTATACGATGTGGATGACGGAAACTCCGTCTTCAGCAGTTATTTGGGAGTTTGCTTCAGGTGATGTTTTCAAGACCTCAAAAGGATTCTGGAAAATGCAGGACGAAGCTGGCAAATGTCGCGCGACTTATGATGTTGAAGCAACATTTGGAATGTTTGTTCCAGGTCCCATTGCAAACGCACTCGTAAGTATTAATTTACCGAATATGATTTCAGCCTATCAAAAAAGAATAAAGCAGCTTTATGGCGTCAGATAAAACTACAAAAGATAAAAGCTCAGACCGTGATGATCGGGTCGGGATCAGCGACACCTTAAAAAAAGTTGTTTCGGCCGGTGTCTCAGCAGCGTTCATGACCGAAGAAGGAATTCGTAAATACGTAGCCGATCTCAAATTACCTAAAGAGATACTTGAAGCTTTACTTTCAGGTGCCAATAAATCAAAAGAAGAACTCACTTCGCGAGTAGCAAAAGAAATCAACGGAATCATCTCAAAGATCGACTGGATCGACGAACTTTCAAAATTCGCAGAATCCCACAAGTTCAAAATCAAAGCCGAAATCGAAATCGAAAAAAAGAAACACGAATAAACCCACCTTCGCGGCCGGCCAGGCGGGCAGATTGCGTTCCCACGGACGGATGCAACTCGCGACACCAATCACTGCACTAAAAACTGAGAGTGTCGCGCTGGCTGAACTTTTTAAGCAGTAGCTGTTGTCACGAAGTGTGGCCATCCAGGAGCGGGCTCTTTCCCGGCCTTCCTGGCCGGGAAAACTAAAGATCGGGATCGGGGACTTTAGATCACGCCTTTTTCGGGCCCGTATTTGCACCCATAAACTGTATGAGTTTTGATCATCGCGCTAGGTATCTCTATGCATTTTAAACTGCTTTTAGCTGCGTTTGTTTTGGCGTTTTTTGGCCTCTGTCAATCTTATGGAGCCCCAAGAAATTGTGCTCAGCTTGTAGGTCAGCTGGAGCCTGTCAGTCTTGCAATCAAAAACAACCAGTTTGTGACTGTTCGAGGTCTCATCGAATATCAATACGGGCTTCATCCGGATTTCAAAATCAAACTCAAAAACCTCGATGCGAACGATACCTGGATTGATCTAGGTGGAGGCAAAGGGAATGCAGTTGAGGATTATATTAAGGCTCAAAGTTCCGCAGCAACGACTGCGCAAACTGTTTTGATCACTTATAAACTGGGCCGGTTTTTTGGAATCAAGAAGTACGATGGAAAATTAAAGCTCATGGATGGCAGACTTCTGGAAGATATTCCGCTTCAAGAAATTCCCAAAGCTAAATTGATGACCGATTTTTATGGAGTCCTCAGCTATACCCGCGACTTAACTAAAAGTTTAAACATCATTTTAAATCGGCTCATACTAGGTGGCGAGCTCTATATTCATTCGAGCCCGATGTATACAACCATCGTAACGGAAGCGGGTCCGATCGGGCTTGAAAAATTTTTAGAATCAATTTCCGGCATTCGTGTTGAGGGGCGAAATGGGATTTTAAAAGTGACGAAGACATCGGAAATTTTCAAAGTTCCTGAACTTACTTTAGTTAGACTTGATGAAACTACACTTCCACCATTTAGGCGTTTCGAGTTAAAACAAGAATAGAAATTTACGTGCTGCTTGCAAAATTTCAAATCAAGGCTTAACAGTTGCTGAATTCTATTTTGTTTTACGTGGGAGCCTTTATGAATAAGCTTTTCTCCACTTTTATTCTTTTGACGTTTTCAAAAGCACAGTGCTTGAGTAGTTAAAGTATAACAATGACAAAGATATTTTGACTTCCCTTGAAACAGTCGTCGTTCAGGACAAGGGATGGAAATTATGTGATGCTTAAGATCGCGCATGTACGGGTCAAAATCCAACTTTGAAATTGCCAGTTATCAGTTATTTTCCTTTAACTCCCCAGCAGACAAATGACATATTGGAATTAGTATCGAAGAGCTCTAACGAACAGTTCGTTCGTGTCTATTTTCTTTCGGATGATGTAGAAAAATTGACGCGCAAAACTGCTGATGGAGTTTTTACGACCTTCAATCTGAGGCATACAAATCTGCAAATCCAATTATCTAGTTCGAAATAAGTAAATCTATCGACTAGACCATTTTGAAATCCAAGAAGGTCTGCGAATCTCAATATTTCAGCCTGGACTGATAACTGGACTTGAGCGTTTTTGTTTACGCGCCGAAATGAGACATATGATGAACTCTGATCTGATGCTTTGGTCTTTAACATCCGTGTGCCTGTTTTGTTTAGGCTGCTCATTTTTGATCGGTTCCCTCCGGGAGCGAGTTCCTGTCTATAACGAATCCCGCTGGTCCAAGAAGGCATTAGGCGTGAAAAGAAAATATAAGGTTTTTTGTTACAGTGTGATGACAAGTTTTTTTCTGGCAGCCCTTGTCATGTCATTTTACGAAGTGTTTACAGCTCTCTAAAGCTTTGCCTATACTAGGTTATGCCTATTCAAACGATTAATCCGACGACTTTAAGTGTATTAAAAGAATATTCTCATCATTCAAATTTGGATGCATTTGAACTGATTCACAAGTTTTCTGTTGAACAGATTCAATGGAAAAAATTAAGCGTTGAGGACAGGGCTCAAAAAGTCAAAAAAGTTGCAAGCCAATTACTTTCTCAAAAAACTGAACTAGCAAAGCAGGCGTCACTGGAAATGGGAAAGCCTATTACCCAAGGAATTGCCGAGGTCGAAAAATGTGCGTTTGGCTTAGAAACAATGGCTGATCTGGCAGTGACTCATTTAAAAGAAAAAGAAGTTTCAGCTCATTATAAAAAAACCGTCATTCGGCCAGAACCTTATGGCCTGGTTTTTAGTATTCAGCCTTGGAACTTTCCATTTTGGCAGGCGCTTCGAATGGCAGCTTGCGCGTGGATGTCGGGTAATCTCGTTGTTTTGAAACATTCTTCAAACGTTGCGGGCTGCTCAGAACTCATCGAGCAAGTATGCACTGTCGATGAACAGAAACTGATTTTAAATTTACGACTGACCCATCAGGATGCGTCGGACGTGATTAATTCATCACTCATCCGGGCAGTGACGTTTACTGGTAGCACCTCAGGGGGCAAGCACATTGCGGAAATCGCAGGCGCTGCTTTGAAAAAATGTGTTTTGGAATTAGGAGGCTCGGATGCTTATATCGTGATGCCTGATTGCGATCTTGATTTAGCAGTTAAGACTTGTGTTCAATCAAGACTTATTAACACAGGCCAATCCTGTATTGCAGGAAAAAGATTTTTTATCCACGCACAAATTTATTCGCAATTTAAGACGAAGTTTAAAGAAGTTCTTAAAACTTACAAAATTGGTGACCCACTCATGCCTGAAACTCAAGTGGGTCCTTTGGCGGATAAAAGATTTCTTGATGTTGTAATGGAGCAAACTAAGAGAGCACGAATGGCAGGTGCGCAATTAGAGTGGACTGAAAATGAACTTCCAACTCAAGGGTACTTTTCACAATTAGGAATCTTGGATTTTGGAACAAACTTAAGAGTTTTTGAAAATGAAGAAATTTTTGGCCCCGTAGCAAGTCTTTATCGCTTTAACGATTTAGAGGAAGTTATTCAGGTGATAAACAAGGGACCATTCGGGTTAGGCGCTGGAATTTTTACTCAAGATATGAAATTGGCAGATCAAGTTTCAAGAGACATTGAAGCGGGAACTTTTGTGATTAATTCTTTTGTGCAATCTGACCCCCGAGTTCCTTTCGGCGGCGTTAAAGATTCTGGTTTGGGCCGTGAAATGGGTCTTGAAGGGCTACACGACTTTGTCAGTTGGAAAGTTGTGGGCCAAGCATGAAAGATCAGATTGGCTTAAATTCCATTAAGAAAAAATGGTCAGCCCTTCATCATGAAGTTTGGCGAACTCTCAATTCCAATCTTCCGGCTCAAAATAAGGGCGGCAAATTTTTAATCTGTGTTTCGGGTGGATCTGATTCAATGGCTTTGTTTCATATTATGAAAGATCTGCCAATTAAGATCGAAGTCTTTCACGCCCATCATGGGCCGGGCGATAATTTGCGTTTCCGTGATACCGCTCATGAATTTGTTAAACAAATCTGCGAGAAAGAAAAGATTCCGTTTCACGGAACAAAAAGTAAATCTGAAATGAAATCGGAAAATGAATTCAGAAAATTCAGAATCTCGTTTCTAAAAGAGTGGAATCTAAAACACCCTGGGCACGTCATCGTCATGGCTCATCATATTCAAGATCTTCTTGAAACTCGAATGATGAGACTCATCCGTGGAACAGGACCACAAGGTTTACAAAGCATGACGCTTTGGAAAGCGCCCGTTTTAAGACCTTTTTTGGAAACGGATCGTAAAAAATTAAAAGACTTTTTGAAAGATAGAGATCTTGATTGGTGCGAAGATCCTACGAATAAGAACACTCATTACTTTAGAAATTGGATGAGATATCGTTGGCTTCCGATCTTGGAAAAAGCTCGACCAGGTGGGCTGAAACGTTTGAGCGCCAGTCTAGAAAGCTTAAGTGATTTGGGCTCGCAAACTATGCCAATTAAAAGTGATATTAAACGTTCACACTATATCACCCTGAATCAAAAGGATCAGACTCAACATCTAGCCCTGTTGTTAAAAAGCCAGGGAATGACAAAGTTTACCTCTGGGCAACTAAAAGAAGTACAGAAGCGCCTAGACAATCTGAAAGGCCGACTCATATTTAAGGCAGCAGGGGCTCTCTGGACCATTAACGCACAGCGAATTTTGGTGAAGCGTATTTAGTTTCACTGGTTAACATTCTGTGAAAGCCCTACACTTAAACCCACGGGGTTGGGTTAAGAAGCATCAAGTACGAAGCTTTAGTTCAATCTATTTGCTCAATTATCTGGAAGGAATGAAACGTATGAAATCTGGACAAAAAGTTTTAGCGTTCTGGTTCGGGTTATTTATCATGGGGATTTTTCTGGTTCAGGTCTACCAGACAAAACAACAAACATTTATTCAAGATTTTAGTTTTAATAAATTCATTGCCGCTGTTGAAGCGCAAGAGGTTCAAGCAGACAAACTTGTGATCTACTTAGACACAGGCAAGTTCGTCGGCGAAATGAAGCCAGAATTTAAAGATAAATATAACGGGGTTCAGTTTAGCTTCACGGGTAACCCCGGAGATGCGGTTTACAATCAGCTGACGCAAAAAGGGATTGTGCCAAGATATGAACGTGAAGAAGGAAACGGTTTTTTAGCAGCGTTTCTGACAAATTGGTTGCCATTAATTCTGATCGTGGGTCTTTTCCTTTTTATCATGCGACAAATCCAAGTCGGTGGGGGAAAAGCAATGAGCTTCGGAAAATCACGGGCTAAGCTTTTAACAGAGCATAAAAACCGTGTGACCTTTAAAGAAGTAGCGGGCGTTGATGAAGCAAAAGACGATCTTCAAGAAATCGTTGCATTCTTAAAAGATCCGAAAAAATTTACTCGCCTTGGCGGCCGAATTCCTAAGGGCGTATTGTTAGTGGGTTCTCCAGGAACTGGAAAAACTTTATTAGCAAGAGCAGTTGCCGGTGAAGCTGGTGTTCCATTTTACACAATCTCTGGTTCTGACTTCGTTGAAATGTTCGTGGGCGTCGGCGCAAGTCGTGTTCGTGATTTATTTGAACAAGGTAAAAAATCAGCTCCTTGCTTGATCTTCATCGACGAAATCGATGCGGTAGGACGTCATCGTGGTGCCGGCATGGGCGGTGGGCATGACGAACGTGAGCAAACACTTAATCAGTTGCTAGTTGAAATGGATGGCTTTGAATCTTCAGAAGGTGTGATTATTGTTGCTGCGACAAATCGTCCTGACGTTTTAGATCCAGCACTCTTGCGCCCAGGTCGTTTCGATAGACGTGTTATCGTGAATAAGCCTGATTTAAAAGGTCGTGAACAAATTTTAGGCGTTCACATTCGCAAGACTCCAATTGGGCCTGATGTTGATCCTCAAAAAATCGCTCGGGGAACTCCGGGTTTTACGGGTGCTGATTTAGAAAACTTAGTAAACGAAGCAGCTCTCGTGGCAGCTAGACATGATAAAAAATATCTCGAGATGGAAGATTTTGAAAAAGCTAAAGATAAAGTGATCATGGGAAGCGAGCGCAGATCTATGGTGATCTCCGAAGAAGATCGTAAGATGACGGCTTATCATGAGGCGGGACATACCCTTGTGGGCGTTAGTCTTCCAGGCTTAGATCCTATTCATAAAGTGACCATTATTCCTCGTGGAATGGCATTAGGATTAACTCAGACTTTACCTGAAAAGGATTCGTTAAGCTTTTCTAAAAAGCAGGCTGAAAACTGGATTGCTTTTGCATTTGGTGGTCGTGCGGCTGAAGCAATTGTTTATGAAGATTTTACGGCAGGTGCTGCAAATGATATCGAACGCGCAACTCAATTAGCACGCCGAATGGTTTGCGAATGGGGTATGAGTGAAAAATTAGGACCTTTAGCTTACGAAAAGCGCGAAGGACCGATTTTCATGGGCCTGTCGAACGGACACGCAACAAAAGATTATTCTGAAAGTAAAGCTGAAGAAATTGATTCTGAAGTTTCGCGAATTATTGATGAAGGTTATAAAAAGGCTTTCGCAATTTTAAAAGATAAAAAAGATATTTTAGAAAGTTTAACTCAAGCTCTTCTTATGTACGAAACAATTGATGGCGCTGAAGTCACGATGTTGGTAAACGGCATGGACCCAACCGAAATCGAAAAAGTTCGTTCAAATAAGAAAGAAAGTGGTGGGGGACTAGGCGTCTTCACTCCAGCTTCAGTTGGACCAGCAAAAGTGACGGGATCTGACCCAGTAGGTAATTCCGGTCCGGTAACGGCTTAATTTAAAAATAATGTTGCCAACATTTTTTGAGAATATATTCTTTCTTTTTAGTCAGATTCGCTTAGCCGATGTTTTTGACATCCTTTTAGTTTGGATTATCGTTTATCGGCTATTACTTCTCGTCCAAAAAACTGGAACAGCTCAAATGCTTTCAGGCCTTGCGGTTTTGGCAATTGCATACCTCGTAAGCCAGGGTTTAGAACTTTACACTCTGAATTGGTTATTAGAAAAATTCTTCTCAAATCTTTTTGTGATCGCGGTCATTCTTTTTCAAGGAGAAATCAGACGAGCCCTCGCGCACATCGGAAGCGGCGCTTTTTTCACCGGACAAAATCGCGCCCAAGATGCACAAGTCGCAGAAGAATTAGCCAAGGGTATTATGTCTACTGCAGCCCGCGGTTACGGTGGCCTTGTTGTTGTTGAAAAAGATATTCTCGTTGATAATTATATCGAAAACGGGCTTGATCTGGATTCGAAAGTTTCTTCAGAATTAATTGCCAGTATTTTTCATCCAACAAGTCCTATTCATGACGGAGCTGTTCTGATTCGTCAGGGTCGACTTCACAGTGTGAGCAACGTTTTGCCTCTTTCAAAAAATCCGGCATTGGATAAAAATTTAGGAACTCGTCATCGGGCGGCCATTGGTTTGACCGAAGAAACCGACGCTCTCGTTTTTGTAATCAGTGAAGAATATAAATCAGTCGGCTTAGTTCAAGGGGGTCATTTAAGACCCAATGTTGAACTAAGCGATGTCAGAACTTCCATTTATACAGCATTTGGGCTTAAACATGATTAAAGAACAAATTCGTCATTTTATGCAAGATAACTGGGTCGCAAAAATCATGGCGCTCGTCATTGCGCTTTTTCTTTGGACAACAGTCATGGGCCGTCGAGATTTCGTTTTAACTAAAGTGATGAACTTAGAAATTATGACCTCTGAAAATCAAACGGTACTGGCTCAGACGGCTGATCGAATTCGAGTTCGGGTCTCAGGGCCCCGTTCGGCTTTAAAACAGTTCATTGATGATCCTAAGACTCAAAAATTGGTTTTAGACTTGAGCGGCGGGCGCATCGGAGTCACAGAAGTGGACATTCCGACACAACAAATTCAAACTCCGCTTGGTGTAAAAGTATTAAGCGTGCGGCCGAATATGATTCGGGTTGAAGTGACCGAAAAAAGGGAATAGTCTCTTACGTTTATGGCAGAAAATAAATCTGAAAAAGCGTCTTTCAAAAATAAATTATTTGGTACTGATGGAATTCGCGGTACCGCGAATATTGAACCGATGACTCCTGGAACAGTGGTTAAAATTGGTCAGGCGATCGGACTTCTTTTGCAAAGGGGAGTTCTCGCTTCTTTAAGTCCAGCAGCAACAAAAAAAGTTGTGATCGGAAAAGATACTAGGCTCAGTGGTTATATGATCGAGCAGGCTTTATCCAGCGGCCTTAATTCGATGGGTGTTTACGTTCAACTAGTGGGACCACTTCCAACTCCTGGGATTGGCTACCTAACAAGAACGATGCGAGCTTCTTGTGGAATTGTGATTTCAGCGTCACATAATCCGTATATGGATAATGGAATAAAAATTTTTGGTCCCGATGGTTATAAAATTCCCGAATCAATCGAAAAAGAAATCGAACGGATTGTTGCAGAAGAAGATCTGACTAAACTTCTACCGCCTTCAAAAGAAGTTGGAAGAACGAGACGAATTGAAGATGCTCAAGGTCGTTATATTGTTTATGCAAAGAATACTTTCCCGCTTGAATACACTCTCGATGGGTTAAGAATTGTTTTAGATACAGCTCATGGTGCGGCTTATAAAGTGGCTCCGGCTATTTTTGAAGAACTAGGAGCTGAAGTTTTTCAATTAGGTGATAGTCCCAATGGAATAAATATCAATGATAAGGTTGGCGCACTTTACCCAGCAAAACTAGCAGAGGCTGTTCGCGAATACCGCGCCGATGTGGGCATCAGCTTAGATGGTGACGCTGACCGAGTGATCATGTGTGACGAAAACGGCGAGATCGTCAACGGCGATCATATCTTAGGACTTTGCGGATTGTCGTTAAAGGCCAAAGGGTTACTCAAAAACGATACGCTTGTAGTAACTCACATGAGTAATTTTGGTTTAGAAAAAAAGATGAAAGAAAACGGAATCAAAGTAGCTGTTGTTGGCGTTGGCGATAAATACGTGGTTGAAGAAATGCGCAAAAAAGGTCTGAACCTTGGCGGCGAACAATCAGGCCATATTATTTTCGGAGACCACTCTACTACGGGTGATGGTTGCATCGCTGCCTTAGCTGTACTTGCAGTCTTAAAAGAATCTGGCAAAAAGATGAGCGAACTCAGTGCTGGCATTGAAGATGTGCCGCAAGTTTTGATTAACTGCCGAGTTCGAACAAAAAAAGAAATTACAGACATCGCAGGTTATAATGAGTTAATTCAAAAAATTGATGCAGAATTAAAAGGCGTTGGCCGTACTTTTGTTCGATTTTCGGGAACAGAGCCAGTGATTCGAATTTTAGTTGAAGGCCCCGATCAAGTAAAAATCAACCAGTACGCTGAACAAATCGCAAGATTGTTAGAGCGCGAACTCAGTTAAATCAAAGGTTAGCAAATGAAAAACCGTATTCGATTAGGTGTAAATGTTGATCACGTTGCCACATTAAGGCAAGTGCGGGGTGGGAAAACTTCGTACCCAAGTATTTTAAATATGGTGCAACAAAGTGTTCGGGCAGGTGCAGATCAAATCACAATTCACTTGCGCGAAGATCAACGTCATATCCAACTTCATGACCTTGTCATGCTGTCGCAAAAATGTCCGGTTGATCTCAATTTGGAAATGGCAGTGAATCCCCAAATGGTGAAAATTGCCAATAAGTTTAAACCTGAGTGGTGTTGTTTTGTTCCAGAAAAGCGTCAAGAGCTGACGACTGAAGGTGGTCTAGACGTTATTAAGAATAAAAAGAATATTCAAAGTGCGATCGAAAAACTACAGGCGCGGGGAAGTGAAATTTCATTGTTTATTGCTCCAGATTTAAACCAGGTGAAAGCCTCGTTTGAAGCGGGTGCAGATGCCATAGAACTTCACACAGGCCACTGGGTTCTGTATAAGGGTGAAAAAAAGCAACGCGAATGGAATCGATTAAAAAAAGCAGCGATTATGGCTCATCAATTGGGTCTTCGGGTCCATGCTGGTCATGGTCTTGATTATGCTCATTCAAAAAAAATTACGAAGCTGCCTTTTTTAAAAGAAGTAAACATTGGCCACTTCCTTGTTTGTGAAGCATTAAAAGCTGGCCTTTTTGCTGCCGTTAAAAAGATGGTTCAGACATTAAGATGAAAACTTTCAAGATCACTGATCTTAAAGCTTTTCATCAGATGGTAAGAACTGAAATTATTCCACTTGTAAAACCAAAAACCCTTTTTTTACTCTCGGGTGAATTGGGTACAGGCAAAACAGAGTTGATAAAAACTGTGGCAGAGCACTTTCAAATGAAAGACGTACAGTCGCCAACTTTCGCTTTTCATCATCGATATCAAGCCAAACATTTAAATCTTCACCATGTAGATCTCTACCGTTTAAAAAGCGAAGAAGATCTTGAAAGCATAGGATTTTGGGATTTATTCGAAAATGTTGATGATGTTTTGTTTGTTGAATGGTCGAACTTGATTCAATCGGATGCATGGCCATGGGGTTGGAAACAAGTTAAAATTGAAATCAAGAAGCTTGCTGAAAATTCCCGAGAAGTTAATTTAGATTTTTAGGCGGCGTCAGATTTTATCCAGTTAAGCTTAAGGCACATCGCATTTACAGAACGTTCAAGATCTCTTAAGACTGACAGGCTGTACGTCGTTTTATTACCCCAGCCCATCAACACGCCGACAACAGCGTCATCTTTTGTGAAAGGTACAACTGTAACATTATCAGGAAGACTTCCAGAGTTAACTTCCTTAAAAAATTTGTCTGCGGTTTCGCTTTTGACAACGTAGCCATGGTACGATTTTTGAGTCTTCGCAACAATTGCAAGAAAACTATCTTTAACTAATGTATGCGGAGCAGGCGTTTCAGTCGCCACATACTCAGACGTCCAATGTTTTACGACAGCTGTTTTATCTGTGTGATTAAATTCAATATACAGCTGCTTTTCATAATGCTTTTTACATTCAGCAAATACTTGTTTGATTGATTCTTCAGGTATCTCAACTATTGATGCAATCAGTGTAGCTGCCACAGCTGGCTTGGCCAGTGGTAAAATTACAGGCACTGATTTAATTTCAGGAACTGTATCTTCGAGAACAGCAGATTCGATACCAGTTGCTGTTAAAATATCATCTAAAGAAGGTTCTACTTTTCTAATTTTTGGAACTTCAACATTTGATTTGGCAGGGGGTGCAGTCTTTGGCTTTTGCGGAGGCATCGTATAAGAAGAACGGGAAACCGGAGTTGGTTCCGTTTCAACTTCTGGTTTTTTTGCTTTTGAAAGTAGGGAGTTCGATTTAATTTCAAGAGGTCGTAAGCCAGTATCTTCAGGAATTTTTATCGGAACCGCTTTTACATCGGCAGTGGCACTAACTTTTGAGATCTTATCATTTTTGGCTTTGTGTAAATCAGTCGGAGCAAGCGTCACTCCACTAAAACTTAATCCTGTATTCGGCTGCTGAACAGGGGCACTTGAATCAAAGTCGAAGCCCTCAGGCATTCCACCTTCCTCAAGAACTGGACCTTCTTCAGAAATTTCAGCATTTTCAGTTTGAAAATGAGACCAATAGTTTAGAAGCCCGGCAACAGGCGCAAGTAAGAAAATCGGTTTTAATTCTGCAGGAAAATCTTCAGGCTTATGCAGACCGGCAACCAATAAATGATTATCCCATTCTGCAATCGGAAGACATTCAGGTCCCCACGCGTAAGCATCTTTAACTTTTTCAAATATTTCTTTTGGTGCAGAGTGCGTTTGAAAGAATTTCATGTCGACTGAAGCTAATTCGAAGTTTTCTCGTGCCCACTGAAGGTACTCTTGCTCGGGAATTTGCCGTTTAAGTAAGGCATAGCCAAGCTCAGATAGCCCTTGGGCTTCCATAGGATCATATCCCGAGATTGGTTGTGTAAAATGGGCTTTCCAAGAAACATGACTCATACCCTGTCTTTATCGGTGTAAATTATAGAAATCATAAAGATTCGCGCATAAGAACTGTCATAAACTAGACTTTTGGTGTAATAGTCACTCATTAAAAATCATATGAATTTCATCTACTTGGATCATAATGCGACAACTCCACTCTTGCCGGAAACTGAAAAGTTTGTGGTCGCTAACCTTTCGACTTTTGGAAACCCATCTTCCATACATTGGGCTGGTCGAAAATCCAAAGCCCTCATCAGAGAAGCTCGAACTCATTTAAGTCAGTTTTTAAAAGTTTCCCCACTCGAAATTATTTTTACGAGTGGCGCAAGTGAATCGAACAACACGATTATTAAAACAACTTTTCTTCATTCGGGTAAAAAACATTTCATGTGTTCGATGGTTGAACATCCTAGTGTGATTAAGACCATGCAGTACATTCAAGGTTTGGGCGCAAAGGTTGATTTTATTCCCGTGTCTCGGGACGGACTCATTGATCTTGAATTTTATAAAACGCACCTTTCAAAGGACACTGCACTTGTAAGTGTTATGCTTGCAAATAACGAAACTGGAAATATTTTTCCGATTCAGGAAATGGCTAGTCTGGCCCATGAAGTTGGCGCCTTTTTTCATACTGATGCAGTTCAAGCACTGGGCAAACACGACATTAACTTGAATGAGCTCGGGGTTGATTACGCATCATTTTCTGGACATAAGTTCTATGCAATGAAGGGAAGCGGTATTTTATTTTCTAAAAAAGGTGTGCCACAAATTTCCCTGATGCACGGCGGAGCTCAAGAACGCCATCGCCGCGGCGGAACTGAAAACCTCTTAGGCATCGCAAGCTTCGGCGAGGTCGCAAGAATTGCAGGCTCTTATGGGCCTGGATTTATCGAAAAAAAATCTTCTGACATAAAAGTTTTGCGGGATCATATGGAAAACAGAATTATAGCCGAAATTTCTGAAGTCAGCGTGATGGCGGCGCAGTCAAGGCGCTTAACAAACACCTCAAGCCTTGTACTAAAAGATGTCGACGGCGAAACGCTTCTGATGAATTTAGATATCAAGGGCTACGCTGTCAGTACAGGTGCAGCTTGCTCAAGCGGAAATCCTGAACCATCGCCCGTTTTATTATCTATGGGCTTAACAAGAACGGAAGCGCAGACTTCCTTAAGACTATCACTCGGCTGGGAAAACACTCTCGAGCAAGTTAATCAATTTGTTGATGATCTCAAAATTTCAGTCAAAAAAATTCGCGACATTGCAAACTCTCCTTATAAGTTTGATCTGAAAGTTAAGTTACCCAATGGATTGGGAAGGGCACATGATGCAAGTCTCTAATCAAAATGCGTCAGCTGAAGTTCAAGCCTTTATCAATCTTCATAAAAGAAAGCCGCGAGTCCTTGTTGCCATGAGTGGTGGAGTTGACTCCTCTGCTGCTGCAAGTCTTCTAGTTGATCAGGGTTATGATGTTGTCGGAGCGACGATGCAAGTTTGGGATTACTCAAATTGCGATGTCACCGAAGGTAATGGTACATGCTGCTCATCAATCGACGTTGATGATGCAAGAAGTGTTGCCGATCATTTGAATATTCCTTTTTACGTGTTGAACTGTGAAGCAAAATTTAAGCACGCCGTAATCGAACCTTTTTTAAAAGCTTATCTTGATGGTCAAACGCCACTTCCATGTGTCAACTGCAATACTTATTTAAAATTCGATCATTTAATTCGAAAAATGAATGAGCTTGAATGTGATTACTTAGCAACTGGTCATTATGCGCAAGTGATGCCAGGCCATGATGGAAGACCTGCGATCTTTACTTCAACTGACGACTGGAAAGATCAAACCTACTTTTTATTCACAATAGATCCGGAAGTTGTGCCGAAATTATTGTTCCCCATCGGTCACATGAAAAAGCCTGATGTCAGAATTTACTGCGAACAAAAAGGTCTCGTGACAGCGAAGAAAAAAGATTCGACTGGCATCTGTTTCGTTGGAAACATGGGCTACGGCAAATTTATTGAATCTCAAGTGGCACCGGAAATTTTAAAAGCGAAATCAGGTGTTATTAAGCGCTACCCTTCGGGCGATGTTATGGGTAAGCATACGGGAATCCATCATTTCACGATTGGGCAAGGCAAGGGCTTGGGGCTAACTCATCATGAAAAACTTTTCGTTTTAAAAGTTGATATTAAAGACAACACAATCTGGGTAGGCGATGAAGAATATCTTTACTCTAATGATGTTCAAGTAATTGATCCCCAACTCTTAAGTTCAGTTGCTGACGGAGAAGTATTGGGTGTCAAGATTCGCTACCAGCAAAAAACAAGTCCTGCAAAATTAGTAAAAACAGATTCTGGCTTCAAATTAGAATTTTTAGAAAAACAGCGGGCTGTGACTCCTGGACAGGCGGCCGTTTTCTACAGAGAAAAACAACTCGTCGGTGGAGGCTGGATTACGCTATGAAGTATCAGACTCATACCTTTGGTTGTAAGGTAAACACTTACGATACCGGCCTTATTCAGAAAAATCTTATTCGCGGAGGATTCGTTCATTTAAAACCTGAAGGTGTTCAAACGCCGGAAGTTTTAAATTCTTCAAGCACTCCACGAGAACCTCTCATTCATGTACTGAACACTTGTGCTGTGACGGCTGAGGCAACTAAAGAAGCTGTGAAGATGATTCGTCGGCTTAAAATTCAAGATCCATTTTGTACGATTGTGGTGACGGGTTGTGCCGCACAAGTTGACACGGACCAATTCGAAAATCTTCCAGGTGCAGATCTTGTAGTGGCGAATTCGCATAAATCTCAATTGCCTGAGATCATGAACGATTATTTTAAAGGAACATTGAAACATAAGGTTTTTAAGTCCAATATTTTTAAAAAAGAGGACTTAGAACAAGAGGGTGGAGTTGAAAATTCCCACACTCGGTCATTTCTAAAAATTCAAGATGGCTGCAACAGTTTTTGCAGCTTCTGTATCATTCCATACGCCCGTGGAAAAAGCCGATCAATCCCGATTCGTGATCTAGTTGCTAAGGTAAATGAGCTTCATTCTCGGGGGCACCAAGAAGTCGTCTTAACGGGTGTTCATATTGGAGATTACGAAGATGGTGATAAAAGAATAGAAGATCTTGCGGAAGCTTTGCTCTTAAAAACTCAAGTTCAAAGATTTCGGTTATCTTCTTTGGAGCCAATTGAACTGAGTGATCGTTTAATAGAACTTTATCAGGATGCAAGGATGTGTCCGCATTTTCATATGAGTATCCAAAGTGCCAATACCGAAGTCCTTCATCAAATGAAACGAAAATATGGCCAAGACGAAGTCAGGGCTTCTTTGCTGAAGATTGAAAGAAAAGTTAAGAACGCGTTTGTTGGTATGGATGTGATTGCAGGATTCCCAACGGAAACCTTATCCCAGTTTGAAGATACATACCTCACTCTGGCAGATCTTCCGTGGACAAGACTTCATGTGTTTCCTTATTCAGAACGAAAAGGGACGAAGGCTGAAGCAATGGAATTAACAGTTCCTTATCATGAACGAAAACAGCGGGCTTCACGCCTTCGCGAACTCAGTGCCAATCGTTACCAAGAGCGTGGTTTGACTCAAGTCTCTCAAATTCAAAAAGCTTTGATTTTAAAGAATTCTTCTAAAGGCAGCCAAGCGATAACCAGAGAATATTGGCCCGTTCGCTTGAATGAAACAAATTTGGAAGAATTAAAAGGCAAAGAAGTTAACGTAAAATTAAACCGTTTT
The DNA here is from genome assembly GCA_043730825.1 of Pseudobdellovibrionaceae bacterium. Lineage (GTDB taxonomy): Bacteria > Bdellovibrionota > Bdellovibrionia > Bdellovibrionales > Bdellovibrionaceae. The sequence continues at coordinate 20,622 of JAYTJV010000108.1, forward strand.
GTTTGGAGCGGGGGCTCGACTCAAGACGGATATTTAGAAGGAAGTGTAATATGATGTCCCCTTTATCGATGATTAAGAATTCCTCACTCAGAGAGGAAGCCCTAACCCATCGAAGTTTCACTCAAGAACTTAAACTCAAAATGCCCGATAATGAACGGCTTGAGTTTTTGGGTGACGCTTTGTTGGATTGGTTTATGGCAGAAATGCTCATGAAGCAGTTCCCTTTGGATAACGAAGGAACTTTAAGTAAAAAACGTGCAAGCCTTGTGAACGAAGAAGTCTTAAGTACGAAGGCCCGAATGCTAGGCTTAGATAAACAAATCAAGCTTGGACCGGCTGAAGCCCGCACGGGTGGCGCAGATAAAGCAAGTCTACTATCCGATACCTTCGAAGCGGTTTTAGCAGCGATCTATTTGGATCAAGGTTTTGATTCTGCAAAATCTTGGTTACATAAGATTTTTAACGATGATGTCGTGGCTTTAGAAAATAAGGAATTTGAAAAAGATTATAAGTCCCGTTTTCAAGAATGGGCTCAAAGTGAATTAAAGAAAACTCCAATTTATATTCTGACACAAGAGTTAGGGCCTGCGCATTTACGTGAATTTCATGTCGATGTGAAAATTGATTCTGAAGCCTGGGGAAGTGGTGTCGGCTCGAGCAAGAAAAAAGCCGAGCAAAAAGCTGCAGAAGTTGCTCTGATGCGAAAAACTGCTGTTCCTGCTCTGGCTAGTGAACAAAAGCCTGATTCGAAAGTCGAAAAGAAGACGGCACAGCAATCTTCTGCTAGTTCGACTCAACCTCAACCTCTTGTTGCTCAAGCAAAAGAAGGAGTTTCTTTATGAAAGCTGGATTTGTAGGACTCATCGGACTTCCGAACTCAGGAAAATCAACTTTGATGAATTTGATGATCGAAGAAAAAGTTTCGATCGTAACACCCAGACCGCAAACGACCAGACGACGGGTACATGGAATCTGGAGCAGTGAAGAATCGCAAGTGGTATTCGTCGATGCGCCAGGCCTTGTTACATCAAAGCCAGGACTTTTTGATTTCCTAGCAAAAGAAGCGCTTGAAGTTATGTCTGAATCAGATGTGTTGATCGCAGTTTTATCTCTGGATTTAAAATCTTCAGAGGAAGCAGCTGACATTATCGAGATGGTTGCGAAAGCTAAAAAGCCATGGATTGCAGTCATCAATAAAACTGATTTAACAGCACTTTCTCATCGCATTTTAATTTTGCGAACGATGCTTGTGAAACATAATGTTCCTATTTTGATTGTCTCTTGCGAAAACAAAGATCTGTTCACAAAAGAAGTGAGACCTCAGTTACTAGCAGAAATTCAAAAGCTATTACCTGAAAGTCCGGCGCCTCTTTATGATCCAGAACTTTATACGACTGAAAATGTTCGTGATATGGTTTGTGAAATTGTTCGTGAAAAGTGTTTTCTTAATTTAAATGACGAAGTGCCTTACACAATTGCAGTTCGTCCGATCGAGTTTAAAGAAGACGCTATACCAGTACCGAAAATTAATTTAGAAATTCTTGTCGCTAAAGATAATCACAAGGGAATTGTGATTGGTAAGGGCGGATCTTTGTTAAAAAAGATTGGCCAAGAAGCCCGAGTAGAAATTGAAAAAGTAATGGGCAGGAAAATCTTTTTAGGTCTGCATGTGGCAGCTCGTGAAGATTGGTATAAAAATAATCGAATTATGAAAGAGCTAGGTTACCACCATGAGTCTTGATACAGAAACTTTAGAAAAAATTGAAATCCCAACCGGGCTTTTGATGGCGCCAAAAGTTGCAATCGTTGGTCGACCTAACGTTGGCAAGAGTACACTCTTTAATATTTTAACAGGCATGCGCAAAGCAGTTGTAAAAGATCAGCCGGGTGTGACTCGTGATATTCAAATTCATCCAATGGATATTTGGGGTAAGAATTTCGACCTTATAGACACCGGCGGTGTAACTGAAAGTCCTGATTTAATCTCTAAATTAATCCGCGAACAAGTAACCGAGTTCTTACACTCTGTTGATTTAGTTTTAGCGGTCATGGACGGTCGCGGTGGCTTAGTGCCGGAAGACCGAGAAATCATCAAAATTGCGAAGCAAGCAGGAAAACCATTTTTGCTGGTCGTAAATAAAATTGATCGCCAACATGAAGAAGCGATGAATTTAGCAGAATTTTTTGAGTTCGGTGTAGACGTATTAGGCGCAAGTTTTGAACAACGTCGCGGCATCGGCGAGATTATGGAATGGGTACACAAACAACTTCCAGACACTCAAGTTCAGCCGTTATCGGGAACAAGAATCGCTTTCGTTGGGAAACCGAACGTAGGGAAAAGTTCTTTGTGTAACCGGTTTCTAGGAATGAAGCGAATGCTCGTTAGCCCGATTGCGGGAACAACAGTGGATAGTATCGATTCTCCGTTTATGTATAACGATCACCAGTACACAATCGTTGATACCGCAGGTTTACGTAAATCTGCACGCCGCGAAGAAGATGTCGAAATTATTGCAGCTTTTAAATCTCAAGAAAGTATCAGACGTGCAAATCTGATTTATCTTGTGATTGATGGCACAATGGGGCCAACCGAACAAGATGCTAAGATTATGCAAGCGATATTAGAAGATCATAAAGCTGTTATTATCGTCGCAAATAAGTCTGACTTAGGACGCAAGCAGGTCACTGAATACCAAAAAACATTCAGGGCCCAAGTCGAAAGAACCTTTCACTTCTTCGTCGATGTACCGATTATTTTTACGAGTGCTGAAAAAGGTTTCGGGATCGAAGAATTACTTGCTGAAACTGAGAGGGTATCAAAATTAATGACAATGAAGATTCCAACTTCAGAGCTGAATGATTTTTTCTTCCAAGTGATCAGGAAAGCGCCAGCTCCAGTTTACGGAGTTGCGAACGTAAAGTTTTTCTATTTGACTCAGACTTTTCAGCAGCCACCTGCATTTATCGCTTTTGCAAATCATCCAGATGGAGTGAATAACTCTTACCGACGGTTTTTAATTAAGTCGATTAAAGAGCAGTGGGGCTTACACGGACTTCCTATCAGAATTTTCTGTATGAAGTCCTCAAGTCGAAGAGGTCAAAGTAAAGATTCATGAAGCGTAACTCTTGGAGGTCAACCTTAAGTTTCTATTTGCTCGCCATGGGAAGTGCCCTTGGCCTTGGAAACTTGTGGCGCCTTCCATTTGTTATGGGTGAAAACGGGGGAGGAGCTTTCTTCCTCTTCTATATCCTGTTCGCATTTCTCATCGGTATGCCGCTCTTAATTGCGGAACTCATGTTAGGTCGCCATAGTGGACCTTCGCCTCTCAAAATTACGGGTGATATTTCGTTAAAAACGAACAGGCCTTTTTTGGTTTTCGGAATGCTATCGGTTATTTTGTGCGTCGTTGTGCTTTCTTACTATTCGGTGATTAGCGGTTGGGTTTTGCATTTCTTAGCCCGGTTCATCGCAAATGGCATTAGCTCCCAATTGGTGCCGCTTTCTTTTGGTGTTCTCTTAGAGAATAGTTGGCTTCAGGTTTTACTCACGAGTGTACATTTAGTTTTGATCGTGACCGTTGTTTCTGTGGGCGTTCAAGAGGGTTTAGAAAAATGGATTCGCGCGATCGTGCCGTTGTTTCTGGTTTTTGTCGTTGTGCTGTTGACTCAAACTTTAACCTTACCAAGTACTTCTGAAGCTTTGAGATTTCTATTTTATCCTGATTTTTCTAAATTTAGTTGGCAAACCATGGGTCGAGCATTGGCTCACGTGTTCTTCACAATGTCGGTAGGTTTTGGGCTCTTAGTTAGTTTCGGGTCGTATTTAAAACCCGATGAACACATACCCACCGTTGGATTCCGAATCACGATGATCGATATGTTTGTTTCGATCTTGGCGTTGTTATTCGTGTTCCCTGTGGCATTCCAGGCCAATCAAAATATCGCGTCGACGAATCCGATTTTGTTATTCAATGTCATTCCGGAATTTTTCCAGAATATGGCTGGCGGGACTGCATACGGTGTTATTTTCTTTTTATGTCTTTATCTTGCCTCGCTGAATGCATCTTTAGCTCTTATTGAATCTTTAATTTCAAACCTACAAAGTATGAAGCCCCATTATTCCAGAAGAAAATCAGTTTGGATTTTAGTCGGCTTCATCTTTTTCCTCACGTGCTTGTGGGTTCTGATACCCTCTTTTGTGCACCCAGATTCAGGTCCCGCAGTCCTCGAGCTACTCGATAACGTAGCAGTAAACTGGATTCTCCCAGTGGTCGCTCTAGGATTGTTGTTGTGTTTTCACGAGGCGACATCATCTCAAGAAAAGCGTGACATGTTCGTCGACCGAAACAGATTCGTCACCGTCATCATGGAATCCCACTGGTTTTTCGTGGTCAAGTGGCTAGCACCAGCTCTGATCATCCTGACTTTGCTTTTGCAAATCGTCGGGCTGCTGGTTTAGTAGGTGTGCAAGAGACGGGTGAGTTTTGCTTTCTTATGAGCGGGTCTTAGGTTTGGCCCTCAAGAAAAATTAAAAAGCTCGTCTACCAAGACAGGCTTTTTAATTTAGAAAGACTGTTTAGAATCCAGGGGTTTCATGGTCAATCAATTGACCATGTTCTTTCGGTGCGATCGAAATACCAATTATTATTGCGAATTAAGTTAGTCCCTAAGATTATCTTAACCTTTTCTCCCATTTTTTCTTGAATTGGTTTGAAGTTCATCGACATTATCGTGCCCCGAAGAATTTTGTCTCCCACGTGTAAGCCGTCAAAGCTGTAAAGTTCTAGCTTAACAGCGTTTCCTGTGGCATCTACCCCGTTGGTTATAGTTTGTTGGTGTCGAAATTGGGCTGGATTTTTTTCTATTAAATCTTGGTCTATAACACTTAGCTCGGCGCCTGTGTCCCACACGGCTTCAACGGTATCCGCACCAAAATGTATTTCCATACCAAATGTGCTATCCCCATACAAAATCAACTTATTTTTTTTAAGGACTTCATGAGCATATAAATGGAAACTAAGCTTTTTGTTCTTAAAATCAAATTGCAATTTATCAGGTAGCGCATTCATGCCGAGTCTATTTTTAAACGGTGTACCCATTTTGTATCGTACGACCTCGAACTCTTTTTTTACAAAATCGCCAATTCTAAAGGAAAGCAATCTAACTTTATCTTCTGTAACGGTGATACCAGCCGCACTTGTTGTACGAGATTTTCCCATAACGGGATAATGAGTTAAAGACGGTGAATTCGCGAGAAACGTCTGGTTTGCTCCTGTGTCCAACTGAAAATTAAAATTTTCATTATCTACAAGTGCGGCTATTTCTAATTGAGCAGATCCCAGATCACCTTCGACTAAATCAAAATGAACTTTTGAAAGTTTTGCCTTTTCTTGGGCTCTGATCGGAGAGCTCGCACAGCTGACTAGTGGTATGAAAGAAAAAAGAGCTATCAAGCCCTTCAAAATCGAAATATTTAAAATCATGAAATTCCTCCCCAGGTTATCAGGAGTAGTATAAATATCTCTTTTTCACATAAATTGCTAGATTCATTATAAAAGTATACTATAAGTATCTCTTATGTAAATGAGGAGATACCATGAATAGCCGAATCGTATTACAGGTTATTAAAGATGCTTTGAAAAAACAAAAAGTAACTTACAAAGAATTGGCGCTCATGCTGGGAATAACAGAGGCTGGAATCAAAAAGCAATTTCAATCATCCGATATTTCTCTTAACCGAATTAACCAAATTTGTGATTCATTGGGCATTCCGGTATTTGCATTGCTGGAAGAAGCCCGATTAAAACCTATACGCGAATTAAAGCTAAATAAAATTCAAGAAAATTATTTTGTTAAAAATCCTAAGCTTTTTATTTTTTTCTTAAAACTTTCCGAGGAAAATGGAAACGCTGAAAGAGCAAATATAGATACTAAATTGAGCGCTCCAGAACTTTGGAAAGCGTTAAAAGGGCTAGATAACATCGGCTTAATAAAACTCCATCCCAAAAATAAAGTGGAGCTTGTATACGGAGCACTATTAACAATTTCCAATGAAAGCGCAGCAATGGAACAGATCTCTGCACAGTTAGCTCGAGACTATTTAGATAGTCACCGGGATCTTCTTGATTCGTCTAAGCAACTAAAAATGAGCTTGCTTAAGTTGTCTAGGAAAAGTGCTGAACAACTCAAAATTGATCTTGATAAGACCTACGAGTTTTATTTGCGGCAATCAGAATTTGACAGGCACTCTTCACATGTGGAAGATGCCTCGGCATACTCTCTTCTCATAGCTCTAGGAGAATTTTCTTTTATTTAATTCTTTATCTGATTTAAAAAAAGGATTATGGCCCTCCAGCAAGATTAAAGCCCTGACTATTAAACTTGGCCTTTTAACTCGCACATGCGATTTAAAGTCATGGATATGTGGACGTGCGATCATTTCATTTAAAATGGAATTTATCTAACGCAGCATCGACAAGAAAAGTAGACTCTCACCTTTTGTTCGGTAACGCGCCGTCACTGGTAATGTACCTGTCACATTAGAAGTTCATGCCTAGGATTAGTTGGGTGTTGATGTAATCGCCGTCTAGCTTATTTACTAGCGGATCGCCTCCGCCTACGAAGCCTTTATTTTCATCGGTGAAACTGATGAAGTGATAAAGTGTTTGGATACCGAGGTAAGCCTTTTTTCTTAAGAGTGGAATTTCAATTCCAAAACCTAAATCAGTTGATGTCGCTGTTTCTTTACTTTTTAGTAGCAACTCTGCAATCGAGTATGTTCTTGTGACTTGCGATAGCCCGCCCATCATGTACGGATTTAAATCAGCTAAGCCTTTCGTGATATTTTGAGTGTTAAAGTAGTACTTTAAGTGGAAATTGACCTCATTAAATGACACGGTGCCGGTACATGTTCTAGACGGACAAGTTGATCCACTCACAGTTTTAATTTCAACGCTGTGATCAGCCGCCATTAATCCTAAAGCCATTGCGAGTCTCAGATCGAAAAAATAGGAGAGGTAAACGCCCATTGCGGGGCCGTCTCCGTAAGCTTTTGCCATTCCGTCAGTGAAAGTTTGAGGTCCCACAGCTAAGCCCACGGTTAAAAAACGGCCGTTTCTGAAAAAATTGATATCCGCTTCTTCGTCGGAAGCTTCGTCGAATTCACTGTAGTCGGAGAAGGGATCGTAAGCTTCCTCGGGGTCGGTTTGCGCCAATGCAGATATGGGACTTAAAAGTAGAAGACTGGCAAGCGCCAATGCGAAAGCAAAACGGATCATGATTCACCCCTAATATATTATCCAGTATTGAGTGCTTGATGGCCAAGGTCAAATATTCGTAAAGATTTAGACTGTATTAGTTTGAGTCATGATGCCGTTAAGGTCTTTGAAACCCACTGAAACTTGCTAGTGGCTTAAGCTTTACGCAAGTTTGTTAGGGTTACATTGTGCCAGATTGAGTCAAATTGAGATTCATTTTCTTTCGCTAGTTTTTTTACGTAAGATCAGTCGCATTCATGACAAATAAAAATTCATCTCTCAATTATCAAAGTTCCGGAGTCGATATCAAGGCCGGGGACTCGCTGGTCGATTGGCTTAAAAGTTCGCAAGTTAAATCTCACCCTTTGGTGGTAGATGGAATCGGTGGTTTTGCGAGCATAACAAGACTTCCACTCAACCTTTATAAAAAACCTCTTCTTGTCAGTTGCACCGATGGTGTTGGAACAAAAGCGCTCCTGGCAGCTCAGTATAAAAAGCTCGATG
>JAYTJV010000109.1:0-72729 GCA_043730825.1 Pseudobdellovibrionaceae bacterium
GTTTTATTTTATAGTTTTTTGTGGATTTATCATGTCGCAGGCCCTGCTTTATTTTCTTTTACTTTGGGCCAGTGGGCTTGTCAGATTACCAGAACACCAGACGAAATTACTTTCGGTTGGATTTTGAAATCAACGTTTCGCCTCATTATTTTATTCATGACGGGATTTATGATTTTGCCACTTTTTTCGTGGGCATCAGGTACTGATCTAGAAGAAAGCCTTTCAGGCTTAAAACTTCAATCTAAGTAGTTCTTTTCCAATGACTTAAAATCTCGACATGTTTTGTGTTCGGAAATTGATCCATTAATTGGACTTTGACAGGCGTGTATTCGTTCAATGCTAAAGTATCCAAAAAGAAACTCGTTGGAAAACAGGACATATAAATGATGTGCTCTGGCTTCATCGGAAGAAGTTGCTCAAGAAATTTTCCGACACCGTTTCGAGCGGGATTTAGGAGAAGAACATCAATTTTCTGAATATCCGGTTTCTTAATTCGAAAGTCACCCCGCTGAATAGTCACTCGTGATTTTAACCCTGATCTTTCCAAACTGATGTCTAGACCACTTAATGCTTTTTCTTCTAAATCCGTTGCCGTCACATGAGTATTCTTTGCTGTTAACGCCGGAAAGGTTAAATTTCCAATTCCTGCGCCGAATTCTAAGACGTGGTCAGGTTTAATTTCACCAAACCAACTTGAGATTGTCTGAGTAATCACCCGATTAGCAACATGACTTGGTTGTGTAAAACTTGCGACCGTAGAATAAAGCGGAATATTTTTATCACCCATCCAGGTCTCAAACCAACTGTGAAATTCAGGATCTCCCAGACCTAAGGGGCCTGTTGATTTTCGGATAAGGGCTTTGTGCTTTTGGCCAATTTCGACAAATGCTATTTCTTGCAGCCGCAAAAGACTTTCTTCAGATTCTAATAATTTTTTTATATCTTCGTTTGAAAAATCAAGCCAGGCTCCGCGCTTTCCGCTTAGGCCCACACGTAGCCTAATTGAGCCTTTTTGAATGGGCCAAGATATGCTTCGAAAATCCTGATAGAAAGCCTGTAATGCAGGTTCAAGCTGTAAACAGGTCTCGATATCAACTATGTCCTTTGAGTTTTTTTGATAGAGTCCTAGTTTTCCGTTTATGAGAACAAAATCCAGTCGGGACCTTAAGGCTTCAAGACCGAACGAGTGATAAGTAGGCTTTTCAAACGTGCCGAATCCAGCAAAACCTTTTCCGAATTCCAAGAGTTTGCCTGCGCGTTGTTCGTCACCATTTAAATGCAATTGGTCACAGCCGGAACATTGGTCTTGCAACAAACAGCGCTTAATAGTTTCCATTTTTTAGCCTCTTTTACGTTCATTTATTCTATGACGCACGCCTATTATTGACAAGCAAGAGTGATAAGCATTTGACCCCTAATTCAAACGCGATTTACATCTTTTTCTATATGAAACAAATTTTATCGCTTCTTATCGCAAGTCTACTTTTAGTCGCAGCTAGCCCGAAACAATCCCCGACACCGGCTGCGACCCCATCTGCGCTTGATCAAACTGATTTCAAAAATCCCTACATATCAAACTCTAAGCAGCTGACTTTCGTCGGACCTCGGGCCGGGGAGGGTTACTTCTCGCCAGATGGCAATCTGATGATCTTTCAAAGTGAGCGAACGGAAGCCAATCCTTTTTATCAAATGTTCGTCATGAATCTAAAAAGTGGAGCGACCACCAGGTTGAGTCCTGGCTATGGGCAGACAACTTGCGGTTGGATTCATCCTGGAATGGAAAAAGCCATCTGGTCGAGTACTCACTTAGATTCCAAGTGGAAGCAAGTTCAAGATGCGGAAGTTACTCAAAGAAAGAATCCTGTTCAGAAAAGATATTCTTGGTCATTTGATGCGGCTTACGACATTTTCGAATCGGATTTGAAAGGCAAGAAGCTTAAGCAGCTAACGAAGGCTCCTGGCTATGATGCTGAAAGTAGCTACAGTCCCGATGGCAAATGGATCGCATTTGCTTCTAATAGAACGGGCTATGAAGAAAAACTATCTGATGAAGATCAAAAGCTATTCGACAAAGATCCAAGTTCACAGATGGAAATTTTCATCATGAAGTCTAACGGTACAGAAGTTAGAAGACTCACTCGTGCTTTAGGTTACGACGGCGGCCCGTTTTTTAGTCATGACGGGAAAAAAATAACTTGGCGCAGATTCACAGCCGACGGCGGCACTGCTGAAATCTGGACAATGAATGTTGATGGTAGCGAACAAAAACCGCTGACCAGGCTGAATAAGCTATCGTGGGCGCCTTTTTTTCACACATCAGGCGATTACGTTATTTTCGCATCCAATATCGAAGGCCACTCAAACTTTGAGCTCTATATTGTTGATTCAGAAGGATTAAAAGAACCAGTACGAGTTACTTTTGATGCAGGCTTTGATGGTCTTGCAACATTTTCTCCGGACGGCTCACAAGTGACGTGGACCCACAGAAACGAAAAAGGTGAAAGCCAAATTTACTTAGGTGAATGGAATGACGAGGCCGCACGCAGGGCTTTAGGCTTACAAAGTCCTCAGCCATCCTTACTTTCATTATCAAGTGAAATTAAAACTTCAGATCTCAAAGCGTTAGTGCAATATCTAGCCTCACCTGAAATGGAAGGCAGGTCCACAGGATCCGCTCAAGAAAAGATCTACACGGCGCAAATCGCAAGCTTATTTAAAACTTGGGGTTTGTCTCCGGCTCCTGGGTTTTCAGATTACTTTCAGGAATTTGAATTCATTAGTGGAATTAGGTTTGGAACAATGAACAAGCTTGCTTTCAATGTTGATAAATCTCAGAAGAAAAAAGATTCTTCATTACAAAACCTTGTTCTAAGCCAGTCGTTCGAGCCTCTCTCTTTATCTAAGTCGGGGAAGTTTGAATCAACACCCGTTGTTTTTGCAGGATATGGCTTAAGGACTCCAGCAACTGATAAGATTCCTGCCTACGACGCTTATGAAAATTTAGATGTTAAAGGAAAATGGGTTTTAGTCCTTCAAGACGTTCCACAAGATGTAAAACCTGAAGTCAGATATCACTATAACCAATTCAGCCGCGTAGAGTTTAAAACAACTGTTGCAAAAGCTGAAGGTGCTTTGGGCGTGCTCATTGCGACCGGACCCCAAACAGCCATGATCGAAAAGTGGGGTAAGCCTCGACTCGAAGGGAATCCACACGATAGCGGTATTCCAGTTATTAAACTTAGCACTCCAACTTTACAAAAACTTTTTGTGCGCGAAGGTCTTGATCTCACGCAAATGCAAAAAGACCTGGATTCTCTGAAATCTAAAAAAGGGATAGAATTTAAAAACTTAAAAGCCGAAGCGGAAGTTGATTTGATCTTAGAAAAAGCTCGTGGCCGAAATGTTGTGGGTGTTTTAAAAGCGAAGAAAAAAAATTCCCCAGCACTTTTAGTTGGTGCACATGGGGATCATTTAGGTCGGGGAAATTCTGGTAATTCTCTGGCAAAAGCAAATCAACAAGATCAAATTCATTTCGGCGCAGATGATAACGCATCCGGGGTTTCAGTTGTCTTAGAACTAGCTCACGCGATGACGGCCGCAAAGAACAAAAAAGATTTTAAAAAGGATCTTTATTTTGCAGTTTGGTCAGGCGAAGAAATAGGACTTTTAGGATCAAAGGCTTGGATCAAAGAATGGTCTACAAAAAATGGAAGTTTTAATCAAACTTTCGCAGCCACACTTAACTTAGATATGGTGGGGCGCCTAAAAGATAAATTAATTGTTCAAAGTGTTGGCTCAAGTCCTGTCTGGTCGCCACTTTTTGAAGAGCTAAGCGTTCGCACGGGCCTACCGATGACTCTTCAAGAAGATCCCTTTTTACCAACAGACTCGACTGCATTTTACTTAGAAAAAGTTCCCTCAATCACTTTCTTCACGGGGTCGCATGCGGATTACCACAGCCCCACAGATCGCTCGGACTTATTGAACTATGTTGGGCTTCAAAAGATCGCAAGCGTCGCGCAGGAATGGACTCAAAGCTTAGTGCAGATCAAAGATAAGATCTCGTACAAGGAAGTTCCTCAAGGAAACAAGTCCATGAGCCAGCGAAGTTTTAGAATATTCCTAGGAACCATCCCGGATTATTCTCAAGATCAAGTCAAAGGCGTCAGATTAGGTGGGGTTTCAAAAGATAGTCCCGCGGAAAAAGGTGGTCTTAAATCACAAGACGTCATCATAGAGATGGCAGGACAGAAAATCGAAAACTTATATGATTTCACTTATGTCATGCAAAGCTTGAAACCAGGATCTGAAATTCCGGTCCGCGTGATGAGACTGGGAGCTCCACAAGATTTGAAGATTACTCCTGCGCTGAAGGAGTAACTTCTGGGATGGGGAACGGGGATGTTCTTAGAGCAGTGATTGCTTGATAAGTCAGTGCATCCGTCCATGGAAACGCTGTTTCCCCGCCATCGTGGCGGGGAAAATAAAAGATTAAGGCATAGGAATTGTTTTTTATTTCTTTGGTCCTGACGGCCACGATGGCGCGGGCGGCGAGGCCGGCAGGTAGCCTAGCCGGCCGCGCCCTCTCACGGATGGACACATCACGCGCTACCCATCACAGCAGCAAGAACCAAAGTCCAACGCGAGAACCGCGAATCCCTAAAACAAAAACCCAGCGCAAGTCGCCTCAACCGCCGCACGAAGTGATTCCAGATCCTTCAAATAAGCAGACTCATCCGCATAATCATAAACTTTCGCATTCTTCACGGTGCACTTCTGCTTCGTGGAATTCGTAAAAACCGACGATTTCGATTTATCAGCTGACGGGGAGTCACCAAATTTAAATCCCGCATCGATTAACACAAACTGAGGATTTAAAATTTCTAGACCACCTTTATTATCGGCTGAAACTTTTTCCGCTAGTTTTACTTCCGCGCCGGAAATGAATTTGAGCTGTGCTGTTTTGAGTGAAAACTTTAAAATGCGATCTTCAAATCCCGTTACGACTAAATATTCGCCTTCAACCTTCCATTCGAAACCAGTGAATTCACTTGGTAAAAAATAGAATTCCCTGGCACCGTCGCTGGGGGCTTTTAATTCTGCAGAGAAAGAATTGAAAACCATGAAGAGACCATCGTCAGTTAACAAATAATCGCGGTAAATGAGAGTTTCGAATGCATCTCGTGGATGAATACCAAAATAACAGCGTTTTCCGTCGCTGCTCATGCTTTGTTGAAGTTGAATATTTTCATAAGCCGTTAATCGATCGGGACAAAGTGTTGCTTTATCGCTTGAGATAGTTCCAGTTTGTTCTGAAGCTCTCAGAGGCGCCACCATCGCAGCGTTGACTGAAGTACCAACTAAAAAAAGTTGAGCGAAAATTATTTGTGCAGCAATTTTAAAATTTATTTTTTTCATATAACTAGACTTTCAAAGCGAACTTACAAAATCAATCAAATACAGGCGTGACACACAAGACATGGACTTGAATAATGATCTTCTTTCAAACGATACTGATTATTCGTTGTTAGTTGTCCTTTATCTCCATGGAGGGAGATTCCGCATGTTGTCAGGCCCTGAGCTCATTAAGAAGAAGCAGAAATCATTATATATTTTGAAAACTGTTTCCCTCAGTTTTCTTATTTTAATTCCGTTAACGATTAATTTCTTAAACCGAATTCACTTTAAACCTTGGCAGATTACAGTCTGCGTTGCTGTGATCGGAAGTTTGATCTTGATATTGCATCGCTTCCAAACAAAACACAAAACGGACATCGACAGAGCCTGCCATCAGTTAGGCCCTGGAGTTAAACTTGTGGGTAAATTCAAAAAATCAAATCACGACAAATATCAAATCTTTCAAGAGGGTCATCGCTATTACTATTTGCAGCACATGCAAACGGGTGAAAAGCGGTTGGTTGCTAAGGAAAAGATCCTACAAGACTTCGATCTAGCCCTTTAATCTGCTAGGTCGATTTCTCTGATAAGTTATATTATGTTACACAAGCCGTATGCTAATGGACTTTTGAAGTTAGTTTGAGGCTCTGTAAATGGTTTCAATTTTCAATGTTTCGGGCTATTAACTTGCATTTTCAGCCTATCATCAAGAAATGGGATCCCGTGAAGACATTATTCGCTTTCCTCATGTTAATTTCAGCATTTGCTCAGGCAAATCAAAAATGCGAACTGAAAATGATTGAGCAACTTAATTTAGGTAGAACTTTAGTAACAAAATTAAGTTTAGGCTCAGAGACTGCCCGGTACCAAATCTACGCACTGAATACGACCTTAGATGGTGGCGATGCCTTGATGGAAGTCGCAGTTCGCAAATCTGATTGCAAAGTTTTAGACACACAATATGTTTGGTCCGAATAGATTTGTCTTAAATCGTCACCAGTTCAGACAAAAGAAATTACAAAACTCGATCGCGAGATCGTCATTCTAACTGAACGCTACTTTTAAAATCTGTCAGAGTTTTGGAATTTTAACTCAATGCAGAACCGCAGCGGTTCTGCATTGAGTTAAAATCAGAAGCGGCGATCCGGCACAACATGCAGATTGCTTCGACAAATAACCAGAGTTTTTCCCCGGTTAATGAACTTCGAACGATTATTCTTGAGTCCATTCTTTGAAACCAGCTTTTAAAGCTTTTTCGAGATCGCTGCGATTGATCTCGTACACATTGCTTTGGCCTGTTGCTGCTCCGCAAACCTGGATTCTCATCAATCCATCATTCATATTGGTGCGGTTCAAAACTTTAATTCCTTTAAGCTCTTTTTCCATAGCCTCAAGCGAGATCTTGCTGCCCATACCACATTGTAATGAGCCATCTGGCTTAAATACCCGAACTTTTAATTGGCCAACACCAGCTGTTGGTGTCGTTTGAGTTGGCTTTGCCGCGGCAGCAGCTTCTGGATTTAAAGCGTTTTTTTCTTTCATCTTTTCAGCCTGTATTTCACGACATGGTTTATTTTGACATCCAAAACTAGTTCCTGTGATGCAAAACAAAATTAAAGCATAGCACAAAACATTTTTACTCATTTGAAATAATCCTTACTGAATATAATCAAAACTTTGAGGCACATCTTTTAATAGTTTCAGACTGTATAAATTTGCTTCGCCAGAAATAAAATAGATTTCTGATTTAGTTGTATCCAAATAGGGTCTTGAAAATAAACCGCGGCCTGGTTCAAACGCATTTAAATAATGACCATTTTGAGAGCTTAGGACTTTTAGCTTGCCCCGAGATTCACCAAAAATAACAAACTGATCTGTAACCACAGCTTGCGTTGGAATCCCTTTTACATCGCTATACGACCAAATGAGCTCACCCGTCGCTGCTTTTAGTTTCAAAATCGATCCGCTGGTACTTCCGACATAAACTTGATCATTCACAACAGTTGCCGCAACTGATGAGCCTACCGGATAAGACCACGCAATGCTGCCGCGTAATGCATCGATCGCATAAACTTTATCTTCGTAACCAGAGACAATAACCAAATCTTTATAAACTACAGCTTGAGCATCGATGTCTCTGAATTTTTTATTTCGGTTTAAACCTTGGTCCCATATAACTTGGCCACTTGATGCTTTTAACGCGACAAAGCTTCCGTCACTGAAGCCAATATAAACTTGCCCTTGGCCTAATGTAGGGGTCGCAGCCCCACGAATTGTTAAGAGTGCGATATCGTTTTTAGTATAAATCCAAACTTGCTTTCCACTTTCAGCATCTAAGCAAAAAACCATATTCTGCGCATTCTGAAAATAAAGAAGGCCCGTCTGATTATCCATAATTGGGGCTGAAACATTTTCGCTTGAAGTTGCAAAACTCCAAAGCTGCTTTCCGTTCCAGATATCAAGAGCGACAACAGTTCCATCATTGGTCGTAACATAGAGACGATCTTTGAATTGTAGCGCACCCGCTTCAACCCCACCTTTAAATTGTTTTCTCCAGACTTCCCGTCCATTTTCACGGTTGTAGGCGACTAGATCTTCAAGATTATTTCCCTGAATGATCAGACTGTCATTTACAACAGGGGTCATGCGATTCATTTTACGGTGTTCAATAAAGGTACCATCGTAGGTAGGCTTGACCCAATTAACATGAAATTTTGGAACGCTTGATTTCGGAAGTGGCGAAATTCGAAAACTCGAACAAGCGACAACCGAAACCAGTAGAAAACTAAGACTTAAGAACTTGGCTGTTTTTGTGACCATTTCAAAGCTCTTTTCAATTTTTGTGCTTCTTTTACTGCCCATTGGTTTTGTTGCGCCACTTCTGCAGTTTTTTGAGCATCGTTTTTCTTTACAGAACCTTTTATGATTTCATCGTAATATTTTTCAGCGTCTTCAAACTTCGCGAGCTTTTCCAAACAGAGTCCTGATTTCAATCGAACAAGATCATGTAAGTAACCAAGACGATTATTTGAGATTACTTTTTTCCACTGATCTAAAGCCTGATCGCACTTATCTTGATTTGCAAGTAAGTCACCGTTTTTCATTAAGATCAAACCATCCGTTAGCTGAGCGCCGGATTTAAAAGTCTTCATTGAAACTTCTAAAAGTTCAGCTTCTTGCTGCGGCCCTAAAGTAGCCGCCACTTCTGATGCCATTAGCGCCATCAATTCATTAGCTGGAACATTTCCTTGAGATTTAATAAATTCCATCATGCGACCAAATAATTGGGCTGGATCAACTTTGACTATCTCGGGTGTTTTTGCATCGACTTTAGCATCTGGTTTTGCTTCAGGCTTTTTTAGCTCAGGAGTTTTCCAACTTGAAAAGTCTCTCTCAATCGGAGCAAAGGCAGCCATAGCTGCTGTGTTCTTAGATTCCTTTTTATAAGTGATCGCAGCCCATACAGCCCCCGACACGATAAGAAGTGTCAGCGCAACCGCAATCGCTTTAAAGTTTTTTGCGGTCCAGTCAGTTGCTTTCAAAAGTGATTCATTTACAGAGTCGATCCATTTAACCATTTTTTAGTCCTTATCTGTTATTTACTTCTCTCAATGTTGAAAATACGCGGCTTGCAGATTTACCAGGATGGCGCTGCTTCAAAGGGCCAATTGTCTTTATTCTCTCTTCGGCAGATCGGTCAGCAGCCGTATGCGTTCCGATGTTATCGCGCTTTGCAATTTCAAATACCTTTAAAACGTTATCGTAAACTTTTTTAGTTTTATCAAAAGCTCTGTCGGGACTGTAGCCTTCAAGCTCGACAAACACATTCATAAGACCGCCCGCATTCACAACA
Organism: Pseudobdellovibrionaceae bacterium; assembly: GCA_043730825.1. Taxonomy (GTDB): domain Bacteria; phylum Bdellovibrionota; class Bdellovibrionia; order Bdellovibrionales; family Bdellovibrionaceae. The sequence goes on from JAYTJV010000109.1 coordinate 9,251, forward strand.
TAATCTGGAGCGTATAAAACGCCCTTAGCTTTTAATTCATCACCGTGGCGAGGCTCATGAAGCTGGTTGTTTGCTCCCCCTGCTACGATCTGACATTTTAATTTATTAACGGTATTATCATTGATCACAGCACCCATTGCATTGGGTGAAAGGACATCGCATTCTGTAAATAAAATTTCATCTGGATGTGCTGCACGAACTTTGTACTGATCAACATATCTTTTGACTCGCTCTTGATCGATGTCTGTCACAGTGAGGTCTGCGCCTTCCTGAATGAGATACTTCACCAAGTTTGAACCGACGTTACCTAAACCTTGAACGGCGATTCTAACGCCTTTTAAAGAATCAGTTTTTAATTTCTCTTTTACCGAAGCTTTGATTCCCATCAAAACCCCATGCGCAGTGTAGGGAGATGGATCACCTGATCCACCAAAGTCTTTTGGAATCCCTGTCACCCAGGGAGTTTCCATATAAATATATTCCATATCCATTTCGCAAGTTCCAACGTCTTCAGCCGTAATGTATTTTCCATTTAAAGTATTAACAAATTGTCCGAAGGCTCTAAATAAACCTTCAGTCTTTTGAGTTTTAGGATCTCCGATGATAACAGCTTTCCCGCCACCTAAATTTAATCCAGCAGCGGATGCTTTGTAGGTCATGCCTTTTGAAAGCCTTAAAACGTCGATTAAAGCTTCTTCTTCAGATTTATAATTCCACATCCGTGTCCCGCCTAGAGCGGGTCCAAGGGAGGTATTGTGAATCGCAATTATGGCTTTAAGTCCCACAGTTTTGTCATGGCAGAATATAATCTCTTCATGTTCGCCATGCTTCGATATCAGCTCAAACGTACCCACGCATTCACTTCCTTGATTGAATTTTAAGATATGAAAAGTGATCATGGCGGGTTTTGAGCATGTTAGCGAGTCGTTATGCGTAGCAATAAAAAAACCGCTAGGGGCATAGCGGTTTTCAATTCGGTCAACTCGTACGAGTCGATTCAATTTATAATTTTACGAGAACTATTTAGAACGAAGTGCTTGCGTCATTTAGCTCTTGGGAAACTCGGTCCATTTGCTTCTTGTGAGAAGCATTTTTCATCGACGTCTCTTTGCTAAACTTAAGCATACGTTTAGCTGTTGGAGCATTAAACTGAGTCTGATCGCTCTCGACAACCATCGTCTCCGCAGGTCCTGGATTAAGACTCTCGCGTGTCACTTGAATTTGTTTTTTAACCTCACCGTGAAGTTCATTTTGAGCTGAAATATTGTCAACGATGAGCGACTTAAAATCAGCTACCTTTGCCATTGAAATAGAACCCATCATCATAACGGCTAAGCCCGCGATTGTCCCAAAATTAAACATTGTTTTTAAAACCTTTTTCATACTGCCTCCTACCTCTATACATTAGCAAAAGAGAGGCCACCAACCTCTCGCTCAGAGTTGATTCCACCTCTCAAAATTGATCGAATCTGTTGAATCTTTGAGCACTTGTCATCCCGATCTTGTAGGGATCAGTACGAACATCTCAAAATGAGATTGTGCTCTTACTTAAAGACCTACTAAGGTAGAGGTATGGTTAAAAAAGTTTTTGAAAGTTCGCTTTATTTAAAAAGTTTGCCGTCTTTGGCTTCTAGCGATTCTAAGCGCTCATTCAGAAGGGAGCTTTTGAAAGAAATTTCCCAAATCCGCAGTGTCGATACTGAAGGCCAAAAATGGAGTCAGAAAAATTACTGGGGCGGCTACACTTCCTATAGTTCAATGTCACAGTCGTTTGATAAACTCTACCGATTCTCTTCTACTTTTGCCTTATTAGAAAAAAAAATAAGACCCCACGTTTTAGCCTATGCAAAAAATCTGCATTGGGATTTTGATACTAATGAATTGAAGGTTTCAACCATGTGGGTCAATGTAATGCCGCAAGGAACAACTCATAGTTTTCATCACCATCCCCTATCTGTCATTAGCGGAACACTTTATTTACAGGTTCCTAAAGACTCTTCAGGGATCCAATTCGAAGATCCGCGCGCAGGGCTTTTGATGGCTTGCCCCCCTAAAAAAGCAAACGCGCCCGAAGGCAATCACAGTTATTTGACAATTAAACCAAAAGCTGGCGAGCTTATTCTTTTTGAAAGCTGGATGAAACATCAGGTTCCACCGAATCCATCAAAACAGGAAAGAATCAGCGTGAGTTTTAATTACGATTGGATGAGGTCATGATTTTTGAGTTCAAGAAAGTCGGGCTTGAGTTCAAAACAAATTCACTTTTTAAAGACCTTGATCTCAAAATTTCAGGACCCGGAATTATCTCGATCTTAGGACCCAGTGGTTGTGGGAAATCAACTTTCTTAAGATTGCTTGCAGGCCTTGAATCTCCAACATTTGGCAAAATTGAAAAGCCAAAAAATCTGAAGCAGGGATTCATTTTCCAAGAAAGCCATTTGCTTCCATGGCGAAACACTTTTGAAAACGTGAACTTACCGCTCGAATTGAAAAATATTTCGAATCATCCGCTCGTTTCTTTGAATCTCAAATCAGTTGGCTTAGAAAAAGCCGCAGCACTTTATCCCACTGAACTTTCTGGTGGCATGAAAATGAGAGCAAGCATTGCCCGCGCACTTGTTTTAGAACCCGATATTTTGTTTTGTGACGAACCATTTGCGGCACTGGATGAAGTCACCCGCGAAGCTTTACAACTTGAACTTAGAAACAGGATTTCGATAGCCCAGAAAACCTGTTTTTTTGTAACTCATAATTTAAGTGAAGCTTTAAGTATGGCAGATCAAATTTACTATTTCAAATCACCAAGCGAGATTGATTCAAAGCCCTTCCTAGTCGACCGAAGTCGAGATCCAAAAAGTCAGCTCGATGATTTAAGAAGTTTAGTCCGCGGGAGCTTTAGTTGAAAAAAATTCCGCTCATCATCTTAGTTTTAAGCCTCATCGGCATATGGGAGCTGTTTTTCTTTTTTGAATTAATTCCATCAAGTCTCTTCCCGCCTCCCCATGAAGTTTTAGTGGCTTTAAGAGAATCGCCTGAAGAATGGCGGACGGCGCTTTTTGAATCCGCAATTGCGTCGGTGATTGGTCTCAGCATCAGTTTGGTTTTAGGTATTTTACTTGCTTTTGTTTTTAGTCTTTCAACAAATCTTAAGAATGCCTTTTTACCACTAGCCGTCTTTTTCCAGACTGTTCCCATCATCGCAATCGCGCCACTTCTGGTCATTTATTTTGGTTTTGGAATTCCAACGGTGATCGCGGCTTCGGCTATTGTTTCATTCTTTCCTGTCTTAGCAAGTTTTTTGATTGGTTTAGAGACTGTCGAGAAAGAGAAACTCGAACTCTTTAAACTTTACGAAGCAACGAAATGGCAGACCCTCATTAAGCTCAGACTTCCTTCTGCATTTTTATCTCTTTATTCAGGACTAAAAATTGCCGTGGGTCTTTCAATTATAGGAACTGTTGCTGGCGAATTTGTCGCAGGCGGGGGACTTGGCGCCATCATCGATGCGGCCCGAACCCAGCAAAGAGTCGACCGAGTTTTTGCAAGCTTGCTTCTTTTGGCCTTCGTCGGAGTTGTGGGCTTAAGTTTACTCAAATTAGTTTTTAAAACTATTCACCAAAAAATTAGACCTTTTGGATCAAATTCCGAGGAGTTTACATGAAGCAAATCTTTTTTACCTGGTTATGCCTCCCCGTCATTGTTTTGTGCCTCCCCGATTCTGCGTTTTCCCAGACTAAAATCGCACTTAATTGGAAAGCAGAGCCTCAGTTCGGCGGGTTCTACCAAGCTCAACTAAATGCCAAATTAAATACCCAATTAGATAACCAGCTAAATGCTAAACTCCATAACCAAGCTCAGTTTGAAATTCTAGAAGGTGGTTCTGGAACGCCTACAATTCAAATGCTCACTTTCGGTAAGGTTGACTATGCGATTGTTAGCGCTGAAGAAATTTTGATTTCAAATGAGAAAAATCCTAAAAACCAAGTCGTCGCACTTTTTGCTGTCTTTCAAACAAATCCACAGGCTTGGATTACAAGAAAGGATCGCGGACTTAAATCAATCGGTGACATTTTGAATTCTCCAGGAATTCTAGCAGCGCAATCGGGACTGACCTATGCCCAGTTCTTAAAAAAGAAATATCCCAACTCCAAAGTCAAATGGGTCCCCTACACCGGTGGAATCAGCGGACTAGTAACGGAAAAGAATTATACCCAGCAAGGATTTTTTACTTCCGAACCTTTCCTTGCTGAAAAACAAGGAATAGAAGTGTCAACTTTTCTCATAGCAGACGAAGGATTTAATCCCTACACAACTGTTGTCGCAGTTCGAAAAACGGACTTAGAAAAAAACCGTGCAAGCATTCAAAAAGTCATCAGTGCCCTTAAAAAAGGCTGGCAAGACTATTTAAAAGATCCAAAAACAACAAACGAATCGATGGCAAAAATAAATAAATCAATGGATTTAGCTACTTTTCAAAAAAGCGCTGATGCGCAAAAGCCATTGATTGAAACATCTGATTTAGGATCTATGAAGGTAGAGCGTTGGGACAGCCTCATAAAAACTTTGGTTAATCTCAAAGTTTTAAAAAAACCGCTAAACGCAAAAGATCAGTTTAATTTTTAAAAAAGTTATGTTTATGATTCGGGGATGAAAAACGTATTCACTTTAGCTTTATTGTCCTTTGCAATGATCGGCTGTACGCACTCTGTACTTCTACCTGGATCCTTTCGCCAAAACCCCAGCGTGGGTGGGAAATTATGGGCGGGACATGTGAATGCAGGTTTCCAAAGTACGGTGGAACTTGAAGTTTTTGACAACATCAAAACTAATCCCCCGATTAGATCTGCTCCCGGAGATTCAGGCTTTATCCAGGCACTCATTCCAGTCATTCCTTTTATCGACGTCAATCTGGGAGTCTTAGAAAAAGTTGATATCTATTACACATCTGCAGTTGGTGTCCGCTGGATGTTCTATGGAGAACCCAAAAAGCAAGATTGGAAAGCAACACTTTTTGCAGGGAGTATTATTAATAACGCAAGCTCCAAGCACGATGACGGCGCAAGTGAAGCTGAAACAAAAATCGATGGTGTTGAATATGGTTTTTCAGTTGGAAAACAAGTAAGCGAAAAGGCACTCCTGTACTTTACTTATGGAAATCAGCTGGGCGACGCCGACACGAAGGTAACTCAAACTACTCGAATTTTTAAATACGAAGATAAGTTTCAGCATTCCATTTTCACTCTTGGCCTACGCGTGGGTGAAGAATTCTTTTTTAACGGCGAAGTTTCTCAAAGTCAGACGCATTGGAAAACGACTGACGTGGGAAGTGATCGAGATACATCAACAACTTACCTAGCCTCAATCGGCTATATTTGGAACTAATGTGAAAAAACTCATACTCGCAACTTGTTTTTCTTTTTTTATAGCTCTTCTTTCTTCTGTCGTTTTCGCACAATCTCTGACAACAACTGCACCTTGGTCACATGAATCAGAAGTTGGAATCGTCACAGTGTCTGGAAATACCGATTCAGAAAGTTACAACGCAAAACAAACGACAACTTATCGCTGGGATCAAAATTTACTTTCAGCTAGCGGCCGTTATCTAGAAGCTAAAACAGGAAGTGCCACAACGGCAAAATCCTGGAATGCTGGTTTTCGCTACGAAAGAGCACTCAGCGATTTGTGGTCACTATTTGCCTCTCACAAGGCGGAGTCTGATAGATTTGCCGGTTTCATCCAACGTGATATTTCAGATCTGGGTGCAAAATATTTTATTAAAAAAACAGATGATCTTATCTGGTTTGCAGAACTTGGTTACAGTTATGTTAATACTTACAGTGTCTCAAGAGACCACTCTTACGATCCCTCAACTCGAATTTTTACGGAAGCATCAAAAAAGCTCGAGAAAAATCTAAGCATAAAATACTGGATTGAATACCTTCAAAGTATGGAAGAAAGTAAAGTGTATTTTATCAATACTGAGCTTTCGCTCAACGTGATGCTTAACGATGTTTTGTCCCTTAAAACAGGCTACTTATTAAAATATGTAAACGTACCGGTTTCGCCGGCAGTCGAATACTCAGACAAAACATTTACAACTGCCTTAGTTGCAAAATTCTAGTAGAAGCCCGTAAGTCAGCCTGTAAAATTACCAATTCACCCAGCCGCTTCCATGTAAGTTGGGGGTGCGACCCACTTACAGGTTGAGAATTCGGGTAACTTGAGAGACAAAGAACTTCCGCTCGCAAAGAGGTTTTACTTATGAAAATTACGCCGTTTATCCGACTTTCTGAAATTCCTGAAGAAGGTAAAAATTATATTTGGACCCGTGAAACTTCAGAGCTCAATAAAGCTCTTGAAGATATCGTTAAAGACCAAAAGTTCCAGGTGAACTTTTTCATCAAGCCAATGAATACAAAAGATTATATTATGACTGGAAATATCCAGGCTCAACTTCCATCAGATTGTTCACTTTGTGGTTTAGATTTCAAAATGCCTGTTCACATTATGATCAACGAAATCCTCATTCCTCAGCAAACGAGCGAGCGCAAAGGCCATTACGCAAAGGTGAACCACCTTTCTGACGCGGAAGGCAATACCGGCCCTCAGGCGCTGGAATATGCTGAAACGATGAATTTCGATATGGGTGCTTACGTTCGTGAAGCGATCGGGATCACAATTCCCTTCAATCCTATGCCTGATACGGATGATAAGGGCGACTGCAATACCTGCGGTCTGAATCAAAAGACCCATAACTTCGGCTACGACGAGGCTATGGTTGACGAGAAACCAAGCCCATTTGCGGTATTAAAAAATTTAAAAGTCTAATTCTGAACTGCCTTAGATTTCCAAATCTGCAATAAGAAGTTGATTTTCATGTTATTTGAGGGCAACTTACCTATCTTAAAATTAATCCTAAAACTATGAGGTTAAAATGCCTACTCCTAAGAAGAAAACGTCCCGCTCGAAGCGCGGAATGAGAAGATCACACGACAGCATCGTAGCACCTGCTATGGCTATAGATAAAAAGTCTGGCGATCTCGTCCGTCCACACCGTGCTAACAAAGGTGCTGACGGCGCGTATTACTACAAAGGCAAACAAATCTCTGCTAGCAAAACATAAATTACAGCCCAAATTGAACAGTAGTGGAGATCTAAGTTCAAATGACTGAACGATATCGTACACGGATAGCTGGTACTGGATCTTATCTTCCCGAAAAGGTCCTCACAAACCATGACCTCGAAAAGATGGTCGAAACCAACCACGATTGGATTGTGGAGCGTACAGGCATTCACCGTCGCCACGTTGTGGCTGAAGGCGAAGCGACATCTGACCTCGCACTTCGCGCCTCACAGATGGCGTTAGCAGACGCTAAAATGACGGCTCAAGATATCGATTGTATTCTTTTTTGTACGGTCTCTCCTGACCAACCCATGCCTGCCAGTGCCTGCTTTCTTCAAACTAAACTAGGTTGCCGAACCACCATTATGGCGGTCGACCTGAATGCGGCCTGCACAGGATTTCTATACGGCTTAACTATCGCCGATCAAATGATTCGAACTGGATTTTATAAGAATATTCTTGTCGTAGGTGCAGAATGCCTGACTCGTTACTTAAATTATAAAGACCGTGAAACATGTATTCTTTTTGGTGACGGCGCAGGTGCTTGGATTTGTACCCGAACAACTGAAGATGATCCCAACGTTATCATGACCGCTCACCTTCGTGCAGATGGTGCTCTAGCAGATCTTTTAGCAATGGAAGCAGGCGCTGCGAAAAAACCTCTCACTCAAGACGTTCTCGATAGAGGCGAACAGTTCATGAAAATGAAAGGTCGCGAGATTTTTAAGAACGCTGTTCGTACGATGGCCGCAACTTGTAAAGACGCGCTTGCAGCTACAAATACTCCTATGGATAAAATTGATTGGATGATTCCTCATCAAGCTAATTTAAGAATTATTGAAGCTGTTGCTGATCAATTTGAGTTTCCTAAAGACAAAGTAATCCTTTCTGTACATGAAACTGGAAACACTTCTGCAGCTAGTATTCCTTTAGCTTTTGAAATGGGTAAATCCGAAAACAAAATTAAACGTGGTCAGCTACTTCTCTTGACAGCTTTTGGTGCTGGACTGACTTCAGGCTCCATGATTCTGAGGTACTAAATTATGACATGGTCTTTCGTATTCCCGGGTCAGGGCTCGCAAAGCCCTGGTATGGGGAAATGGCTTTACGATCAATTTCCAATAGCAAAAAAAACTTTTGATGAAGCTTCTGAGGCTATCGGCGTTGATATGAAAAAGCTTTGCTTTGAAGCTGCGGATAGCGAACTCGCAATGACGGCAAATACTCAGCCGGCTCTTTTGTGCGTCTCTACAGCGACTCAAAGAGCGCTTCAAGAAAAACTCCAACTACCGATTTCTTACACCGCTGGTCACTCAATTGGTGAATATGCTTCTCTTGTGTTAGCCGGCGTTTTGCCGTTTTCCACTGCGATGAAGGCCGTTCGCCTTCGTGGTGAATCCATGCAAAAAGCAGTTCCGGCTGGCTTGGGTGGTATGGTTGCTTGCCTTGGTTTGGACGAAAAACAGATTCAAATATTATGTAACTGGGCCGAAAAAGAATCTGGCGAAGCTCCAGTTCAAGCTGCAAACTTTAATTGCCCGGGCCAAATTGTTTTAAGTGGTAATCAAAAAGCTCTTCAATTTTTAAGAGAAAACTTTAAACCCGAAGCTGTTGATGCAGAGGCGTTTAAGGATGCTAAAAGAGTTAAGTTTATTCCGTTGAATGTTTCAGCCCCATTTCATTGCTCGATGATGAAACCTGCTGAACTTGCGATGGCCGAATTTTTTAAAGGAATTGAATTTAAAAAACCGACTATACCGATTGTTCAGAATTTAACAGCTCAGGCAGAAACTGATCCAGCAAAGCTCAAACAAAACCTGATTTCCCAAGTTTCAGGATCTGTTAGATGGACACAGTCGGTTCAAAACCTCGCCAGTCTTGGCGTTGATCAATATGTTGAATGTGGCTACGGTCAGGTCCTAAAAGGCCTCATTAAGAAAATCGACGAAAAAGCGCAAACTCATAGTCTGCAAAATGCCGAGGACCTCTCTCAGATTGAAGCTTTTTTTAAAGCGTCGGGTCATTGAAAAGACTTGTTCTTAAACCCGCAAATTGAATAGGATGTTCCTCGCTATGTCTAATCTTAAAGGTTTCTCTTATTTTGTAACGGGTGGTAGCCGCGGAATCGGTAAGTCAATCGTTCAACTTCTAGCTCAATCCGGTGCTCGGGTTGCTTTTTCTTATGCGCAAAACGAAGCCTCTGCGCACGAGTTAATTAAAACACTTCCTGGCGAAGGTCATTTTGCTGTTCAGTTGAAACTAGAAGATCCTGCCAGCATTTCAGCGGCGGTTGAATTCGTAATCAAACAAATGGGTGATCTGGACGGCATCGTCAACAACGCAGGTTTGACTCGTGATGGCCTTCTCATGCGGATGAAACTGGCTGACTGGGATGATGTAATAAATGCTAATCTTCGCGGAAGCTTTCTTGTGACCCAAGGCTTTTTGAGAGGATTTATTAAGGCGCGAAAAGGTTCAATTGTGAACATTGCCTCTGTTATCGGGCGAATTGGGAATGCCGGACAAGCGAACTACTCGGCAAGTAAGTCGGGATTGATTGGATTTACGAAGTCACTTGCTCGCGAGGTTGGCTCACGTGGCGTTCGGGTTAATTGTGTTGCTCCTGGATTTATTAAAACTGATATGACAAAAAATTTGAGCCCGGAAGTCACTGCTTCTATTTTGAGCCAAATTCCGTTAGGTTACTTAGGCGAAGCTGACGATATTGCCCACACGGTGAAGTTTCTTCTACAACCCGAGTCCCGTTATATAACTGGGCAGACCCTAGATGTTAACGGCGGCATGTACATGAGCTAGGTTTAAGAAGAAGGTCACTTTAAGTTAAAACTTTAAAAAATTAAAAATTTACATTTAAAAATTGTAAACGAAACAAGAAAAGAGTTAAGAATGAGCACAGAAAATTTAATGGAGGCATCGATGTCAATCAGTCCAAAGGTTAAAGAAATTATCGTAGAACAATTAGGCGTAGACCCTGAAAAAGTGAAGCCTGAAGCTTCTTTTATCGACGACTTAGGCGCTGACAGCCTTGATATCGTAGAACTTGTTATGGCTATGGAAGAGGAATTCGATCTTGAAATTCCAGATGAAGACGCTGAAAAGTTAAAAACAGTTCAAGACGTTGCTTCGTATTTATCTAAAAAAGGTAAAGCGTAGTTCTTTATGAACTTCCTTCGCGGCCAAATCCCATTAAAGCGCGTGGTTGTGACAGGCATTGGTGCCGTCACTCCACTTGGTAATACATGGTCGGAAACTTGGACGAATGCTGTGGCTGGTAAATCTGGGATCGTGACGATTACAAAATTTCCAGCCGAAGCTTATGACACTCGATTCGCGGGAGAAGTAAAAAACTTTGCCCCCGAACTCTACATCGAGAAAAAAGAAGTGAAGAAGATGGATCTGTTTATTCAGTATTCAATGGCCGCGACAAAGATGGCATTGGAACAATCAGGTCTTCAAATCGATGATGAAATCGCTCCCCGTACTGGCGTTATTGTCAGCGCAGGTCTTGGCGGGCTTCCTTTCATCGAAGAACAACATACAAAACTTTTAGAAAAAGGCCCCGGCCGAGTCAGCCCCTTTTTCATCCCGTCAGTCATATCTAATTTAGCTTCTGGCCAAATTAGTATCACTTACGGTGCTAAGAACGTGAATTATTCAATTACCAGTGCTTGTGCAACGGGTGTTCACTCAATCGGTGAAGCTTTCCGTTACATTATGTACGGTCACGCAGATGCGATGATCGCAGGCGGAACTGAAAGTACAGTTTGCCCGATGGCGATTGCGGGATTCTCGAATATGCGCGCTCTCTCAACTCGAAATGATGACCCTTCCCGCGCAAGCCGCCCTTTTGATGAAGGTCGCGATGGCTTCGTATTAGGCGAAGGTTCTGCGGTCTTAATTTTAGAAAGTTTAGAACACGCTGTAAAACGCGGTGCCAAAATTTTAGCTGAAGTCGCTGGCTACGGCGCAACGGCTGATGCATACCACATGACTTCACCAGGCCCAGGAGGCGAAGGTGGAGCACGCGCAATGGGTCTTGCAATTCAAGAAGCTGGAATCAAGCCTTCAGACATTCAGCACATCAATGCACACGCAACATCAACTCCGATTGGTGATGGGTTAGAAACTCAAGGTATGAAAAAAGTTTTTGGCGATCACGCAAAAAAACTTTGGGTATCAGCAACGAAATCAATGACAGGTCACTTACTCGGCGCCGCGGGTGCTGTTGAAAGTGCATTTTGCGTGCAGGCTCTTGTTGATCAAATGGTTCCTCCTACGATCAATCTAGAAAAGCCCAGTGCTGACTGTGATTTAGACTATGTACCTCATGAAGCACGCAAAGGTCGCATCGACCACGTTCTCAACAACAGCTTCGGTTTCGGCGGAACAAACGGAAGCCTAGTTTTCTCCAAATACAAAGAGTAAAAATAAAAAAGTGCCAGGTCCTATTTCGTGTTGCTACGAATAAAAATAGGAAAAGGTGACGCTCCACTTTTCTTGTCGATGGCGCGTTAATTCTTAATTCGTAAATAGCTACAACTTCGTTTAAAAATCGTAAAATCCAATGATTGTTTCTGACTGCCACGATGGCCGGACAAACAAATGACTTCTAGATCCTCTACTCAATTATTCAGATTTCGCTTCTGACGCCCCGTCACTGGTAATGTACCTGTCACCTTTTCTTTTTTTTTGCTGTAGGATTTTATCCATGAACAAAGAAATTATGATCGCATCTGATCACGCGGGTTTTGAGCTTAAGAATCAGGTTGTCTCTTCGCTTCAAGATATGAATTGGAAAGATATGGGACCTACCTCTAACTCTTCGGTGGATTATCCTGATTACGCTGATCACATCGGAAAGTTTATTCAAAATAATCCGAATGAAAAAGCGGTGCTGATTTGTGGCTCTGGTCAGGGCATGTGCATGCGGGCAAATAAATATCCAAACGTGCGTGCAGCTCTCGTTTACAATGCGGAAATTGCGCAACTATCACGTGAACACAACGATGCGAATGTTCTTTGTATTGGTTCTCGCTTTATGGATCTTGAACAGGCGCAAAAAATAGTTAAGGTTTTTCTTGAGACTCCTTTTGCAGGTGGACGTCATCAGCTACGAGTAGACAAAATTAAAGCACCTTTACGATAACTTAAACTCGTTTCTTAAAACAAAGTCGGAGTATCTCATATGACATGGACATCAAATCAAAACTTACAAGAAACTGATTCCGAACTTTTCAAAATGATCGAACAAGAAAACGAGCGCCAGAAAACGGGGCTCGAAATGATCGCGAGTGAAAATTATGCTTCTCGTGCGGTAATGCAAGCACAGGGAAGTATTCTAACCAATAAGTATGCCGAAGGTTATCCTGGGAAACGTTATTACGGTGGTTGTCACTTTGTTGATCAAGTCGAGACCTTGGCAATTGAAAGAGCTAAAAAACTTTTCAAGTGCGGCTTTGCAAACGTTCAGCCTCACAGCGGATCGAATGCAAATATGGCCGTTTACTTAGCGGCATTAAAACCGGGTGATTCAATTTTGGGAATGGATTTGTCCCATGGTGGGCATTTGACTCACGGAAGTCCTGTTAACTTTTCAGGCCTTCTTTTCAAAGCTCATGGATACAAACTTGATCCGGCGACTGGAAGATTGAATTACGATTTGATTCGTTCCGTAGCGCGTGAAGTGAAACCTCAACTTTTAATTGCGGGCTACAGTGCCTATCCAAGATTTTTAGATTTTGCCAAATTTAAAGAAATTGCGGACGAAGTGGGAGCAACTCTTTTGGTTGATATGGCCCATTTTGCGGGGCTTGTTGCGACCGGCGTTCACCCGTCTCCTTTTCCTTATGCAGATTATGTTACATCCACAACTCATAAAACTTTGCGTGGTCCAAGAGGCGGAATCATCTTAACGAACAGCGAAGAAAAAGCGAAGGCCATGAATTCTAAAATTTTTCCTGGCATTCAGGGCGGACCGCTTGAACATGTGATTGCAGGAAAAGCTGTCGCGTTCGGCGAAGCACTTCAGCCCGGATTTAAAACTTACATTGAACAAGTTGTGAAAAATGCAAAGGCCTTAGCAGAAGGAATTCTTTCCGAAGGCTACAGCTTAGTGACTGGTGGCACAGATAATCATCTTCTCTTGTTAGATTTATCAGAAACTCAAGTAACAGGTAAACAAGCAGAAATTTCTCTTGATGAAGCGGGTATTACAGTGAACAAAAACACTGTACCGAATGAAAAAAGATCTCCATTTGTCACAAGTGGTATTCGTATCGGAACTCCTGCATTAACAACACGTGGGATGAAAGAAGCTGAAATGAAATCTATCGCAAAATGGATTTCAAAAGTGTTAAAAGACCCAGAAAATGTAGAGTTAAAGAAGAAAGTGAAGTCAGAAGTTGAAACACTTTGTCTCCAATTTCCAATCTATTAAAATACCTCGACTAAAGACATGCTTTTAAGTCGTAATTTTGATGGTTTTAAAGGCTTTTTCAGAGACGAAATCGTATGGCCGTGCTTTAATAGTAAGACGAAATGCAGTTTACATTTACTCGCGCAATCTCAAGTATATTTCTTATTCTTAGTGTCTTAAATGGCGTTCTTTCATGCTCGTCATTTGCAACGCCTAATCACCGCAGAATCAATGCCCTAGCTGGCGACGTTGAATCCTTAAGCTTAGAAAGTATTCAAAAGCCGAATCCAGAAAAATACCGAGATGAATATATTTTTGATTGGCCTGTTGATCGCGCAAAATTAAGCCGAGGCTTCAAGCCCCATACTCGAAGACCCCACATGGGAATTGATTTAGCGGCACCAAGGAAAACTCCGGTTTATGCAGCTCATAAGGGAATGGTAATTTACGCCGGTCGCGATTTCCGAGGTTTCGGAAATATGATTTTAATTGAAAGTGGCTACGGCTGGGCGACTCTCTACGCTCATTTGGATAAGATCCTTGTCAGCGAAGGCCAAAAAGTAAATTTAGGTGAACCTATTGCCTTGATGGGAAGCACTGGAAGATCAACCGGCCCCCATCTTCATTTCGAAATTCGAAAAGACAAGGGCCCCGTGGATCCGTTGCTTTATCTACCTGGTGGAGTCGAAGCATCTCGCAAATTAGCTGGTGATAGATAAACTTATTCAGCAAACTTATTCAGCAAACGTAGTTGGCAGAAATACGCAGCAATTTTATTCGTAAAATCTTCGATTGATAATTCCAGTTGTGTCTTCTTTTGCTACTTCTGGTCGTTTTGATTCGCCAAGAACATAAGTCATGCCGAATAAGTAACTCAGTTGACCCTCGGAATTATGTAACGGACTTTTTTTATTTTCTGCCATAGAATAATCTGTGTAATTGAGACCCACGTAAATGGCTCCGCGTCCCCGCTTGAGCGATTGATAAATTGAAAATTCCGTTCCTATGTAACCAGCTTTTGCACGATATCGAGGCCTTAATGGTGTCACAAAATCTTGATCAATACTATAATACTGATCGTGAACTTCCTGCGAAGCCCCTTTAAGAGTCAGAAAATACCTGGTTAGAGCCTTTATCTTTTGCTCATTAAAAATCTTCTCAAACGTGTAGCTCATCTTGCCCTCGAAGATGTTACCGCTTGCTTCAGTGTGCTTAAAATCTGTGGCGATGGCTTGGTAGACGCCCAAGGCAAAGTTGAAAAAGGGGCCCATTCGATAAACAAGTTGAGGTCCTGATGCGATTATCCATGGGATGTCGTTCATCTCATCACGTAAATTGTTGTCACTAGAGTCGAGCGGAAGTGTACCAGTGCCTGACATTTCAATCGACCAGGGACCGCTTTTCCAAAGATAAGCTTTCGCCCCTTCGCGGTCATCAGCTCTGACAATTTTACCTCTGTATTGAAAAGTTGGAAATGGAAGAGAGAGAGTCGAGTACTCACCTGCTGCCGGATACTGCTCGAACCGAATATATCCAAAGCCCATTCCGAATTCCCAGATTGGCTCTAGAGCAGGCTTTGCGGGCACAGTGGGTCTTTCGGTCAAGGTCGGCTTAGCCGCTGCGTCTTGGGCAAATGCGCCAGTTTGAATTTTGTTATCAATTTGCGCAAATGAATTATCTTGGGCAAAGCTTGCTGAAAGCTTGAAGCAAAAACTGAAGAAAAGAACCAAAGCAGCCATTTTGAACAGAAAGACCATCCTTAAGAATAGATGGCCTCATTGTGCTTGAATCTTTAAAAAAACAAAAGCCCTCTTTTTCAAGAGGGCTTTGATCAAAAAGTTCTAATTATCGAAGTGAAATTTAGAAAATATTGATATTAGCAGATAATGCTACGTTTGTCTTATCAGCACGAATGTCTTGTGGAAGAAACTGAACATTTGGGTACAAGAAAACATCACGAGTGATTGAAATCCCTAAACCCATTGATTGCTGAACGATTGCTTGAGCCCATTTGCTTTCACCACGTCGATTGTTGAAAGAAAACCAGTTAAACACAGTACGGAAATTGTACTTATCGTTAATTGCGTACTCATAAAATGGTGAAGAATAAGCTTGAGCTTCCATACGTCGACGACCGCCATCTGTAAAATCAGATTCGTTTTCGTAGAAATAGTTTGTGTAAGCTAAAGCCAAACCTAAAGAGCTGCTACCAATGTCTTTGATAAAGACATGTGATAAAGAAAGTGAATTAGTACGACCTAATACATCAGTTGCAAAAGCATCAGTGTAGAAACCGACAGTAGCTGCTGATGAATTCTGCATTCCTAAAGCTTTGTAACCACCGTTGAATTCAATATAAGGATCAGAAACGCCGGCGTTACGAACACCGTCTGATTTGTCATCCATATTTGCATTTGTAGCTTCGTCGAAAGTTCTGTGAAAGATCTTATCAACTGAAAGACCAGTTCCAACATTCAAGCTAGTTTTTTCTGTCGTTCTGTACTTCATTGCTACGTCTGCAGAAAAATTAACGACTCCATCTTCTTCACCTTCAGCGCGGATTTCAGGTCGTTCATCGCTGAAAGCTTTCTGAATAGTTCCACCCTGGTAGTTCATAGCAGTTCTAACAGACCACTTTGATTTTGACCCTAACTCTGCACGAAGCTTGTTGTTCGTGATCTCTTCATCCGTATCCTTCATCGTTTCGTCTTTCTTTTGAAGACTTTCGATCTTCGCAGAAGACTCACCAGATGACTGTGATGTCGTTGTAGTAGTCGTTGTTGTTTGTGCTTGAGCCATTAAGCCCAAAGCTAGAATCGCGATAATAGTAGTTTTCAAGACAACCCCCTTAAAATTGGTGTCAATTTATTCCTGACAACTAAATAGAGCAAACACTGGACCAGCTTGTCCAGTGCCATTTTAGCTCTGTTTAGTTTTTCGCCGCACCGTAGGAATCTGTTACGATCTGTCACGTTTGAGGGCGCCAATCACCATAGGCAGTAAACTAAGAATGATGACAGCAAGTATTACATAGTGAAAATTCTTTTTTACAAAAGCTAAGTTGCCAAAAAAGTACCCAGCATAGAGAAATAGATGGATCCAGACGACGGAGCCAAAGAAGCTATTAAGCCAAAACTTGCGATAATCCATTTTGCCCATACCCGCTACAAACGGAGCAAAAGTCCGAATGATTGGTGCGAACCTACCTAGGAAGATCGCAAAAGCACCATAGCGTTGAAAAAAAGCATGAGTTTTTGCAAGATTTCGGGGGTTCAACCAAATCGACTTTTCGTTGGAAAAGGCCCTAGGACCGACCCACATGCCTACACGATAATTCAGATTATCGCCTAAAAAAGCAGCAGCTATCAGCAACAGACTTGTGTTTACAGGATGGATCGGAGAATCCGGCAACGCGCAAATCGCTCCCACGGCGAAAAGTAAAGAATCTCCTGGCAAAAACGGCATGACCACTAAACCTGTTTCTGCGAATATCACAAAAAACAAAGCCCAATAGAGCCAAGGGCCCAAGGTTTGAGCCAGATGAAGTAAATGCTGATCTAAATGAAGAAGGATATCGATTAAAAACATAAGAACATTATCTTATGGTTGTTTTAGATTCTTTTCAACCCACTCATTTAAATTAAAATCCTCAGGGGCTGGAAACAGAAATTCAGATTTAATGATCGCTTTATTTGAATTCAATACGTTTAAGTCAAAAATGACGAGCTGGTAAGACCTCTTTGTTTCACCTTGATCGTCAAAATCTAGCTGAAGCTCGTAAGCAATAGCTAAATATCCCGGATCTTCTTTCTTTGTCGATTTTGTGTTCTTAATTCTTTTAGCAATAGCTGTCAGGCTTAAGTTTTGCCTTTTCAATCCATCAGATTCGAAATTCAGAACTCCGGATTGCTGGTCAATTTTGAGTTGCAATGTTCTACGCCAAGAAACACCAGGTTTTTTGTTCACTTGAAAGTCTGCAAATAGAACGACTTCGTTTTCGGTAACTTGTTTCAGTTGAGTACTTGGGCTAATAACCAAAAGAACTTTTTCTTTTAATGCCTCTTTCATCGCGGTATCTTCAGGCTTGTTTGAGTTGCCATCTCCCTTACCTGCACCTGGTTGGCGTATTTTCAATGATTTATCCGCGTCAGTACCCGTGCAGGATATATTCGCGACTCCAAGAAAAAAAGCTATTAGCAAAAATTTGAAAGCTTGATTTGGCATTACAAAGTCTCCGTTTTTTGAGCCCATGTTTTGAGGTCTGATTTCGTTGGATATTCAAAAAGAGTTTTAACAACAGCTTTATCACCTAGCGACTTGTCTAGCATCATCAGAACAAACTGGCTTGAACTTTCAGTTGAATTTCTTTTCGCTTTTAAGAATCGATATTCTAACGCCACGTGCTGTGCAGTTCCATTCGAAAATTTAAAAGATGAAATCTCGAGATCATTTTCAGGAAACTGGCCGCTGATTTCTTCCGTTTTATCTTGTAAATCAAATTGTTCTTTCAAAGCTTTATCTAGCAAAGTTGAATAGACGAGCGCTTTTCTGCTTGAGTTAATTCTAATTGCAAGTCGTAAAATAAGTTTTGAATCTGATAGCGATGCCATTTCGATTGATTGATGAAATAGTCCCATTCTGCGACTAAGCGCACTTCGCTTTTGCGCTTGTTCTTCGATTTTCTCTTTTTGCTTGAGCTTTTGTTCTTCCGTCTGATTTGGATCAGCAGCTGCAGTTTTATCTTCTTTTTTACCACCTTGGCAGGCTACTAAAACAAAAGCGAGCGTGAGGAGAAGGACCCATTTCGAGAATGACTGAAGGCTCAAAGTTGATTTTAAATTAAGTGGCATTTTCATATTCGTTTCTCCTAGTGGTCCTAGCTGCAATCATGAGGCCTTTTTGAGTTCAAAAATGCACGCCAAAAACCTCATTCAAAGTCTCAACCAAATAGAGGATTTCATTCAGGATTATATGCTTTGCTAAAACGTAATCCACCATTTCTCTATTCTAGACCTTAGGGTAACTGTGCCTTTTCACGGACTCAAACGTCAAACAAATTGACGATCATAGCAAATCATTTGATGCTTTAAATATGGGATTTAATTACGGTTTAGTGCTTTCTGGTGGTGGTGCTCGTGGAGCCTATCAAGTCGGAGTTATTCGAGCCATTGCGACACTTTTAGAAGAGTGGAAAATCGATCATCCATTTTCTATTTACTCTGGCGTCAGTGCGGGCGCAATTAGTGCTTCTTACTTAGCAGCTCAGTGCGATGATTTTACAAGAGCATCAAAAGGTTTAGTGGATCTCTGGAGTAAGTTAACTTCTGATCAGATTTTTAGAACCGATGCGATGTCTTTAGGAAAAATTGGACTCCAATGGATGGGTGAACTTTCTTTTGGAAATCTGGGCAGCGCTGGCGGCACATCACGAGCATTGCTTGATACATCCCCGCTTCGAAAATTAATCGAAGACAATATGGATTTTTCAAAACTAGCGCGAAATTTAGAGCACGGTCACTTGAAGGCTCTGGCACTCACAGCACTTGATTACAAAGACTCGACAACAGTGACTTTTGTTCAAGGCTCTGATGACTTGCCAAATTGGCAAAAGTCCCGAAAGGTTAGCGAAAAAGCAATTTTGCAAGCGGAGCATATTATGGCATCTGCGGCCATTCCTCTTTTGTTTCCGCCGGTCCAAGCATCAGGAAGATTTTTTGGCGATGGTTGCGTTCGGAACACGCATCCTTGCAGTCCTGCGATTTATTTAGGCGCATCTAAACTGATTATTGTGGGTGTTAGATCCAATAACCCGTCGGCTTATGATCACCAGGTGTTGCTAGATAAAAAACCACCAAGCACAGGCCGAGTACTCAACGTTTTATTGAATTCAATCTTGCTTGACGGCGTTGACCTTGATGTCGAGAGAATGAAAAAAGTAAATGAAATGGTTAAGTGGGTTCCACGAGAAAAAAATTCGAAAGTGCCTTATAAGGCTGTTGATTTTGTTTGGGTTTCCCCGTCTCGAGACATCGGTGTTGTCGCTGCTAAAAAGAGTAAACACTTGCCAAAGTTGATTCGATTTTTGCTTAAAAATTTAGGAACGATTGAAGAAGCAGCGGAAATTGTTTCTTACTTGTTATTCGAAAAAGAATTCACAACAGAGCTTATCGAGATGGGCTTCGAAGATGGCATGAACGCCAAAGAACAAATCAAAAAATTATACGGTGTTTGATTTGATTATTTTTTGCTTAAGTTAGCTAAACAGTTTTTTTAACTATTTTATTTAGATACCTATTTTTTGTGAAAATTTAGATTTCGATTTGAATTCCTACTTCGATCACTTGATTGGGTGGGATTCTAAAAAACGCTGTTGGTCTTTGCGCATTTCGGGACATCAGCGCAAAAATCTTTTCCTGCCAAAGTGGCATACTTGGTTTTGGACTTGGTAAAATAGTTTCACGGCCCAATACAAAGGTCGTTTCAAAAACTTTAAAATGTAAGTCTTGCTGCCTGCAAGCATCGAGGATGTGTTTCATTTTCGGTGTTTCCATAAATCCGTAAGAAACGATCACTCGGAAAAAGTTAGGAATGATTTCCTGAACTTGGACTCGGCTTTCTTTGGGAACTGAAGGAACACCTTTAGTTTGAATTGTTAAGATCGCGATTCTTTCATGAAGAACTTTATTATGCTTCAAATTGTGCAGTAAAGGCACAGGTACACCCCAAGGATCACCCGCCATATACACGGCTGTTCCAGATATTCGAATCGGAGGCTGCCTGAGCAAAAGCTGACAAAAGTCTTCAATGCTGACTGAGCGTTCTTTTAACTTTGAGTAAAGAATTTTTCTACCTTTTTGCCAAGTAGTCATAAGAGTAAAAATAATAACACCTAAGAGAAGTGGAACCCAGCCCCCGTTTTGAATTTTCATGAGGTTGGCCGATAAGAACCCGACGTCAATAAAAAGAAGCGGCATAAAAATAAGTCCCACTTTAAGTGGAGACCATGCCCATTTTTTTCGAGCGACAAATATCGCAAGCACTGTTGTCATAACCATCGTTCCGGTGACGGCAATCCCGTAGGCTGATGCAATTTGGCTCGAGCTTTTAAAAGTCAAAACAAGCCAGATAACTCCGACAAATAAACTCCAGTTCACAAACGGAACGTAAATTTGACCTTCTTCGCGGCTTGAAGTGTGAATGATTGTAAGACGTGGACAAAGTCCCAGTTGGATCGCCTGACGAGTAATTGAAAAGGCACCCGAGATTAAAGCCTGCGAAGCTGTAATGGTTGCTAAAGTACTTAAGATCACCAGAGGGATGAGTCCCCACTTTGGTGCTAACATATAAAAAGGATTTGTTATGGCTTCAGGGTCAGTCATAACAAGCGCACCTTGACCAAAATAATTGAGCAGCAGGCCAGGCATCGCAACTGTAAACCAAGCCAAACGAATCGGCTTTCTTCCGAAGTGCCCCATATCAGCATAGAGAGCCTCACCTCCCGTTACCACGAGGAACACAGCACCAATTACAACGAGCGCATGGTAGCCATTTTCAACCATGAAACGAAACGCGTAGCGTGGATCAATGGCATGCCAAACTTCCGGAGCCATCATAATTCCACGGATACCTAAAGCACCTATGACAAAAAACCAAATGAGAATGAGCGGACCAAAAACTTTTCCAATACGGCCTGTTCCCAATCGTTGAACTAAGAACAAAGCATTCATGATAAAAATGGTAATAGGAATAACGTAAGATTCAAAAACAGGAGTAACGTATTTCAAACCTTCGACTGCAGATAAAACCGAAATTGCCGGCGTAATGATTCCATCGCCGTAAAGTAAAGCCGCACCAAACACACCGAAAATTAATAAAAATAACTTTTGTTTTGATTTTCTTTCAACATCGGCTTGGGACGCTCGCATTGCTAAAGCCATGAGCGATAAAATTCCGCCTTCGCCTTTGTTGTCTGCGCGCATGACGAAAACCATATATTTAATTGAAACAACCAAAGTGATAGTCCAAGTAATCAGCGATAAGACGCCCAAAATATTATCGGGACTTAAAATAATTCCAGCTTCATTAATGAAACATTCTCTGAATGCGTAGAGTGGACTTGTTCCGATATCTCCAAAAACAACACCCAATGCACCTAAGGCTAACATTGTTAAACTATCTTTTGAGTGAGTGGAACCTTCAGCACCAGTTGAACCTGCATGCGAAGATGTATTGGAAGTATCTGCCATTTAGTGACGATACTAGGGACAACTGAACACACAGTCACTCTTACAGGGTAAACCCTAACGCAGCGCCTTTATTTTGAGAATACTTGTCGTGAGCCATCACTTGCTCTCAAAATGACAAACAATGGCTGTAACTAAAAAATGGTTTTTTCTAGTCGAAAATGAAGTTCAAGGTCCTTTCGCTGAATCTGAAATTAAGAATCTGTCGAAGACGTACGCTTCGGGTTTGGTTTGGGGCCAAGGCTTAAGCGAATGGATAAAACCTGATGAGTGGGAAAAAACCATGACGGATTTGCAAGGAATATTAGCAAGTCTGCAGTCCGATATGACTCCGCAGTGGCGGATCAAGCAGGGCGCATTCGAAGCAGGCCCTTTTATATATGATCAGTTGATCCAAGTTCTAAAAGCGCATCCGAACGCAGGACAATGCTTGTTGTATTTAGAGTCCGAAGCCACTTGGAAGCCGATATTTGATTATCCAACGATTGTTGAAGAAGTAGGCATAAGCCGAAGACTTCACGAGCGCGTTCCGATGTCGGGAATTTTTAGATATGATAAAGATGGCGCTCGTTACGAGGCTTTGATTTCAAGCATAAGCGAAGGTGGGCTAGGAATCCTAGAAGCTCAAAATGTTGTTGTGGGTGATATCTTAAAAGGTGTCATCGAAAGTCCGCAATTGCCGACTCACATCAATTGCAGTTGTGAAGCTTTATACCAGCAAGACGACAGTGCTTGGGGTTTGAGATTTTCTAATCTGCCGCCGGAATCTCAGGCGATGGTTATTGAATATACAAAGAAATTCTTGAAGTAAGTTTTTGCTCTTTCTTGATTTCGTAGATCCAAAAAACCAACGAGTTGTTTTGCTATACGATCAATAAAGCTTAATTAGCATGACCGTGCTTCGATTTTAAAGGATTTGTTTGATGACCGATTCTAATATGACAAATAAAATGATCCCTACTGATTTTACAGAAATCATCGAGCTGGAAAAGAGAATGTTAGATTCTTCAATTCGTAAAAACTTAGTAGAAGCCGGAAAGCTCCTGAATGATGACTTCGTGGAATTTGGAACTTCTGGCAGGACTTACGATAAAAAAGCTATCCTTGAGTTACTCTCCGAGGAAACTTCGACAGTTGTAGAAGCCTTCGATTTTATTCCAGTTCAATTGTCAGTTAATGTTGTACAGCTTCGTTTTAAAACTCGACGGAAGAGCAAAGATGGCTCTATTACTGTTTCTTTAAGAAGCTCTCTTTGGAAACGAGTCGGTAAAGATTGGCAGATGATTTTTCATCAAGGAACAAAAACGAATCCCTAACTCTCAATCCCTTTTATATGCATATTCACCATTATTCGGTCAGCAAAGTCATTGGGCGGACATGTCTAGCTGCTATTTTGGCGCTTAATATGGCTTCATTTTTGTAAGCCATATTTTCTTATGACTTATTTCTCTATAAAGCAAATTGAAGAATCTATTCTCGTTATCCGTGATCAAAGGGTTATGTTGGATTCTGAATTAGCCAATATTTACGGCGTAACAACCAAACGTCTGAATGAACAAGTTAAAAGAAATCGTGAGCGGTTTCCGAATGATTTTATGTTTCAACTTAACGAACTCGAAGCCAATTTTTTGAGGTCGCAATTTGCGACCTCAAAAAGCCGGGGTGGAAGACGGTATTCGCCGTACGTTTTTACAGAGCATGGTGCTTTAATGCTTGCAAATGTTCTTAACAGTGAAACTGCAATTAATGCTAGCATTAAGGTCATTCGAGCTTTTACACATTTAAGAGAAATGGTCATATCTCACGTTGATCTTTCGAGAAAGTTAGATTTGTTGGAAAAGAAATACGATAACCAATTTAAAACTGTTTTTGACGCTATTAAGCAGCTTATGACTCCAGTAGGTCCCCCTAAAAGGCGTATAGGGATTCGTCAGGACGACTAATTTGAGCCCAAAATCAAAATAGTTAAATCATTCAACAACAATATTTTAGACAATAAAATTCCATTTAAATACTTCACGACATTTGAAGCCTAAAAACTCAAGAGGCAAGTTTAGGCTTTATAAGCCCAAGTGCGATTTCTTTTTCCTTGAAAACCTTCTAGTACTTCGAATTGATAGCCGGCTTGGCTCAAGGCTTTTTTTAAAACTCCGTTGCTTGCGTAAGAACTGATGCAGCTGTCAATTGATCCCAGCGAAAATACTTTTGTCATGAGTACTTCATCCCAAAGTTCGGGACTGGTTTTTTTGCTGTAGGCATCGTAACAGAAGACATCGAAAGATTTTAAATTTTCGGTTTCATCAAGAAAATTTCCAAGTAGTTTCAGTCGATTTTCTTTTAAAGCCGTCTTCACTTGCAGTCGAAGCCGTTCAGGTCGAAGCTGATAAGTTTTTGCAGTTTCATTTAAAATCCACTGGTAAGCTTCAGATCTTTCCTCATTTAAATAAAAATCTTCAAATAATTTCCTTAAGCCAGGCACACTTTCGTAAGAGTAAATTTCGAAGGCAGAAGAATTATGTAACAATGAGTATGCGCAAGCCAATACCTCAACATATCCAAGCCCCAGGCCCAGAGAAACAATTGCCGGATTTTTGTTTTTTTCAAACCCGTATTGAAAGGCCTGTCCGTAGATCAAACAGGTCTCTGAAAGGGCGCCACCTGTGTGATGCATTGATTCACCCCCTGGATGAATACTCACAGCCGCGCCCTCCGGAGGCTTAATCAAGCGAAGTGTTGGCGAATCATCTTTCGTAATTTCAATTTCGAAACCGATTTCTTCCAATATCAAGTTTTCTGCTGTGGTTTCGTTGACATCCATTGGGTTCCTTAGGCAAATCAAAGTGCTTATGAAGACTGACTGGTTAGGCCTTCCTTTTAACCCGATTTCCGCTCATTACAAGAAACTTTTTGGCCGCAAGGTCTATAAGATTCCTGTCGCTGTTGTTGAGACTTGTCCCAACCGTGAAGGTCTTAAGGGAATGGAAACTTGTATCTTTTGTGATGTTTGGGGCTCTGCTGCCAGATCAGAAGCTTTCGATCTTCCGCTATTAGAGCAGATTCAGAAATATAAAGATCATATTCAAAAGAAGTTTAAGGCCGAAGAATTCTTGGTCTATTTTCAAGCCTATACGAATACTTTTACGAAAATTAAATCCTTAAGAGAAAATTTTGATACCGCCTTAAGCTTTGAAGAGGTCAGAGGTTTTGTTGTCGGCACCCGGCCAGATTGTCTTTCTCCTGCGGTTTTAGAACTCTGGAATGAGTATCACCAAAAAACTTTTGTCGCCGTCGAACTTGGCGTTCAAAGTTTCTATGATGATCAACTGATCTTCATGAAACGCGGCCATGATCGGGCGCAATCGCTCAAGGCAATTGATCAGATCTCTAAAAAAACCGCTGTCGACTTGGGGATTCACCTGATGTTTGGTTGGCCAGGCGAAACTGATCAACAAATGATTGAAACAGCAAAACTTTGCAACGATTTGCCAATTACAAATATTAAACTTCATAATGTTCACGTCTTAAAAGAAACGGGCCTTGAAACTCTTTTTGCTAGAGGAGAATTTACGCCCATTGAAAGAGATGACTACGCAAAACGCCTCCAGGTTTTCTTGGAACACCTGTCGCCCCGAATTCATATACATAGACTGGCTGCCCATGCTTCGCGTCGGCAGGAATTAATTGCGCCACTGTGGACTGGAAACAAAATGGGAACACACCAGTATTTAGTTGATTGGCTGAACCAACATCAAAGTTACCAAGGCAAGCTTTCGACATAGCTTTCGCAAATTTAAGAAACTTAAAATATCTTATATAAAGAAACCAACCGCCAACCCCCTATAAAGAGATTGAGAACTCGTCTTTGACTCCTGACATTTGATTTATTTCACAGCGTAGTTATGCCTGTTTTGAAGGCGCAGTTGCCTAAAAAAATTCCATTTAAGTATTGTCAAGCGAGCCAAATATTTTGCTTAAATGATAAGCAGCGGCGAAAAAATATGTAAAAAAAAAGGGTCCAGTTTGAAGATTCACTATTGATTTAGAGAAAAATTATGATCATTCTTGAAACAAGAGATGAATCGGCCTTATGGACAAGGCCCCCGCAGCGGACCACTAGATACAGCGCGAAAGTGCAGATCAGGGAGGACCAAAAAGGGATTCTGAAGGATTATTTTATAATCTTTCAGAGCAGGAAGCACTGGTATCTGGTAGTACAGAGAGTATTACAGAGACTAGACTTTCGTCGGCGGAGTGCCACTTCTCAAAGACTTAAATACATAGTTATAACTTTTAGGATTTGCGCAGATCATCGAGAAATCAGACAGAAATTGTCTGAAATTTTTAAAGCTCGACAGTCTAACCAAGTCGTGGAAGAAATTTGATCCCGTTCTTCGTGGGGAAGAATAGGAAACTAAGTTTGCTTCCGTTAAAGTGACTCAAATTTAGGCATGATAACAGCGACCGGACTTGAACTGAACTTGAACCGATTTTTGAACTGAGAACTGAACTGATTTTTTGAACTATGAACTTTTTAGACAGAGGGGTTAGTCGATGAGCAACATCGAAAATGGATTTTTGACTTCAAACCACACGACTTCAAACGGTACTGTGTATGGAACAAATCTTTCACCGGACATGAATAATCAAGCGCACACAATGCGAGTTCGTAAACGTGACGGTTCTTTAGAACCTGTGGACGTTACAAAAATCGTAGAGCGCGTGACTCACCTTTGCCAAGGTTTGCGCATGGTGGACCCATTACGAGTCGCTACGAAAGCTATTTCGGGCCTCTATGATGGCGCGACGACTAAAGAATTAGACAACCTTTGTATTCAAACGGCGTCTCTTCTGATTGGTGAAGAGCCCGAGTATTCAAAGCTTGCAGCCCGCCTTCTTGCAACTTACGTTGACGAGGAAGTTCGAAGCCAGAAAATCGGCTCTTTTGCTGATTCTGTCACTTATGGTTTTAAGAACGGCCTGTTAAACGAGTCCGTTTTCAACTTTGTGCAAACTCATAAAGCGGCCCTTTGCGCAGCGATTGAGCCTTACCGCACAGATCGTTTCGAATATTTCGGACTTCGTACTATATATGACCGTTATCTTTTGAAAAACCCGACTTCACGCCAGGTTTTTGAAACTCCGCAATATTTTTTCATGCGTGTAGCTTGTGGTCTTGCGACTCAGGTTGAAGAGGCAATTGAATTTTACCGTTTGATTTCGTCTCACGATTATATGCCTTCGACGCCGACATTATTTAACTCAGGAACTCTGCGTCCACAAATGAGCTCTTGTTATTTACTCGATTCGCCGATTGATGATTTAAAAGCAATTTACGATAAGTATACGGACATTGCTCTTTTATCAAAGTTCGCTGGCGGTATTGGCGTGGCCTTTTCACGCGTCAGGTCTCGTGGTTCTCTTATCAAAGGAACCAACGGCCATTCGAACGGAATTATTCCTTGGCTTAAAACTTTGGATTCCTCTGTTGCGGCAGTGAATCAAGGTGGGAAACGTAAAGGTGCTGCTTGTATCTATTTAGAGACTTGGCATGCCGACGTTGAAGAATTCTTAGAACTTCGCGATAACACAGGTGACGAATCAAAGCGCACTCACAATATCAATTTAGCAAACTGGGTTCCTGATCTTTTCATGAAGCGTGTTGAATCAGATCAGATGTGGTCTTTATTCGACCCTCGCCGTGTTCCTGAATTTGTTGATCTTTATGGTGAAGAATTCGAAAAAGCTTTCATTAAGGCTGAAGCTGAAAAAATGTTTGTAAAACAAGTTTCAGCTCGTGATCTTTATTCTCGTATGATGAAGACTTTGGCTCAGACTGGTAATGGTTGGATGACCTTTAAAGATGCGTCAAACGTTAAGTCGAATCAAACAGGCGATCCCAAAAACGTGATTCACTTATCAAATCTTTGCACAGAAATCTTAGAAGTCACAAACGACAAAGAAACTGCCGTTTGTAATTTAGGTTCAGTTAACTTAGGCCGACACATCACGAATGGCGATTTCGATTTCGAAAAGCTTGCAAGAACAGTTCGTACAGCAGTGAAGTACTTAGACCGCGTTGTCGATATCAACTTCTACCCGATTGGCTCGGCTGAAACTTCAAATATGAAGTGGAGACCCGTTGGACTTGGAATTATGGGCCTACAAGATGCCTTTTTCCAACTTAGACTTCCATTTGACTCTGAGAAAGCAAAAACGCTTTCAACGAAGATTCAGGAAGAAATTTATTACAACGCCCTTGTGACAAGTGTTGAACTAGCTGAAAAACAGGGACCTCACACAAATTTCCCAGAAACTAAAGCTGCTAAAGGAATTTTTCAGTTTGATTTATGGGGAGTTAAGCCGACTGACGAAAAACGTTGGGCGGCACTTCGTGAACGAATGATGAAAACAGGCTTACGTAATTCCCTGCTGCTCGCGATTGCTCCGACTGCGACGATCGCAAGTATCGTGGGTTCTTACGAAGCGACTGAACCTCAGATCAGCAATTTATTTAAGCGTGAAACTTTGTCGGGCGAATTCTTACAGATTAACAAGTACTTGGTGACTGAACTTAAAGCTCTTGGCATGTGGACCGAAGATATTCGTACGGATATCAAGTTAGCCGAAGGATCGATTCAAGATATCGGAACAATTCCTGCGGAAATCAGAAATCTTTTCCGCACAGTTTGGGAAGTTCCAATGAAAGCACTCATTGATATGGCAGCTAGCCGTGGTGCATTTATTGATCAATCGCAAAGTTTGAACTTGTTTATCGAATCACCAACGATCGGAAAATTATCAAGCATGTACATGTATGCTTGGAAAAACGGTGTTAAAACGACTTATTACCTTCGCGGCCGTCCAGCGACTTCGATTGCTAAAACGACTGTGAAAGCTTCAAACAAAGACACGACAAGTGCCCCAACTCTTTCTTCATCTCAGATGATGCAAAATGCTGCGCCTGCAGCAGCTGTTGCTACGCCAGAGAAACAAGAATTTTCGGATAGCGAAGTGATTGCTTGTAGCCTTGATAACCCAGAAGCATGTGAAGCTTGCCAATAAAAAATTGCCCGTAGAATTTATAGAGGATAAAATATTATGATACTAACACCTGGATTTAACCTAACTTTACGACCGATGAAATATCCCATTTTTTTCGAGATGTATAAAAATGGAATTAAGAACACGTGGACCGTTGATGAAGTTGATTTTTCAACTGACCTTGTAGATTTAAATCAAAAGCTTTCACCTAGTGAAAAACATTTGATCGAGCGCTTAGTTGCGTTTTTTGCCACAGGTGACTCTATCGTTGGAAATAATTTAGTCCTCAACCTCTATAAACATGTGAATTCTCCGGAAGCTCGTCTTTACTTAAGTCGCCAGCTTTATGAAGAAGCACTTCATGTGCAGTTTTATCTGACACTTCTTGATAATTACATTCCACATCCAGATGAACGAGCAAAAGCTTTTTCTGCTGTGGAAAACATTCCTTCTATTAAAAAGAAGGCTGCATTTTGCTTCAAGTGGATGGATTCAATCAATGAGCTTGAAGCGCTCCATACAATTGAAGACCGCCGTAAATTCATCATGAATATGGCTTGTTTCGCAACTTGCATCGAAGGTCTTTTCTTCTTCGGCGCTTTTGCTTACGTCTATTTCTTACGCTCAAAAGGTCTCCTTGCTGGTCTTGCCGCTGGAACAAACTGGGTTTTCAGAGACGAAAGCATGCATATCGCTTTTGCATCTGAAGTGATCCGCGTGGCGCGGACCGAAGAACCAGAGCTTTTCAACGATCAAATGAACGAAATGATTACTCAGATGATTGAAGATGCAATTGATTGCGAGATGGCTTTTGCGGAAGACATTTTACAAATGGGCATTGCGGGACTTTCGCTCAAAGACATGCGTCAGTATTTAGAATACGTTGCCGACATGAGACTCGAGTCTCTAAGTATCACACCACGCTACAATGTTAAAAATCCGTTCGGCTTCATGGAGCTGCAAGATGCTCAAGAGCTGACTAACTTTTTCGAAAGAAGAGTTTCAGCTTACCAAGTGGGCGTGACAGGTCAGGTTAGTTTTGACGAGGCTTTTTAAAAAAGCCTTTCCTAAAAAATCCGGCTTAAGGGTAGAAACAAAAGGTTTTAGGCCTGAAACCTTCGGCTGGATTGTTTTTTTATTTGTGATCGGTTTTTGGGGATTTTATCTAGGGTACACATCGCCCACAGGAACTTTCCGACTTTGGCAAACTGATCCGAAAGATGTTCTTCTTTACACAGAGTCTGATGAATTAGCTGATATTTTTAAAGATCTTAAATTTCCAGACTGGAATTTAAAAATCGTCGTTATCGATGAGCCAGCAGAGTGGGAAATTAAAACCGTCACCGGGCATGGTGCGCATCTACTATTAATTGAACACGAAAGAATGCAGCAATTGAATCAGGTCTCTTTATTAGAACGAGCCAACTTACGTGTTCCGCTGTTTTCTTTTTTAGCTGCTGACTTTAGAAAGTCTGGTTGGGAAAAAGTTTATTTGGCATTGTTTTGGCAAAGTACGAATACCTCCCTTTCAGATCTTAAAATCTGGGGACTTTCGGTACCTACGAACTCACCCGATCAAAAACTTTCCTGGAAAGCCTTCTACGAAATCGTCGGTCACCCGTCGTTTAAAGCTCGGCTTATCCGCTCCGGATTAGGGCTGACTTTAAATGAATTTGAAGAATCTCCAATACCTGCTACCCGAAAACCCGGGTTCGTTCGCCAAAGAGTCGCGCCCTAATCGCACTTAAGGCTCTATAACTTTGAATCGAGCTCGCTAGAGAAATCTTTTCACGAATCTTCTATGCTCCGCAAAAGTAACGTATAACCCGTCACGTCAATAAACAGGATGAAATCAAATCTTACATAAGGGGTTTACAAACATGAAAGCTATTATCTTAGCAAGTCTCGCAAGCATTACGTTCGCAAGCATTATCAGTTCGGCAAGTGTTCTCAAAAGCGGAACAACAGTTCAAGAAAAAGAAAACGTAAAAATTCCACAAACAGTAACTCTTAAATTAGCCGAAAAAGAGACAACGCTTGGTTTAGTTGGTTCAGGTCTACGCAAAAAATCATTTTTAGGGGTTAAAGTTTATTTAGTCGAAATTTTTGCTGATAAAGTCGATTCTTTCGTACGTAAAAACGAAAAAGCGCTTGATAGCCTAAATGCGAGCGAAACTGTCGCAGTTCGCGTAACTTTTTTAAGAAATGTAGATGCTGAAACAATCATGAACGCATTTAAAGATGGTTTTTCTGTAAACTATATTGATGTAAATAAAGATCAGCCTATTAAAGAATTCTTAAGCGCAGTTGGTAAAGGTGGCGACGGCGATGAAGGTAAGACTTTAACATTCGTTCTTGTTAAGAACCCAGACGGAACGATTACTTTATCGTATGAAGATTCAAAAGGCAAAATTGAGACAATCGCAGGAACCGCTAGTTTTTCTAAAAAAATTCTATCTTTATGGTTGGGAAAAATGATTGATAGCAAAGCTCAAGATATGCAAAACGAAATTGTGTCAGGTAAATAATTATGAAAAATATTTTTTTACTTTTAACACTTTCTTTATCTCTTATTGCCTGTGACAAATTGAAAAAAGCCGAAGAAGGACTTAAAGACGTTAAAGCAATGGGCGCCAAAATGGATACGATGAACGACAGCATGAACCAAATGGCTTATGACCAGCGTTTAGCATTACCTCTTAAAGAACTTATGAATCAGGAATATTATGACCTTGTTGACCCGATTCCGTTTGATCTAGCAGCATGGGCTGATGGGTTAGCTAAATACATCACAGTTCAAGACTTAGTTAAATTTGCTGATCTTCAGTTCTTAAGTATTGATGATGCAACTTTCAGAAAAAAAATGAATGAAGATGGAAAAGAAATTCCATTTACTTTGCAAGACAAAGTGAAAATGAATAACAGAAAGTCTGTTGTCGTTTCTTACCTTTCGATCATTGCTTCTGTTCTACCAGCTAAAACTGTTGATGGCTTAATTGAAGAAGCCAGGTCTGGTGCGTATTCGGACGCGGCAATTAAACTTCTCATGCTTCGATATTCGTTCATTAAAGATTTTCAGTTTGATTCTGCTAAGATGGGCAAAAGCTTTACTAACATGGCAATGGCGCAAGCTGCTTTTGATGAGTTAGAAAAAGCTGATCAAATTGCTCGCCTAGATCGCAAAGGGGAATTGCACTTTGAAACAAAAGGCTTAGTCAAATTAACTGAAAATTCAGATGATCCTAACTACAACATTAGAATTGATCATGACGAATTGAAAAGCCAATGGCGACGACTTTTAAGAAAACTTGAAAACGATCAGCCAGTTGGACGCCTAGGCCTTGGATTAACTCCAGCTGAGCTTGATAACCATAAAACAGGTGCTGCTCAAAAATTAGAAACTTTGAAAACAAAAGTTCAGAGCAAACTTGATTTCTGGAATCAGCCTACTCCGTAATTGTTCGTATATTTCGAAGTCACCGGTAGACAAACTTATTATCTTTTAACAAGTGTACTGGTGATTGTTTTGAATGGGGGACGCGTTGCGATCCCCTGACTATCGACGACAACTAACTGCGCGGTTAAGTTGTAAGTCCCAATTCCTACGTTTTGTAAATTTATCGGAAAATAAAACTTCCCTTGTTTACATCTTGGAATGAAACCCGCTGGAAAAACATTTCCGATTGAGGATCCATTTAGGGTGACAGAAACTTCAAAATAATTTTGAGGAAAAAGAGATGCATAACAATCCCCAGCTACTTCAGCGTAGCTGGCTCCGACTGAAAGAACATTGCTAATAGGAGTCTGAAGAAGAATTTTTGTTTCCGCCGGGTCAGCCAGACCTTGCGCGCAACTATTTTGAGGACAGTCAGTTACTGCAACCGCATCCGTGATAAGGCCGCCCTCTTTAGAGCCTGAACAAGCTGTTAAAACAGAAGTTGTTAGAATGAATAAAAGGATAGAATGTCGAAATCGCATTTGAGTCATCATTCCCCCTGAACTTGAACTCTTTGAGCCAACCTTAATTTTATCGGTATATCGACAGGTTTGATAAGGGGTTATCTCAAAATAAGACGGTTTTTGAGTGAATTAAATCGACTTACTAACCCATCCCATTCATGACCGCGTATAAAGAGGAAATACTGCGAAAGCATGAGGCCTGAAAACCCCCAAAGCCCCAAAGTTGCCGCAATTCCGAAGTGAAAAAAGACTCCCAAACCTAACCCAAAAAACTTCAGCCGAGGGTTTAAAATCAGAAGAGGAAAAAACAATTCAAAAAAAACTGTGGTGTGGGCAAAGATTGCGAGTATCACTGGAAAGTGCGCAATCCACGTTAAATCCCAAAGAGTCACTTGAGTATTGTTAAACACAAGCCAAAGTGCAGAGCCTTCCCACCAGGAAGCTCCGCGAAGTTTTTCTAAACCTGTATAAAAATAAATAATGCTCAAGTGCACTTGAGCCATCCGTAACATGACTCTTGATAAGCCATCGTATGCGGATTTTTTCCAAACTTGTACGAATGATAAATAAAGAAGAAAAACCAAGATCATTGTGTCGACGCCCATGGATGCCGCATAATTTCTTTGCATGAAACCAATGTGAATAACCCAGGCAGCAAATATCAAAGGCCTTCTAGTCTTCCCGATCGTAAAAAGAAAAAGTAGAACAAATAAAATAATTTGCATACTCAAACTCCACGAGTCCGGCCAGAACGTCCATGAAAATGTGGGCTTCGTAAATGGATCAAGTAAATTAAGAGCTTCTTCTTTAAGTGCTAATGACTTCTCGTTATAAAGATCCATATTCCAGAATCTTAAAGCGGTAACTCCCATTGCCGATAAACCGAAAGCAATTCGCGTTGCCTTTACACTTCTTGGGTCAACGTCCGCCCACCAAAAATTTTCCCACGCAGTCCAAAGCTTCTTAAATGAGTTACTCATGGCATTCTCCGCGGTACTCTTTTACAGTCTGGCGAGTCCTCATCTCAGAAACTTTATAAAGTTGCTCCATACGGGCCTGGGCAATGCCTGGGATCCTTGTCCCGACCCCTTCGACGTAAACTTCTTTTGTACCGGGGTAATTTCGGCAGTACCAAGGTATCAAGTACGTATAGGCCTTATCTTCATCGAGTAGCACATATCTCATCATGTAAAGGGCGCGGCGTTTTGTAGGATCCCAATTTATTTCGTCAGCAAAAGCAGGAAGTACTAAATCAAGTTCTGGTTGAGTCTCATCTTTGTTGATCAGCTTTACTTTCATAAACATCGCGGTCGCTGGATCGGGCGAAAAAAGATTCCAAGTCGTATTAAGACCAATTTGATTCAAATAGGGTCTAAATATCCAACCCTTTTCTTTCACAATAATAGACTGAACACTAGGCATAATGAGTATGCCCATCAGATGATAGATGATCCAAAAACTAAATACGATTTTTAGTCCAATCTTAAGATTGGGATGCAGTAAGCGTTGCAAGTTCTGCTTCATACTTCGCCAACCACTTAAGATCTTTCTTTTCGACGGTTTCTCCAACAGCAATAGCTTCCCGGATATCCTGAGCTTTTTGACGTTTTTCTTCTTCTTTGATTCGCTTCTTTTCTTCTTCGAAAAATGAAGTTGTTGTGTCGACTGTTTGGAGTTCAGCTTGAATTTTTTCGAGCTCGTCTTCACCATCAGAGTAAGTTGAATTAATCGCTTGAGCCATCGAATCCGTTACTTCTGAAAGTGTTTCTCGCTTTTCTTCTTCGGCGCCGATTCCTTCTGGAAGAAGTTCATCGATTTGAGAAAGAGTCGGAAGTTCTTTTAAATTACGAAGTCCGAAAATTTCTAAAAACTTTCGGCTTGTCGCATATTGCATCGGTCGACCTGGAAGTTCACTTTTGCCTTCGAAGTTTACTAGGCCCTTTTCCATCAACGCGCGTAGCAAGTGTCCTGACTCGACACCTCTGATGTCATCAATCTCCGATTTTATAACCGGCTGCTTGTATGCCACGATTGATAAAACTTCGAGGGCTGGACCCGATAATCTGAAAGAGCGGCCGCGAAGAAGACGACGCAAAAATTTCATATTGTCGACTTTAGTTCGAATCTGAAATCCACCGTTTACTTCTTCTAAGACCACACCCCGCTTAGCACCTGCGTATTCAACGCTTAAGCGTTCAATGATTCTTTTGATATGCTCACGTGTGATATTCGTGCCTTTAAATAATTCTTTTAAAGTCGTCACGCTAACTGACTTATCAGAAGCAAATAATAAACTTTCAATAATACTTTCAGCTTGCTCGTCTTCGACAAATTCAATTTCTTCAATTGCCGCAGATTCAAAGCCATCAAGCTCTGAGCCTTCAAGTGAGACTTCCGCAGCTTCTAGATCTGCTACTGATGCCAAAAGTTCTTCTTCTGATTCGTCGTCCATCACTTCTTCGTTCTCAACTTCGTCGATATCTTTTTCTTCAGACATTTACATCCCCTGAACTTTCATCATCAATTTGAGCTTCAATGTTTTCTTTTTTTTGTTCTTTATTTTCTGTTTGCTTAACAGGCGCTGGCTCATCCATCCAAAGCATTGCTGCTTGTTTCGCGAGATCTTGAACCGATGGCCTTGCCAGTGCTGTTGGCTTTGGTTTTTCGATCTCAGGCGCTGTTATCTCAGTCTCGGTAACTCCTTCGATGACCACAGCTGGAGTCAATTCAAGCTCTGGTAACACTTCAAGAGTTACTTCGACCGGTTGCGCTTCCATAACTTCTTCCAAAGATGCCGAGTCTTGAACTTCTATTACTTCTTCTAAAGTTGCTGAATCTTGAATCTCTATTGTTACTTCTTCGAACGGTAATGCAGAAGCTTCAACTGCTAGAAGTGTTGAGCCAGGATTTCTTGCTTCCATGGCTTCTTCTTTGAGTTCTTTTTCGGCTTGAAGGATTTCGTCGTCGCTTGCCATTTCTTCAGTGGCAAAAAGAGATTCTTCTTCTTCGTGTTCTTCACGGAAGGAATCTTTCATGATAAATTCTTCAGCTTCTTCATCGTTGTGAGCTACTTTATCGTGGGCCTCGTGTTCAGCCAATTCAGCTTTTGCGAAAAGATCATCAGCAGCCTGGTCTGAGTGGATTTTATCATATTCTTCAACGCTTGATAGAACATCATTTTCTATCGGCTTTGTGGTTTCAACCCAGATATCTTGGTAGACGCCTGTTTGATAAAGATTAGCAAAACCTAATTTACCTAATTCAAGTAGAGATAAAAATGTTATCAACTTTTGGCGGAGCATATCTTCAGCACCTTCGATGATCGAAAAGAAGCTGACTTTTTCGCCGACGATTAAGTATTTTTTCAATTCCATAATTCGGCTGGAAATACTTTGAGTTTTTGCAGCAACCTGATGGACTTTCTTTTTCGCAAATCTTAAAACGCCGCGATACATGGCAATTAATGAAAAAAGCGCATTATCTTCTAAAACGATTTCTTCTTCCACTTCGCCAAACTTTTCACGAACTCCGCGAGTCCAGATGTCTCGACCTAACCATGGACGATCTAGAAGGGCTTTGGCAGCTTCTTTATACTTTTCGTACTCCAATAGTCTTTGAACGAGTTCCTTACGCGGATCTTCGTTTTCAATGACTTCGCCATTTACATCATAAGTCGGAAGTAGAAGCTTTGATTTAATTTGAAGAAGAGTTGCCGCCATCGCCACGAATTCGCCGGCGACCTCAAGATCAAGCTCTTTCATGAGCTGAATGAACTCGAGATATTGAGCCGTAATTTTGTGGATTTCAATTTCCATTATATTCATCTCTTCCTTACGAATAAGGTAGAGAAGTAAATCAAGTGGGCCTTCAAATCGGGGCAATTGAATGTGATAACTCATGGCATTTACAATTTCATGTAATCCTATCTAGTTTCAAGGTTTTTAACTGCGGTTTGCCACACTCGGTCAAGCGGGAATTGTGAGCAGGCGAAGGCTTGCGAATGAAAGCTTCGAGTGGCTATGATTGCAGAATATGAAAAAAACGATTTTGAGCGGCAGTACAGTGACAGGCGATTTGACTCTCGGGAATTATATTGGCGCTATTAACAACTGGAAAGCTCTTCAGGACGACTATGATTGTCTTTACTTTTTAGCTGATCTTCATGCCCTCACCGTGCATCAGGATCCACTCGTTTTACAAGAGCGAATTTACAGCTTTTATGCTCAGTATTTAGCCTTGGGACTTGATCCACAAAAAAACATTATCTTCGCACAATCTCACGTTCACGAGCATGCCGAGCTCTCTTGGATTTTAACGTGCTTGACTCCGATGGGATATTTAAACCGGATGACTCAGTTTAAAGAAAAAGCTGAAAAAAATGTGAAGAACATTAATGCCGGCCTTTTTTCTTATCCTGTTTTAATGGCAGCCGATATTTTACTTTACGGCGCAGATCAGGTGCCAGTTGGCGAAGATCAACGCCAGCATTTGGAACTTTGCCGGGATATCGTGGGATTTTTCGATCGTGCTTACAAACCGGGCGTACTCAAAATGCCGGAACCCTACATTGGGAAAATGGGCGCGCGAATCATGAGTTTGCAAGATCCGTTAAAAAAAATGTCGAAATCAGATGAAAATGAAAAGAACTATGTTTCAATTATCGATGACCCGAAAAAAATTGAAAAAAAGATTAAATCAGCGGCAACTGATTCCGGTTCTGAAATTAAATTCGATGAAGAAAATAAAGCTGGCGTTTCAAACCTGCTGACAATTTATTCAGTTCTAACGGGCAAGAAGATTCAGGAATTAGAAGAGGCCTACGTTGGGAAAATGTATGGTCACTTGAAAATGGATTTAGCTGAAGTCGTAATTGAAACTCTAAAACCAGTTCGCGCGAAGTATGACGATTTAATGAAAAATAAAGATCATCTAGATAACTTGATGAAATCAGGTGCAGAGCGTGCCCAAGTTCGCGCACGCCAGACTCTCAAAAATGTTTACGATGCAATTGGGTTAGTGCCTCGAAAAGCTTAGATCCAAGCAGTAAGCATCGTGTAAATAAACATCACGGGCCATCTTAAAATCGCCAGTGCTCCAGAAATGACTAGAACAAGCAGAACCATTCCTGTGATGTTTTCATTTCTCTCAAGCCAATAATTCCAATGCAGAGGCAAAAACCTTGCGATCACTTTGCCACCATCAAGCGGATGAAGTGGAATTAAATTAAAAATTGCCAAAAACAAATTGATCAAAATAAAGTATTTTAAAATATCACCAAAGGCGATGCTTGCTGCTAATGCGGGTACGTTATGAACAATGAGTCCCAGAACTCCAGCACCTACGATTGCCATGAGGACATTTGACAACGGACCTGCCAATGCAATCCAAAACATATCAATTCTAGGATTTTTTAATTGTCGCACATCAACAGGAACTGGCTTAGCCCAACCGAAAAAAAGTGGAGAACTAAAAGCGATCGCCATAATTGGCAGCAAAAAGGTTCCAATTGGATCAGCATGGGACATGGGATTTAAATTTAAGCGACCTAATGATTCAGCTGTGGAATCGCCTCTCCATTTTGCGACAAGTCCGTGGGCATATTCATGCACACAGAGAGCAAATAAAAAAGGCACAAACATGACCGCTAATTTATATCCAATTTCCATATAATTCATGTTTTAATTGTACCGAGAGACGGAAGAATTTGCCAAGTGACTTGTTTTGAAGTGTGATGTTTTAATCTTTAAAGTTAGGAACATCGATTTGACGCCTTAACCTAAGCACCTGCCTTCGGTTGACGCAGCGTCACTGGTAATGTACCTGTCACCTATAGTGGAGGCTCGAATATGAGACATGCTTTGACTCAGTTATCTGAAGACGAAATTCAATTTCGTGATGCTGTACGGGATTTTGCTGAAAATGAGATTAAACCTCTGGTCCAAGAAATGGATAACAAAGCCGAGATGAATCCCGGCTTAATTAAAAAATTATTTGAAATGGGCTTGATGGGAGTTGAATCTCCTGAAAAATATGGCGGCGCAGGTTCGACATTTATGATGGCGTGTCTTGCAGTTGAAGAATTAGCCCGCGTTGATGGTTCGGTCAGCGTTCTGATGGACGTGCAAAATACTCTTGTAACCAATGCCTTTATCAAGTGGGGCTCTGAAGCGATTAAAGACAAGTACATGCCGAAGATGGCAACTGAATGGATTGGCGCATACGCACTTTCAGAAAGTGGGTCAGGCTCTGATGCTTTCGCCTTAAAAACTCGCGCAGAGCTTAAGGGCGATAAATATGTGATCAATGGTTCTAAACTTTGGATTACAAACGGCAAAGAAGCGACAGTGTTCATCGTTTTTGCAAGCGTTGACCTGAGCAAAGGCTATAAAGGAATTACGGCTTTCCTTGTTGAAAAAGGAATGCCTGGATTTACGATCGGTAAAAAAGAAGATAAGTTAGGTATCCGTGCTAGTTCTACAACTGAACTTCTTTTTAATAATTGCGAAATCCCTGCAACAAATATTTTAGGTGAAGTGGGCAAAGGTTATAAGATTGCCATTGAAACTTTAAATGAAGGCCGAATTGGAATTGGCGCGCAAATGTTGGGAATTGCTCAAGGGGCGTATGAGGCGGCTTTAAATTATACAAAATCTCGCGAACAGTTTGGTAAATCGATTTCCTCATTTCAAGGTGTGCAATTTCAATTAGCGCAAATGCGTGTTGAATTGGAAGCTGCAAGATTGATGGTTTACAATGCCGCAAGATTAAAAGATTCAGGCCAAGATTTTATTGAAAGTGCTGCGATGGCCAAACTTTATTCTTCAAAAGCTGCTGAAAGAATCACATCTGTAGCCGTTGATTTATTTGGCGGAAATGGTTTCACAAAGGAATATCCGGTCGAAAAATTCTGGAGAGACGCAAAAATCGGCCAGATCTACGAAGGAACCTCTAACATGCAACTTCAGACGATTGCGAAAATTGAATTGGGTGTATGACGTTAATATTGAATCCCCTTCTTTGGGGAATTCTTTTTTTAACGGCACAAGTGAGCTTCGGGGCTGATTCTGCCCCGACAGCGACCGCGCCTCTGGCCGCTCCGAAAACTCCGCAGCTAACAGCTGCGAAAACACTGCCGCCAACGGCCGCGAAAAAAACAGACTCAGAAGTTTTTCGGATCAATCAAACTGAAGCGCCGAAAACTTTGGATCCTCACCGTTTGAGATCTTCTTCCGGAGGATTTTTAAACCAGCAACTTTATCGAAACTTCTACATCTACGATGATAAAAAATCTTATGTTCCAGAGCTTGGCGAAGCTTGTATTAAAAACGGACTGAAGTGGACCTGTACACTCAAAAAAGATCTCACTTGGAGCAGCGGTCTTAAAATCACAGCGCAAGATTTTGTTCAAAGTTATCGCAGAATTTTAACTCTACCATCGCCCCGGGCCGATCTTTTATTTAATTTAAATAATGCTAAAGATGTATTCGAGCAAAAGAAGAAGCCTGAATATTTAGGTGTCAAAGCGATCGGCACAAGAATTTTAGAATTCACCTGGAGTGTCGATTCGCCTGATAACGATTTGATTCTGATGAGTCCACTTTTTGTACCGTTACCCTTAGGTGAATTTAAAAAAGATGTTTTTAGTGGTCCCTACCAGTTGTCTGATCAGAACAATCAGCGAATTAGACTTTCTCCGAATCGGCAATATTTTAAAAAGAATTCAAGGCCTCCAGTTGAATTTCAATTGTTCGAAGAAAATTTAGCTGTCAAAGCTTTCGAGAAAAAACAAATTGAGTTTTTAAGAAAAGTTCCGACTGCGCAGATCCTAGCGTTTAAAGATAAACCAGAGTTTCATTGGTATTCTGTTTTGAGGCTTGATTCAATTGGCTTTGGCCCCGAACTTAAAGATCAGCTTGAACTTCGGAAAAACCTCACCGAGTCGCTTCAATTTGAAGAACTTCAGGGACTTTTTCACTCGCCCGGTAAAGTGGGCTGCGCTGGTCTATCAGAAAATATGAGCGATGAAGTTTGTTATAAAGGCTCTGCCAAAATTGCGACCCCGACTGCTGACGGGCCCGCTTTGACTTTTAGCTACTCAACTTTAGGCGGAGATGATCACCGAAGGCTGGCTGAGTGGCTTCAAAGTCAGTGGCAGAAAAATTTAAAACTCAGCGTCGCGCTTCAGCCATTAGAGAATAAAATTTTTCAAGAATTGATGGAAAAAAAGCCAACAGCCCTTTTTCGAAAAGGCCTTAATCTCGAAAAGCCAACTTGCTTTAACGCTCTTCAGATTTTCACGAGTGAACATCCGGATAATTTTATCCAATATAAAAACAGCAAGTACGACGCCCTCGTTCTAAAGCTTAAAGTTGCATCCCCAAAGGCAAAACGAAAAATTTGCACTCAAGCCTTGAAAGTTTTGATGGATTCTTATGTGCTGATTCCAACGGGACGAATCCATTTT
The DNA here is from genome assembly GCA_043730825.1 of Pseudobdellovibrionaceae bacterium. Taxonomy (GTDB): domain Bacteria; phylum Bdellovibrionota; class Bdellovibrionia; order Bdellovibrionales; family Bdellovibrionaceae. Next base: position 50,518 of record JAYTJV010000109.1, read on the forward strand.
GCAGTACTCGCAAGCCCCCAGTGGACTGACTGGCGAGTGAATGAGCTCAATCATTTGGATTTAAGTGAACTCAAACCAGCGCCTTAAATTAGTCATTAAGTCTGCGCCTTAAAATGAGTCGCGATCAAGTCTCTAGCGCCCATTCGAATGTGTTTAAACATTAGACAATTTCGTCATCATTTCATCTGCTTACGGAAATATCTTGAGTCTTAGTTCACCAGGTTTGAGCTTTAAAAAAGATTTTTAAAAGTCTTCAAGGTTTGGTTTGGAACAACCGAAGCCTAGTCTAGCAGGACAAAGATCGATATCGATCCCTTAGCTAAAAAAGGAGCCAAAATGGCAGACAAGAAGAACGATAAGCAGGATTCTCCAAAGATTCAAACACAAGTTCCAGGCAACGTTGTATCGATGGCTGATTACCGCTGTCACGCAGACGGTTGCAAGGCTAAATCAACTAAAGCAGGCTTCTGCGAAGAACACTTTGCTTGGTTCAAAGCTGGTTTGATCACCAAAGAAGGTGTTAAGGCTCAAGACTTTGAAAAGAAGATTTACCAATACCAAGCAGCTCAGAAAAAAGCGGCTTAAGTTTTGTCTATCACTTTAGCGCTTTGAATTGGGCGTAATTCAAAGATTTTAAAAATGGGAAGAATAAATTCTTCCCATTTTTTTTACGTTTTCACAGATGGAATAAATGTTTTATCCAGATAGCGGCTGCGGAAACTGCAAAACTGTTGCTGCAAGAGACAAGAAAGTTCACTACTCGATTTCAGGTGAGAGTAAATTCATCCACTACGCAATCAGTATCCTTGATAAAAAAACTGGCAAGCGTTCGGCAACTCAAGCAGCTTACCTTCCGCCAAGAAACGGAGTTTTTGCGAATCTTAGCGATAGCTCGGGCCTTTATATTACATTGTTTTGCTCTACACCCTAACGCAACTTTTTGAATCTTGATAACCTATGAAAAAGGTCTAGGAGCCTTGTCGGCGTTAAGTAGCAAGGCCTAACATAAGTTCATGGACGCTCAACTTGCTCCGGAAGCCTTGCCTGATAAACCCGAATACGTGACGGATCTTCAAAAGATCGAGTCCCTAGCGCAGAAAAAATCAGCAGAAAATTTTGAATTTACTCAGTGGCTTAAAACTCAGGATCCAGTCAAGATGGACGAGCTCGTTAAGGAAGTGTCGACTGTTGTTGCATCAGGTATCGACTGCACGAAATGTGCGAACTGTTGTAAAGCGCTCGTCGTCGCCCCCGATTACCGAGACATCAGTGAACTCGCTAACCACCTTGAAATGCAAACCTATGACTTCAAGAAAAAGTACATGAGAAAAGATACCGACGGAGACATGGTTTTTAAGCAGAAACCCTGCCCGTTTTTGAAAAGCAACAAGTGCTCTGTTTATTCGGCCCGTCCTCAGCTTTGTCGGAACTACCCTTACCTGGATAAAGGAAACTTTTTAGCCACGATGGGCCGAGTTCTAAGCAACGTTTACGTCTGCCCGATTGCTTTTAATACGCTAGAGCTTCTTAAATTGAAGTTTGCTTAATTTGACCCGCCTCTTTTAATTTTGACACGTCATGACTGGTAATGTACCTGTCACATCCATGAAATCAGTTATTGTTACCGGCGCAGGATCAGGTATTGGACGAGCAACTGCACTCAGATTTGCAAAGCACCACTATCATGTCTTTTTACTAGGTCGCGATCCACGCAAATTAAGAATCACGCATCTCGAATGCGGTGATGCAACTTCCATTGTTTGCGACCTTACAAAACCAGCTGAAGTTGATGCCGCTGCCAGGCAGATTTTGAGTACAAATAAAGAAGTCGAAATCATTGTCAATAACGCTGGCACTTTTACCTATAAACCCTTTGAGCAACAAACCGACGAAGAATGGATGGGCCAATTTCAAATTCACGTTTTGGGCGCAGTTAGACTGACTCGCGCTTTGTGGCCGACATTTGTTCAAAACAGAAAAGGTTCGATCGTCAATGTCTCTTCAACTTTGGGAATTAGGCCGACCGCGGGCACTGGCGCTTATTCGGCAATGAAGGCGGCCCAAGTGTCTTGGACTCAGAGCTTAGCACTTGAAGGCGCTCCGCACGGGATCAGAGTTAATTGCGTCGCTGCGGGCATTGTCGATACGCCTATTCATCCGCCTGGGGCCATCTTGCAAATGCAAAATGCGCAGCCATTAGGACGCGTCGGAAAGCCCGACGAAATTGCTCAAGCGATTTATTTTTTAGCCAGCGAGCATTCTGCTTGGACCACGGGTTCGATTCTTCATGTCGACGGCGGCATTAATCTTTTATGAAAAAAAGTGTGATCTTTGAATGTCGCTTTAGTTCGGCTCACCTTTATCACCAACCGAAGTGGGATAAAGCGAAAAACCTAGAAGAATTCGGTCGATGTTTCACCGAATATGGGCACGGTCACAATTACCGCGCGTTAGTTGAATTATCTGAAGTGATGGATTCAGAACTAGCCTTGGTGCGCGCAAAACTCGATCAGATCATTTCAAAGCTTGATCACGAGCATTTGAACTTTGTGATTCCTGAATTTAAAGAAAAAATTCCAACAACCGAAAATATCTGTCTCTATTTGAAGAACGAAATCGAGAAATCCGTTTCCCTCGCTATTATCTCGATCGAACTATTTGAAGATCACGATATCGGGGCACAGTATTTAGCTTAACAGCTGGTATATCTGGCTAGCTAACAAACAAGCTTTCAAATTTCATTGCTTGAAGAGCTTTGTGTTGATCTTGAACTTCCTGAACAACTTGAATTTCACTGACCGTAAAACCCGCGCGCTTCCTTAGCTCATGATCAAGGATTTCAAAACGCTTTGGTAATTTTTGAGCTAACGAGCGCATACGGATTTTAAAATCCTGATCAGGATCTAATTTGTCGTATTTGCAAAAATTCTGGTACCAGCGACTGCCGAAAGCCACATGATCGACTTCTTCTTCCGTAATTCTTTTGATGACCTTTTCGAGTTGTGGCGCGTGACACTGGGCCAATTTCCTTGCGATCGCAGCTCCGGCATCAAGACCAGTCGCTTCCAAATAACGGTGAACAATGAGGAGTCGATCAAGAAGCGAGTCATCTCTTGAAACCGCACTCCATAAATTTAGGTAAGCGGGCCAATCACCCCACGAAAATTTTAGTATTTCGAGCTGGTCTAAACAAAGCTCAAGGTGTTTGGCTTCACTGAGTGCAAGCTCTGCCATCTGTTCCCGGAATTCTAGAGGCGCATCTGGATACTCAATGAAGCTTCGATAAGCGAGCTCCATTGCTTGCAATTCGATATTTGCAAGATCATGAATAAGCCGAGCCTGACCTTCGGGTTTGGATAATCCGATTCGATCACCCCGTTTGACCTTATCCAAAACGTGCAAATCTCGACCAGGCGCACCACCGGGGATAGTCAAAGCCGCTGCTTCATTTCTCCACGCGCTTTGAATATTAGCAGGCAGCACGCGAATTTTTTCGCGGACTTCGGCTATAAATAAAGCATTTGTTGTGGGCATGGACGCTAGTTCCTTTGGGGCTTATTTTGGGGCATGGACAAAGGCATTCAACTTTGGAATACTCCTTCCATTATGGGAAAGTCATGGAAAAATCCACTCAAAGTCGCCAACGCTCAGAAAAAGGGCTTGGTATTTACTAAACTCGCAAGAGAAATTCAGGTTGCTGCAAAATCTGGCGGAGCCGATCCGCTGATGAATGCTCGCTTGAGGCTCGCCATTGAAAATGCGAAAAAAGGATCTTGTCCAAATGACACGATCGAGCGCGCAATTAAAAAAGGTGCTGGTCTTCTTGATGACGGAAAGATTATCGAAGAATTATCTTACGAAGGTTATGGCCCTCACGGGGTCGGAGTCCTGGTCGAGTGCCAGACCGATAACCGAAATAGAACCGCTGCCGATGTTCGAAGTATCTTCAAAACTCACGGCGGAAATATGGGCGAAACAGGCTCGACACTCTGGATGTTTACGCATGTTACAAAAGTTGAAGCTTCAAAAGCTGGAACTTTTGATCAGGAAGAAGAAGCAATCGAAGCTGGTGCAGATGAAGTTGAAAAAGATGGCGATCACCATGTTTTTTACGGAGCTCACGATGCGATGTCGAGTATCCAAGAAGTTCTGACCAGCCGGGGTTGGAAAGTGATTTCAGCCGAAATGACTTATAAGCCTAAAAATCCGACTGACTTAAATGAAGTGCAAAACAAAGAGGTCGAAGAGTTCTTAAACGAATTAGACGATCACGACGACACATCAAAAGTTCACGCCACCTTATAATTATTAGCTTCGAGGGCGCGTGGATTCACTTATCGCCCGTTTTTATAATCTGTGATTTTAGTCTAGGTAAGTTGTGTTCAAAGCTTGCGTGATAAAGCTTAGCTTGTCTCCGCAATCAAGTGATGAGCACTGCTTTACTCCACCACATTGTTTTGCAGATTCATTTTCAAAATCCATAATTTGGGCAGCTTGAATAGCCACTTCGTTTTGAGCTGTAACTTCTTCTGAAATTTTTGCATCTAAATTTGAGTACTCTTGATTAGTCGAATTTTTCGTTTCAACAACCGGCATACAAAACGCTTCAACTTGATTTAAAAGTTGGATAGGCAACTCAAGAAGAGCCTTCTCACACATCGATCCGTTTTTTGCTGCCTGGTCCAGGATATGAACTTTATTGATGCGGAAGTTTTTAGGAAGTTTTGAGTTCGGAAGGTAAACACTGAAAGCTGAACTTAAGAACATGAAGGAAGTAAGAAGAAAAAACGTGAACCACTTCATCAGAGTATTCCTTTGTTGATGTTTTCCATCTTCGAAAAACATTTGCTTCGTGTACTCTTAGGAAAACAGATTCAAAATTAATTGTCCATATCGGGAATTTGACATGGACGAAATCACGACCAAGCCGGCCGCACCTCGCCGGCCGCACCAACATAAATTTCGAAATTTTTAAGCAGCTTAGAGAGGCTAGCTAAAATTTTTGCGGAAATTGATGCGGCGTCACTGGTAATGTACCTGTCACCTTTTGTGCGTGCCCTGTCACTTTTTCGTTACCTTTTTTATTTGAGGACGAAGGAGTCCATCATGATTCGTTTAATCATCGAGTAGAGGCCGTTTGTGCGGCTGGGACTTAAGTGAGTTTCGAAGCCCAAAGATTTGACGAAGTCTGGTGGAGTTTTTAAGATGTCTTCTGGTTTTGCATCAGAATAAATTCCGATCACAAGTGCCACGAGGCCTTTGACGATTAACGCGTCGCTGTCTCCGCGAAATGTGACAAGACCATTGGGCTTTTTTTCGGTTTTAATCCAGACCTGAGACTGACAACCGCGAACTTTATTTTCTTCTGTTTTTAATTCTTCTGGAAGTGGTGGCATGGCTTTCCCCAGATCGATTAGTTTTTTATATCGATCTTCCCAATTAGTAATCCCCGCCCAGTCTTCAACTAATTTTTTTTTTCTTAAATCAGGCGTCATCAAAATTAAGTTTTCCATATTCCACCCGCCTTCATAATTTGGGCGGTTAAGTTGTAACCTAGATCCCCCATTGATTCTTCCATCTGCTTTTTATCGAAGCTTTTAACGACTTCCAAGGTTTTTATGTAAAAGCCTTCCTGATCATCAAAATACCCGTTCCAAAGACTTTTTGCTTGGGCCTTACTCATCGAATCACTTTTGAGTTCTGTAGCCGTGCCCTCATTTCGATTGATATACCCTAGCAGGTCAGACACTTGTCGAGGTGAAAAATCTAAATGGACTAACGCCTCTTCACATAAAACCATCTCTATATATGAAAGATAATTGAGTGCTACTTTCCAAAAGTTTTTTCCTTTTGTGCCCTGACTGCTTTCACAATAAAAACTGGTGCAAACAGAACCCCGATTTCGCCAAATGCCACAACGATTCAAAACTTTATCGTAATAGGGACATAGCCAGTTTTCTTTTTTGCCAAAATGTTTTGATTTGAGTTCGTTAAATTCCACCTGATATCGAACAGGTGCAACAATTCCTAAAGGCAAAACATAATGTCGATTTGAAATCTTATGTTGCAAGGTCTCGGTAATAAAAGTCGGAGTTTTTTTCTGATCAACTAAGATTTGCCCAATCAAATAATTCGGTAAAAACGGATGAAAGGTGCAGCACTTTAAATCTTCTTTATACTTCGGGACTTTAATACAAGCATCGCACGTGGCTTTCGTCTCATTAATTGTAAGCCCCAAAATATCATTTGGTAAAATGCTCTGATAAAAAGGTGGTAGAAAGTGCTTAAAAGCGATGCCCATAGAAGTGGCCGATTATGGACTCAAAACGATTGAAAAGCCAGACCCTAGATAATCATTACCAGCACTCGTAAATACGCCTTCGTTCCGATAAATACGCGTAAGCTCAAAACGAATATAACCTTCTCAAACTGACACTGTTAGCGCGAATCCGTCGAAAGACTAAAGTATCGACATCTGAATATGAGACGATTCAAGTTAGGATGAAATTCCAGTCTTTTATCAACGATTTACCGAGATGTCTCAAAGTGAGATAGGCAACCTACTTGCAATATCTTTATGCAAGGGAGGTTTTCGAAATGAAAACTCTAAGAATGACTTTAATGGTTTCTTTTACGTTCGCGGCCATGATGACACTAGCAGCTACTGAGCCTGCAGGATCACAAAAGTTCGAGCTTAAATATTTAAGCGAAGTAACTCATGGAAAAGTAATCCATATGATTCCGGTCGAAGCAGCAGACTCTAGTGAAGCTATTGTTAAGGCTGGAAAACGTTGCATCAGCGACTTACTTGATCGCCGAGTTGCACGCGAGGACATCGTTGACATGTGTAATAACCCACGCCTATAAATAGTGATGGGCGTTTTAAAATCACTTGGCGATTTCCTATTCGGTAAAGATCCTGACATCTTCGATGATAAAGGTCGGGTTATGCACAAGCTTGCTAAAAAGAAGTGGGAAAACTGGAACAACAGAATTAAGCTCGATCCCAATTATAATTGGCGCCACCACAATGGCATGAGCGGTTCAACTCGTTCAAATCCAAACAAAAAGTAATTTCTAAATTTCTTTTAAAGCTTTTTGCCAATTCTGCACTTCTTGAAGAGTTTCAAAAGGTGATTTCTCTAATAGCTGATAATCTTTGATTTTTTCTGTCAGCTGTCTCAAAGCCTGAGACTTCATATCCGTTGACGGAATTGACTCTTCAACATCATCAAAACCTAATTGCTGATAAGCTGATGCGCTTTTCGCAGACTTTTTTTCCAGATTCTTAAGTTTAATTTCGGCAGCTTTGATTACTTCGCTTGGCACTCCTGCAAGACGTGCTACGTGAAGCCCATAAGACTTTCCTGCAGGCTTCATGACCAGGCTATGTAGAAACTGGATCTGACCCGAACGCTCGACCACGCTCATGTGGGCGTTAATCAAGTTCGGATACTTTTCTTCAAGGCGCGTGATCTCGTGATAGTGAGTGGCGAAGAAGACCTGACCTTTTTTATTTTCCAAAAGATATTCTAAAATACTTTCAGCCAAGCTTAGACCATCATAGGTAGAAGTTCCCCGACCGATCTCGTCCAAGATAACCAGCGAAGAGTGAGTCGAATTTTTTAAAAGCTCTGCGGTTTCAGTCATTTCCACCATAAAGGTCGAAAGCCCTTCACTCAGCTGATCGCTTGCACCAATGCGGGTAAATATCTGATCGTAAAGCGGAATCTCAGCGACACTTGCCGATACGAACGAGCCCATTTGAGCCATGATGGAAGCGAGTGCCACTTGCCGCATCAGCGTACTTTTTCCAGCCATGTTCGGTCCAGTCAAAAGTAAACAGGCATGTTGATCTAATAAAATATCATTCGGCACGAACGGAGTTTTAACAGAGCTTTCAACAACCGGATGGCGGCTGCCTAAAAGTTTAAGTTGGCCGTTTGCAGAAATTTTGGGGCGCACTAAGCGATTTTCTAAAGCCAACCAAGCAAGTGAAGAAATCACATCAAGTTCAGCTAGACGATTCGCTAGCCACGAAATGGGTGCAGCTAATTCAAGCGCTTGTTTTTTAAGACTATCAAAAATTTCGCACTCGAGTTCATTGCGTTTTGATTCTGCTGATAGAATCTTTTTTTCTAACTCAATTAATTCTTCTGTGTAAAAACGTTCGGCTGTCGACAAGGTTTGTTTTCGTTTGTAATGTGCGGGCACTTTATCTTTATGCGTATGAGTAACTTCAATGTAGTAACCGAAAACATTATTGTATCTGACTTTTAAGGACGAAATACCAGTTGCGGCTTTTTCACGCGCTTCAAGTTCAGCTAAAATTGTGTGCGCTTCAGTTGTTAGCAGAATAAACTCATCTAATTCTTTCGAAAAACCTTTGCGGATCAGACCACCAGATTTAAGTAAAATGGGCGGATCATCAGTTAAAGCATTTTGGGTCCGTGTGGACCAAGGTGCTAAAACGTTTGCTTCCAAGTCTTCAATCTTTGCGATTTCAAGAGCTTGAAGTCCAGTCTCGACTCCTTGAGAGAGTGCTAGCAAATCCCGAGCGTTTCCACTTGGTTGAGCCACTTTAGTTAATCTTCTTTCTAAATCACCTAGACGAGCTAACTGGTCTCTAAAAGCTTTTAATTTTGGTAGATCTGATTTCCACGCGTCGATCAAATCCCATCGAGATTCCAGTTCTACTTTATTTACGAGCGGAAACTGCATCCAGCTTTTTAATTTCCGAGCACCCGCAGAAGTTTTTGTTTTATCGAGTGTGCAGAATAAAGTTCCAGATTCTTCACCGCGTGAGTTAACGAAAAGCTCGAGATGTCTGGCACTTGTGGAAGAAATCTTCATGCGAGATTTGAACTCTCGCTTTTCAAAAGGCCTTAACACCTTCAACGCCTCTTGCGAGTTCATCTCCTTCACATAGGACAAAAGTCTTAACGCACTTTCAGGAAACTTTTCAATTCCCACTGATTTTTCTAAATTTTCATGAACGCTCAAAATAAGTTGCAGCGGAAATTCTAATTTTTGTTTTTCTGATAAAACAACTTCTGCGACCGCAAGTTTTGAATAAAGTGTGACAATGTCGCTCGTGCCGGAGCTCGATCTTTCGATCCAAAAAGCTTCGCCTGTACTCATGTCTAAAAATGAAAGTGTTTGTTCATCAAAACTACTTAAGTAGTGAGCCCTAGACTTATCCAAAGTATCGACATCAAAAACCATTCCCGGAGTTAAGACTCGAGTGATCGCGCGTTTGACTAAACCTTTCGCAGTTTTCGGATCCTCGACCTGGTCGCAGATCGCAAGTTTAAACCCTCTAGCCAAAAGTTTATTGAGGTGAGAGCCCACTGAATGATGAGGCATTCCACACATCGGTGTCTCATCAAGAGATTTTTTGTTCCGAGAAGTGAGTGCTATGCCTAAAAGTGGGGCAACTGTTTGAGCGTCCTCAAAAAAAAGTTCATAGAAATCACCCATCCGAAAAAACAGAATCTTATCCGGATGAAGTGCTTTAATATCCCAATATTGCTTCATGAGTGGCGTCATGGGTGACAGGTACATTACCAGTGACGGCGTGTCGAGAAAATCGCCTTTAGTTTACGCGTTGCCGAATAGAACAAATTCGGTCGTAATTCCGCCGGTCCAATTTGGGATTCTCGTTTCAAGACGAGGGCTTAAGGCATGTGAAGATTATTCCGATAAGTAGTTAGTGGGACGTGTTTGGATTCTTTTTTTAAGTCTGTTTTCTTTTTGCTATCCAATGGTAGCAACTGCCCAATTATCAACAAGTTTTCGTTACGAAGGTCGCTTTCAAGGTCCCGGTATTACAGCCGGAACGATGACAGCGCAAACTATGACCGCATCTATTCAACGAACGGATCTATGTGGCGGCAACTTAGGTCTAACAACTTGGACATCTGCAGTGGTGGGCTTCGAAAACGGCGCATTTAGTATCAGCCCTACCTTCAGCGCTGATGCACTAGCTGCCGCAATGGACCCGTGGAATAACTTTGGAGCAGCTGCCTGCACCGTTCCCAATTTCAGCCGCCAACTTGTCCTTTCTTGGAATTCAGAAACTTTTGCAATCAGTTTAGAAGATGCTCCGCGCGCGACTTTTGCCGCCTACTCCAAAATGGCTTCAAACTCCAAATCAATTGGAAATGTTGCCGTAAAAGCTGCGCTAGCATGTACTGATAAGCAAATCTTAAGATATAATTCCGTTAGCTCTGAGCTTGAATGTCAGACTCTTGTTGCGGGTGACATTCCCGTACTAACCTCGGCAAATCTTCCTGCCTTAGGCGGTGGCGATGTCACTGGGACTTACGGCAACATGCTCGTCGCAAAAATTCGTAACACAAATGTCTCGGCAACAGCTCCCACAACAAATCAAGTTTTGAAATTTGATGGTTCGAATTGGGCGCCAGCGGCCGATAACGCCGGTCCAATTTATGGCGATGCGACTTATACGACCAAAGGTCTTGTGCAGATTAATACTGATCTTGCTACCAGCGGACTTTCATTTACTTCGGGAGGCATTCTGTCTTTACCAGATGTTGGAGTCGGTGGCGGTGCAACTTACGGAAGCGCAAGTCTTATTCCAGTCATCAGTTACGATGTAAAAGGAAGAGTCACCGGCGTTTCAACTGCTGCGCCAAATGATGCTTCGAAACTTCCGCTTGCAGGTGGAACAATGACGGGTCCTATTAACATGGGAACTGCCAACATGATCCATTCCGTTAACAAAATTGGAGTAAAAACTAGCAATCCCGTTAATCTAGTTCAGATTGCCGGAGATGACGAAAATTCCATAGTTGAAATTATCAATTCATCTTCTACTGTTCCACGAACTGTTGGGTTTTCAGTTATGAACTATGTGGGTGCAGCTAGCAATCCTATTACTATTCGAGCACACTCTTCGCGCGGTACAGGCGCGGCTCCTACCCAAACGCAAGCTGGAGATAATATTTTTGAAATCCGAGCTTCCGGAAAAGACAACGCAACAGTCTCGAGCTTTAAAGTCGTTGCCAGACTATCAATGGTTGCAGAAGAAATAAGTACCGCTACGAGCTCGGCTGGCAGTATCCGACTTGCGACAACCGCTGTTGGCACCACCACGCCGCAAGACAGATTAACGATTCTTCCAACCGGCGAGGTTAACGTATCAGCAACTGGTTCCCTTACAACACCGAATATAAAAGTTGGTGGCGGCACGACAGTTTCTGGAATGACAACTTGTCAAACAGGGGCCATTACCGCAGGGGCGCTGCAAACGAACGCCATTTGTACAGGAATTACGGCCGCGTCTGTTTGTAACTGCCAATGGCATGTCAACCCATCACTTGAAGCAATAAAATCTGTTGTACCCGCAACCGGAAGCCTAAATATATATTTTGCTACAAACCTTACCGCAAATACCCTAGCAGGGAGTATTCGCTGTATGTGCCTAACACCATAGGAGTGATTTTTAAAGTGACGTATTTGGTTCGAAATTTTTTTCTAAGTATTTCACTTCTAGCATTGAATGCTGGTTGCTCTGTTGCGACCCCGAGCGTGACTTCCCTACTATCTAATTTAAATAGCTTTCAACTGACCGCTCATGATTTACGAATTAGTAACCTAAGTGATCTATCAAGCATTACGATTACTGCAAGCTGCGATGCTAACAACTCAAGTTTTGAATACGATGTTTCGAACGCTTTGCCAGAAACTTGGAGCCCCGTTCCCACGCCAGCCTCGGGAATATTTACGACGACCAACAATCAGTGCGCGACCAGTGGAACTTTTTCGGCAATGTTAAATCTTGGCTCAACTCCGCCTTTCAATACGATGCCAATCGGTTCAACTTTTAAAATTAAATTTCGTGATGTGCATACGATGGGATTAAGTCGGACTGAGGAGTTTAGAATTACTTATTCCGCTTTTTCTTTAAGCGATAACCGCCTCATCAACGGACAGGGCTTAAATAGTACTCGCAGCGGCACTAGTCACACATTACAAGGCCGAATCATTAATATTCCGCAATATCCGGTGGTAAATGCAGCAACTCCTGGAATTCATACTTTACAAGGAAAGACGGTTTTCGAATGATGAACACCCTCGTATTTATCATTCTTATAATTGGAAATTTTGCGTTAGCGCAGACCACAAGCTTTCGTTACGAAGGTCGCCTTCAAGGACCTACGATTCCTGCGAATACTTTAGCCGGTCAGACTTTCACCGTTTCACTTCGAAGACCTGACAATTGTGGAACTAATCTTGGTTTAACAGCTTGGACATCACCCGCCATTACACTTAATAATGGTGCATTTAGCATAAGTCCGACGTTTACAGCTAGCGCATTAGCGAGTGCGATGAATCCTAATAATAACTTTGGTGCAAGCTGCGCGGTTGATGCCAGGCGACAGTTGGTTATCACTTGGAGTGGTGGCGAAACTTTTACCGTTGATCTTGAAGACTCCCCGCGTGCGACTTTAGCGGTGCAAGCGATCAACGCTGAAAAAATTGGGCAGACTGCGGTGAGTGCGAATCTTGCCTGTGCGGCCAATCAACTTTTAAAATTTAATATCGGTACTTTGCAAATTGAGTGTCAATCGCTTGTAGCAACTGACATTCCACTTTTGAATGCTTCACAAGTGCCCGCACTAGGCGGAGATGTGACAGGATCCATTACTGGCACAACAGTAAATGCAATTCGCGGCAAAAATGTTATGGCAACTATTCCTTTGCTAAATCAAGTTTTAAAATTTGATGGAACAAACTGGGTGCCTTCGGCTGATGCCACGGGCGGTGCTCCAGCTGATGCAACTTATCTTGCAAAAGGAATTTTGCAAATTGATACAAGCTTAGCGAGTTCTGGATTATCGCTTACAACCGGTGTTCTCTCATTACCGAATGTTGTAGTAGCCGGCGGCCCGATCGGCAGCGCTTCTATCACTCCTGTCATTACTTACGATGCTAAGGGACGGCTCACGGCTGTCACAACAGCGACTATAGATGATTCGACGAAACTTCCACTAGCTGGTGGAACGATGAGTGGACCGATCAATATGGGTGCCTTTAATATCACCAATGCGACTTCAGTTGCCGCTACAAATTTTTCAGGCCGAAACTTTATTGTGAATGACAATGACATTAATACGATTTCCCTGATTTCCCCGGCCGACATTACGGCGAATTATAGTTTAACACTACCAACTACTTCTGGCACAGTTGGGCAGGTTCTATCAACTAACGGAACTGGAATTTTATCGTGGGTTGCCGGCGGAGGCATCACTTCACTAGGCGGTTTAACTGCAGGCTCTCAAACTTTTGCGACAGGTGCGGCCGGTACTGCCCCAGCATTTTCTTCAGCAACAACGATTCATACGTTGAATATTCCTCTTGCTTCAGGTGTTGGAGTCACTTCAGGTACAGTATCCAAAACTGAGTACGACTCTTTTGTTGCTAAATTAACTTCTCCGCTCACGACTAAAGGCGATCTTTTTACTCGCGATGCAACAACACACATAAGATTACCCGCTGGAACAGATGGGCAAGTTTTAGGAGCTAATTCAGTTTCGGCTTCTGGTTTACAGTGGGTCACACCAGCAAATGGCGATATCACTGACGTAGTGGCTGGAGCTGGTTTAACTGGTGGTGCCGCAACAGGGAGCGCCACTGTTGATGTCGCGGCAGGAACAGGAATTGTGGTTGCAGCTGATAGCGTTTCAGTAGACGTCGGAACGACAGTTGGAAAAATCGTTCAGGTTGCTGTGGGTGGAAAACTTCCAATCTTAGATGCTTCTGATTTAATCAACTTAGATGCTGGTGATATCACAGCTGGAACTTTACCGATCATTCGCGGTGGAACAGGTTTAGCTACTTCAGGTACTGCTAACCAAGTTTTAGGAGTTAATGCTGGTGCCACAGGTCTCGAATATAAAACAATTACAGCCGGTACGGGTGTTACGATTACAAACGCTTCGAATGCAGTGACGATTAATGCAACTAGTTCGGGCGGTACTGTGACTTCTGTTGGAGTTTCAGTTCCAGCTTACATGACTTCAGCTAGTGGACCTATTACGACGACTGGAACTATTGCTTTAGGCTTTAATTCTCAGGCTGCTAAAAGTGTTTTCGCGGCTCCGCAAGCATCTACAGGTGTACCGAGCTTTAGAAATTTAAATATTGCTGACGTTCAATCTTCTGTCGCTGGTAGTTTCTTAACGGGTCCTGGTTGTGCGGCAGGACAGGCTCTAACTTATATCTCTGCTTCGGATACGCTTGCTTGTTCGACTATTATTCCAATTATTACCAATACTGCAACTCTGGCGAGTACAAAAATCTGGGTCGGTGATGGCGCAAATAAAGCACAAGAAGTTTTCGTTTCTGGCGATGCAACTCTAACTTCAACAGGAGCTTTAACTTTAGCTTCAACGGTGACTGCAAGTGCTGCTGGTTCTGCTTCTGCGGTTCCGACAATTAACTATGATGCTAAAGGAAGAATTACTTCTACTTCTTCGGCTGCATATCAAGATGCAACAGCTGGTGTAAAAGGTGTGGTCTCAGTTGGAACGAATTTAACTGTAACTGCTGGTGCAATTTCTTTAACTGGTGCGAATGCTTTAGCTGCTATCGGTTACACGCCACTGAATAAAGCTGGCGATACGATGACTGGAAATTTAGGCTTAAACGCTGTTGCTACAGATCCAGCAGGTTTAGTTTTCGCTGATAAAGGTAAAGTTTGGTATAACACAACTTCAAACCAAGTAAAATACTGGGACGGCGCTGCTGCCTTTGCACTCGGTCTTTCAGGCGCTGGTTTAACAACCTTAGGTGGACAAAATGGTTCCACTCAAACTTTTGCAGTCAATGCTTCAGGCACCGCCCCTGCTCTGACTTCTTCTACGAACACTCATACATTAAGTATTCCTCTCGCTTCAGGTGCAAGTGTCACTTCAGGTACAATTACCAATGCTGAATATAATAAGTTTAATAACGGAACAACGATCTCTGGAACTTCCGGTGGAATTCCTTACTTTAACACAGCTTCATCCAAAGCGTCTTCTGGGTTGTTAACTGCAAATGGAGTCATGTTAGGTGGCGGCGCAGGCGCTGCTCCGACAACGACTGATGCTGGCACTGCGAACGCAGTCTTAAGAATTCCTGCTGGCGGCGGCGCTCCTGCTTTTGGAACGATTGATTTAGGAACTTCCGTAGCAGGAGTTTTAGCGATTGCAAATGGTGGAACAGGACAAGCAACGGGAAACGCCGCACTCAATGCTTTACTTCCTGGACAAGCAACTCATTCTACAAAATTTTTATCAACCGATGGCACAAACTCTTCTTGGGTTGCGGGTGTAACCGCTCAACGCTACAACGATGAGATGGCAGAACTAAACCCAGCGGGAAACCCTTGCGGACCTTTCCAAACTGCTCATTGGGCATCAAATGCCACTCCATCGCAAAAATGGATCTGTCGCGATATTGATTTTACAAGTGTGACTGGTTTTATTCGCGATGGTGGGAACACGATCATTGTCGCATCAGTCCCTCAGCCCATTACGATTGGAAACAACGTCAATCAGTCCCTTAATTTAGAAGCCAATGGAACGACACACGTGACAGTTTTACCGAACGGCAATGTTGGAGTTGGAACTACAACCCCTACTGTAAAGCTAGAGGTTAATGGCGGTTTGAAAGTTGGAGCTGGCAACGGCATCATGAATGCAATGTTTAAACTATCAAACCAAGCGTGGACAGTAGGGAGCACAGTAGGTGCTGGTGGCACACTCGAACAGAATTTTTCAATTTCGGGAGTTGCAGTTGGCGATACTGTCATTTGCAATCCTAGGGGTAATACTTCCTCCTTCGTCAACCACTATTGCTATGTTGCGGCTGTCAATTCCGTCAAACTAAATATTAGAAATCCAACTGGAATCGGTGTGTCGGGCTTAGAACTTGTAGCATGGGATATTACCGTCATTAGAATTACCCCATAGCCTTCATCAGCTTGGTGTAGATTCCGTCAAAGCCCCCATTCGACATAATCAAAATCAGATCGCCCTTCTGGGCTTTCTTAGATAAATCACTCACGATCTCATCGACCTTCGCGTAAACATTCGCAGACTTTCCTGCAGTTTTTAAATCCCCAACAAGTTCAGCAGAAGAAAATCGATTCTCTGCATCTAATTTACTTTGATCGAAAGCTTCAGCAATCAGTGTTTCTTCAGCTAAGCTGAAAGCGACTGCGTAATCTTTTTGAAATATCTTTCTTCGTGACGTTGCACTTCGGGGTTCGAAGACGGCCCACAATTTTCTTGCAGGATATTTTGCCTTAATTCCCTTAATTGTTTCTTTGACCGCTGTTGGGTGATGCGCAAAGTCTTCGATGACGAGCACTCCGCGTGGTTCACCTAAAATTTCTTGGCGGCGTTTGACACCTTTGAAACTTAAAAAAGCTTCTTTCACTTTATTTAAATCAAAATTTAAAACTTGAGTTAGAGTGATCACAGATAAAGCGTTTAGCACATTATATTCGCCGCTCAAAGGAAACTGGAATTCACCTAAATCTTTGCCCTTAAAATTAACTGTGAAGACTGTCGCATCGCCAATTGTTTTGATGATCTTAGCTTGAACATCGCCCTTTTTAAGGCCGTAAGTTAAGACGGGAGCTTTCGCTAATCCCAAAATACTTTCGATATTTTTGTCCTCAGCCCAGGCGATGATTTGGCCATCGGGCTTTGTGATTTTCATTAAAGTCGCAAAAGCTTTTTTAACATCATCTAGATCTTTATAAATGTCAGCGTGATCAAATTCCACACTTGTTAAAATTGTATATTTCGGTCGGTAGTGCGTGAACTTTGGAACTTTATCAAAAAATGCGGTGTCGTATTCGTCACCTTCGATGACGAATAGATTTTTCTCTGGGTTTCGAAAACTTTGAGAAAAATTAAGCGGAATACCACCAATTAAAAATCCCGGAGCGGCCCCACACTTGTCCGATACCCAAGCCATCAATGATGACGTCGTTGTTTTTCCGTGTGTTCCTGAAATACAAACTGAATCACGGTCAGCAATAATAAATTCGCCCATCGCTTTTGGTAACGACGTATACGGAATTCCTAACTTCATGAGCTCCTGAGCTTCGGCATTGCTTGCGGAAATGACATTTCCGACGATGACGAAATCTGGTTTTGGATGAAGATTTTCTGCCTGATAGCCAGTTTTAATTTGGATACCAAGGCTTTCAATCTGAGTCGACATCGGAGGATAAGGATTGGCATCGGATCCTGTTACTTTAAAACCTTTATCTTTTAAGAGCCCTGCAAGACTTGCCATCGCAGTCCCACAAATTCCCATCAAATGAACTGAAGCGCCTTTTTTGAGATCACCAATATGAGTTGTCATGCCGACTTCCTTAATCCTTCAACGAGCCAATTATGTATTTTGGGTCTAAGAGTTTTGAATCGATTGTTTTCTCTGCCGTAGACGAGTCGATTACTCAAAATGCAAACAGCTAAATCCATTTTCGGATCGTACCAAGAACTTGTTCCAGTAAATCCAGTGTGACCAATTGAACTTAAGTCAAAGTAATGGCCGCAGCTGGCTTGCCCAGGGCTTGGCATCATGAATCCTAAGGCCCAGTCTCCGCGGCCTTCTTCGACTGCTCGCCTTGCAAAAAGCTGAGCCGTTTTTTGCTTCACTTCATAGCGTGCAATTCCTAAAAGCTGAGATCGGACATTCAATGCATGCCAACCTAAATCATCAATTGTTCCAAAAAGTCCTGCATGAGTGCTAATGCCACCTAACGACCAAGTATTTTCATCGTGAACTTCACCTTGTAAAAGGCGGCCGCGCCAAGGGCATTCCTCTGTGGGTGCGTAGAGTGCTTGCCGCTGAAGGGGTTGGTTATCGGTATGAAATTCAAAAGTCGTTCCGATGTAAAACGTATTTTTAATATCCGTCCAAACTTCGATCAAAGGCTTATGATACATTTCTTCTAAGATAAAACCCAAAAGCAAAAAATTAATATCAGAATAAAGACACTTATCGATTGGAACCTTAGGATCAATATTTGATAATAAGGCTTTCAGGTCGTGACGTTTTTCTGTGTAGGATTTTTTTAAGTCCATCGATTTATAAATCGGAATCCAAGCTTCAAATCCAGTGTAATGAGCCAGCAATTCTCTGATCAGGGTTTTGTGCCGATACCACGGTAGAAGTTCTTTAACCGAAGTTTTGAGGCTCCAGTTTCCACGGTCATAGCTAAGCATCATAGCTTGAACCGTAAAGATGACTTTCGTTAGCGAAGCTAAATCATAATACGGATAAGTCTGACCTAGAGCGATGTCACAAACAATTTTGCCAGCTTGAAAAGCTCTGATCTGAACCCCGGGCGTGACATCTCGAAGCTCGGGCTCGATTAATTGCGCGAGGTTTTTTTCCATTGTGGTAAATCTCATTCAGTAACTCCTGTATTCACGCGCAGCTCGGCATTGGAGCCTAGACTTAAAAGAGCCATAGTTCCTAGAGGCAAAACTCTTTGAACGGTGTCATGCCCACAAGGTAAGCCCATAAGGACGGGAAATTTTTGTCTAAAAGCCCAGTCTCTTAAAACCCAATCAACTTTATTAATGGTGGCAGAATCCGGATCAGATTTCGGCTCGTCGCCGCCAATAAAAGTTCCAAAGACAACTGCCACGCAATTTTTAAATGCGCCTGCTTCAGACAGATGAAAAAGCATGCGGTCGACTCGGTAGCCACGCTCCCCTGTTTCTTCGAAAAAAACTATTTTTTTTGAAAAATTAAATTCGTCTTTCGTGCCCAAATGACCTTCAACGACTTTTAAATTTCCACCCAAAACTTGTGCCTTAATCTTCTTCTTTTTTGAAGCTGCAGGATTTAGTGGAGTTAAGCCCGTAAAAACAACTTCAGTAATTTCACCGCGAACGACAGCTAGAAGTTCTTCTTCAACTCCCATCGGGACTTTGCCTTTTCCTAATCGATCAAGCAGTGCTCCGTGTAGCCCCGTCCATTTCCAATTTTGAATCAGAAAGCCATGCAGAGAAGTAATATCGCTAATTCCAATTAGCATCTTGGGCTTTTGTTTTTTCATTTTTCTTAAAAATGGCAGAAGATGATTACTTCCGTATCCACCTCGCAAACACCAAATAGCTTTAGAGTCTTTTGCTTTAATCGCTTTTTCTAATTGCTGACTTCGTTTTTTATCCGAGTTTGCAAATAGAGTATGCTCTTCAACGATATCTTTTGGAATTCGTGGGACAAAACCTTTTGATACAAGATAAGCGCGGGCTTTTTCGACATCTTCAGGCTCGCAAGGAAACCCAGGTGCAATGACATCAATAATGTCGCCTAGGACCAGAGCTTTTTTTTCAAATTTAACAACTTTCGCCATCCATGTATTGTGACGAAAGATATTTAAAAGCTCAAGGATTCACTCGAGTTGGATACTTTTCATTAAAGCAGGCTGCACAGAATGTATTTTCGCTTTCTCCTAGACCTTTGAAGAGCCCAGGTAAAGTCAAATAAGCTAAACTATCAGCTCCAATGTATTTCCGAATTCCTTCAACATCCATTTGAGTTGCAATCAGTTGTGACTTTTGTGGAGTATCAACTCCGTAGTAACAAGGACTAATTGTTGGCGGACTTGCAATTCTTAAATGAACTTCGGCAGCACCCGCATCCCGGAGAATTTGAATAATCTTTTTGGAAGTTGTCCCGCGAACTAAAGAGTCGTCGATCACAATAATTCTCTTACCTTTAAGCAGAGCTTTTTGCGGATTGAGTTTAATTTGCACACCTAAATCACGCAGGCCTTGAAGAGGCTGAATAAAAGTTCTGCCGACGTAACCGTTTTTAACAATTCCCCACTCGAAAGGAATATTAGACTGCTTTGAATATCCTAAAGCCGCGGCGACTCCGCTATCAGGAACTGGTATGACCATGTCGGCTTCGACTGGACTCTCGATGGCTAATGTTTCACCAAATTTTTTCCTGGCTTCATAGACGTGGTGGCCAAATGTTTGAGAATCCGGCCGAGAGAAATAAATTAATTCAAAAACGCACGCAGCTTTTTTCGTAGGCTTTTTAAATTGAGTGCTGGTGACCCCGCGATGATCGATCACGACCATTTCACCGGGTTCGATTTCTCTAACGTATTGGGCACCGACTAAATCAAGTGCGCAAGTTTCAGAAGCTACAGCCCAACTTTCATCACTGAATTTTCCTAAAACGAGCGGACGAAATCCCATGGGGTCTCGCATGGCAACTAAACGATCAACGCCCATCCAAGTCATGCTGTAAGCACCTTGCACCCACTCTAAAGCTTGCGGCAAAGTCTGACTCCAATTATCGCCGCCAATTCGAGATAACAAATGTAGAAAGATTTCGGAATCAGATGTCCCTTGAAAAAGAGATCCCTGCTTTTGAAGGTTTTCTCTGAGCTCTAACGAATTCACCAAGTTACCATTATGAGCTAAAGCAATGGGTTTACCTCTGACATCAGCTTTAAGTGGCTGAGCATTGGTTAATAAATTTTGACCGGTCGTCGAATAGCGAACATGACCGATTGCTGATCGCCCTGGAAGATCGCTCCATTTAAATGAATCAAATACTTCACCAACAAGGCCTAAACCTTTATGAACATGCAGCTTTTCGCCGTCAGAAGTTGAAATTCCAGCGGACTCTTGTCCACGGTGCTGCATAGCATAGAGACCCAAGTAGGTCATCTCCGCTGCTTGAGGATGATTCCATACTCCGAAGACTCCGCACTCTTCTCTCCAAGCCGATTTATCCGATGATTCATCTAGCTTTGAAGCAAAAGATTTTAAACTCATGAAACTCCCCACGTTTTTGCAAACTGATTTTTCTGTAGAGAAAAATCAAAATTGGAATTCATTTTTTTTGTTTTTCCTAAAAATACAAAACTCTTAAAAGCACTTTTGATTTCAGTTTCTTTTTTCGGATCGTAAACAACGATCACTTGATAGAGGCATTTCAAATCTGGTTGAAAATCAGGTTGAGACATTATGTTACACTCGAAATTGGCCTGCTTCATAAGATCAAGACTATGATTTAAGCCCTTTTCAGTCACAAGTCGAGCCCCGAAAGCCGAGTCTTTTTCGATCAGCTCAAAGAGAGATTTGGCAGATTTTACGATGTTCTCAGGATTGAAATTTTGCGGTTCATCTAGACCAAGCAAGGCAACATTTAAATTCTCATGGGTGAAATAATCTTTTACCAATGGCGAATTCTTCTGCTTCAAACCAACAACGCCGGTTGCAGGAGTTGAAGGAATACTTCGACCTTCAGTTTCGTTATAAAAGCTAACATTTCCACTGATTACTGGCGCATCCCAAAGTTTTGCCGAGTGAGCAATCGCTTCAACACTGGCCACAAACTCTGACATAATTTCTGGTTTTTCAGGATTTCCAAAATTAAGACAATCAGTAATTGCCACGGGCCAAGCGCCAGCACAAACCATTTTAATCGCCGGCTCAAAAATCGTATCGTAAGCACCGACAACGGGATCTTGCTTCATCAACCAAGGTCTGCAACCAAGTACTATCGAAATCATGCGCCCACTATCAAGCCTCACAAGTGCGACCGGGTGACCGGCTTCTTGAACAGTTCTTAATCCAACTCGCTGATCGTACTGGCGGTAAATCCATTTTTTTGAATCACTTGGTAAAGCTTGATCTTGATATAAATAATTATTTTTTATCTTCAACGGAGAATAAGGTCTTTGATACATCGGCGCATTTTCAACGAGTAAATCGGGATCGATCTTCGTTAAAACTTCGCCGTTCCATAAAAGTTCGACTTCTCTGGCCTTCATAACTTCACCGATGTGAGTTGATTCTAGACCCCACTTATGGAAAACTTCCTGAATCGCATTGAGCTTTGAAGGCTCACAGATGAGAAGCATTCTTTCCTGGCTTTCAGAAAGCAGAATTTCTTCAGGCCCCAGTCTTGAATCACGAAGTGGTACACGGTCTAAGTGAAGTTTTAATCCCACTTGCCCTTTGCTCGCCATTTCAAATGATGAACTAGTCAAACCTGCAGCACCCATGTCTTGCATCGCAACGACAAGTTTTTGATCTAAAATTTCTAAGCACGCTTCAATTAAAAGTTTCTCAAAAAATGGATCACCTATTTGCACTGTTGGCCGCTTTGATTCCATATCTTCACTGAAGGCTTCACTGGCCA
>JAYTJV010000110.1:0-8600 GCA_043730825.1 Pseudobdellovibrionaceae bacterium
GAACTAGACTTAGGTGAATCACATTATTCAATCCAAAGTCGTTTCAAAATCGACACTCCTTGCGCAACGAAGTCGTCTTTTAACCTGATTCAATTCGCCCGACGAAAGCTTAAAAAGGGAAGGGTGTCTAAAAAATAGACACTCAGTCAGCTTCATTTTCATCTCAAGGAGATTAAATTCGGCTCGAAACTTGAATCTCTCTGGACTTAGCAAGGCGGCCGTATGATGAAGAAAACGCTACTTTCCACAATTTCAATCGTTTTAGTCATGAACCCGAATTCAGCTTGGGCTGCGTTTGATGATGAATTGGCCAATGCCACGTCTCAGAATGTTTATAGCATTAAATCTACGTGTAATTCATCGGGGCAATTTACTGCCAGAGCCTTAGAGCAAACTCGCACACTTCGTGGAGTCATTGAAAAGCTTAAAAACAACACGGCCTGTACGGGACTGCGCGATTCGATGGAAGCATCCCTAAAGAGTTTAGCTGAAAACTTACAAACTATGCAGGCATCAAAGCAGATGCTTGAGTCAGAGACTCCACAGTTACCATTGAATGCAGCATCAGGTGAAATGCAGGCATTACGTTCTTTTGCATTTAATTTTCCAGCTGGAGGCGGTTCAGCCCCTTCATTTTTAGGTCCCTCAGTTATGGCAGCCTTGTCAAAGTCTGCAATGAAAATGCAACGTATCGACGTGGTTGCTCAAGGAACTCCTGACCTAGTCGCAGACCCAAAGAAAACGTTGACTCAAAAGCAAGCTTTGCAAATTTTGAAGTCAAAAAATGACTATCGAGCGGCTTCGCTGAGTGGCATTCACTTAGTTAATTCTACAATGGATAGCGTAATGAAAGCGCAGGAAGGTTGTCTTGATGACAGCATGCCAGCTCATATCGGAACGGGTATGACTCAAATGCTTGCTTCTTTTGTAACGGGTAGTGAAACAACGATGACAAGTTCAGCTGCTGCAAGCGCCTTGAACAAAATCGTAACTTACGTTTCGCGTGATAAGAAATATATTGATGCAATCAGAAAGCTTAACAAAGTTGAATTTCAATCTACTTTGAGCTGCTTAATAGAAATGACGACCGAGGGTTACTGCGAAGCTCAAGATGCGCAAGTACTACTAACGGAAGTAAAAAAAGATTTTAATTTCGTAGAGAAGACAATTAATCCAACTGAATCAGAAAAGAAATTAGGAATCAAAGCCCGCCAAGTTGTTGAGGCTGAACCAAAGAATTTCAAAGGCCTTATTTCTAAAGGCCCAATGGCAGGTCACTATTTACTAGCTAACCAGATTCCAATCATAACTGATTGGATTAATAAAATTCAATTCGGTGTAGAGCCACAACTTGTCACAGAAGCGCAATTCCAAGTCGATGCATTTAAAACTGGTCTTCAGCCTTTCTATACAATGAAAGAAATTCAAGGAAGTTATAATTCTAAAATGACGCAGTTAAAGAATCCGTCAACTAGCTTCGCATCTAAGCAGAACTTAGCATTAGAAATGCTCTTTATTTTTAGCGATGGTTTTACTCGGGGCGGTGGTCCAAACAGCGCAGTGGAAAATTTCTTTACTCGTGTTCACCCAGATAATCGAATGCCATTTGCATTGTTAGGTATTCCTTACGAAAGCATGCCAGAAGAGGTCTTCACAGCGAAGAACAATATGACGATGGCACCGGACCAGTATATTCGCCTAAACTTCCAAACTCGAATGCCACAGTTTAAGGATCCGGAAGCTTTAGTTATTGCGATAAAAAGAAACGCCGAAGATATTTTTGGTAAGGCTAATTATTTAGCTGAACAATACTTTATGCAATTCTTCATTCCAGATGAGGTTGCCGTTGTAACCGAAAGTATGGTCGGAATGAATCGTGGTGATGTAAGAACATCATTAGCGCAAGTTGATTTGTACGTAAAAGATTTCATCGAACGCATGAGCGTTGAAGGTGGCGATCCTGCGATGATCAATATCGCACTGGATCTACGAATGCGTTTTGGGAAAATATTTGCTCGTTACAAACAGATGCATGAATATGGTTTAGAGCAGATTGAAGCTCGCAAAATTGGACAGATCAATGAAAAGGCCTTCAAAGAAAAAATGGAATTAGCAACACGCGATTTCATTCAAGATGTTTATGACTTATTTAACATAAAGAAAATGCGTGCAGCTTGGTTACAGAATCGCTTGATGATCCTTATCAAAAAAGATTACTCAATAGCCATGCAAAAGCGTGAGTTTTCGAATAAGTATTTACAGGATCTATTGTTAGCAACTGGTCTTGAATCTTTAAATCAACTTTTTGGTTTAGCTGGAATCAATTTTAACACTGCAGCAGTGGATTTAGCGCAAGCTCGTGATATTTACTGGAAGAACTTGCAAGCTCTGCAGCAGATTTCGCAAGCCCCTATGCAGAATTATATCAATGAATTCCGCTTAAGGGCTGATCCGAATATTATTGATCAGCGAGATCTTTGGAAAGAAGCAAATAAATATGCTTACAACCGTTTTGCTGAAAAGACGCCGACAAATACAACAAGCTACAAATGGTGGTTGTCAGCTAAAGGTGCAATTAACAACTTAAGCGAAGGTTTATTTGCTGGTTTTGGATTTTTTGGCAAAGATGTTGAATACGGTTGGCCTAAAGGTGTAACGCAAGAATTGTTCAATACCGAAAGACCTGACTTAACAGATACAACAGACGGCGGCTCTCAGAAATTATGGGCTAAAAACTGTTTGGTGATTTTAGGTTTCAATGATTTATCTCCTTATTGGTACTTGTGTAAGAAAGCGACTTTCTTTTCTGAATTTTATGACGAGGCAAAATACAAAAATCAGCCTAACGTTTTAAGTTTCTTAAAAAACTTCCTTTCAACTCCATTTGCAGCGACTGCCTACACGCAGCTTGATCCAAATGACAAGCGTCCATCTAAAGATAAGTTGAACCTTAACAGACAAGCTCGAATTTGTGCACTTCGTGATCACTACCGTAAGAACTATGTCATGCAATTAACTGCAGGGCTTCAGCGTGATAATGAAGTTTATGAAAACGAATACACTCAGATCCTAGAGCGACCAAAGTTGGAAATTCCGATTCCTGAGAATCAGAAGCAAAAGCCACCGACTCAAGATGAAGACATCATTAATCTCCCGCAAGATAAGCCTCGGGCGGATCAGCCACAGACTGGTTCAAAGCGTAAGCAAGGGCAGTCGCAGACGGCTGAATCGCAGGCGGCCGAGTCGCAAAGTGAGCAAAAAGAAAAAGTAAGTCAGAAGAATTAAGATTTATCGAGGGCAAAGCCTGCCCTCAAAGTCTTGATTTAAGCTGAATTGATGATGTATTCCGTTCTATGGGCCTCTGAAGCGCATCCTAAGCGTTTCTTTGGGCCCCAAATTATTAAACATTGTGGCAATTGGCTCAAATAACCACCAGGTTATTTTTGACAGCCTTTCTGATTTGGGCTTGAATGCTGACTTTCCGAGGGGGAACCATGGCTCAACTCAAATCATCTTATGATTGCATCATTATTGGCGGCGGACATAACGGCCTGGTAACAGCCGGCTACCTTGCGAAAGCTGGTAAAAAAGTGGCCGTCTTTGAAAAGCGTGGAGTCGTGGGTGGCTGTGCCGTCACGGAAGAGCCTTTCAAAGGTTATAAATTTTCTTCTTTATCTTATGTGAATAGTTTATTCCGACCAGAAATTATTCATGATTTGAAATTGAAAAATTTCGGTTTCGAGATGTTACCAAGAAGCCCTTCTAGTTTTTCTCCATTTTTAAATAATAAATATTTGATGCTTGGACCTGATAAAAAAATGGTTCATGACGAAATTGCTAAATTCAGCAAAAAAGATGCTGAAGCTTATCCAAAGTATGAAGCGATGTTAGAAGATATGGCTTCTGTATTGGAACCGATGATGACAATGGTTCCCCCAAATCCGGGAAATATTAAATTTTCTGATATCACGGGTCTTGGTGGATTCTTAATGAAGAACCGCAAAAAAATCAGATCAAGCTGGCCTGAATTGATGAGATTCTTAACTGGCTCTGCAACTGATATGTTGAATCATTGGTTTGAAAGCGAAGAGCTTAAAGTAACTTTGGCAACAGATGCCGTTATCGGTGCGAATGCTTCACCCAGTATGCCTGGAACATCTTATATTTTATTTCACCACGTTATGGGTGAATGCGACGGTGTTCGTGGAGTTTGGGGATACATGCGCGGTGGAATGGGTGGCTTGACTCAATCCATTGCAAAATCGTGTGAATCTTTAGGTGTTGATATTTTCACTTCAAAACCAGTTTCAAAAATCATTATTGAAAAAGGTAAAGCTGTCGGTGTTGTGGCTGGCGGTGACGAAGTTCGGGCAAAAGTTGTCGTGTCGGGCGCTGACCCTAATATGACTTTCAATAAGATGGTGGATGAAAAAGATTTGCCTGAATCTTTTGTTCATAACATTCGCCGAATTAATTACGACAGTGCCGCTGTTAAAATTAACTTAGCCCTTTCTGAAGTTCCAAATTTTAATGCTTATCCGGGGGCTACGCCGGGGCCTCAGCATCGTGGAACGATTCATATTGCCCCTGACATGCAATACATTGAAGAAGCTTATTCGGATTCGGTTGCTGGTCGACCAAGTAAAAATCCAATTTTAGAATGTACCATTCCAACTTCACTTGATAATACTTTGGCGCCTGAAGGCCATCACGTGATGAATATGTTTGTTCAGTATGGTCCTTTTAATTTAAAGAATGGCCAGACTTGGGATCAAATTAAAGAATCATTTGCTGATCGCTGTGTTGATATTATGACTCAGTATGCGCCAAACTTTAAAAAATCGATTATACACCGTCAGGTGATCTCGCCCCTTGATATGGAGAGGGAATATAACGTGACGGGTGGAAGTTTGTTCCACGGTCGAATGACATTAGATCAGATGTTTCACATGCGTCCAGTGCCAGGGTATGCAAACTATAGAACTCCAATTAAGAATCTCTATATTTGCGGAAGCGGCGCTCACCCAGGTGGGGGCGTGATGGGAACTCCAGGCATGAATGCGGCTCGGGAAATCCAGCGCGATATGTAATTGCGCGGTCTGGGAAAACCAGAGCGATATGTAATCAAACAGCAGACTTAGGTCCGAAGCCATTTATCAAGAGCGTGGTGTTCGGGTCTCAAATACTGCTAGTATTAAAACAGATATGAAGTCCTTAATTGCTGTTTTAATTAGTATGTCATTTGTTGGTTGTAGTACTCCGCGGAAGGAAGCAAATCCTAATCCTCATGCGGTACCTCATGATTATTACTTCTACGATAACGGTATGCCGGTTCGAGAAGTAAAAGACCAAGATTTCTTTTTCAAAAAATGTAATGTTGATAATAGTGGGCCTTATCCTTCGAAAACAAATTACGATTGCAACGAACTGTAATCGCGTCTAATATTGGGATGTCTTATCTTCATTTAAAGTAGGTAAAAAATGGAACAATCTCATAAAACTACAATTGGCGAATACCGCCAGCAAAATCAAAAAGAAAACGCGGTCATCAAAGAAATGATGCCTTATTTTTTATATGCTTTAATTCCGTTAACTATTGCAATTACGATAGCTTTGGTCTTCGCACCCGAAATGACTTTACCTTAAGCTTTTAGCGCCAGTGCTTGTGCGCTGGTAGATCCCCGGTTGCATGCCAACGTTTCAAATTCTTTTTGTAACGTTCTGGAGACGAAATTAATTTATGATGTTTGATTTCAAGTAAATGATTTTCTAAATCCCAAACGTCTTTCGAGCTAAACCGCCAATCACAATCGATCTCATCTAGATGAGCCGCTTGCCAGGCCGTTACTTTCCCAGTTTTATCGACATAAGCATCGAAATAACTCCAGACAAGATTTTTTAAGCTACGGTAGCGAGGTTCGCGTCCACAGAGGCCGAGGTCTCGTGATTTTCCGACCGAGCCCCATAGCCCATTTTCTTGGTAAATGAAAAGACAGTGATCGAGCTGATCCTGACTTTCTAAGCTTAAGACGTAGGGCTCATAACCAGAGTGTTCTAAAATTGCGGCGGCAACAAAAACACCTTCCAAGCAGTGGGCTCTTTGGTTTTCCCAAGCAGTCGTCGCCGAATACATCGTATCCGCTTTATTGTATTCTAATGAGTGTAAATACTCTTGTACTTTAGCCGGGGTATCAAGACGTCGACTCAACTTTTCAAAATGATCGTTTCTCATAGTGAGTAACCATAGCTTAACAACTGAGATTTTTGAATTCATCGCGCGTTATATTTTGAACTGGACTAAAGGGTAGTCCTAATTTGGGGATTTTTTTGTCCAGGCTATTTACAAGTAAAGATGAGTTTCATTATTCTAAGACACTCACAAACCAAAAAAGGAATTTAGCAAAATGAAATCTAACGTTTTTATCTCTGTAATTGTGGCAACTTTGATGCTCGTAATCCCATCGGCTGTATTTGCTGGCGGCGCTGCTGTTGATATTAAATTAACACCAGCTGGCAGCTTTACTGGAAAAACGCCTGACGTAAAAGGATTCGTTAAAAAAGTCGGCTCAAAATTTATTGGTGAAAACATCATAGTCAGTTTGAAAAATCTAAAAACGGGCATGGGCCTTCGCGATAAGCATACGCAAGAACATTTAGGTACTGCTCAACATCCAGATGCTATCTTAGTAAAAGCTGAAGGCGAAAATGGAAAAGGTAAAGGCGTCATCAAAATCCGCGGTATCGAAAAAGAAGTTGAAGGCACATACAAAATTGATGGCAAAGATTTAGTTGCAAGCTTCCCCATAAAATTATCAGATTTCAAAATCGAAGGCATCCGCTACATGGGCGTAGGTGTAAAAGACCAAGCAGTAGTAAACGTAAACGTACCAATCCAGTAAGCTTCGCGAAGCTTAAGTGAGATTCTGGAATCTCATCGAATGCGGGCTGGGAATCTAAAAATACTGAATCCTCAAAAGAGAGCTTCATCCGAGGCTCTTTTTTTTATTTTTAAACTGATGATTTTTGGCTGCGCTTTAATCATGCGATTTTGCGCTTCGATGTTGGTTCTAGCTTGCGTTCCAGGGCCGGTACTATCTTGTGCTTCGCAGCCATCTCTAAATTGCTTATTTTACTTTTGCACTTTTTCGGAGGTTTCTTGAGGCGCTTTTTTGTGCGCTTCACAAGACCAAATGCTTCCATTTGATTTAGTTTGAGATACTCAAGCCCTTTTTTGAAGTCTCTTCCCCAAGACAGAATTCGCGTAAAGGGGCGAAGGTCAAAAATCATTTTTAAGTTAGGTATAGCCTGACGAATCTTCATTGCTAAAATCGCCGTAAGTGACCGAATAAATTTATTATAATCTCCACGACTCTTTATTCTTAAAATGAAGTGAATATGACTCCAGTTCAAAGCTAGATCATAAACCCCATCTGCAAGATTCTAGTGCAACACTTTCTCGAACATAACTTCACTTGGCGTCATCCAGTCAAGACATTTCATAGGCCTGTTGTTAATCTCCATTTCTATTTCGCTTAAGCGTTTCTGTGTAAGACTTTTCGGATTAAACTGTTTCTTAAGATATTGCCTGAGTATTCCGATTCGATTCTCATTTGTTCCGCGCTGATACGATGAATAGGGATCGCAAAAATAAATTTTGACGTTCATTTTTTGACTGCATCTTTTATGATCTGAAAACTCTTGGCCTCGATCATTCGTTATCGAGTGACAGGGTAAATTCTTAAGCTGCTCAATGGTTTTATCAGTAACTTCTGCAGCTCTTCGCTTTTTCATTTTTATAAACTTATTGAATCTTGTTTTTCGCTCCGAAAAAACGAGGACTCCTGCTTGGTGTCCACCGCCAAGCATCGTGTCCCTTTCCCAGTGACCGACTTCATTTCGATTTTCAACTGCTCGAGGTCGCTCCCAAATTGAAGTGGGATTGTCACCCACTTTTCCTAGTGTTCTCGAATGAACTCTTCGTCTTCTGGCCTTGTGAGATCTTCTGAGATGACGCCACAGATTCCCACCGAGCTTTCTTTCGATGTAGATATATTTATAAATTGTTTCAATACTCACGAGAGCATGGCCTTCACATTTCAGCCGCCAATAGATTTGTTCAGGCGACCACTTTAACTTTAGTCTTTCAGATATTAAATTATAACTATTGGATTTAGTTTATAACAGTACCTTCTTACTTTCTGACGGGTTTTAGCATAGTTATTTGCGCGCCAGCTTGAGTACCACCTGTTATGTCGATTGCGCTTAACTTCCCGACCGATTGTTGATCTATGAAATCCTAACAAACGTGCGATTTCAGATTTTGTTTTCCCTTGCTTTCGGAACTCACTGATTCTAATACGATCACTCTTAGTCAACCGACTGTAAGACATACGAATTCACCTTCTTTTAGTAGTGAATTAGGAGTGCCTTCGCTTGCAGTCGGTTGACTATCTCTAACTCAATTCGTTATTTCTTTTGTTGCGCTAGAATGTAGTACGCGGGAATTTTGAGATCAAACTTTTTAGCTTGCGAGCGAATGAGTTTTTCTAAAGAAATATTTCCTGGATTAAAAACTCCCTTGCAGGATGATTTGAGTATCA
>JAYTJV010000111.1:0-2998 GCA_043730825.1 Pseudobdellovibrionaceae bacterium
TGGCATTCGGTCTAAATCGATTTTTTTGGATTTGGTCAACGGCATGGCCCGCAATACTTTATTCTCTTTCCACGATAAGTCTTATCCACTAAGTTGATCTTATTAATAATGTGCGCCTGATAGGAATAGTTAATGAAGCGGATTCTAAGTAAATCGATACAGACTTTATATATCGCTGCCGGATTCCTCTTTATTCTTATTGGTGTAATAGGAATATTCTTACCAGTTCTGCCAACAACGCCGTTTTTGCTTTTGGCTGCTTTTTGCCTAAGCCGGGGCTCTGAAAAATTTCATAGTTGGCTTCTTAATCATAAAGTTCTTGGCCCTCCTATACAGGATTGGAACCGTAATAAAGTTATCCGCCCTCAACATAAGGCAATGGCAGTCATTATGATTTTACTGACATCCTTGTTCGTATTTCTGAAGCCCTCTATCCCATTTGTTGGAAAAATGGCTTACTTAGCACTCATTATTGGTGTTTTAAGCTTTATTCTAACTCGAAAAAGCAGATAGAGAGCTCTTAGCTGACCCAGCGTGGTTTGCGAATCCATTTCCTTAAGGGTACGGTTTTTCCGTAACAAAAATGGATTCGCCAAGGAGCCAATAAATGAAAATTAAAGCTGCAGTTGCATGGGGACCAAACCAACCACTTAAAATCGAAGAAGTCGATTTACAAGGCCCTCAAAAAGGTGAAGTTCTAATCAAAATGGTCGCGACTGGAGTTTGTCACACGGATGCCTACACACTTTCTGGTGCTGACCCTGAAGGAATTTTTCCGGTGATCTTAGGTCACGAAGGTGGCGGCATAGTTGAAGAAGTTGGCGCGGGAGTTACAACATTAAAAAAAGGGGATCACGTAATTCCCTTATACACACCTGAATGCAAAGAATGTAAATTCTGTCTGAGTGGAAAGACGAATTTGTGTCAGCGGATTCGTTTAACTCAAGGCAAAGGATTGATGCCTGATGGAACATCCCGATTTTCCAAAGATGGAAAACCAATTTTTCACTACATGGGAACATCAACTTTTGCTGAATACACTGTTGTTCCAGAAATCTCCTTAGCAAAAATTGATAAAAGTGCTCCCCTTGAAAAAGTTTGCTTACTAGGTTGTGGAGTCACGACAGGAATTGGCGCCGTACTCAATACAGCAAAAGTCGAAAAAGGTGCTACAGTTGCGGTTTTTGGTTTAGGTGGAATCGGATTATCCGTTATTCAAGGTGCAAAGATGGCAAAAGCATCTCGAATTATTGGAGTTGATATTAATAATGGAAAAGCTGAAATGGCTAAAGCATTTGGCGCAACAGATTTTATCAATCCGAAAGAACACGATAAGCCGATTGAACAAGTTATCGTTGAAATGACTGATGGTGGAGTCGATTACTCATTCGAATGTGTCGGTAGTACGAAACTTATGCGTTCCGCTTTAGAATGCTGTCACAAAGGCTGGGGCCAATCGATCATCATCGGTGTCGCTGGTGCCGGACAGGAAATTTCAACTCGGCCATTTCAATTAGTAACAGGCCGAGTTTGGAAAGGTTCCGCGTTTGGTGGAGTAAAAGGTAGGACTGAATTACCTGGCTACGTCGACATGTACATGTCTGGATCAATTAATATTGATGATTTAGTAACAGGCGAATGTAAATTAGCTGATATCAATCAGGCGTTTGACGATATGCACGCTGGAAAAAGTATTCGAACAGTAGTTCGGTTTTAATTTTAGCAGTTCGATTTCATCACAAGGGGATCTTAGTTCATGAATGTCTTAAAATCGCACAAATGTTTTGAAGGTGAAGTAAGTTTCTGGGAGCACGATTCTACAGTCACGAAAACAAAGATGAAGTTTTCGACATACACACCACCTGGAGAAATCAAGGGTGCGTTGATTTGGTTGTCGGGACTTACTTGTACTGATGAAAACTTTATGACGAAAGCTGGGGCACAAAGATATTTAGCAAATGCTGGAATGATGGTAATTTGCCCTGACACTTCGCCCAGGGGACTTAATTTACCTGCTGAACATGATGCTTATGATTTTGGTTCTGGCGCTGGGTTCTACGTGAATGCGACCACTCCGGGTTATAAAGACCACTACCGCATGTATGACTATGTGGCTTCAGAAATCTATTCTATCTTAGAGAATCAATTTGGTGTTCGCGGAAAAATTTCGATCTCGGGTCACTCGATGGGTGGTCATGGGGCTTTGGTTATTGGTCTAAAGGAAAAAGGTAAGTTTAAAAGTATTTCTGCATTTGCACCAATCGTAAATCCGGTACTTTCGCCTTGGGGTGAAAAAGCTTTTACAGGATACTTAGGTACTGAAAGATCTGATTGGCTTGCGTACGATGCTTGTACTTTAGTTGCATACGGAGTGACTCATCCAAAGCCAATCTTAATTGATCAAGGTATTAAAGATGAATTTTTAGAAACGCAGCTAAGGCCTGAAAAGCTTCGTGCGGCTTCATCAATTGCGGGACAGGAATTAATGCTTCGAATGCGTGAAGGCTATGATCACAGCTACTACTTTATTTCGAGTTTCATTCACGAACATATCGAATTCCATGCTGGCTTCATGAGATAGGCTTATTTTAAAACCATTTCCTATGTTCAATTGCTAAACAGCGATTTGAAATAACTTTAATCCCTGCTTCTTCTGCACGAGCTTCAGCTTCTGGATTTGAGATTCCAAGCTGAAGCCATAGAACTTCAACTCCGCCAACTTTTAAGACCTCATCAACTACTTCTGGAATTCGCTCTGAACTTCTGAAGACATCAACGAATTTTCGGTACTCTGCTGGAACAGTTTCTAAAGTATTATAAATCTTAAAGCCACTTGCTTCGTGCTTTTTTGGATAAACGCCTACGGGATCCCAACCAAGATTTCGATAAAAGAGTGGAACACTATGACTAGGCTTATTGGGATCATTGCTTAACCCATACACAGTTAGCTTTTTATATTTTTCCATTAAGTCTTTTATTTCAATTTCTTGGACATTCA
>JAYTJV010000112.1:0-27952 GCA_043730825.1 Pseudobdellovibrionaceae bacterium
GCACGGAATCCAATCTAGGCAAGTATCTTCGGCGTATGCCAGATCGAAAGAACTGTAAAGTTATTGTTATGGATTTAAGCGATACTTATCGAAAAATAGCGCGTGATTATTTTCCGCGGGCGATGGTGGTAGCAGATAGGTTCCACGTCGTTAGATTAGTGAACCATCACTTCCTAAAAACATGGGCACAGCTTGACGATGTGGGAAGAAAAAACCGAGGGTTGATGTATTTAATGCGCATGCATGAGTGGACGAAGATGAAGGAAAGATCCCGAAGTAATTTAATTAGATATTTAGAACAAAATCCTGCACTCAAAGCAGTCTACGATTTTAAACAAGAGCTGATGAAATTAATTTTAACCAGAGTTTATAATCGCAAGCAGGCAAAACCATTTATAAAAGAATTTTTAGATAAAATACGGGCCTTAAAAATATCGAAGTTCAGAAATTTAGAAACGCTCGGAAATACGTTAGAAAGTTGGGGTGAAGAGATCGTTCGGATGTGGAGATTTAGTAAAACAAATTCGATTACGGAGGGTTTACATCGGCGAATGGATGAGATACAAAACAGAGCTTACGGAATGCATAATTTTAACAATTATCGTCTAAGAGTAAAAGCCTATTGCGGCTAACAGAAACTCCAGGTGCCCCTACCTTTGGAGGAGAACCCTCATTCAGGCTTCGCTTGAATACTGCAAGAAAGACACCTTGGTAATGGTGGAGCTTGTGAAATGGCTCCTTCACCAAGCTGGTCTGCCTGCAGGCGAAAGGACAACATGAGCGACAAATCGCAGTTCCAAATCATTTCCCAATCAACTGCTGGTTAAGCCACCTAAAGCTCACGCCACCATGCTGGTGAGCCTTGGCAGCTTCGCGTCCAACAATGCCAGTGGCTTCAACCAAAGTGCCAGCGGCACCGAGCATAATGGCAACGTAAAGTAGACTTCTAATAAATTGAACGACACCGTTCATAACTTCCTCCGTTTTAGTTAAAAACAGAGTGTGAGGGCTTTCTCCAGAGCGAAATTAGCTCTCGTTTCTGGTAGCAACGAAGTAGCAAGAAAATAGCAAACCAATGAAATTTGATGACGTTTCGCGATCTTTCAGACCTGACTGACAAAACTCTTTTTGTGTTATTTTAAGTACTTAGAACATTTACCGATTTTCTCTTTTACCAAATTCCTTGGGAAGAAAATTGGGGTGATCGACGGGGCTTGAACCCGCGACCCTGGGAATCACAATCCCATGCTCTACCAACTGAGCTACGACCACCACGAAAGTACCTGTTCATAAGGTAAGTAAGAAGTAAGGTATATAACTTAGCTAAAGCATTCTGAAAAGCTTGGTTTTTAATGCATAGAGTTATTTCAAGTCTTATCTGCTTGGTTTTTAAACGTTTTTAGCTTGAGAATCTTCTCTAGAGGTTAAATTTATGAAGTACATATTATTATCGTTTTTGTTTTTAAATGCCTGTGCCCCTCAACAAGTGGTTATCCGCGAAGAAGGCTTGATGCCACTCCGGCAATACCGAAACAAAGAAATAAAAGTTGCGGGCAATCCGCAGCTCAGCATTGTAAGCTTTGAAAACCTCAACCAAAACCAACAGATGTTGGGTCAAGGGGCAACCGGGCTTTTGAATTCGAAAGCGAATCTTGTGACGGAAGTGCCTATCGCTGATTTTGTAAAATCTCGTTTTTCAAAAGGTCTGGAATATCGGGGTTTTGATTTAAATCAAAGTGCTAAATACGGATTTGTTGGTAAAATAAAGCGGGTCTGGGTTAAAGAAGAAGCTGACGGCGGGATTGCTGAGAGCACAAACTGCCGTTTTGAAATGCAGTTTGAATTAATTAATCAGAAATCGAAAAAAACTGAAGTAACGGGGAATCTTAACTCGGAAGTAGTAGGTTCTAATTCGCCACTCGATGCGACTGCTTCAAATGGTCCTGTATTAGAGACTTGCATTACGTTGGCTATCAATAAATTTCTCAAAGAAGATCTCGTAGTAAGTCTCTTAGAGTTGCAGCTCGAAAATCCAGCAAACCAAAAAATAACAAAATAATCCTCTCTCTAGAATATGGAATTAGGCGAAAACAGTTTTTAGCCTAGATAAGAGTCGCCTTTTTATGAGTTTTTTTATAGTGTTACTTGAAAAGAAGACAGAAGTAGCTAAAAATTAGCCTATGTTAATGATCCTTTCTGTATTTTATCTTTTCTTCGGCGGTCTAGTCCATAGTTTAGAACCAATTAAATTTAATGGGATTGAAGTGCGAACGGTTGAGATTGGAAAAACTGAACTTGTCGTGACCGAGAAGTTCCAAATGGGTGAAACAGAAGTGACCCAAGTAATCTGGCAAGAAGTGGCGGAAGCTACTGCCAGAAAGTTTTCAGATCGCTACAGAATCGCAATGACAGATGAAAAAGCTGATCCTGCTAATCGGGTACTCAGTGCCTTTCCGTCAGTATTTCCTGGGGACAATCGTCCAGTCGAACAAGTATCTTTTGAAGACGTCACTATTTGGCTCGAAGGTTTGAACGAACTAGCAGATGCAAATTATCCCCCGCTTACAAAATTATTTCCCGGCCATTTGCCTGGAATGATGTTTCGCTTACCGACAAGTGCTGAATGGGAGTATGTATTACGTAATCAAGGAACTTGGAAAAGTGATTTTCCAGACGGAATTGATGCTGCTAATTTAAAAGAATATGTCCACCTGCAAGATCCCAAAAATAAGGTTCGCGGCACTGAGGATGTAAAAGTCAAAAAGCCTTTAATTATCGCAAATCAAAAATTTTATGGGTTGCTTGGAAATGTTTGGGAGTGGGTTTCGGATACCGGCCCTGAAAATAGTCGCGTGATCAGGGGCGGTAGCTGGGTCAATGATCAGCTCAAAGTTTTTCATTTGAATTATACGAGCCACTCTAAAGTAAAGAACCGCGATAACTTTTTAGGCTTTAGATTAATTCGAGTTTTGAAATCTGAAAATAAGAAATCAAGTTTGCAGCTACCAAAGCCAGATTTTACCGCCACTCCCGCAAGTGACTTTCAAGTGACACCAGTTAAAGAACCAAAGATCTTAAATCCAAAGAGCATTCATAAGAAAAAATAAATTAAAGTCAGTGAAGACGTTTAGTCGTTAAACGTCTTGCAGGTTTCTCTTCGTTTTTTAACTTTAAGGAATATAACAGAGAATCGCACAACTTGAGCCTGCGAT
Organism: Pseudobdellovibrionaceae bacterium; assembly: GCA_043730825.1. GTDB lineage: Bacteria > Bdellovibrionota > Bdellovibrionia > Bdellovibrionales > Bdellovibrionaceae. The sequence goes on from JAYTJV010000112.1 coordinate 3,213, forward strand.
ATCAGCACCGCTGATCTCGACGCCGTAGGCGCAATTGCAAGACTGAGTATCCGGATCAGCTGTTATCATCGTCGTAGCCCTTCTAAGAGGTCGATCGATACCATCTTGATAGATAGTCGAAATGCCTAGTACCGGATCAAAAATGCCGCCCGAGGGCTCAACGATTTTACAATTGTATATGGTCAAATCTGTAATCTGAACACCTTTCGGTAAGCTTGCACCTGGGGGACAGCTTGCAGATGTTGATGTTCCTGTGAACCATTGGCCACTTGCTAAGGTGCATGCACCAGTCGCCGGGTCATAATAGTTAAGCGCTCCTCCCGTTGAAGCCGTACACATCTGATTATACTCAATTGAGGCATATTCTTGCTTGATCCAGCATTTATCAATAACACCAGCTCTGATCTTTGAAAAAATTGGAATTTTACGTGTAATTGTTTTAGGGCCAGCGCCTTCTCCAGTTTTTGAAAATTCAACCTGAAGATTTGAAACGATAACAGTATCTGTCAACTGAAGTTGCGGAACCATTCGGATGGATTCAACTTTAAGGCCATTCGTTTCTTTTCCTGATGTTAGAAATTCGCCGGTGAGCGCATCAAGCTTAGATGAGTAATTTGAAACTGAATTGAGCGTCAACGGGACTGCCATACTTAAAGGTCGACCGCCAAAGTTTTTAGTACAGGCATTTGGAGCAGCCATAGTGAAGCGCATTTCTTCCATCAAATCTGCAATTGAAGAAGTCTTATTCATACTTGAAAAAAAACCCATCGCAGTCGTAGAAAAATTCGCTACCACTAAAACGAGAACTCCCAAGATTCCGAGTGCAACCGTTATTTCAATTAGAGAAAAACCCGAATTTCCAGTGGGAAGCTGAAGATCTTGATTTATTTTTTTAGATTTCATCAGCCCCCTTTTAAGGAAAATTCGTTTTTTTAAAAATTAATTTGGAACGCACTTAATACTAGTTGTGAAACTACTGGTGTCTGTTCCATTAATATAAACAAAGTTACATGTTGATGTTGGGATGTTTAAAGAATTTTCGCCTACGCTAAAAGGGCCGCTATCAACAAGATTATTCGTATAGGTCCTAGGAGGCGGAGTGATTAAGCCTCCATTGTTAACCCGGCAAACAGCATGGCGTGCAAAGGTGGGATTTGAATATCGTGAAGTAGCGACTCTCATCCCGCTAGGGCAGGACGCAGATGCTGGACCGCCATCGACCCATACTACATCCGGAGAATCATTACACGTTTTCGTAAAAGGGTCATAACTTGCAAAGCCGTAGCTAGTGAATAAGCATATCTGAGATAAAACCAATATGGATGAAGACGCAGAGCTTGAGCAAAGTATAATACGGTCTGAAACATCAGTTGCGGCATAGATCGGTATTCGTCTAATTGATTCTTGGGAGCCAAGTGATTCTGACTTACTAAAAGTAAATTCCAGGTTTGCTAAAATAGTCTTACCTGCCACAACATTACCGGCACCATAAATAGTTCCGGTCTCGGCGACGGGCTTGATTCTTATATCTTTGATGATAAGAGATGTTTTGCTATCCACTTTTTGTCCGCGAGTTAAAACATTTGTAAGAACAGTAGGTGGGACAGTTTGAATATTCCAAAAATCAACGCTATTAACAACGCTTCCATCTGGCTGAGTCATCGTCAGCATCTCGTTTTTTAAAACTTCCGTGCAATACCTGTCATCTCCGCCAAAAGCGGTGTTAATTTTTAAAATGGTATCTGAAATTTCGTTATTATTTTGGACATTACCCATACCTTGGCCAAGGTACTTGACGGAATTTAAGAATGCGAAGATGACTCCGCCAATAACGGCCAATGTAATGAGAACTTCGACAAGTGAAAATCCTGATCGAGAGCGAAGCGACTTTTTGAGAAGCGAAGATTGCTTAGAAGTACGGTTTAATATCCAAAGTAATATAAATCCCCACCTTTTAGAGTCCTACGACTGCTGTTCCTATTGAAACGCACGATTTCTCTTGAGGCAAATAAAAAGTCCCTACTTCAAGCCTGTTACATATGGCATTTTCTATTGTCGTGTTGAAAATAGACGGAGGGCTCGCGGGGTCAGTAGGTGCGTAGCTAGTTGCGTAACAAGACTCGAGTTGCCCTGTGCCCGAGTTTGTCACCATAACAAAAGGAATCGTGATTGGCTTAATATTGTTCGTTACACCATCTTTAATCATGATTTGCAGTTCCGTTCTGAAAGCGAACGGAATTTGGGGATCTGAAGTAACGCTACCGAAGCGAACACCTGCGATCGGAAGTTGATAATAATTAGAATTAGCAGCGACCATTACGTTTGCGTTAATTCCACTACCATTAGAGTAAACTATTTGAACTGATCCGTTTTCAGATTTATTTCGCAATTGCTGAATGTTCTGACCGAAAGCTTGTGGAGTTAAATTCTGAGCACAATTTGTGGGATTCGAAAACATCATTCTAACAGCAGTTGAAAGATTCGCAGTTTCTTCTACGATACGCGCCTTTTTTTGAAGTTTGTTATTGTTATCAAAGAAGATTGAAAATGAAGAGAACAGAATCATTGCGCCTATTCCAAAAAGAAGAATTGGCAAAATAGTCATTCCCTTTTCGTTCTTGATCATTTTTAAATAGTCCATTTTTGATCTCATATACATTCCAGTTTAAATGGGTTACAGTTTTCGTATTTCACTTTATCTGTCTAACATTAGTATAGCGTTTTTTATTAAATAGGGTTGAACTTTTTGACAAGCGACTAATATTAAGACACTTAAATTCTAGAACTTCCAGGTAGTTGGCGGAAATTAAATAAGCTCTAATTTATTAGATTTGGTAAGTTTTTTGAAGAGATATGGTTAAAACTAAGGCTAATTTGAGCGCAAAAACTAAGAAAAGTATTAAATCTATTGAGACAAAATGTGGAGATGGAAAACTCAATAAAAAAAGGGAACTCCAAGTAGAGTTCCCTTTTTTAAATTCATTTTATAAACAAACAGGGGTTATATCGCTAACTGGGTCGTGCTTCCTTGGAAGTCATTAAGCGCAATTCCCAATTTTCTTGCAATAGTGAAGTAGAGGTCCTTCATATCCTTATCAGTGTAAATATGCGACTGCCCGAGGTTCAGCATGTTGCGTCCACCTGCTAGTATCATAGGGCGACGATTAGGAACATACGCATGAACTCCATCAGTTACTCCGAAGCCAGCATTTATGATCGTGTTATCTAAAATTTTGCTTCCGCTTGGATCAACTCCAGATTTTAATTTATTTACCAAGTCAGTTACAATCAGCATATAAAGGCGATCTCTTGTAACAGCTCTGTTATAACCTAATTCTGTATCGATAGCGTGTGAAATAGCTATATGAACATTGCCGACATATCCAACATCAGCACCGTAATGAAGTAAATTTGCTGGTGCGTTTACGAACTGACGATTACTTGTTTCTTCGTCAAGCATGATACTTACTGAACGAGTCAAGTCGCAAGCAAATGCAATTTTGATCATATCATTCATAGCGAAAAATTTTGGTAAGTACAGTGGAGTATTTCGAGAGTCCGCATTATCGAGCTGGCTATCATAGGCCGGAGCCTGGCAATTTGTCTGAACTGGAATCGCAGCAATTGTTCTTTCTAAAGAACGAACCGAAGTTAAAAATTCATCCATTTTAAATTTGTCAGATTTAGACAGAGTCGCATTTAAGCTTGTGAAGTCAGCGATCGATGAATCAAGAACACTTTTATTATCATTCGCAGCCATAACTCCCGTGCTAGGGACTAATGAGCTAAAAAGTTTTCTGTAGAGATCACCTGGATTACTAATACCCGGATCAGGGACGCCATTTTTGTAAGAAATAAACCTATCTCCTGGTAAGTCAGCACTTGTTGCTCCACCACTTAAGACTAAGGCATTTTTTCCCTGCCTAGCGGCAAGAACATGCTCAAATGAATTTGTAGACGAGTTGTGAAAAGGTACGCAAGTTAACCAAGTCTTAGCAGAACACTCATGCTCATCACCACCTAACTGGTTTGATGCAGAATGTACCAGGCCATTAATGTTGATAAGGTCACCATAGTTTGTAGAAAAGGGCCAGAACGCATGACTTGTGTTAGCTCCGCTAATCGCGCCCGGATTCGTCCACCAGATTGGGTTAGCGACTCGGTTACAAGTTCCATTTGGAAAGTAAATTCCAACATAACGTTTCGGATCGTTAGCGGCTTGAGCCATCGCTTTGTTAAATGGAAAAAGGCTTTCAAGAAGCGGTAATGTAAACACCGCTCCAGTTGAAGTCATAAACTGACGACGTGAAATTTTAAAATTGCTCATGGGGCCTCCGTCGTTTGCATTTTGAATTGACGACTGTTTACAATGTTCATAACTAGGTCTGAAAACTTGGATTGAGGTGTCATTGAAGCTGTACTGATTTGTCCGGCTATGCAATTGTCATCAACAGAGGCAACTCGACGAGCAAGACCCGCTGACATCACTTTTTTTACAAGACAACTTCTAATGCTAGGACTAGCTGCCAAAGTGCTCATAAATTCCGGCGTATTATTAAAAGTTTCTCCAGTTGGTAAAGTTCCTGAAGTAATGACAGGTCGGTTTTTGATTAAGGCATAAGTTGATCTCCACATACCCTTTGCATCATAGGTCTCGAGCGGTAACCCGAATGGATCTAAAGTATTATGACAGCTTGCGCACTGTGCTCTTTGCGTGTGAATCGCTAAGACTTCTCTTGGGGTCGCATCTGGTGGTAACTGAGCTGGCAACGAAATATCAAGGTCAGCTGGAGGCGGAGCAATTTCATAACAACCGATTCTTGTCGATATAAGTTTTCCACGTAGAACCGGATGCGTTTGGTCAGTCGCACCAGCAGTCGCGATTAAGAAAGACGCATGATTTACAACACCTCGGCGCGGAGTTGCTGACATATTTGTTTTGTAAAACATATTTGTGTCAACTCCAGGAAAGCCAACTCCGTAGTAATCAGCTAATGACTTATTCAGGAATGAATAATCTGCGGCGATACTGTTTAAGAAGCTCACGTCGCTATTCACGATATCGTCAAACATGAACTGGGTCTCTGCAACCATTGCGTTCAGCGTAGCTGCTGGGATGCTTGTTATACCTAAGCGCAGGATGTCGTTAACGCCAAGCCACTCATTTGTTAAACGATTTGTGAAGCGTTTAGCTTTAGGATCTTTTAACATTCGTGATACCTGAGCTTGTAAAGTAGCGGCTTGTAATAATGTTCCACCTTGTGCAGCGGCTAATAAATTATCGTCAGGAGTTGAAGCCCAAAGGAAGAATGCAAGACGAGTAGCTAGTTGATAATTACTTAAATTAAAAGATGTTCCACCCGCAACAGCTGTGCTTGGTGCAAATGTAACAGCTAAGTAATTTGGACTCATAAGTAGCGCCTTTACAAAAGTCTTGAGTCCAGAATCAAAAGATCCTGTTTTTAAAAGGACTTTCAATCTTGCAAATTCATTATTTGTTGCAGCCTCTGATACTGGACGGCGCCAAACTTTTAAGGCAATGCCTCTGACGATACTGTCATAACAAGCTTCAGTCACTGTAGACTGGCCAACCGCACAAGCAGCAAGCGTTGAGTAACCACTGCCAGCTTCAGCTTTGTTAGCTATTAATTCATCAGCAATAATTCCCGCAGCTGTTAAATACTTTTCAACAGTTGTTTCAGAAATTGCGGGTGCAGTAGGTTCACTGGTTACGCTTGTGTTGCTAAAACCTGATGTTCCATTTGAAACCATAACGAACTTTGCATCAACACTAGGCTTCTTTTTTGATTTAAAAATATCAACGGCGATATTGTCATATTCGCCATGAGCGAGAAGTCTAACGGGTGCGCGTTCAGGTTTGAAATCAGTTTTACAGGCAATCGCGCCTGGAACTGGTGTTTTCAAATAAGCAGCAATAGCATCAAGTTGAACTCCAGTAAGAGCCCTTAAAGTCTGACTGTTCATAGAAGATACAGTCGCAATTGCTTGAGAAATTTGCACTGCTGTACGATCTTCTTTCGTCGAACGCCCCATGACATAAAAGTCTGGACTGTTGTGACAAGACGCACAGTTATTAGCAAACAGCGTTTTACCATCCAAAACGGGAGGAGGTGTCGCTGAATTAATAACCCAAGTATAAGTCGATTCACCAGAAGAGTTGCCTGCGAAATCCATCGATTTAACTTTTATTGTGTGTGTTCCAACTGTCAAACCAGTTAATGCCTGTGGACTTGTGCAAGCCGCAAATGCGCTAGCATCAAGAGCACACTGGTAAGCTTGAATCATCGAGCCCGCATCAACCGAGCTAAATGTGATGTTCGCTGATGTCATCAGAGTTGGTGAGGTAATATTAGACATAATAGTTGGATTTGATGGAGCAACAGAATCAACAACCCAACTCGCTGTTACAGGCGCGCTCATAGTTCCAACAGCATTCGTACCACGAACGGAAAACGTGTGAGATCCCTGGCCAAGTGCTGTTAACATTCTTGGACTCGTGCAAGCAGCAAAAGCAGCACTATCAAGTGAACAGACGTAACTCGATAAAGCCACGCCACCAGAAGTTCCCGCGAACGAGAAATCTGCAGTTGTCATGTTCGAAAATGCATTTGGCTTTGCAGTAATCATCAATATCGGAGCGCTTAAATCAACTGTCCAGTTAGCTGTAACGACCGCGCTTGCATTCTGAGCAGCATCATAGGCTATAATTTTCAGATCGTGTGCACCTACTGTTATGCCCGTCAGATTAAGGGGACTTGAGCAAGGTGCGTAAGCAGCTCCATCGCGAGAACACATAACGCGGTCAACTGGACTTGTGACATCTGTCGCCGAAAAGGTAATAGCCGCAGTTGTGCTACCGGTTAAAGCCGCAGGGGCCTGAGAAATATTAACAACCGGAGCAGTTGCATCGATTCGGAAATTATAGATTTTTTGTTCAGACATCGAGCCTTTGTTATCAGTCGCCATAATCTTAAGAGAATGGTCTCCGTCTAAAAGGTTTGTCATAGTCATCTGGAGGTTTGTACAATCAACTGCTTCGTTGGCATCGAGACGACATGAAACAGCTGCTAACGAGCTTTGCGCATCTGTCATGACATTAAGTTTGATACTCAAGCTTCTAGAATTAGAAAGGGTAGGAATCGGAGCGACTAAAGAGACTTGCGGTGCTGTTGAGATTGAGCTGGCAAGCGACGTGCTGCCAAGCATATCTTTTTGAATCTTAAATCCATCCGGCGCACAATTTTGAAAAGACGCAAGCGACGCTGCGCCCAATGCGGTGATCGTGAGGACCTTAAAGTGTTTCATTTTGAGAATAGCTTTCACTGAATTTCGATTTGCAAAATTCAATTGAACTCTACTCAGTAGTTTTCGTACCACAATAACCCCCCTGAACGAACCTGGAATCAGCAGCTCATTAAAATAATGAACCCTCCATCTATCTTCTCTTTCGGCTTTTAATTTTAGAAGTTTTAAAAAAAAAACTTTATTATCTCTCTCACATTTGAAATCTGAGTGAATGACCAGACCATTTTGAGACATTAGCAGCAGCTTCCGCGAGAATGAAATTCAAGTCTTGTGTATTAAGAAGGGACGGTTGATTTTAAAGTGATTTTTGAGCTTGAGTATGCTGGACTCAGAAGATGCGTATACTTTTCGATCAAGGCAAACGATTAGGTGAAGTTTCAAATTGGCAAATTCAGTCTCTGCCACCAGTTTATAAAAATGTTTTGGGAAAAACTGTTCTTTCAACACCCGCAAACAACGAATGCAATTTTATTTCACCAAAGCCAGTTAAAAGAAAGTCGCTCTTGTCAGTCGTAGAAGATGAGAAATGGGAATATGTTCTTCAAATTGTTTCTATTAAAGAAGCAACGCTCGTAACTGCTAAAATCATTGAAAAAAATAAAGTGGATAAAATTAAGTAGAGTTTTTAAGAGAGTTTTTGCTGACAAGTCGATTAAAATTGGTATGCTAATCGACGTGCATGCATATCTTTTTCCTCAGTCATATGCCCCATGGCTTGCAAGTCGTTTAACTGGATCTCGTCCCGAGACTTCCGCTACTTGTAACAGCTGTGCAATGGTGAATCCTCAAGGAATAACTCGTGATAAAGGTCCATTTTTAAATCACCTCAAATGTTGTACTTATTTTCCTTACCTTCCGAATTTTAGTCTAGGTGCCCTCCGAGAGGAAAAAATTCAAGCGACATTGCCGCGAGGTGTGCTTTTGCCAGTCGGCCTGTTTCCATCTCCTGGGCAGCAGAACTTAATTGAGCACTTTGGTTCGGCCGGTTTTGGTCAAAAAGTAGAGCTTTTATGTCCGTTTTTTAATTCTAGTCAAAATCAGTGTTCGATCTGGGACCAACGTCCTGGTGTCTGTACTTCATATTTTTGCAAAAGTGATCAGGGGAAAAAAGGGCTTTTATTTTGGAGTGATGTTGAAAAATATTTGAATCATTTTGAGTGGAAATTAGCCTGTGAGGTTATTTTTCAGATGGGTCTGACGGAGAATGAATTAGCCTACTGCCAAGGTGCGATTGATACAGATACAGAAGAAGACGAGCAAGAATATTTTATTCAGGCAGCTTGGGGTCCATGGGCAAATAACAAATTTAAATTTTACCAACAGGCAAATAAAATCGCATTGTCGATTAGCCCAGAAAAAATTGGTGAAATTTTAGATCCTGAATTCTTGGATTTAGAAAAAAAAATTTCAATTTGAATAAGCCTATAAGGTCTAGGTCTTCGTTGCGCAAGTATAAGGCTTCATATAAATATGAAGGATGCGCAAACTGCAAAGAGACTGGAATCACTTTAAAGCCCAAAACCAAAGGGTAGCCAACCAGGGTCTTCTTGGAGTTGGCATCTTTTTGACTATCCTCGCAATTTTCACGAAAAGTTCGAGCCTCGGTCTTGCAATCCCAATTCTGGGACTGATCGCTTTTTTTGTACCTGTAATTAAAGATTTGATCGCGTTTTCCTGGTGGGCCCTTGGCATCGTTTTAGGTCGGCTTACAAGTCCCTTCATTTTAGGGATTTTCTTTTATGTCATTCTGACCCCCTGGAGTTTTCTTTTCCGAATTTTTAATCCCGATTCATTAAAACTGAATCGCCAACTTAAAACCCAACTGCAAGATAAGCGGCATGTTTACAAAGCTGCAGATTTTGATAACCCATTTTAGGTAATAAATGGAATTCTTAAAAGATCTTCTTAATTACTTTAAAACGAACAAAAAATTTTGGATTATTCCATTGATGGTCTTTTTTCTTTTATTTGGATTTCTTATCTTCTTATCCGGAAATACGGTGGTAGCGCCGTTTATTTATACACTTTTTTAAATGTTGATATTAGGGATTTCTGCTTATTATCATGATGCTGCCGCGGTCCTTATTCGCGACGGAAAGATTTTAGCGGCAGCCCAAGAAGAAAGATTTACTAGAATAAAAAACGATCCCTCTTTTCCTCACAAAGCCGTGGAGTTCTGTTTAAAGCAGGCGGGTATTAAGTGTTCGGAACTTAGTTCGGTCGTATTTTATGATAAACCATTTATCACTTTCGAGCGCCTCATAGAGACTTACATGGCATTTGCGCCAAAGGGTTTTAAGTCGTTCCGAAAAGCGATGCCAGTTTGGATTAAAGAAAAACTTTTTTTAAAATCTCTCTTAAGAAAAGATTTTAAAAAATCTTGGGGTCAAGAATTTAAAGCCAAGATTTATTTTTCGGATCATCATATGTCTCATGCAGGCAGTGCTTTTTTCCCTTCACCTTATGACGAAGCCGCTATCTTGACAGTTGATGGAGTTGGAGAGTGGGCAACCGCCACAATTTGCCATGGCCGAAATAATAAAATTGAACTCTTGAAACAAATGAATTTCCCTCATTCGTGGGGACTTTTTTATTCAGCTATTACTTATTTTTGCGGATTTAAAGTGAATAGTGGTGAATATAAATTAATGGGTCTTGCGCCATACGGTCAGCCTGATTCTCCAGAGACTAGGCGTTACCAAGAAATTATGGAATCAGAGGTTTTGACGATTCATCCAGATGGATCACTCACTTTAAATATGGCTTTTTTCACTTTCGCAACCGATGATAAGATGATCGACATTCCAAAGTGGGAATATTTGTTTAATTTAAAATCAAGAAAAGACGAAGCCGAACTTTCTCAAAGTCAGGCCAACTTTGCTTTGGCCGCCCAGCGGACTCTTCAAAAGGGATTACTATTACTTGCTCAAACGGCAAAGGAACTAACGGGCTGCGACCATCTCGTCATGGCAGGTGGAGTGGCGCTGAATTGCGTTGCGAATAGTGTTATACTTTCTGAAGGCTTGTTCAAAAGCATTTGGATACAGCCGGCTGCCCACGACTCTGGCGGGGCTTTAGGTGCGGCACTCGCATTTCATTACATTGCGAATAGTGCGGAAAGAAAAGCTGAAGCCACAGATTCTATGCAGGGTTCTTATTTAGGTCCAGAGTTCACAGATGAACACATTGGTAAGACTCTAAAAGATCAGAACGTCTCGTTTCAAACATTTGCAGATTTTGATGGCCTTTGTGAGCATGTGGCTACAAAAATTAATGAAGATCAGGTTATCGGCTGGTTTCAAGGAAGAATGGAATGGGGACCAAGGGCTCTCGGGAACAGAAGCATTATAGCATCGGCTCGAAGCTCAGAAATGCAGAAGCGACTTAATTTGAAAATTAAGTTTCGGGAAAGTTTTCGACCTTTCGCGCCAATAGTCAGAATTGAAAATAGCAATCGTTTCTTTCAGTTGAAACAACCTTCTCCGTATATGCTATTAACGGCTCAATTACAGGATTCTGAACTAAAGAAACTGCCAGAAAATTTTCAAGTATTAAGCGTCGGTGAAAAAAGAGATTTAGAAAAATCTAGCTATTCTGCAATTACGCATGTTGATGGCTCTGCGCGAGTTCAAACCGTTGATCAAAAGACGAATCAAAAACTTTGGAGTTTACTTAAGCGATACGAAGAAAAAACAAGTCATGCGGTGCTTGTTAATACAAGCTTCAATGTACGCGGAGAACCCATCGTTTGCACACCCTTCGATGCCTTCGTTTGTTTTATAAAAACTGATATGGATATCTTAGTTCTAGGCAATCACGTAATTGAAAAGTCCCAGCTTAACGCTTTAGAGCTTCAAGACCTTCGAAAAAAATTCGAAACTGTTCGGTATGAAACCTCAGACTAAAAAGTTTGCTCTCATTTTTATGATGGCGTTAATTTTATTAAACGCTTTTGTTTTAAACCAATTCTTGGCTAAAAGTATTCACACTTTAAGTCGGCAAAAGAATTGGCTTTCCATGAAGAGGCTTAGCACCAACTGCTGTTGGCCCATGGGAACCATGGGTTTTATCGAGCAGAGGCAAGTCTTTGCAGGAAATCAGCTAAACTTGAGTGAATGGCATGGCTTTAACGAACTTATCTTAAACCGAATTATTCCCGTTCAGGAAATTAAATTTAATGTCAAATTCGAGCCAGCTTCTTATGTTTGGATCTATTTCCTTCAAGACAAAAATGCTCGCTATGGTTTTAGACTCAGTCAAAATCAGCTCATCCCAAGCGGATTTTTTAAGCTTGATTACAACGGCAGAATTCTAATGCGTGATGAAATGGTTTTTACTTTCTCTCAAGAGTCTTGGGAACACGTATCAATTAAAATCTTAAGCAACGAAGTTCAGCTTACTGCGGGTGGGATGTTTTATCATTTTCAGAAGCCCGATTCGTTTTCGTCGATTCTTTCGTTTAAAACGGGGATTCATCAGGCGCTGTTAGATGATGTAGCCATATTGGACCAAACAGGCCAAATAATATTTCAAGATTCGTTTGCACCAAAACAAGATTTTAGAATCCTCATTTTATCTTTCGGTTTGATCATGGTTTTGACTGTAGGAATAGCTCTGGTTTTTTACTTAAAGCAAAAAGGTTTCAGATGGGAAAATCTAATTCCCTTCGCCGCATTGCAAATATCAGGTCTGGTCATTCTCTTAAGCTTTACCCTTTTTGATTTTTACGTTTGGAGCCATCGCTACTACATTGATCTCGCTCCGATGGAAAAAAGAGTCAGTCACCCAAGAGAAAATAAGCTCGAGGCCTGGCGCAGAAATTCTATAGCTCTTTTTGAATCAAACTTTTTCCCTCAAAAAGAAGAATTAAAAATTGAACCTGTCATTTCTCAAATGTATGTTCGAACTGTTAGGAAGAAGCCACTTTTTAGAGATGACGAAATTTTTTGGTACTCAAAAGATCAGCCTGTAAAGATTATTTATAGACCGTTTGTGAAACTCGAAATGCAAAGGCCTAAAAAGCTCATTGCATTTATGGGAACTTCCCAGACCTGGGGGGAAGGCGCCAACACCCGGGAAAGTAGTTTTCTTGCCCAAGCTATTCAAAATTTAAAATTAAAATCAGGTGGAGACATCGCTGGCATCAATTTTTCGCTTCAGGGTAAAGTTTCAAGAACCCTTCTGCTTGAGTATAAAAAAATCCTCGAAGTCTTAAGGCCTGATGTATTAGTCGTCAATTTAGGTTGGAATGATGGTGCAAACGATGATTTTAAGAAATCACTCATTGATATTGCAGAGCTCAACCAATCGTTAAAAATTAAAACTGTATTTTCACACGAAGCTATCACAAATGAAGTGCCGACGTTTTATGCTACAAATAATCACTCAATCATGACATTAGTGGGTCAAACTTATTCCATTCCAATATTCAAGTTTTATGATTACATGAGTTCAAATGCGAATAAAGACTCTGGTCTTCTGTGGTGGGATGTCATTCACATGAATCAGCATGGACATGATCTGGCTGCGAAATTTTTCTCTGAACAACTCAATGCTTTGATCAACGAATAATTGTATGTATTTTAAAAATATTTTTTAAATCGAGATCCCAAATATTCGGATATTCTTTGCAAGTAAACAGTGAAAGGCTATTCGCTTCTTTTCAAAATACTCTGACGGTAGGATTTTAGTTCGAAGAACAAAATTCGATATTCTAAAAATGAAATTTAAAGAAGGAAGTAAAGAATGAAATCACAATTTGGTGTAAATAAACTGATGACGAAGACCTGTACGATTTCAGTTTCACTTATCTTAAGTTTATTCTTAAGCGCATGTGCTGATTCTGATAATGATGATGACAACAACAATAATAATAATGGAACTGAAAGTGGAGCTGGAACGCCAGTCCCTGAAATGGATTATCGTATTCAGCTGATAGCGCCTTTTGCGGGCTCTTATAATGGTGAGTGTGTCAGTTTTCCAGATGAGCGATCTATTCAGGCTCCCGTCGTGATCGCCGCCAATGGCGATGTGACAACTCAAGGCGCGACGGGATCTCTTACCGGTTCAAAAGTAAACGTAATGATCAGTCGAAAATTCAACAAGCAGGGTCAGGTCGAATCTTTTCAGCTTAATGGTAACGATACGAATTCCGATAAAGGCTTGAACGTCGAGTTAAAAGCGGGAATTGCTGCAGATTCAAGTTCCGCAGCCGCTCGGCAAGGTGTTGGCGACTCCGGAGGCGTTAGATGCCTTAAATCAGCTGAAGCAGCCGCACTATTAAATCGTAGTGTTTATACAGTTATTTCAAAATTTATTCCGACTGAAACGATGACTGTGACTTGTGTAAAATCTGAGTCAGTTACAAGACTTGATTATTCATTTGCAGGTGACACGGTCAAGATTGGTGACGAAACATTTTTGTTAACCTCTAATCTGTCACAAGAATCAGCTGGAGTCATTCCGTCGAATGAATTCTTGGTTTACAATATCAAAACCCTTGATGACCGGGAATTTTCGATCACAGTGGATCGTGATGGCGGTTTGAATGGAGTTGGGTTTCGGGATAGGGAGCGGGATACGTTTGCTTGCGTCCCCTAGGGGATTTGGGTTTTTACAGCAGTGATTGCTGTCGCGTAAAGCATCCATCCGTGTGAACGCTGTTTCCCCGGCTCGCCGCCCGCGCCATCGTGGCGGGGAAAATAAAGGATTGGATTGTTGGTTTAAGTTTACTTTTCTTTTAAGCATTGCTTCAATTAGGAATACTTGGGAGTGATGGATGCTTAAGGTCTTTGGTGTTTTTGTTTTCTTTTTTCTTAATTTAGGTTTTGCTGAAATTAATAAACTTGGGGTCGAGCCTGCTCGAAGCCGCAAAGAATTTTGTCAGGTGGCGCGTGACCCTGATTATTTTAAAAGCCTTTTTTATTCACAGAAAAATTTGATTGCCTTTACTAATGATGGTGGACTCTTTGATGCGGGCGTTTGTTGGTGGCATTCAATGCTCACACGGTCTGCTCAGCACTTAGCAGTTTATCATCCTCATATGCCTAAGCCAGGTCGGTTTCAGGTTGAAAAAATTATTGGTTGGCTCGCGAACGGTCGGGGGGTCGTCGAGATCCCCGGCTACCATAATTTTTCTGAATTCACACTTGATAACCAAGAGTTTGTTCAACGTGCTCTCAATAATTGGCAACTAGGTGATGGATCTCTTGGCCTTGGTTTTATTCGAGGATTATCTGGTCATTACAAAGTAGAACCAAGAGTTTTATCTCGAATGATGGATGAGACTTATAAATTAGTGAAGCGGCAGAAAAGAATCGTTTATCAAAAGCTTCAAATGAAGGGAATTGAATCACATGCATGGCTTGTGATTGATATGATGAAAACTGAACAGGGCTATGATCTTGACGTCGTCGATAGTAACTATTACGCGTTGAGGACAATCAAATACACTCGCGGAATGGAACAGCTGCCCAATTATAAATCTGTCCCATACACGAGTCGGAATTTTATGGATCAAGCAGCTTATAATTTAGGAATTTATCATTACTGCAAGCGCGGGATGACAGCTGAAGATATCGACCGCGCAGCCGAGGACTTAAGTAATTAAAATTTAAATTCCCCAAGTGCTAAGTACAAATAATAAGATGTATCTGATTCGCTAACTGGGAAGAAAAAAGAATATTGAATTATTTTATTCTCTCCAAAAATAAATGTTTCAACTGCAGGGTTCCCTAAGAATATTTTTTCCATGTTGGCTGTGACGAGATAGCGGTAATTCGGATAAACTTTCTTATTGAATGTGATTTTCTGTGGAACTTCCCACTCTTGAAGTGTATCACCTTCGGAAACTAGGCTAGGGTCGCCAAAAGCTTTTTCAACTTCCAATTTCAGTGGAGAAAGCTCGTTTCGAACTTTCTCAAATACTTCTGCCTTTGCATTTTCAGTTGACTCAAAATGTGAGCAAAGAAAAATTTCTCGGCCGGTGTGTTCGCAAGTATAATTTTGTTTGAATAGCTCTTGCATTCTCTTCCGACCCTGATCGTTGAAAGCGTAAACCGTTTCGAACCGCTTTTTTAATACGACTTTAAAATCTTCGTACCTATAAATTCCAGGTGCAAGCGGAACGGGTGCAGAAAAAGCAAAGTTCGAAAAAACCATCGCAACGCTAAGTAATAATATTTTCACGAAAACCCCCGGTTAAAATAAGTATGGAGAAGTTTCCGAGGGTGTCAGCATAATTATTTATCGAATGGGGTCGTTAGGTAAAAGTCTTTGGGGTAAGTCTTGAAAGCGACTTATTGCTCCATTTTGATTGAAACTAACGACCCAAGCGCGATCAAAATCTCGCTTGCGAAGTTCGGGAACTGGGAATACTCCCAGAGATTTGGCAATACTGGATAGAACCGTGCCTTCCCAGCAAATGATAACTGTTTTATTATTGAAGTAAGGATTTTTCCTGAGCTGATTGACTAGGAATTGATAATCATCTCGTGTGTACGGAGTTTCAATTTTAATCATGAGGGATTCAGATAGATACTTTAAAGTTTGAATAGGTCTAATGGAAGAGTTTGGTCTTTTTTGTGCCATCGCAATGAGGACAACTTGACGTTCCATTAAGTTTTTGAATTCCGGTTGTTTGAAAAGTTGCGGCAAGGCATTGGCACGTAACCAACCTTTTTCAGAAAGCTCCATGCCCTCATCGCCTTCTGTCGGCTTTTCTGCATGACGAATGAGTAAGACTTCTGCCGGCATCGCATAGGTCAGGCCGGGGATCGTTGATAAGAGTAAACTTGTTAGGAGTGTGAAAATTAAATTTCTCATTGAAACGAATTGTAAGCTTGAAAGGCTTATATTAACAGAAAAATAAAAAAATCTTGTCGGTACATGAGCTGTGCGAATTAACTGGTCTCTACGCAAAACAAATCGCTCTCTACTTGAAAATATTGACGAATTTTTTGTCACTGACGATTTTTGTCAGTGGCAAATGTTAAGATTACGTCGGAGCTGCCTGGTTTTCTTGTTTCGCTGGGATCTGAAGTTTTGTGATTTCAGCTCCTAAAAACAAAATGATTCCAGAATAATAGACCCAAGATAATAGCACAATCAGGGATCCTGCTGCCCCGTATGCAGAGCCAACTGCGCTTTTCCCTAAGTAAAGACCGATTAAAACTTTTCCAATTGCAAACAAAACTGCTGTTACAAGTCCGCCAATGAAGGCACTTTTCCACGGGATCTTGATATCCGGTAAATACTTAAAGATGATGGCAAATAGGGCCGAAAAAACAGTGATTGTCGCAACGAAGTTTAAAATCTGCCAAATCTGACTTTCGCCCTTAAAGACAAAAGCCAAAAGAGTACTCAAGACCAGCGAGACTAAGGCTAAAAATCCCAAAGTAATGACCATGCCCATGGATAGGATCCGTTTTCGAATCCACCCCCACATGCCAGCACTTGCTTTGCTCGTTGTTTCAAAAATAACATTTAATGATAGCTGTAATTGGGCAAAAACTCCGCTTGCGGTGAACAAAAGCAAGAGTGCACTGAAGATGCCTGCGAAACTCCGCATTTGCGGTTTCTCTTTTGTGCTATCAATAATGGCATCGATTGCTTGCGCTGCTTGATCACCTAAAAGTCCGTGAATTTGATCTATCAGCTGAGTTTGTGAGCTACTGCCCATTAAGCTTGCAATGGAAAGTAAAATAATTAACATAGGTGCTAACGAAAGTGACGTATAGAAAGCCAATGCTGCTGCAAGCGTCATGATATCGTGTTTCGCAAAGTTCGCGAAAGTCAAATCCGCTGCTTTTTTGAAGTCACTAAAATTTTTGATCGAAAAATGTGGAGGAAGAGTTTGTGCTTGTTCTGCCATTGGAATCTCCTTCTATTGTCTCTCGTTTATATACTCACAGGGGTTTAGTCTACGAAAGGGAAAGCCCCATTTGATGTCAAAAGTCGTTACGTATTTTCGAAAATCAGCCACATATGTTGCAGTCTTTTTAAACTTCGCGCTATAGAGTCCAGTTAAAATCCACAAATGAGTTTGAAAATTAAATTGATCTATCCTAGGCTTGAGCAATCGGGGGAATTATGAAAAATAAATTATCATTGGCGTTTTGCACTCTTGTGTTGATCGCTCATTCAAGTTTCGCATTTGCACAAAATCAACAAGATGAACCGCCACAAGATCCCGATGCACCACCAGTTTTAGATTTGCAAACAGGAACTTGTGCTCCAGGCGGTACAGTTTTAATGAGTTGCCTCATATGCCAAAGCACGGCACCAACTCCACAACCACAACCACAACCACAGCCACAACCACAACCACAACCACAACCACAGCCACAGCCACAGCCACAGCCACAACCACAACCACAGCCACAGCCACAGCCACAACCACAGCCACAGCCACAACCACAGCCACAGCCACAGCCACAGCCACAGCCACAACCACAACCACAGCCACAACCCCAGCCACAACCACAACCACAACCACAGCCACAACCACAACCACAGCCACAACCACAACCACAGCCACAGCCACAACCACAGCCACAGCCACAACCACAACCACAACCACAGCCACAGCCACAACCACAGCCACAGCCACAACCACAGCCACAGCCACAGCCACAGTTGTCGACTAAAGCTGAAAAATTACTTCAGATTATGACGGTGGGTTGTTCGATTTCAAATAAAAGTGATCCAAGAAATTACGTGAGCCCGACAAACGCGCAATTACGTATTCGCTTGGCTGCTTGTACTGCACAAGCTTATCCAGAAACTGCGATGAGCATTGAGCAACAAAAATCCGTGACTGATTTAAGAACTAACAAATCAGTTCAGCACAAAGTTTTCTCATCACTTTACTATCCACATCGCGAACGCGCTGGGTTCGAAACTTATTTTGGTCTTGATATCAAAGACGCTCGATATCTTTTTTGCCATGGTCAGCCCTATCTTTTAGGTCCAATTTATCCGATTGAGTATTATGAAGCTTGGTACGACGATCGTCCATATATGCTTCCTGCAGAATATGTGAAAGCCAACCAGTATCGTGAGCAGCTACGTTCATGTATCAGCCCACGTTCAAAGGTTAAGAGGGCTCACTCAAAAAACATGACTTCCGCCAATCCAGAGACTTGTACTTGGGAAACTGGACAAGGAATCATGAGCGTTCTTGTAACTTTTAAAGTTAGTGAATGGTTAGCACAAGAGCAGCCGGTTTTTATCGAAAGCGAAGCTGAGGCTGTTTGCGCAAGAGTGCCGAATGTTGAATTTTTGGCTCCAATTAAAAGTTTTGTGAAGATCGCAACTGTTAAGTGCGTGCTTTAAGAAATCAAGACGCCATACTTAAAAAAGGATTTCATGAAACAAGCAGAAATACTGAAAGTCTTGAGCGAAGATCTCGGAACTAGCGATGTTTCCGAGATCAATACGAAGCTTAAAGCTAAAGACTATGTCGAAGTTCGTTACCGAATTGCTGGAAAAAGTTTAGGTCATTCCGGTTTTAATGGACTAATCAAAGCCGTTACCGAAGAAGGCGTTAAAGCTTACGGTCTGAATAAAGTAAGCCTGATCAGATTCGAGGATATGGAGGTATTTGTTAAAGCAAAACCTCGTGAAGAGCGTAAAGTTTACGCGAAAACAGATATTAAGCCCCTGAAGCCAGTCACCTCAAAAGCAAAGGTTGAAACCAAGTCAACTCCGGTAAAGGCCGGTTCAGGCACCGGAAGTCGCTTTATCCCTAAAAAATAATTCTCTAATATTCAAGTTTGTCAGTGTTTTGTTAACGAACAAAGTTTACTTTTAACCGAAACTTGAATATGAACTCAGCTTATGTGGAATAAACTGAGCCCTATGAAAACAGCTGATTCGCTCAAAAACTCGATCGGGGTCTTCACTGAGACTTATAAAGCCCTTCAGAAATCGAACGACCCCGCTCAAAATTTAACTTTAATTAAAATGGAGTGGGCCCAAAGTATTTTGGCTCGTTTCAATATGGATCTTGTCGTAAACGGAAAAGTTTCGGCAGATCCATCAGTTCTGTTTGTTGGTAATCATATTAGCTATATGGATATTCCGGTCCTGATGAGTTCCGTCCCTGATATATCTTTCGTTGCTAAAAAAGAAATAAGTCAGTGGCCTATATTTGGTAAAGCTGCGAAAAAAATAGATACTGTTTTTGTCCAAAGAGAAGTGGGGACTTCACGGACTCTTGCAAAACAGAGCATTCGTGAAGCTTTAAAGAATGGAAATCGTGTTGCCATTTTTCCAGCGG
Source organism: Pseudobdellovibrionaceae bacterium (assembly GCA_043730825.1). GTDB lineage: Bacteria > Bdellovibrionota > Bdellovibrionia > Bdellovibrionales > Bdellovibrionaceae. Next base: position 22,819 of record JAYTJV010000112.1, read on the forward strand.
GTACAACTTGTATTTCTGAAAGTAAAACCTGGAGACGGGGAGCTTTCGAAGTCGCACACGATGTTGGAGCTTGGGTTCAGCCATTTAGACTTTCTTATCAGCCGTTAAGAACTGTTGCGTTTGTCGATGACGATGCATTCTTAACTCATCTCTTTAAGCTTTCAGGCTTTGAAAAAATTCAGGCGGAAGTTGAATTTCATGAGCCTGTTAAAATCAAAGATCCAGTCAGTGATTGTTTATACTGGAACTACTGGGCCCGCGGAATTTCTCTTGTCTAAAAGCATCTGCAATTTTGATTCGCAATCCACATTGTTTAAGTTTTTTTCTAAAATTGAAGTGTCAGCGTAAGCTGTAAAAGAAATTGTCATGAGCGCAATTGAGGTCAAGAGTAGTTTCATGTAATGTATCCAATTCCATTAGATGTTAGTTCGTTTACTACATTTCAGTTGTTGCAAGAAAGGGGCTCAAGTTGCCCAAATTTGAATTGAGCTTTAGATTTCTTAATGACCGGACCGAAAGGATCGGATAGTTAGATCAGATATGAATCGCCAAAAGCGTATCTGGATATCTCTAGCCTTAACAGTCGTCTGTGTATTCGGAGGCTTCGGTTTTTATCGCATGAGCTCCGGAGATTTAATCAGCGCCATTGCATTTGGGTTCGGAATGATGGGGATTATGTTCAGCGTTTTGAGAAATGCGAAAGACAAGCCCCCAGAACCTTAATTTCGCCTAGCGCCATTTGACATTTGTAATTCAAAAAATATCAAGATTAGATGCTCAAAATCGATTTTCGGGGCTAGGTTTAAGCCCATGAGCCGTAATCGTTTTCTTTATCTAGCTTGGGTCGTTAGCATGGTTGCAACCGTAGGAAGTTTATTTCTTTCTTACTTTATGAAGCTTCCACCATGTGATCTTTGTTGGTACCAGCGCATCTTTATGTTCCCTCTTGTTGTGATACTTTGGGTGGGCTTTTCAAATGAAGATCGAAATATTCATCTCTATTCTTTGCCCATAATAGTGATTGGGCTACTTATCGCAATTTACCATAATCTTCTTTATTATAAACTGATCACCCCATCGATCACGCCTTGCACTTCTGGAATCTCCTGTACGGAACGGCAACTTGATTTGTTTGGGTTCTTATCAATACCCTTGATGTCTTTACTGGGATTTTTAATTTTGTTAACTCTTATTCTCCTTCACAAATCTAACTTAAAAAAAACGATAGGGATTTAACCATGATGAAAAATAATAAAATTTTACTTCTTACAGCTAGCGCAATCTTGGTGATTTTTGCTATCGCATCTTACACTTTTAAGAAAGAGCCTCAAGTTTCTGTAACTCGGCTACCTCCCGAGCAGCTGGTAAAATTTCATAGTCCAAGTTTAGGCAATCCGAATGCAAAAGTGACTATCGTTGAATTTCTAGATCCCGAGTGTGAATCTTGTGCTGCCTTTTATCCAACTGTTAAGGGACTCTTAAGTGAATATCCGGACAAAGTCCGTTTTGTTGTTCGATATATGCTTTACCATAGCAATTCTAAACTTGCGGCCCTTGCGACAGAAGCAGCCGGTAAGCAGGGAAAGTATTGGGAAATGCAGGCGCAGCTTTTTCACCAAACAGATTGGACTCATCAAGAAGCTCCGCAAAATAAAAAGTTTGAGGAAATCGCCAAAGGCATGAATCTTGATGTAGCTAAATTCCAAGAAGACATGAAAGATCCTGGAACGATTGCAAATGTTGAAGCGGACTTTAAAGAAGGTCCAACGCTAGGAGTAAGCGGTACCCCTACGATCTTCGTAAACGGTCGAAAGCTTGAAGAGCTATCTTATTCTCGTTTAAAAGGCTTGATCGAAGACGAGCTTAAGGCAAACTAGAAGTACAAAAGCTTGTTTTCGGAAATGAGTCTTCGTTGGATTTAAAAAAGTATTTTTTGCGCCGGGAAGAACTTCTGAATAGTGCGCCTCAAGTCAGAACGATTTGTATGACCTGTATGCAGCCGAATTTTAGCTGTTACTGTGAGCATATTCAAAGATTTGATCCTAAAATTAAATTTGTAATCTTAATTCATCCAATCGAAGTAAGAAGAAGAATAGCGACTGGAAGAATGTCTCATCTGATTTTGGAAAATTCAGAGTTCGTAGCTGGGCAAGATTACACTCATAACGCCAAAGTAAATCAGATTCTGAAAAATCCCAAAACTCAGCCTTTTATTCTTTATCCGGGGCGGCAGTCTCTTGATATCTCAAACGTGGCTTGCGAAAAGAATGAAGATTTCATTTTTAATTCCGATCAGATTCCAACTTTATTTGTGATTGACGGCACATGGGCGACGGCCCGAAAAACGATGAGGCTCAGCGAAAACTTAAAATCTGTTCCAAGAATTTGTTTCACGCCTCCAGGTCCTTCAAGATTTCGCGTTCGAAAACAACCTGCGGAAAATTGCTACTCGACTATTGAAGCTATTCATCACTCGATTGAATTATTAGGCCACAAAGTGAATTTTGATATAAAATCAAGGCAGCACGATAAGCTTCTTTATGTTTTTGATAAAATGGTCGAAAGACAAATAGAGTATATTCAAAAATCATTTGATGATCCGAAAACGACCTCTTACCGTAGGCCTCGATTTCGAGTTCGTTCAGAGGAGCACGCGAAAGATAAAGTCTAGTAAGCAAAAGCCTGATATTTTTCTAGCGTAGGGACAGAGGCTAACGACTCAACAACGGGATTAAACCGCAAAAGTTTTTTTGCAGTTTCAGATAATTTAGCAAACTCAACTTCTGGAATCTGAATATTCACTTCCGGTCTTAAGAGCCACTTTCGGCTGTAGCCAATAACAGCCATAGGCCGTGGGGTAGAAGTTTTATTTGGTGTTCCTCTATGAAGTGCTCGCACATCACGAATCATCACGTCGCCTGCTTTCAATAAAACAGGTTCGATATCAATACGACCATTTCGCAATTTTCTTAAGCCCTCTTCTTTTGTCATCATATGAGTTCCACGGGCGACTTCGAATGGACCGTTTTCATTCGTCACATCTACAAACGGAAAATTAACTGCCAACTGAAACGGCGGAGTCTCGTGATCAAGTTCTGCAAAAAGTGGTGGAGCATCTCGATGTATTTCCTGATGCTCAGATCCATAAAGAGGGGTATCGGTCGCAAGCTGGCACATCACCATATCCGGTCCAACTAATTGTTCGCAAATTGCTAGGACATCTGGATCTTCATAGATTTTAGGTTCATTCCACATTCCCTCAAATGGAAGAGTGACATAAAACCGATTTGTGCCGCGATTTTTAATGTGACCTTCGCGTTCGATATGCTCATGTAAAAGTGGTAAAAAGTTTTCGTTCCATTTTTGAATAAGTTCTTTTTGAAAATGATTTCTTAGAATAACATGACCGTCTCTTTTAACGGCCGCTACCAGTTTTTTAATTTCCGCAGCTGAATATTTTAAAAGACTAATAGTTGAAGTGCTTAAGCCAGGTGTTGGCTTTTGCAGTCGTTCTTTCAGGGTGTCCATGAGACCTCCTTAGTTCAAGACTAATACCGTAATAAGAGCTTAATTAAAATTAGCACAGAATCTCAAAATTGAATCCAAGATCGAGGTCTAGTTTTAGAGTTCAGACAGCTAAACGTTCGAGAAAAAAAGTTACTAAGCGAAACTTAGCTCGCGATAGAAAATGTGAAAACTGATATTGAAAACCAACTGTGACACTTTTTCGAGTTCTTATTGCGACAACTGGATTGAGCAAGTAATCTATTACCTAAACCAATTTTCTTAGCAATTGAAAAGGATTCGAGCATGCCAAATTATATAGATGGATTTGTCTTACCAGTGCCTAAAAAGAACGTCGAAGCTTATCGCAAGGTCGCAAAACTTGCAAGTAAGGTCTGGATGGATCACGGCGCTTTGGATTATTATGAATGTATTGCTGACGATGTTAAAAAAGGAAAACACACATCATTTCCACAAAGTGTAAAACTTAAACCAAATGAAACGGTTTTCTTTTCCTGGATTGTTTATAAATCCAGAGCTCATCGGGACCGAGTTTTAAAAAAAGTTATGCAGGATCCACGAATTGAGAAAATGAGACCTGACTTAGTCCCGTTCGATGGCAAACGCATGATCTATGGAGGGTTTAAGGTTTTAGTATCAGCCTGACGTAACTTATCCGGATTTTGGAAAAAGTAGTGGCGAGTATGATCGACGAAGTAGTGATGATAAAAGTCATCTTCCCGAGTCGACTTAAATCCCATTTCGTACTTATCGTATGCACCAAGGCTTACGCCAAACTTGAGTGCGTTCGTTACATAAATGCGAACGCGACCATCCGTACTTTCTTCGATATTTTGAGAAAACCATTGCGCAGCCGAGACTGGCTTTTCATTAACTGTATCAAGTGTCATCCAGCCTTTGCCTTCAACATAAACAACTGTCGCAACATGGAATTGCCACTTAACGGTTTCGTTTTTAGCCTGCATTTCACCAACTGACCAAAATTTGCGAATTGAGTCGGGCTGAACTTTCAAATTTTTTACCATTCGATGAGATAAATAAGCGCGTCCAAAACAGAAGCCAGTTTTGCATTCGGTTCTTTCGTATTTCTCATCGATGTGCGGTCCAATTAGCTCTTTGCGCATAAGATCTAAAAGATGTTCAGCTTCTTTGTATGTGATGCTTTCACGTAAACTGCCTGTCTTTTTAGGACGGTAGCTTGTAAAGTCATTTAAAGTTTGAGCATTTAATTTTTGGATTTCTTTAACGGTCATACTTCCAGTCTCTTTGTCGTAATGACTAAGCAAATCAACTGGAACATCAGAAAAAGGGGTCTTCTGTTTTTCCCGCAACAGGTCCTTACAGCTAATTGTATTAGCTAAGGCAGTGTCGGTTAAAAAGCTTATCAATAGAAATTGGAGTATGAGAACGTATTTCATGCCCCTAATTTATACCATAGCGAGGTAAATTCTGCAGAGGTGGGGAGTGCTTAAGTAAAAGAATCAGGGTTGTTTAAAACTTGGTCAGTTTTAAAGCTCTTTCTTCTTTTTGTGGGTTATCCACATTCGTTATAAAGCCAGTTGAGTGCGTACTTAGAGTTTAAGTAGCCGCACTTCTGCATAATTTTCAG